>CANQPG010000005.1 GCA_947625705.1 uncultured Peptococcaceae bacterium | reverse complement strand
TATTTACATTTTTGAAGGAGGTTTCTATTATGAAACGCAGAAGTTTATTAGCGATGATCCTTTCATTGGTCATGTGCTTGGGGATTGCTATGCCGGCCTGGGCGGCTGAAAGTGAAAACTTAACAGAAAACACAGAAAACGATTTTGCTGATTTGGACAGCAAATATGATACGGAATTTTTTAACCGGTTACGCTTAGATGTCATTGAAGAAGAGTTACAGGATCATAGCATTATCGCAAGAAATGTTAACTTAATTGAAATGATACCCGCTACTTTATCCGGACAGACAGAAATCTCTGGTGATGATATGTTCTGTTATGCAGAAGATATTGTTCTGGATAGTAGTATTGATGCAAAAGAGAAAAAAAACTTACTTGAAAAAATCAACAATATAAAAACTATTCCTGTAACATATGTAGATTTCGAAAATGGCAGGGTTTATGATTCGGAAAAGGGCTATATTGGCGAAGTTCAAGATATATCAACCGTTCCATTTGTTATGGACAATGATATTACTGAAATCTATGGTGAAGATGGTATTGCCCCAATGAGTAAAGATAATCCTACTGTAAGTGAAATTTTTGGCGGAAATACAGGAGCATTTGAAAGACGGCAATTAGGCTATGGTGGTTTTGATAAAATTATAGCTGATGTAACTTTGCCAACAATTTCCAATATTACTGATGGCGAACAGGCATGGGTTTATTATGGTTTTGAAGCACCTAATGTTACTGGTATTGAGGGCGGATTTGCATACCAAAAAGGTAATGAAGAGAACGAACCTCGCTGGTTACCTTTTATAAAAAGCGGTGACGCCTACACTTATGCAGAAAAATTCCCCTTTTACTCCGGTGATACTATTAAGGATGTTAGTTTCTTCTTAAAAAAATCATCTACTGCTGATGCTAATTATACAGCATACTTGTATGGTCCTGATTACTTACATTCAGCAAATACAGGATTTAATAACGCAAATATTAATGGTGTATCCGTAAAAAGGATGACTTCTATTGGCAAGACGAGTTTTAATGGTAGTAATATAAGTACAAAATCGTTAAATCAAAAATATGCTAATGTATTTGTTAAACGCTACTATGAAAACAACTCCAAAGCATGGAGTTCATATAGTGAATATAGTAATTGGAAAAATAATCAATGGTATGGTACTATAGATTGTACTAATTCTTATATTCACCGAAGTGGTTCTTATGTATCGATTTATAAATAAGGAGACTATTGTGCGTAAGCTTTTTGCAACCATTATGCTGGTTTTATTGGTAATGTCAATGCCCATTACAGCAACAGCAACTCAAACCAAACTGATATTAAATGGTCAGGATATAACTGCTGAAATTCCTTATAGAATAATCAACGGTCGCGTCTACCTTCCGTTGCGCGCTCTTACAGAGAAAATGGGTGCCTATGTAAGTTATGCTGATAAGACAATACAGTTGACTTATAATGACACTGTAATAACATTATCTCTGGGCGCTAAAGTGGCAACAATAACTTATCCTGGAAAACAGCCAGAAAATATTGCTCTAGATGCTCCAGCCCATCTTTGGCATAGCAAAACCTATGTACCGCTGCGTTTTCTGGCAGAATCAATTCCGGGCTGGCAAATTAGTTATAACGCACTACAAAAGACGGTTTTTATTAATTATATTATTGGTAGCCCGGTAGTGATTAACGGAAACAACCTGTTCTATATGACAACAGAAAACGGCTTTGGGATGTCTCGTTCGCGCTATCTTTATAGCAATATTGCTCCAATATATGAAGCATTAAGTTCTGGCAGGATAAGAGAGGTTGCAGAGCCAAAAACCGATTATGGATCAACCTTTACAGTCTATGATTACTACGCCTTAACTGATATTCTATATTTTTATCAGGAGATGCCGACGCAAAACGATATCCCGGCAGATAAGGCTTTGCTGAGTTATCAGTTGTTTCATATGTACGAGGGAGAACCCGAATTTGGCGAAGATAGCCGCAATTTATTGTATGATGTTAACGCAGATAAATGGTATGTATTTGATGAAACAGCATACCGCACAACGCTTAATCAGATGCATAAACATTTAATATACTCATCGGCGGCATAAATTGCAGGTGCCCAAAAAGAAAAAAGACTTAGTGAGCTTTTAATGACAAAAAGGTAGATAGACCTTTAACGGTCCATCTGCCTTTTTGTCATTATGATAAACTTTTTTGAAAAAATTGTCAAAAAAATGTAACCAAACGCACTTGTTTTGGAATATATAGGTAGGACGGTAAATAAAGGCAGGATTTTGCCCAGAATCATATTAGGGGCAGAAAGGAGCTTCGGGGGTAGGAATGCTTAGATTGCCGAGCAGATCAGCCATGTTTATCGTTACTATTTAATTTTTTAAGGAGGGTTCTTTTATGAAAAAGAGAACTTTATTAGCGATGATCCTTTCATTGGTCATGTGCCTGGGGATTGCTATGCCGGCTTGGGCGGCAGAGGAAACTAACAGCGATGGCTGCTCTATTAAAGCAGGTGCTAATGAAACAAGCAAGGTATTGGAAGATGCTAATATTAACCTAAACGGAGAAAATAAGCAGGTGATGGTAAATATTGTTTCTTCTACTGCGGATAAAGAAGTGCAGCAATCCGATATTATCAACGCATATAATAAAGCTATGACATCGTATAGAAATGATATGCACTTTGATTCTAACGGCAAACCTGAAGGCACATTTAATTATACCCTTGTGGGCGCGGATGAAATTTTCTTTTATGAACAGACGGCCGACTCTCCTATGCAGGCTGAAATGGATGTTGTTCTTCTGACGGAAGATGATAAAATGGAAATGCAAAAAATGTATGCACAAAAGCTTTTGAACGAGATGCCCATGATAGAAATGCCTTTTGCTACTAACTCTGTAAGCTATCATGCTAGAATGGAGATTTATAATAGCACTGTAAATCCTTCGCAGTGTGTTATTACATTGCCTGATAGCGCTACTATATCTGCGGCGACAGCGAGCAGTTCGAATCTTTATATTTATAGCGGCTTTTCTGGGGGCTTTTCTGCTGATGCGTTTAGTAAGCTTGAAGCAGATTTGGGATTAGTTTATCAGAATCCTGACACAGATGTTTGGAAATGTTTTATGACGATTACTGCCACTAAGGCAAATGGCAAAAAAGTCACTGAAAAGGGAATTTTTCTGCCAAATCGTCAAGAGGCAACATATATGAATGGTTATATGCCTGGTCAAGATATTACAATAGTTTGCGTACCCAATAATCAAAGTGTCGATATTGATAATAGTGGTTGGGGAAGCAAAGGTTCGATTGTATTAAAAGCTTATGGTTTGGCCAGATATGCTGATAGAAATGGCAATGGTGGGCCTACACAACTTACAAGTATTATGGAATCTAACACCGTATATAATCTTGAAAGTGTTAATTATCATAAATGGGTAACTGCTATTGGTGGCAGTGGCACTGCTCCGGCATATAATGTTGGCATTTTTAATAAAATTGCTATTAATAATCAAATACAGAATAGTTCTAAATTCGAATATTCTGATGATGGTGACGGGGAATATAATTATTACAATATTGGTAATGGTACAGTTTCCATGTATATTAAAAGACAATAAATAAAGGCGATTATTATGAAACAAAAAATTGCATTTGGCTTAATTTGTTTAGTATTTTGCTTTATGCCACAGGCTGTTCTGGCAGCAACAACGGCGACTTGTCCAATAAGTTTTAACGGTGAAACAGGCAAGTTGACGGCCTTTATTCAGAATGAAACAGCGTATTTACCACTGCGCGATACTATTGAGCTTTGCTGCGTGACGATTGACTGGGATAATGCCAACAAACAGGCTACCGTAAGCACTGGGCTGGATACTACGGTTTTTAAGCTGACTGGCGGCAAATGGTATTTGGATGGCAAAGAAATGAATGAGAGTAGAGAGCCTTTGATTCGTAACAATCAGCTTTATCTGCCGCTTTATGCGATAAGAAATTTATGTGAGGTTAAGGTTCATTGGAATAGAGAACAGCAGCAGATTGAGGTTGATTTTCCTTTTGTTTATATTGCCGGGCAATGGCAATATTATGATGGTATGAAATACACTCCCATTAAGAAAGCCGCCGGGCAGGAGGCTTGTTATCGGACGGTTCATCTGGGCGAGGGGACAACCGGCACGGATTACCTTTGGGAGCTTAAATCTGACGGGCAATGTCGGCGTTTGGCCGCTGATTGGAATATTACAGATTGGCAGATAAAGGATGGGGTATGCTATTATTTGGCAATGCAAATGGGCTTTGGCGATAAATACCGCGTATATGCCGTTGATTTAACTGATGGTAAAAAAACGCAGCTCGGCGATCCTGATTATCTATATAACATAACCATAAAGAAGGATGGACCGCTGTATGTGCTGACCGGTTACACCACTCAGCCGAAGGACTGGCGGGTTAAGAATGAAGGTGTGCTGATTAACGGGATAGCAGAAGCTGCGTTATCAGATGATGTTGTCGAAGATGAGGAATTGATGCAGCAAACTTATGGCAGATATCTGCTGCCACTGGATGGCGGAGAGCAAACTATGCTTAAAGCCTTATCAGAATAGCTAATACTATGGGGTATAATATAATATTTGTAAAGGCAGATAACAGTGCGCTGCATTTTCGCTTGATTAGTCTCGTCGGACATTCAGTTTGATCGTTAACAATAATAAAAGTCAGATAGGCCGTTAACGGTCTATCTGACTTTTTTGTCATTATGATAAATTTTTTTGAAAAAATTGCCAAAAAATGTCACCAAATCGACTTTTGCGGGAATATATAAGTAGGACGGTAAATAAAGGCAAAGATTTTGCTCGGAAATCATATTAGGGGCAGGAGGGAGTTAGGGGGTAGAAATGCTTAGATTGGCGAGCAGATCAGCCATGTTTATCGTTACTATTTACATTTTTGGAGGAGGTTTCTTTTATGAAACGCAGAAGCTTATTAGCGATGATCCTTTCATTGATTATTTGTTTGGGGATTGCTATGCCGGCTTGGGCGGCGGAGGAAAATGACGATATTGATTATGTCACAGAAATTGCCAAGTTAAGACAGGAAGAAGTTGAGTATCAACTGCAAAACTATAAGCAAATGAACTTGCTTGACCAAAAAGCTTTTTTGGAATCCATCAATGTTCAGGAAACTTCGATGGCTGTAGATATAGAAAATGCTATTAAAGAACTTATTGACAATGCTTTTGTGTATTATTTGACAGAGGATGGGAGAGTTTTTTCTGAAGAGGGCTATGTTGGAAGCTTAAATTATGACAACTGTGATTTGGGGAACTATAATGTTGAAATAGAAAATATGCAGACGGACTCAGAGAGAGCAAATATAATTGTTGGTCAAGATAGTGGAGCATTTATTAGGCAGGTATCCAAAACTGGATATATGGGTATCACTTCAAAAGTTCATTTACCAACTCTATATAGTATAGGCATGACAACCAATTATTTTAAACCGGAAAATGGTAGTGTTCCATATATTTATAATATATTAAGTGGTAATGGTTTTGATATGGAAGGTGGGGTCCAATTTAATATTCTTAAATTGGACTATTCACCATATATTAGAGTTAATGGCGGGGCTTTAAATTTTGAAGATGTCAATGGTGATGTGCCAACGCGTTTTAAAAGAAATACTACAATAACGCACAACTTAAGATATGAATCTACAAGTAAAAAAGCGAAATATTATATCAATGGCACAAATATTGATGGTAAGATGCAGTATATAGTATTAGGTTATGCAAAATCATTTAGCAATGCAGAAATCAATAATCTGCGTTCTGGGCGTGTAACTGGATTGGGATATAACGGTGGTTATGATGGGCAGCTCAGTCTGGGTACAATAATTGTTCAATATTATGACACACAATTATGTAAAAGCAGCACGTCTGGTAATTATAACATGATTGATTTGGACTCTTCGCTATTAGATAGCTGGATGGAGAATAACAAGATTTTTGGTACAGCTAATTTCCCGCCGTTCAACTGTAATACATCCGGAAGTATAGTTAGTCAAAAACATACAATTAAATTTTAGGTAATAAAATGAGAAGAATAAAATTATGGTTTGCTGTCATATTGAGTATAATTTTGTTTTATACCGCAACACCTGCATGGGCGTTGCATATTGGTATTGATGGTGAGGCATTGGATTTTGACGTGCCTCCTGAAACGAATGACGGACTTATTTATGTTCCAATACAATCGCTTACCAAGAAAATTGGTGCAGATCTTCATCAAGATGGGGATGTGTTTATAATTAGCAAAAGCAATTGTTGCATTGAACTGGTATGTGGTAAGCAAAAAGCAACCATCAGAATATCCTTACCTCAACTACCACTAGGCCGTTATATGCAGGTAATGAGCAGATTGCCATATATGAAGAGTGGCATATCTGTTCTGCAAAAACTGCTAGAATGTAAGGATTTTACGTATGAGCAAGAATTGAGTGGCGTTCCCTATTTAAAAAACAGAAAGCTCATGCTGCCGCTGTCTTTCTTATCAGAACAACTTGATTGTGTGGTTGAATATGAGTCCGATGTGGTAAGAATTATTCTGCCGGGTCAACCAATTGATGGCGAGCCTATTTATTCAATGAAGTTAGAGAAATCTTCTGAGGAGCAGTGCATAACAATACGTACCAAAGATATTATAAATACCTGCATATACATGATATATGAGGGGCAAGGCGCAGAAGTTGCCCCGCCTGCAAAGTATACTCCGCTTGATTTGTTGGGTTCAATATACAGCTTTTATAACCGCACCGGCGATTTGGTTGCAAAGTGGCAATTTGTACATGGCGAAGGTAATCAAATATATTTGTATAATATGGTGAAGGATTGCTGGTATTTGGCTGATAGCAGCATTTATTATCAAGCTTTTGATGATGATGGTGGTATGCTTGAGTTGAAACTAACAGGTTATTGGGGTGGTAAAGGCTCATGGTATTAAATTTTAAGAATTAAAAACGGAGTATAAATAAACTATAAAAAAGCCAGACAGACTGTTAAAGGTCTGCCTGGCTTTTTTGTCATTATGACAAATTTAAAAAAAAACTGCCAAAAAATGTCACCAAATCGACTTTTGCGGGAATATATAAGTAGGACGGTAAATAAAGGCAGCTGTTGATGTACCACTATCCAAAAAAATACCATTTCCCAAAGTGTGGCTACCGATATTATTTTTAATAGCAGTACGAAATGCACTTGCCGTACAAGTATTTGCAGAAATATAAACTAATTGGCAAAAAGCAAAAGAATACTCTGTAAGTTAATTTTTGCAGAGTATTCTTTTTGATTTGCTCCCGCCATCTTATACCCAAGGTCGGTCTTGGTAAATATTTAGGCATTTTAGAGTAATACTCTAACTATTCATTTACAGTCAAAAGCAGGATCAAGCCTTATTTTGACAAGAATTTCCCCAGCTTAAACTTAAGTAAAATTGTTGGAGGGACTTGAAGCGGACACCGCTTTCCTGGCTGCCGCAGTTTTGGGCGTGATTGCCAATGGCCTTTTCCCAAACATCAGTCAGAGGTATCCGCTTGGTGTTTTGTGGGTTCTGCGCTCATCTCAGCAAAAAAAACAAGCCGCCCCTGCGGGGCAACTTGTTTTTTTGGTGCCGAAGGTGGGACTTGAACCCACACGATGTCGCCATCACCGGATTTTGAGTCCGGCGCGTCTGCCAATTCCACCACTTCGGCATATGTGCAGAAATTATTATACCAGAGGCGGTCGGGAATTGCAAGAGCTTTTCCAAAAAAATTATTCGGCGGCGTTTTGCTGTTTTTGCCGCTCCGTCTGCACGACGTGTTCAATGCGCCGGGCGGACATGCCACCGGCCACACCCAGCAGCAGGGCGGCCAGCAGCGAAACCAAAGCCTTTTGCCAAACAGGCGCCCCGAACGCGATAAGCCACAGCACAAGCCCCAGCAGCCACAGCCAAAAAGCCGCGATCGCCCCGGCAGTGACGGGGGCGGCGGGCTGCCAGCGGCAATGCGCAAACCCGGCCATAAACGGCGCGGCCACCAGACATAGCGTGGTGAACCAGCGGACGTCGGCGGAAAAATCAAACGGCAGCTGCCACCAGAGCAGCGCCAAAAGCAGCCACAGCAGAACAGGCAAAAGCCCCACCAGAACGGCCGCCGGCAGCAGCAGCAGACGGCGCAGACGCCGCAAAAAGCGCTTTAGCGGCGGGGGTGGGGCAAAATGCAGTTTGGGGAGGCTCGGTTTGGGCATGGCGCACACCGCCTTTTTCGGGCTTTGCGGTGCATTTTATGCCAAAACCCCGGCGGATATGCCTATTTGTAGCTTTGGGTATCCACCGGCAGATTTTTCTTCTTCAGGCGCTTTTCCACCACGTTTTTGGTTACCATATAAATGGTGGCGAAGATGGGCACGCCGATGAACATGCCCACCAGCCCCAGTGTTCCGCCCATGATGATGACGGCGAAGATGACCCAGAACGAGGTGAGGCCGGTGGCGCCGCCGAGGATCTTCGGGCCGAGGATATTGCCGTCAAACTGCTGAAGCGCCAGCACCATAACGGCAAAGATCAGCGCCTGCTTGGGCGAGATGATCAGCAGCAGCAGTATGCTCGGTATCGCGCCGATAAACGGGCCGAAGAACGGGATAACGTTGGTGACGCCGATGATCAGGCTGATCAGCATGGCGTAATCCAGCCGCAGAATGTTCATCAGAATGAAGCAGAGGATACCGATGATCAGCGAATCCAGCAGTTTGCCGGAGATGAAGCCGCTGAAAATGCGGTTGGTGCGGCTGCAAAAATCGAGGAAATGCTCGGCACGCTCCGTTTCGGCGCAGGCGTAGACGATTTTTTTGCTTTGGGCGATGAACGTCTCCTTGCCGATCATCAGGTAGATCGAGACGATAATAGCCAGCAGAATGTTTTTCAGGCTCATGCCGGCCGCGACGAAGAAGTGCTGTGTGTAGTGCAGCGCTTCGGCCAGATATTCACCCGGGTGTTCCAGATATTCACTGATCTGCCCCGGGATATCCTCCATGGTGGTGTCGGTTATGCCCAGCTCAGACAGCTTAGCCAGGATTTGCCCCAGATAGTCGCGCAGCCAGTCGTATGAGGTGGAGTTGGTCAGCGTGTTGAACAGGGCAATGACGCTGTTCACGATCTCCGGTATCACCATGCTGAAAAAGACGCCCAGCAGCAGCGATATGATACCCAGCGTGATGATGATGCCGAGGGCGCGGCGGGTGTTGAAATGCCCGGCCAGAAATTTGCTTTTGCACAAGCCCCGCTCGATCCGCTTCAAAAGCGGCGTCAGCACATAGGCGATGCATATGCCCCAGATAAACGGCTGCGCCAGCGTGACGAAGCTCTGCCAGCCGTTTTTGACGGAGGCCAGATTCTGCACGATGAAAAACGCGATGATCAGCAGCAGCCCCGTCATGAACAGGTAAAACGACTTAATTAACTGCTGAAAATTGAACAGATCCTCCACGCGCTGGGGCAGGCGGCGGTTATCGCCCGCCTTGTGCTGCGGCGCTTTATCCGCCTTGGGTGGTTGGTTGTTGGGGGTTTGCTGCATTGCTCGCGCCCTCCTGTCCGCAAAATAAAAACACAACTAATTATCTAATTATATCATATAATTATACAATAATTTGGCAGCGAATACAAGCGGACGGCGGCGTTTGGGCAATTTTTTTCCTCTATCCGGCAAAATCAGTGCAAAAACTCTACAAATCTGCTGCGTTTTAGTGTATAATGTTAAATAGTACGTTAAAGAAGCGGGGGCGAACCATGCGTTTACAGGCCGAAAAGCTGTTGAGTGACGACACGGCGCTGGTGCTGCTGGCGGGCAAGCCGCCCAGGAGCGGCCGGCTGCTTAATGCCATTGTCCGCGCGCCATACATGGCGGCGGCGGACGGCGGCGCGGCGCTTGCCCTTGCGGTGGGGCGTAAGCCTGATCTGCTGATCGGCGATTTTGATTCGCTTTCAGCGGCGGGGCTGGCTGAGTGCCGTGAGGCGGGGTGCGAGATTTTGACGCTGCCCGCTGCTAAAGACCTGACCGACGGCGAGTTTCTGCTGCAAACGCTCTGGGAGCGCGGCCGGCGGCGGCTGCTGGTTCTCTCGGCGCTGGGCGGGCGCATTGACCAAACGCTGGCCAACATCGCCTGCGCGGAGAAGCTGGCGCGGCTGGGCGCGGAAGTTTTGCTGGTGCATGACGACGCGATCTTATGCCCGCTTTACGCCGCCGGCGTGCCGCAGGAGCTTAGCCTGCACGGCTTTGGCGGCAAAACGCTCTCGCTGCTTTCGCTCAGCGAGGCTTGTGAGAGGGTGGAGCTCTCCGGATTTGAGTATCCGCTGAACGGGCGGCTAAAAAGGCGGCAGACGCTTGGTATCAGCAACGTGGTGCGGGCGGAGGCGGCGACGGTTCGCCTCACCGGCGGCAGCCTGCTGGTTTGCCTGAATTTATAAGCAACTTTTGGGGGAGGTTATTCATTTGGCTGACATCAACAGCGAATTGGTCGGCGCCGAACAGGCGCGCCAGGACACGATCAAAAGCCATAAGCTGGAAAATAAGGAGTTCAAGATCAAGCTGACCATCAGCGACGCCCAGTATCAGCGGGCGCATTTCGAGGAGTTCTTCCGCCGCGGTTGGTCGCAGTTAATTATTCTGCTGGCGGTGGCGCTGCTGGCGCAGACGCTGATCACCGGCAGCTTCACCAACCCGGACGTGCCGTGGACGACCAAGGCCGGCGTGGTGCTGGTGGTGGTGGTGTCGTTCCTCGGTATGCCGATCTATGTTAAAAAGCGTTGGAAGTTTATGCGCGACAACAACGATTTTTGGGTGAATGACCAGCGCATCGTGCTGAATTTTAAGGGCGTCTCCGTGTGCAGCAATCACGGCGACCGCCGCCTGCATTGGCGTGAGTTCAGCCGGATATTTGAAACGGACGAATCGATCGTTTTTGTGCTGCTGAAATTCCACATGGTGGTGCTGCCTTTGAAGGGGCTTTCGGAGGACGAAAAAGAGCAGATACGCGAGCTGATCCGCAAGAACACCGCCAACCAGCGCGCCAAGGTGAAGCTGAAACGGCGCAAACGCAGCTGACTCCAACAGCAGGAATGTCGGGGCGGACAAGGAGGTTTACCGTGGTTAAGCAGAATGATGATTGGGCAAACGCGCGTGAAGCAGAGGTTTGGGAGCTGCTGAAGAGCTATCTGGCCGGTGAGGGCGACCCGGCGGGGCTGGCGCGGGAATTGCTGCGCCTGCTGGCGCAGGAGGATATGGCCGCGCCCCGGGAGGCGGCCAAGCCTGCCGCACCGGAGCAGCTGCCGCCGGCCAGGCTTAAGGAGCCTGCCCTGCCGTATCTTCCCGACGGCCTCAGCATGAGCGATCTGGTGTGCCGCCTGATCGATAACGCGGCGGACGACGGCGAGACGGTGGCCAGGCTGAAAGATTTTCTGCATAAATATATTGAATAAATGCCGCTTGAGCGCGGGCGCAATTTGTGTTACAATAACAGTAAATTTTATTTGGCTGGAGGATTGGCGATGATTCGTAAATTCACGATAGACGAGAACATTTTGTTGGACGACACCAACCCGGCGGTGGCCACGGTGGGCGTTTCCAACCACCATGTGCATTTGTGCCAGGCCGATATGGATAAGCTTTTTGGCCCGGGCTACACGCTGCACCCCAAAAAGAAGCTGACCCAGCCGGGGCAGTTTGCCGCCGAGGAAACGCTGACGGTCATCGGCTCTAAGGGCATGATCGAAAACGTGCGGATACTTGGCCCCCTGCGCGCCGAAACGCAGGTGGAGCTGGCCGAGACGGAGGCGCGCCTGGCCGGTATCAACGCGCTTTTGCGGGATTCGGGCGATCTGGCGGGGACGTATGGCTGCATACTTTTGGGGCCGAACGGCTATATCACCATCGACCACGGCGTGATCTGCGCCGCCACGCACCTGCACCTTTCCGACGAGGAGGCCGCGCCGCTGGGTATCAAAGACCACCAGCGGGTGGATATCTTCATTAAAACCGGCGATAAATCCGGCTGTCTGTTCAATATCCCGGCGCGCGTGGGCAAAATGCACGCCAAGGATCTGCACATCGACACCGACGCCGCCAATGCGTTCAAGATCACGGCGGAATCCCGCGCGCTGGTGCTGCTGAACGAGTGTACAACGGAAGAATAAGCCCAAAATTCGGCATGAAAAAAGCCGCCTGCCTGGCAGACGGCTTTTTTGCGTTTATTCCGGGTGTTTAGGCGGTCAGCCGGTCGCGCCGGAAGAAGAAACTGATGACATAGAGCCCGGCCAGCCCCACCAGCGCGAAAATGCAGCGGCTGATGACCGAAGCCGCGCCGCCGAACAGCGCGCCCACCAGGTCATAGTTGAAAAAGCCGACCAGACCCCAGTTCACCGCGCCGACGATCACCAGAATATGCGCGATGTAGTCGATGGCATTTAATTTCAGCATGAAAAAAGCCTCCTTTTGCTCCCGCCCGCCGGGGCAAGCGCACCCTTTGGGCAAGAATTAAATTTGCTATTTACCTTTGCAGGCTTAGTATGTTAAAATTAACTGTTAAATATGCACAAAATTGCGGAGGGAAGTTTAATATGGGCATTGGGGAAACCTTGGCGGAGACGGCGGCGCGGCTGCCGCTGGTCTATTATCTGGCGCTGAACGTGCTGCTTTTGGCCATCATGGGGTGGGATAAATTCTGCGCGGTGCACGATTATCGGCGCGTACCGGAAAAAACGCTGCTGATTTTGGGCGCGCTCTCCGGCGGTTTGGGCGGCCTGGCCGGCATGCAGCTTTTTCATCACAAAACGCGGAAGCCCGTCTTTTGGGCGGTGTTCCTCGGCCTTTTTCGGCCACATCGCGCTGTGGTTTCTGCTCTGCCGCTGGCTGGTTTTAGATTAAATTCGCGGAGGGTAATATGTCCGTTTGGGTCATCTCTGATTTTCATTTGTCGCTCTCCGCGCCGTTTCAGCCGGGCGAAGAGCCGCAGCTTTATAAGCCGATGGACGTGTTCGGCGGCGATTGGACGCGGCACGTGGCGCGGCTTCACCAAAATTTCAGGCGGAAGTTGCGCCCGAAGATACCGTTTTCCTGCCCGGCGACTTAAGCTGGGCGATGACGCTCCCGGAGGGGGAGCACGATTTTGCGTTCCTCGGTCTTCTGCCGGGGCATTTGCTTTTAAGCAAGGGCAACCACGATTATTGGTGGGAGACCAAAGCCAAATCGCAGCGAGCCATGCCGCCGAACGTCACCCTGCTGCAAAACGAGGCGTATCTGGCGGAGGGGCTTTCGGTGGCCGCCACGCGCGGCTGGTATTGCCCGGGCAGCGCCGATTTTGACGCCGAGGCCGCCAAAATTTACCGCCGGGAGCTGCTGCGGCTGGAAATGGCACTCTCTGACGCGGTGAAAAAGGAGCAGGCGGCGGGCGGCCGCTATGAGCGGGTGGTCATGCTGCATTTTCCGCCGGTGAACGATAAGCGCGATTATAATGAAATGATCGAGCTGATGCAGAAGTATCAGGTCTCGCGCTGCTATTTCGGCCACCTGCACGGCGTGAAGACCGATTTTGCCCTCACCGGCGAGCATTGGGGCATTGAGTTTAATTTGATCAGCAGCGATTATCTGGGGCACAAGCCGCGGAAGATTAAATAAGAGGACACATCTATGTTTTTACCGATGACGCGCGAGGATATGAACCTGCGCGACTGGCATTATCTGGATTTTTTGATCATCACGGGCGACGCGGTGGTCGATCATTATTCGTTCGGCTCGCCGCTGGTGGCGCGCTGGCTGGAGCATTTGGGCTATCGCGTCGGCATTATCGCCCAACCGGACTGGCATGACGCCGCAAGCCTGAAAGTTATGGGCAGGCCGCGTTATGGCGTGCTGATCAGTTCCGGTAACATGGATTCGATGATCAACCATTACACGGCGGCCAAAAAGCGCCGCCATCAGGACGCTTATTCGCCCGGCGGTAAAATCGGGCTTAGACCCGATTACGCGGCGGCGGTGTATGCCCGGCTGGCGCGGCAGGCGTTCGGTGAGCAGACGCCGCTGATCCTGGGCGGGGTGGAGGCCAGTATGCGCCGCTTTGCCCATTACGATTTTTGGAGCAACAGCGTCAAGCCCTCGTGGCTTTTTGAGGGCGACGCCGATCTGCTGGTCTACGGCATGGCGGAGCTGACGTTAAAGGCCGTGGCCGAGGTGCTGGCGGCGGGCAGCGTGCCGGGGGATTGCCGCCATATTCCGGGGCTGGCGTATCGGGTGCCGGTGGGGGGCGCTTTGCCCAGCCGCCGCGTGCTGGAGCTGCCGGGATTGAAGCAGGTGGCGTCCAGCAAGCAGGCGTTTGCCAAAGCGTTTCATAATATCGATCTGGAGCAGAATTTCTATGACGGCAAAATCCTGATCCAGCGGCACGGGGCGGAGTATCTGGTGGTGAACCCGCCGCAGCGCCCCTTGACCACACCGGAAATGGACGAGATATACGAGCTGCCGTTTGAGAACCGCTGGCACCCCTCGTATGACGCGGCGGGCGGCGTGCCGGCGTTTGCCGAGGTGGAGTTCTCGTTGCTTTCGCACCGGGGCTGCTTCGGCAGCTGCGCGTTCTGCTCGATCGGCCACCATCAGGGGTCGATAATCCAGAACCGCAGCGCCGAGAGTATCCTCGCTGAGGCGAAAAGGCTGACCGAAAAGCCGAATTTCAAGGGGTATATCCACGATTTGGGCGGTCCCACGGCCAACTTCCGCGGGCAGGGCTGCGCCAAGGCGAAAAAATACGGCCCCTGCCGCGGCAAACATTGCCTGTATCCTGCGCCCTGCGCCAATCTGAAACCGGACATGAGCGAGTATATCACGCTGCTTAGGCGGGTGGCGGCGCTGCCGGGCGTGAAAAAGGTGTTTATCCGCTCCGGTATCCGCTATGATTATATCATGCTGGACAAAAAGCCCGACTTCCTGCGCCAGTTGGTGGCGAACCACGTCAGCGGCCATTTGAAGGTGGCGCCCGAGCATTGCCAGCCGCGGGTGCTGGCGGCGATGGGCAAGCCCGATTACGGCGTTTACCGGCGGTTTGCGGCGCGCTTTGCCAAGATGACGGAGCAGGCGGGGAAGCCCCAATACCTGCTGCCGTATTTCATTGCGGCGCACCCCGGCTGCACTTTGCAGGACGCGCTGGGGCTGGCGCTGGAGATGAAGCAGGGCGGCTATCAGCCGGAGCAGGTGCAGCTGTTTCTGCCCTCGCCCGGCAGCAAAAGCACCTGCATGTATTACACCGGCCTGAACCCCGACGATATGCAGCCGGTCTACGTGGCGCGGAGCCGCGAGGAGCGCGATATGCAGCGGGCGCTGCTGCATTTTGCCCGGCCGGAGAATTTTCCGCAGGTGCGGGCGGCGCTGCAAAAATTGGGACGCGAGGACTTGATCGGCTGGGGGCGGCAGTATCTCGTCCCGCCGCCGGGCGAGCCGCCGAAGCGCCGGGCGAACAGCCGCCGCTCCGGTGGCAAAACCCCGTTTAAAGGAGGTAAACGCAATGGTGCTGGGCATAGGCGTTGATCTGATCGAAAAGGCGCGCTTGGCGGGCTGGGTCACGAAGCCGGGCGCGGGAAGCCGCTTTACGGCGGCGGAGCTGGCGTTTGCCGAAAAATCCGGGCGGGCGGCGGAGGCGCTGGCCGCCGCCTTTGCCGCCAAAGAGGCGTTTTATAAGGCGGCCGCCCATCTTTTGGCCGACAGCCGCGGCATTTTCTGGCAGGCGGAGCTTTGGCGGGACGTGGCAGGCCGCCCGGAAGTACGTTTGCCGCAGGCTTTGCAGGCGGAACTGGCGGCGCGCGGCGTGGCGGACGTGCTGGTGAGCCTGACGCACGACCGGGAGCAGGTCTGCTGCGTGGTACTTTTAGTGGGGGACGAGCAGGCAGGCGCGGCACGGCAGGCGCTGGCGGAGCTTTCGCCGCCGGGCTTTACGCCGCTTAATATCGGCGCGGACGCACCCGTTGAGGTTACGGCGGCGCTGGCGGCGGGCTGGCTGCCGCCACGGCCGCGCGGGGCGTATAAAGGCACGTTTGGCCATGTGCTGGCAGTGGGCGGCTCGGCCAATTACCCCGGCGCGCCGCAGATGGCGGCGCTGGCGGCATTGAAAGCCGGGGCGGGGCTGGTGACGCTGGCCGCACCGTCAAATGTCGCTTCGCCCGCGCCGGAGGTGATAAGCCAGCAGCTTACCGCCCGCAACGGTTATCTGGATATGGGGGCTCTCCCGGCGCTTAATGCGCTTGCCCCCGGTAAAACTCCCGTCATTGGCATGGGGCTTGGCCGCGCGGCGGAAACGGTAGAGCTGGCGGCAAGGCTCGCGGTTCTTCCCGGCCATAAGGTGGTCGACGCGGACGGGCTCTATGCGCTGGCCGAAACCGGCGTTAAGCCCGCGCAGGCCGTGCTGACGCCGCACAGCGGCGAGATGGCGCGGCTGCTGGGCCTTACCCCGGCGGAGGTGGAGGCCGATCGTTTAAGCGCCGTGCGGCAGGCGGCGACGAAGTTTAACGCCGTCGTGGTGCTGAAAGGCGCGCGTACTTTGACCGCCGCGCCCGATGGGCGGTGTTACGCCAACAGCAGCGGCAACCCCGGCATGGCCACGGGCGGCAGCGGCGACGTGCTGGCGGGTATCATCGGCGCGTGGCTGGCGCAGGGCATGGAACCTTGGCGGGCGGCGGCGTTCGGCGTGTATCTGCACGGGCTGGCGGGCGATCTGGCGGCGGCGGAGCTTACGGAATACGCGATGAGCGCCACGGACATCATTAAATATCTCCCGGCGGCCTATAAACGGCTGCTGGTGGTGAGGAATAATAATTTCAACGCGGAAAACGCGGCGAAAGTGGGGGAATAAGCGATGGACGAACTGGAAAACATGTGGCAGGTGGCGGAAGCGGCAATGCGTGGCCGCCCGGCCTGGATCGAAGTTGATATGGCGGCGCTTAAGGCCAATTTTGCCGAAATTCGCCGCGTGGCGGGCGATTGCCCGGTGACGGCGGTGGTGAAAGCCGACGCTTACGGCCACGGTGCGGTAAAGGTGGCGGAATGCCTGCTGGCGGAGGGCGCGGCGGGGCTGGCAGTGGCGACGCTGGGCGAAGCCATGCAGCTGCGCGCGGCGGGGATCGAAGCGCCGATCATGCTGCTTTCGCCGCTGGGGCTGGCCGACGTCAATGTGATATTTGCGCTGCAAAACCACATTACGGTGCCGGTTTTCTCGTATGAAGCGGCGGAGTTTATCGACGAATTGGTGGCTCCGTTTGTCGATAACGGCTTCTGCGAAGAACTGCTGGCGGTGCAGCTGGTGCTGGATACCGGCATGGGGCGGATCGGTCTCTCAGTCAAAAATGAGCCGGACGAAGCGGTGGCCGAGGCGGTGAAAATTGCCAACCTGCCGCATCTTAAGCTTACGGGTATGTTCTCGCACTTTGCCACGGCGGACGAAGCGGACAAAACGTATGCCGAGAGCCAGTTGGCCGCGTTTGACGCGTTCAGCGAAAAGCTGGCGGCGGCGGGGGTGCAGGTTTCCTGCCGGCACATCGCCAACAGCGCGGCGCTGCTGGAAATGCCCCGGGCGCGGCACGACATGGTGCGCGCGGGCATTATCCTCTACGGCTATTATCCCTCGGCGGAGGTGGACAGGAGTATCCTTGCTCTTACCCCGGTGATGAGCATTAAGGCGCAGCTGACGCATGTGAAGCGGGTGCCCGCGGGGACGGCGGTCAGCTATGGCCGCACATATACCACCGACGCTCCAGCGGATATCGCCACCATTCCGGTGGGTTATGCCGATGGCTGGCGGCGCTTGATGAGCAACAACGGCTGCGTGCTGGTGCGCGGCCACCGTGCGCCCATCGTCGGGCGGGTCTGCATGGATCAGTTTATGGTGGACGTGACGGGGCTTGGCGCCAAGGTGGGCGATACGGCGGTGCTGCTGGGGCGGCAGGGCGACGAGGTGATCGACGCCGAGGAGATCGCGGCGCGCTGCGGCACCATTAGTTACGAGATTTTGAGCGCGATGCTGCCGAGGCTGCCCAGGAAGTATATCAACAAATAGCGGCAAAAGCGACCATAGCACACCATCTACTTTGTCGTGGGCTTGTTTGGCTCGGGTCACGCACTATCAGTGCAGTTCCCTCGCCGCGCAAGCCCACTTCGCGTATCTGGCGCACTCTGGCGCTTTTGCTGGGGTGGGTGGATAGCACTCTGACGCTTTTGCTGGGGTGGGTATAAGACAGGTAACTTTCCCGCCTCTTGCACTGCCCAACACGGGCGGGCTCGGATAATACTTTTCCACTGATTTAGCGAAGGTCATGAAGTGGAAAAGTATTATCGGAGCCCCGCCAAAAAAAATTCTAAATTTTTCTTCTCACTTATTTTTATCTCACCATATAAAAATGCCCCTGCCAAAAGGCAGAGGCATTAAATTTTATGTGCAGTTGGACTTCTTAGCCTAACAACATTCTATCATTGTCCAAATCTTCACCCGCCACGCTGGCAAACTTGGCCAGCAGGTCTTCCACGGTCAGGTGTTTCTTTTCCTCGCCGGCGATATCCAGAATGATCCGGCCGTCTTTCAGCATGATCAGGCGGTTGCCGTGGGCGATCGCGTCGCGCATATTGTGCGTTACCATCAGCGCGGTCAGCTTTTCCTCCGCAATAATGCGGTCGGAAATCTCCAGCACCTTGGCGGCGGTTTTGGGGTCAAGCGCGGCGGTGTGTTCGTCCAGCAGCAGCAGATCAGGCTTGGTGAGCGTTGCCATCAGCAGGGTCAGCGCCTGGCGCTGGCCGCCGGAAAGCAGCCCCACCTTGGTGGTCAGCCGATCCTCCAAGCCCAAGTCAAGCGTTTTTAAGAGCTCGTGGTATTTTTCGCGCTCCTCGTTGGAGATACCCCAGCGCAGCGTCCGCTTTTTGCCGCGCCGCAGCGCCAGCGCCAGATTTTCCTGAATTTCCATCTGGGCGGCGGTGCCCAGCATCGGATCCTGGAACACGCGGCCGAGATAGCCCGCCCGCTTATATTCGGGGAGGGCGGTCACGTCGGTGCCGTTGATGATAATGGAACCGGAATCGATCGGCCAAACACCGGAGATGGCGTTCAGCATGGTGGATTTGCCCGCGCCGTTGCCGCCGATGACGGTGGTGAAATCGCCGGGGTTCAGGTGCAGGTTCAGCCCGCACAGGGCGTGCTTTTCGTTGATGGTGCCGATGTTGAACGTTTTATAAACGTCGTTTAATTGCAGCATATCACTTCCTGCCCCCTTTCAGTTTGTTCCACCAGGCCTTGATCTGCGGCAGCGCCAGGCAGATCGCCACCGTGATGGCCGTAAACAGCTTCAGATCGTTGGCGGGCATGCCGGCTTTCAGCACCAGCGCGATGATCACGCGGTAGGTGATGGCGCCCAGCGACAGCGAAAGCAGCGTGCGTTTGAACGATTTGGTGCCGAACAAAACCTCGCCGATGATGACCGACGCCAGGCCGATGACGATAGCGCCGGTGCCCATCTGCACGTCGGAATAGGACTGATTCTGGGCGATCAGCGCGCCGGACATGGCCACCAGACCGTTGGAGAGCATTAAGCCCAGCAGGATCATGGTGTCGGTGTTCACGCCCTGCGCCCGCACCATCTGCGGGTTATTGCCGGTGGCGCGGATAGCCGAGCCAAGCTCGGTGCCGAAGAACCAATAAAGCACGGCGGAAACCACCAGGCAGATCAGCACGCCGCAGATCAGGATCGCCACGTTTTTGGTCATAATGCCCTGTTCGGCCAGCCACGGCATGAACGGCAGCTTCTCCAGCGGCGTGAACACGCTGGGCGTATTTAACAGGGCGATGTTGGCGCGCCCCATAATGCGCAGGTTGACGGAATACAGCGCGATCATGGTCAGAATACCGGCCAGCAGCGCGGGAATTTTCAGTTTGGTGTGCAGCAGCCCCGTGACCGCGCCGCAGATAAGACCCACCAGCAGCGCCAGCAGCGTCCCCACCCAGGGGTTCATGCCCCCGGTTATGCAGACCGCGCCCACGGCGGCGCCCGTCACCAGCGTGCCCTCCACCGAAAGGTCGGCGATATCCAGCAGACGGAACGTGATATACACGCCCATCGTCATCACCGCCCAGAGAGAGCCCAGCGCGATCGCGCCCAGAATGATGTTAAGCATAGGAAACCTCTTGTCGCGTTAAAGATATACAGCAAGGAGCGGCAGACTGCTGCTCCTTGCTGCGGTTTGGCGTTAAAAATTCGGTTTATTCAGCGTCAGTGGAGGGGTGGATAACGTAGTCCGCCAGATCCTCCGGTACGGTTACGCCCAAAGCTTCCAGCGCGTCGCCGTTCAGGCAGTATTCAAACTCGCTGGAGCCCTTGATCGGCATGGTAGCCGGGTCGGCGCCGTTAGCCAGAATATCGATCGCCATCAAGCCGGCCTGATAGCCGATACCGTAGTAGGTGATACCCACGGTGGCGGTGCCGCCGCCCTTGACCATGTTAGACTCGCCGCAGATAGTCGGGATCCCGGCAGCCATGGTGACCTCGGTCACAGTGGGCATAGCGGAAGCGAAGTTGTTATCGGTCGGGATATAGATCGCGTCGCACTCGCTGACGATAGCCTGCGTAGCCTGCTGAATATCGTTGGTGTTGGTGATGGTGCGCTCAACGGTCTGGATACCCTTGGTCTCCAGATAATCCTTAGCGATCTGGCACTGCAATACGGAGTTATCCTCGGACGAGGTGTAGAGGAAGCCGACAGTTTTCACATCGGGGAACAGCTGTAACATCAGGTCGATCTGATCGGAAATGGGGTTCATATCCGTCGTGCCGGTGATGTTGCCGCCGGGCTCTTCATCGGAAGCAACCAGACCCGCCTCGGTGAAGCTGGTGACGGCGGTGGCCACGATCGGGATCTCGGTGGTCTTGCCAGCCATAGCCTGCGTGGAGGGAGTGGCAATGCAGAATGCCAGATCAACGTTCTCGGATACAAACTTGTCCGCGATGGTCGAGAGGTTATTGGTGTCGCCCTGGCCGTTTTCCAGCAGCAGGGTGATGTTCTCGCCGTCAACATAGCCGTTCTCGGTCAGCGCGGCAATAAAGCCCTCCTGCGCCAGGTTCAGCGCCTCGTGATCCATCAGCTGCATAACGCCGATCTTGTAGTTGGCGGTCTGCGTGTCGCCGCCGCCGCAGCCGGTAAGCGCCAGACACAGGGCGCACAGCACGGCCAGCATTTTAACCAGTTTCTTCATTTCTTATACAACCTCCTGAAAAGTTTGATTTTCACCGCCGTATATATGGCAATACCGGCAGCATACTGAAAAAATTATAGCCAAACAGGGCGAATTTGTCAATAATATCTCGCCACTTCATATAAAATAAAAATATTTGCAATGTGCTTTACCTGTGGTATAATAGCATTGGTATAGTCTGGAATACTGCGTTGATATGGGAGGACGTAATTTGACGAAAAACGGTTTGGCAAATACGCAGAATTTAAGCGCCCAGCCCCTGCGCGAGCCGGCGGCGGAGGCAAACTGTGCCGTGCCCGCCGACCATAAGCTGCTGGAACAGCTTTTGGGGCAGGGTGACGCGCTGCTGAAGCTGCTGGAGGAGGGGCTCTCCGTTCGGCTGGTGCCGCGGGGGGCAGAGCTGTTGGTTTTCGGCCGCCCCGGCGAGGTGGAACGCGCGGCGGCGGTGCTGAAGCAGCTGCTGGCGCTGGCGGCGGCTGGCGGCGAGCTTGACCAAGTGGCGCTGAACTATCAGATGGCGCTTTATGACCAGCGGCTGGCGGGCGGCGCCCCCGGCGGCGTGGCGGAGCTTTCCCGCACTGTATATGTGACCCCCAAAGGGCGGGAGATCCGCGCCAAGTCATACGGCCAGCATGCTTATCTGGACGCGATCGATCATCATGACATCACTTTCGGTATCGGCCCGGCGGGCACCGGCAAAACCTATCTGGCGGTGATCAAGGCGGCGGACGCGCTGAAAAAGCGCCGGGTGAAGAAGCTGGTGCTGGTGCGCCCGGCGGTGGAAGCGGGCGAAAAGCTCGGCTTTCTGCCGGGCGATCTTCAGGAAAAGGTCAATCCGTATCTGCGGCCGATCTATGACGCGCTGGACGACGCATTGGGCGCGGAGACGGCGGCCAAATATATGGAGCGCGGGCTGATCGAGGTGGTGCCGCTGGCGTATATGCGCGGGCGCACGCTGGACGCGTCGTTCATTATTCTGGACGAGGCGCAGAACACCACGCCGCCCCAGATGAAGATGTTTCTCACCCGCATGGGGCAGAACAGCAAGGCCGTGGTGACGGGCGATATTACCCAGATCGACCTGCCGAGCGGCGCGCACTCCGGGCTTAAGGACGCGCAGCGGGTGCTTTCCGGTATCAAGGGGATCGCGTTCTGCTATCTGACCGATCTGGACGTGGTGCGCCACCCGCTGGTGCAGAAGATAATCGAGGCGTATGCGCGGCAGGAGGCTGAGCGCGCCAAGAAAGAGATGTGACGGTTTTGAGCAATAATAAGATCAATTTGGCCGAAGCCGACCGCCGGCAGGGCTTTACGCGGCTGGGCTGGTTGTGGTTTGCGGTGATGATCGTGCTGACCTTTGCGATATTGGCCAGCAGCTTTCTCGCGGACAGAGTTTCGCTCGCCGAGGGCGATATCGCGCCGAGCAACGTCTATTATTTCGGCACCGCCACCACGTTTACCAGCCAGATCTACACCGAGCAGGCGCAGCAGCTGGCGGCGGGCGAGGTGGAGCAGATCTATAAATATGATGAAAAAGTTGCCGTGGATATGCAGGTGCAGGTGGATACGCTGTTTGATTCCCTGCACGCCGTGCGGGTATCCGACGCGGCGGACGAGGCGAAGCTGCTGGATTTGAACGAGCTTTTGACGCCCCCGGCGGCGGAGGGTGAGACGGCCGAGCCGCCGAGCCAGGCGATATTGGAATATTTTCTGGGGCTGGACGACGCGGGCGAAAATCTGCTGCGTAACAGCCTGAAAAACGCGGTCAGCGCGGCCTACGGTCTGGGCGAGTTTGACGAAGCGGCTCTGCCGGAGGTGGAGGAGCAGTGCCGCGCCAACATCGACGCCATCGCGCAGAGCGGCCGGGCGGCCAATTTCATGCGCCAGGCCATGCTGCTGCTGGAGTTTAAGCCCACGCATGTGTTTGATCAGGTGGCGACAATGGACGCCATCTCGCAGGCGATCAGCAGCGTGCAGCCCATCTCCATCACGGTCTATCCCGGCCAACTGCTGATTACGCGCGGCGCGGTGGTCACTGCCGCCGATGTGGAAACGCTGGAGGCCGTGGGCTTGCAGCAGCCGGGCAGCGGCTTGCAGGCGTATATCGGCCTGCTGCTGCTGGTCATCATCTGCTATGCGCTGCTGCAAATGTACTGCACCAAGATGAGCGGCGACAACAACCTCGGCGTCGGCAACATCAACCTGATCGCACTGCTGTTCATCGTTATGCTGCTGATCGCGCGGGTCATCACCTTGATTAAATTCGACTCCACCCTGGCGACGGACTGGATGCTGGGGCTGGCCATACCCGTGCCGGCGTTTGCCATGCTGCTGGCGGCGCTGGTGAACAAGCGGACGGCCATCTTTGCCACGCTGATCATCAGCGTTTTCATCGGCATTATGTGCGGCGCGCATATGCTATATGTCTGCGCGGCGCTGGTGGGCGGCCTGGTGGGCGTTTTGCAGGTGGGGCGTATGAACTCGCGCAGCTATTACGCGCTGGCCGTGGCGAATATAACCATTGCGTATATGCTGGTCAGCGTTTCATGGTGCTTCATGTGGAATTATGACCGGGCGGCGCTGTATATCGCGCTTCTGATGTCGTTAATTAACGGCGTGGTCTCCGTCATTTTAATGGTAGGGACGCTGCCGCTTTTGGAGAGCGCGTTTGCCATCACCACCGATATTCGCCTGATGGAGCTTTCCAATATCAACCACCCGCTGCTGAAAAAGCTGATGGTGGAAGCACCCGGCACCTATAACCACAGTATTCTGGTGGGCAATTTGGCCGAGGCGGCGGCGGACAGGATCGGCGCGGACGGCCTTTTGGTGCGCGTCGCGTCATATTTCCACGATATCGGCAAGATGAAGCGCCCCAACTTCTTTGTGGAGAACCAGAAGCCGGGCGAAAACCCGCACGACAAATTGCAGCCCAGCTTAAGCACGTTCATTATCACGTCCCACACCAAGGAGGGCGCGGATATCGCGCGAAGCTATAAGCTGCCGAAAGAAATTATCGACATTATCGAGCAGCACCACGGCACCAGTCTGGTGAAAGGCTTTTACAACAAGGCGCAGGAGGCCGCCAAGGCGCAGGATATCGAGACCGCGCCAGTGCGCGAGGAGGATTACCGCTATCCCGGGCCGATCCCCCAGACGCGCGAGGCCGCGCTGGTGATGCTGGCGGACAGCTGCCAGGCGGCGGTGCAGTCGATGACCGCGCCCACGCCGGGGCAGATCGAGGGCATGGTGCGCGATATCATCAAGGGGAAATTGAACGACGGCCAGCTGAACCAGTGCGCGCTGACTTTCCGCGATCTGGACGTGATCGCGTCGGCGTTTGCCACCATTCTGGCCGGGGCGAAGCATTACCGTCTGCCTTATCCGGAGCAGCTCGCCAAGGAGCTGGCCGCCAAGACGAAAAAGGCGGAAAAAGAAGCCGAAAAAGCCGCCGAAAAGAATTCGGAAAAGGCTGCCGATAAAACTGCCGAGAAAGCCGCCGAAAAAACTGCCGACGCAAAACCGGCGGCGGAAAGTGAAGACGCATGAAGCTGATTTTGAGCAATGAGACCAAAACGCTGCTGCCGAAAAGCTGGGCGGCGGCGCTGCTGGCCGTGGGCGCGGAGACGCTTTTGACCGAAAATCTGGGGCGTGGCATACGCCCGGCGGGGAGTATTCCCGCGGGGCTGGAGGTTTCGCTGACGCTGACCGATGCCCCCGGCATACATCAGCTGAACCGGGAATTCCGCGGCGTGGATAGACCGACCGACGTGCTTTCATTCCCGCAGTTTTTGTGTGACGAGCCGATACCGGCGGGGGCGACGCTGGGCGATATCGTGATATCAATGCCGCAGATGGCGGCGCAGGCGCGGGAGTTTGGCCACAGCCAAAAGCGGGAATTCTGCTTCCTGTTCGTGCATGGCCTGCTGCACCTGCTGGGTTATGACCACGAGCTATCCGCGCAGGCGGAGGAGCAGCAGTTTGCCCGTCAGCGCGAGGTGCTTTCGGCGCTGGGCATTACGCGATAGGCAGGGATAATTATGGATCTGGACGCATATTTCGGGCATAAGGCGGAGCCGGCGGGCTATAAATCCGGCTTTGTGGCGCTGGTGGGGCGGCCGAACGCCGGCAAAAGCACTCTCTTAAACCGGGTGCTGGGGCAGAAAGTGGCGATCGTTTCGGATAAGCCGCAGACCACCCGCACTAAAATTCAGGGCATTTACACCGACGAGCGTATGCAGGCGGTGTTTTTTGACACGCCCGGTATCCACAAGGCCGGGCATAAGCTGGGCGAATATATGAACCAGGCGGCAACGCTGACGTTCGGCGACGTGGATATCATCTGCTATCTGGTGGACGCTTCGGTGCCGTTCGGCGGCGGCGAGGCGTATATCTGCAAGCAGCTTTTGGCGCAGAAAACGCCGGTTTTTCTGCTGCTGAACAAGCTCGATCTGCTGGACGGGCAGGCTTTGGCGGCGGCGCGGGCGGTTTACGCCGAAAAGCTGCCGGGGGCAAAAATTTTCGCCATTTCCGCTAAAGACGGCGACGGCGTGGACGAGCTGTTGGAGGCTATCTATGCGGCGCTGCCGGCGGGGCCGCGCTATTATGACGCCGAGCAGGTGACCGACCAGCCGGAGCGGCAGATCATGGCCGAAATTATCCGCGAGAAGATATTTCTGCAAACGCGGGAGGAGATACCCCACGCCGTGGCGGTGACGCTGAACCAATATCAGCGGCGTGAAAACGGTATGCTTTATCTGGAGGCGTTCATCTACGTGGAGCGCGACAGCCAGAAAGGCATTATCATCGGCAAGGGCGGCGCCATGCTGCGGGAGATCGGCCGGGCGGCGCGGGCGGAGATCGAGGGGCTTTTCGACGAGCAGGTGTATCTGGAGCTGCGCGTCAAGGTGAAAAAGGATTGGCGCGACGACCCGCTGCTGCTGAAAAGCCTGGGCTACGATATGAAGAAGCTGCGGGGCTAAATTATGGATACGCGAGCCAAAACGGACGAGTGCCTGATACTGCGCGGGCGCGACTATAAAGAAACTGACCGCTTGTTAATTGTGTTCAGCCGCCGCTACGGCAAGTTTTCCTGCCTGGCGAAAGGGGTGCGCCGCGCGAACAGCAAGCTGAAAGCCAGCACGCAGCTGTTTTCTTATTCCCGGCTGACGTTTTCGGCGAGCTGGTGACGCAGGGCGAGGCGGTGGAAGCGCGCCCGGAGCTGCGCGAGGACTTGACCAAAATTGCCTGCGCCTCGTATATCGGTGAAATGCTGGACGCCGTGCTGCCGGAGAACAAGCCGCAGGAGGGCGTTTTTGTGTTGGCGGCGGCGGCGCTGACGCTGCTTGGCTCGCTGGACGAGCCGTTTTTGCTGCTTTCCTGCTTTGAACTGCGCCTGCTGGCCGCGCTGGGCTACCGTTTGAATTTTGACGCCTGCGCCGCCTGCGGCCGAAGCACGCAGGGCGAAAGCTTTTACGTCAGCCCGGAACGGGGCGGCGTTATCTGCGCGGGCTGCCGGGGGCGGCTGGCGGGCGCTTATGCGGAGGATTTTCCGCCGCCGCAGCTTTCCGCCGGAGCCTGCCGCCTTTTAAGCGGGCTTTTGAACTGGGACTTGCGGCGGGTGTTCAACGTTAAGGCCGCGCCCGCCATGCGGCAGGAGATCGACGCGGCGCTGGCCTATTATCTGGCCTATTATCTGGGGGCGCCGGCGGCCAGGGCGAAAGAAAATTTAAGCGTATATTATAAGGTGTAAACGGCGGGCAATATTGACAAGCCTGCCGTAAATTGTTACAATTATACTTTAGGAGTTTATACCCCCAAAAAGGAGTGAATAACAGCATGAATTTTCAGCAGTTGATTTTAAACCTGCAAAAATACTGGGGCGAGCAGGGGTGCATTATTTTGCAGCCCTATGACATTGAAAAGGGCGCGGGCACAATGAACCCCGCCACTTTTCTGCGCGCTCTGGGGCCGGAGCCCTGGCATGTGGCCTATGTGGAGCCCTCCCGCAGACCTACCGACGGGCGCTACGGCGAAAATCCCAACCGTTTGCAGCATTACTTCCAGTTTCAGGTGATATTGAAGCCCTCACCGGATAACGTGCAGGAGCTTTATCTGGATAGCCTCCGGGCGCTCGGGATCGACCCGCTGGAGCATGATATCCGCTTTGTGGAGGATAACTGGGAAAGCCCGACGCTGGGCGCGTGGGGGCTGGGCTGGGAGGTTTGGCTGGACGGCATGGAGGTCACCCAGTTCACCTACTTCCAGCAGTGCGGCGGTATCGACTGCAAGCCCGTCTGCGCCGAGATAACCTACGGCATTGAGCGGCTGGCCATGTTTATCCAGAACGTGGACAGCGTTTACGACATCAACTGGGTGGACGACATCAGCTACGGCGACGTTTACCACCAGAACGAGGTCGATTATTCCACCTATAACTTCAAGGTATCGGACGCGGATATGCTGTTCCGCCTGTTCGATATGTATGAGGCGGAGACCCACAAGGTCATCGAGGCCGGGCTGGTGCAGCCGGCTTACGATTACGCGCTGAAATGCTCGCACACGTTCAACCTGCTGGACGCGCGGGGCGCCATCAGCGTGACCGAGCGCCAGAGCTTTATCGGGCGCGTGCGGGCGCTGGCGCGTATGTGCGCCGAGGCTTATGTGGCGCAGCGCGAGCGTTTGGGCTATCCCATGCTGAAAGATGCGAAAATTCGTGCCGAGCTGGGGCTTGACCAGGCCGGGCAGAAGGAGGCGGCGGAATAATGGCGAAAGACCTGCTGTTTGAAATTGGTATCGAGGAGATACCCGCGCGGTTTATGGAACCGGCGCTTAACCAGCTTAAGGAGCTTATGCAGAACGCTTTAGCCGAGGCGGGGCTGAAATACGAAAACTTGCGCACCTATGGCACGCCGCGCCGTATTGCGCTTTTAATTGACCAGCTGGACGAGGTGCAGCCCGACCGCGAGGCCGAAAGCAAAGGCCCGGCGGTGAAAGCGGCCTACGACGCCGACGGCCAGCCGACCAGGGCGCTCCAGGGCTTCTGCCGGGGGCAGGGCATTGACCCGAAAGACGTTTTGACGAAAGAAATTAAGGGCGTGGAATACGTCTACGCCGTGAAGAAAATCAAGGGCGGCCAAACGGCGGATATGCTGCCGCAAATGCTGGCCGACGCGGTGCATAAAATTTACTTCCCCAAGCCCATGCGCTGGGGCTATAACGAAATGCGCTTCGCCCGGCCGATCCGCTGGCTGGTGCTGCTGTTCGGCGGCGACGTGCTGCCGTTTGAGCTGGCTGGGGTGCAGGCTGACCGCTTCAGCCGCGGGCACCGCTTCCTGGGCAGCGACCATGTGGAAATTAAGGAGCCGGCGCTTTACGCCGACACGCTGCAAAAGCAGTATGTCATCGTCGATCAGGCGGTGCGCCGCGAGAAGATTTGGCAGCAGATCCAGGCAGTGGCCAAAATCGCCGGCGGCACGGTGAAGCCGGACGAGGAGCTGCTCTCCGAGCTGGTCTATATTTTGGAATACCCGACGGCTTTGCTGGGCCGTTTTGATAAGAAGTATCTGGAGATCCCGCAGGAGCTGGTCGTCACGCCGATGCGCGAGCACCAGCGTTACTTCCCGGTGTATGACGCGGCGGGTGAAAAGCTGCTGCCGAACTTCATTACCGTGCGGAACGGCAACAGCGACCATCTGGACACCGTGGCGGCGGGCAATGAAAAGGTGCTGGCCGCGCGTCTGGCCGACGCGGCGTTCTTCTGGGACGAGGACTGCAAGCATAAGTTATCCGACAACGCGCCGCGCCTGAGCCATATCGTGTTCCATGAGAAATTGGGCACGCTGGACGCCAAAGTGCAGCGGATAGCCAAAATTGCGGCGGCGATCGCCGAAAAACTCGGCTTCTCGGCGGCGGATAAGGCGGATACGCAGCGGGCGGCGGCGCTCGCCAAATGCGATTTGGTCTCCAACGCGGTCTATGAGTTTACCGAGCTGCAGGGCATTATGGGCGAATATTACGCCAAAAACGACGGCGAGACGGCGCAGGTGGCGGCGGCGATACGCGAGCATTATCTGCCGCGCTTTGCGGGCGACGGGCTGCCGAAGACCAATGCCGGTATCGCGCTGGCGCTGGCCGACCGTATTGACAGCCTGGCTGGGTTCTTCTCGCAGCGCATGATACCCACCGGCTCGCAGGATCCTTACGCGCTGCGGCGCGCGGCCATCGGCGTCTGCCAGATCATTGTGCAGTATAAGCTGCCGCTGAATTTGGCCGAATTGTCGCAGCTGGCGCTCTCCCTCTATGAAGTGCCAAAGGCCGCAACGGAGGCTGAGACATTGCAGGCGCTCGCGGCTTTCTTCCGTCAGCGGGTGGATAATATGCTCTCTGACGAGGGCGTAACGTATGACGTTATCAACGCGGCGCAGGCTTTGCCGTTTGCCGTGCCGCTGACCAATTACCGCAAGGCGCACGCTTTGGCCGACTTCAAGCAGGACGCGGCGTTTGCCCAGCTGATGGCGGGCTATAACCGGGCGGCCAACCTGCTGAAGAACGTTAAGGAAGCATACGCGGTGGACGAGGCGCTGTTTGAAACGCCGGCGGAGCATGACCTGTTTGCGGCGGAAAACGCGGCGGCGGACGCGGTGCAGCAGGCTTTGAACGCGGCGGATTATCCGGAGGCTTTGAAAGCTATCGCGGCCATTCGCCCGCAGATCGACGCGTTTTTTGAGGCCGTGCTGGTGATGGCGGAAGACGAAAAGGTGCGCGGCAACCGGCTGGGCTTGCTGCAAAAGCTGGTGGCCTTGACCGCCGACCTTGGCGATCTGGCGAAGCTGGCGTAAATTTACGGTTATACGATAATGAAACTGAGATTAATTGAGGGCGGCGCCGGCAGCGGCAAAAGCCGCCTGTGCCTGAGTGAAATAGCGGAGCGTCTGCGGGAAAACCCGCTGGGCGCCCCGCTAATTTTGCTTACACCGGAGCAGGCGACGTTCCAGGCCGAGCGGCGGCTGGTGCAATACCCCGGCGTGGGGGCAAGCCTCCGCGCGCAGGTGATGGGCTTTTCCGTGCTGTATCGGTGGCTCGCGGCGGACGAACGCCTGCCGGAGCTGCCCTGGCTGGACGAGCAGGGACGCGCCATGCTGCTGGCCAGCGTGGTGCAGCAGAAAATGTCGGAGCTGAATTTGCTGAAACCGGCTGCCAAAAACGCCAGCTTTGTCGATCAGCTGGCGCGGACGCTGGTGGAATTTGAGCAGTACGGCATTGCCCCGGAGGCGCTGTTTGGGGCGGTAAAATCGCTTCCTGCCGATGATCTGCTGGCGGCGAAGCTATCGGAGCTGGCGCTGATCTATCAGGCGTATTTGCAGCGGATCGAGGGCGGCTTCCGCGACCAGGGCGTGATGATGCGGGAGCTGGCGGCGATGGTCGAGCGGTCGGAGCGTCTCGGCGGCGCGGAAATCTGGCTGGACGGCTTCATGGACTTAAACCCGTCGCAAATGGCCGTCTTGCGGGAAATTATGCGTAAGGCCGAGGCGGTAAACGTGGCACTCTCCCTGCCCGATCTGGGGGCGGCGCGGGTGTTCACCGGCCAGCGGCAGCTGCGGAGCCAGTTTATGCGGCTGGCGCAGGAGCTTAACGCCGAAGTGGAGGTCACCCGCCTGACGGCCAATCACCGGCAGGCCGAGGGAAGCGAGCTTTCGGCGATAGAAGTGAGCTTTGCGGCGGGGAGCTTTGCCCCGGTGCATAATGATGTGCCGCGGCAGGTGCAGCTGCTGGCGGCGGCTGACCCGCGCGAGGAAGCGGAATGTGCGGCGCGTCTGATCGTCATGCTGTGCCGTGAGCGGGGCTATAAATTCCGCGATATTGCGGTGATCACGCGGGATATTGCGCCGTATCGCCGCTATTTGACGGCGGTGTTCCGCGATTTTGACGTGCCGTATTTTCTGGATATGGGGCAGGACGTTTCGCGCCACCCGCTGGTGCGGCTGATTGCCGAGGCTTTGAAAGTGGCGGCGGATAACTGGGCGACGCCGGCGGTGTTGACGTATCTGAAATCGGGCTTGGCGCCGCTGACGGCGGCGGAGGCGGACAGGCTGGAGAATTACGCGCTGCGCGTGGGTATCAAAGGCACGATGTGGCGGCAGGCGGGCAGTTTTCGGCGCGGCAAGCCGGAGGAATTACCGGAGATCAACGCGGCGGCCGGGCGGGCGATCGCTCCGCTGCTGCATTTGCAGGATAAGCTTAAGGACGCGGCTGACGTGGCGGCATACGCGGGGGCGCTGCTGGAATTTCTGGACGAGCTGGACGCCGAGGCGGCGCTGGCCGCGTGGTATGCGCGGGCGCAGGCGGCGGGCGAGCTGACCCTGGCCGAGGCGCACCGCCAGATAGCGGCCAAGGTGCGGCTGCTGCTCGCCGAGCTGATGGATTTTCTCGGCGACATGCCGACGGACGCGCGGCGTTTCGGCGAGCTTTGGCAGGAGGGCGTGGCGCGGCTGACCCTAAGCTCGATCCCCCCGGCGGCCAATCAGGTGAATGTGGCGGAGATCAGCCGCAGCCGCCTGCCGGAGGTGAAAGCGGCCATCGTCCTTGGGCTGAACGAGGGCATGCTGCCCGCGGCGGCGGCGGAGACGAGCCTGCTGGGCAGCCTGGACAAAACGCGGCTTTCGGCGCTGGGGCTGGAACTCCCCGGCGGCGGGCGCGACCGCCAGTTTTTGGAGGAATATCTGCTTTACACGGCGTTCACCCGCTCTTCCGAGGCGTTGTATCTGCTCTATCATGAGCATGGCGCGGACGGCGCGGCGGCCAATCCCTCGCCGGTGGCGGCGGATTTTAAGCGGCTGTTTCCGGGGCTTGCCGTTCAGCCTGCTGTATCTGCCGCCGCCCCTTATGCGCTGGGCGGCGACCGGGCGCTTTTGGGCGCTTTGTCGCGGCATTTGGCGGGGCTTAAGGCGGGCGACGAGCCAAACCCGGCGGCGGACGCGTTCTGGCGCGGCGCCTGCCGCCAGCTTACGCAGGCGGGAAAACTCACGGCGGCAATGGCGGCGCTTGACCGCGGCCTTTCTTATCAGGCCGACCAAACGGCGCTTTCGCCCCAGCAGGTGGCGGCGCTGTACCCGGAGCGCGGCTATACCAGCGTTTCGCGGCTGGAGCGCTTCAATTCCTGCCCCTGCCGCTATTTTGCGGGCTATGGGCTGAATTTGCAGCCCCGCGCGGAGTTCACATTGCAGACGGCGGACGTGGGGAGCCTGTATCATTACGTTTTGGCCGAGGTGTTGAGCCGGCTTGCGGCGGCGGGCTGCGACTGGGCGGCGCTTGACGAGGCGAGCGTGCTGCCGCTGGTGGACGCGGCCATGCAGGATTTTGCGGCGGGCGGCCTGGCTGATATCTTCCGCGACAGCGGCAAAAACAGCTACGCGGCGGAGAAGATCCGCCGGGTGGTCTGCCGCACGCTGTTGGATATCGCGGCCAATCTGGCGGCGGGGGCTTTCCGCCCGCTGGCGCTGGAGCTGACTTTCGGCGGGCGGGGCAAAAACGCGCTGGCGCCGCTGGTGATCGAGCTGGCCGACGGTGCGCGGGTGAAGCTGCGCGGCCAGATCGACCGGGTGGATATCGCGGCGGGCGCGGGCGCGGATTATCTTCGCGTCATCGACTATAAAATGCAGAACAAAACGCTGACGGCGGCGGATATTTATTACGGCCTGAACTGGCAGCTGCCGCTGTATCTGGCGGCGCTTTTGCAGAACGCCGGGGCACGGGGGCAGAATGCCCGCCCGGCGGGTATGTTCTATGTGCCGGTGCAGGAGATCGTGAAAAGCGTCAGATCCAATGACGAGGCGGGCGCGGCGGTGCGTTTGCAGGGGCTGGCTATCCTTGACGCGGAGGCATTGACGCTGGCCGAGCGCGATCTGGAGCCGGGGCATAACGCCAAAACGATGGCGGTGCGGCTGAATAAGGACATGACTTACGGCAAGGGGACGCTGGGGCTGACCCCGGCGGAGTATAAATTTGTGCAGGCGTGCCTTAAGGAGGAGGCGGCGGAAAAGCTCTCCGCCATCAACCGGGGTGAGGTGAGCCAGCTGCCGGTGGCGCCGGCGGGGCGGCCGATCTGCGAATACTGCGATTATTACGCGCTCTGCGCGGTCGATCTGGCGGTGTCGCCCCGTATGTGCCCGGTGGAGAAGCTGGAAAAATCGGCGGTCATCAGCCGCTTTGCCGCCAAATACCCGGCCAAGGCGCGGCAACTGCTGGCGGAAGCCGGAGAGGAGGTGCCGCATGGCGTGGACTGACGAACAGCTGGCGGCCATGCAGAAAGGCGGCGGCAACCTGCTGGTGGCGGCGGGCGCGGGCAGCGGCAAAACCGCCGTGCTGATCGAGCGGGTGCTGGGTATCATCACCGACGAAACCGAGCCGGTGGACGTGGACGACCTGCTGATCCTGACGTATACCAACGCGGCGGCGGCGGAAATGCGGGCGCGCCTGGCGCAGGCGCTGGCCAAACGTCTGGCCGGGCAGCCGAATAATGTCTACCTGAACCGGCAGCTGGTGCTGCTGCCTCGGGCGCACATTATGACGATACACGCGTTCTGCCGCGAGCTGCTGCATGAAAACGGTTATATGCTGGGGCTGGACGCCAAAAGCCGTATCGGCAATGACGGCGAGCTGGCCATTTTGCGCGAAAAAACGCTGGACGATGTGTTTGAAGCGGCCTATGCCGACGCCAATTCCGGTCTTAAGGAGCTGCTGCGCCATTACTGCCGGGGTATCGGCGACGAAAACCTGCGGGAGCTGGTGCTGCGGCTGATCGAGTTCGGCCAGAGTATGCCGGACGTGGCGGCGTGGCTGGACTCTCTGGGCGCGGTTTATGCCGCGGGCGAAGCGGACGCGTGGGTCAGCTATTTTGCCGAGTGCCTGGCCGAGGGGCTGGCGGAGAACGCGGCGCGGCTCAATTCGGCGCGGCGGCTGGCCGAGGCGGCAGGGCTGGATAAACACGTCACACTGCTGGCGGCGGAGGCGGACGCTTTGGCGGCGCTGGCGGAACGCGCTGATAATAAGGAAGCTTTACCGGAGGTGCTGGCCGCGCTTGACCGGCTGGAGTTCAAAAGCGCCCCTCCGGTGCGCGCCAAAGAGGGCGTGGATATCGCGGCCAAGGACAGGGTGCTGGCGCTTCGCAAGCGTGCCAGGGAGGGCGTCGCCGGGCTGCTGCGCGAGGGGCGCGTGCTGCTCTCCGGCGGGCTTGCCGCGGAGCTGGCGGAGCTTAAACCGCTGGCGCTGGCGCTGGTAAATTTGGCCGGGCAGTATTATCAGGCGTGGCAGCAGGCCAAGCGGCGGGCAAAGCTGCTGGAATTTGCCGATTTGGAGCATTACGCTCTCTCGCTGCTGCAAAAGGAAGAATTGGGCGTGGCGGCGGACTTGCGGCGGCGCTTCTATGAAATTCTGGTGGACGAATATCAGGACATCAACGAGGTGCAGGAGAAACTGCTTTCGCTGCTTGCCAACGGCCAAAACCGCTTTATGGTGGGCGATATCAAGCAGAGCATTTACCGCTTCCGTCTGGCCGAGCCGGGGCTGTTTATGGCCAAATTTGCGGCCTATGGCCGGGGCGAGGGCGGCCGGCGCGTTGATTTGAACCGGAATTTCCGCAGCCAGAGCGGCGTTTTGGTCGGGGTTAATTTCGTCTTCTCGCAGCTGATGACCGGCGGCCATCTGGAGATAAATTACGACGCGGCGGCGCAGCTTTACTGCGGCCGGCCGGAGCTGACCCCCGCCCCCTGCGAGCTTTTGATCATTGACCGCGAGGCCGTGCGGGGCGAGGCGACGCCGGCAGATGACGAAAACCCGCTGGCGGAAATGCAGAACGCCGAGCTGGAGGCGAACCTGCTGGCGGAGCGGCTGCTGGCCGAACACGCGGCGGGGCGTGCCTGGGGCGATATGGTGGTGCTGCTTAGGGCGGTGAAAAGCTGGGCGCCGGTTCTCTCGCGTGTGTTCGCGACGCGGGGTATCCCCTGCCGTACGGACGGTCAGGAAGAATTTCTGCGCCTGCCGGAGGTGCAGGTGGTGCTGACGCTGCTCACCGTGCTGGACAATCCGCGGCAGGATATTCCGCTGGCGGCGCTGCTCCATTCGCCGCTGGTGGGGCTGAAGCTGGCCGATTTGGCGGATATTCGGCGTCTGGCGGATATCCCGGCGGGAGAAAGCCTCTACGACGGGCTGTGCCGCTCGCATGAGCCGCGCCTGCTGGAATTGGCGCTGAAGCTGGACACGTGGCGGCAGCAGAGCCGCGAGCTGGGCGCGTTCGACCTGCTGGACTACCTTTATAATGAAACGGCGCTGCCGGAGCTGCTGGGGAGCCTCCCCGGGGGCGAGCTGCGGCGGCAGAACCTCGCCGAGCTGCTGCGGCTGGCGGCGGAATACGACGAGAACGGCGGCCTTGGCCTCTCGCGCTTTCTGCGCTATCTGGCGGCGGGCAAACGTCAGCCGCAGACGGCGGAGCAGGCGGACGCGGTGCGCCTGATGAGTATCCACAAAAGCAAGGGGCTGGAATTCCCCGTGGTGTTCGTGGCGGGGCTGGCCGGCAAATTCAACGAGGACGACTTCAAGCAGGATATCCTGCTGCACCGCGCGCTGGGGCTGGGCATGCGCCGGGTGGAGCTGGAGAAAAGGCGCAAATATCCCACTTTCGGCTTCAATATGATCATGCGGAAAGCCCGCTGGGAAAACCTGGCCGAGGCGCTGCGCATTTTGTATGTGGCGATGACGCGGGCGGAGCAGAAGCTGGTGCTGGTGGGGACGGCGCCGTCGCTCGGGGCGCTTTCCCGCCAGCTGGCGGCGCTTTCGGAAGACGGTGTTTCCGCCGGGTTTCTGGCCGAGCGCCCGGCGTATCTGCCCTGGCTGGCGGCGGCGCTGCTGACGCATAAGGACGGCGGGAAGCTTAGGGAATTGGTTGGCTGGCCGGTGACAAGCCAGGCCGCGGCGGCAATTCCGGGGGCAGACGGCGACTGGCGGATCGAGATCATCGACCACATCGCCCGCCCGGAAGCGGCGACGGAACAGGCGGCGTTCAGCTATGCCGACTGGCTGGCGGCGGGGGAGACGGCGGACGCGGCGGCAATCGACGCGCTGCTGGCACGCGAGTACCCGGCGGCGGAGCTGGCGCACCTCCCGGTGAAGTGGAGCGCCACCGCTTTTGCCCGGCTGGAGCCTTTGCCGCCGGACGAGGAAGCGCCAAGCAATCCGCTGGACGACGCGGCGCAGAAGCTGGCCTATGAAGCGGCAGACGAGACGGCGCATGCGCCCGAGTGGTATGCGGCAGTCGGCGTGCTGACGCACAAGCTGCTGGAAAAGGCCGATCTGGTGTCGCTGGCCGGGGACGAAGACGCGGCGGCGCATTTAGAGCGGCTTTGGCGGGAATACGCGCCGGATTTTGCGCCTGATGTGGCGCAGGCGGTGCGCCCGGCGCAGCTGGCGCAGTTTTTTGCGGGCGAGCTGGGCGGGCGGCTGCTGGCGGCGGCGCGGCAAAATCAGACGGTGCTGCGGGAACAGCGCTTCACCGCAAACCTGACGCTGGCCGAGCTTTCGGCGCTGGACGGCAAAACGTATCAAAAACTGCTTGAGCTGGCGGGAATACGCGCCGGCGCTTACCCGGAGGAGGGCTTGTTCTTGCAGGGCGTGATCGACCTGGCGTTTGCCGAGCCGGCGGGCTGGGTGCTGGTGGACTATAAATCCGGCAGCGGCAGGCAAAATGACGCCGCCGTGCGGGAGAAATACGGCCTGCAGCTGGCGCTTTATCGCCAGGCGCTGGCCACGGCGCTTGGGCAGCCGGTGCAGGCGGGGTATATTTACTTCACGTCGGCGGGGCGCGCGGTCAGGATATTCTGATTTGGTCAGGCACAACGCGGTGCGTCGGGCATAGGCTTAAAAGAGAATTGCTTTGCCGGGCGGTGCTGGCCATGCTGAAAAAATTTTCCTCCAACTTTTCCTGTAAAAAGCCGGATTGCGGCCCCTGCGGCGGTCTGAAAAAGCCGGGGCTGTGGGCGCGGCTGTGCTTTCGGTGCGGGCGCTCGCTGTGGCAGCTGTTCGCTCTCTCCACGCTGCTGCTGTTCGGTTACGTGATGTGGAAGCCGGGCGCATACCTGCTGGCCGTGCTGTTTTTGCAGGTGCTGGGGCTGATGGTCTGGCTGCAAAGCAGCCGAATTTAGCCGCGCGCTTGCGTATCCCCGCGAAATATGCTAGAATTTAAGCAGAAACGAATTTTCGCGGGGAGGTTTTTGCTATGCGCATTAAATTTTTGGGTCATGCCTGCGTGCAGGTCATCGGCAGCAAGACGGTGCTGTTCGACCCTTATCTGACGGGTAACCCGGCAGCGGCGGCCAAGGCGGCGGACGTGCAGGCGGATTATATCCTGCTGACGCACGGCCACGGCGATCATCTGGGCGACACGGTGGCCATCGCCAAACGCACCGGCGCCAAGGTGGTGGCGATGGTGGAGCTGGCGAACTGGCTCTCGGCGCAGGGTGTGGACGCGATGGGCATGAATATCGGCGGCTCGTTTACATTCGAGGACGGTCTCACGGTGAAGCTGGTGCCGGCGTGGCACAGCTCGCAGCTGCCGGACGGCACGCCCTGCGGGCTGGCGGTGGGCTTCATTTTCTGGCTGGACGGCAAATGCCTGTATCACGCGGGGGATACGGGGCTGTTCGGCGATATGCGCGAGGTCATCGCGCCGCATGACCTCGATTGGGCGTTTATCCCGATCGGCGATTATTACACCATGGGGCCGGCGGACGCGCTTTCGGCCGCCAGATGGCTGAACGCCAAGAATTATCTGCCCATTCATTACAACACGTTCCCGCTGTTAAAGCAGGACGCGGCGGCTTTTAAGGCCGCGGTGGAGCAGAATACGCCCGCCAAATGCACGGTGCTTGCGCCCGGCGGGGAGTGCGAGGCATGAGCGAGGAAAGACCCAAGCATTATCAGGAAATTCTGGCGCGTCTGGCCGAGGTGTACGCCGATACCGGGTCGGCGCTGCACTTCGGCTCGACGTATCAGCTGCTGGTGGCGGTGATGCTCTCCGCCCAAACCAACGACAATCAGGTAAACAAGATCACCGCTGATCTGTTCCCGGATTACGGCACGCCGCAGCAGATGGCTACCCTGACGCTGGCGGAGCTGGAGGAAAAGATCCAGACCTGTGGCCTGTATAAGAACAAGGCGAAGAATATCCTGGCCGCCACGCAGATTTTGCTGGCGCAATACGGCGGCGAAGTGCCGCATACGCGGGAGGAGCTGGTGGCGCTGCCCGGCGTGGGGCGCAAGACGGCCAACGTGGTGCTGAGCGTGGGCTTTAATCTGCCGGCGCTGGCGGTGGATACGCACATCTATCGTGTGGCGCACCGGCTGGGGTTATCCGCCGGCAAAACGCCGGACACGGTGGAGGCGGATCTGTGCGCCCTGATCCCGGAGGAGGATTGGGCAAAGGCGCACCATTGGTTTATTTGGCACGGGCGCCGGGTGTGTGACGCCAGGCGCCCCAAATGCACAGACTGCCCGGTGGGGGACCTCTGCCCGCGGCTTATTTAATAGGTTGGAAAAAGTTTGCAAATTTGCAAAAAAATGCTTGACAAATCCCCCGGTATTGGGGTACAATAATCAAGCAATCACTTGATTGCCCTGAAACGCCAAGGCGCTTCTCGACAACAACCGGTCGTTGTTGGCCTTAAAAAAGTGTTGACAAGCGCTTTTTTCTGTGGTAAAATAAACGATGTTGGTGTCGATTGTGGACGATTAGCTCAGCTGGGAGAGCGCCTGCCTTACAAGCAGGATGTCGGCAGTTCGATCCTGTCATCGTCCACCACTATCATGGCGCAGTAGTTCAGTTGGTTAGAATGCCAGCCTGTCACGCTGGAGGTCGTGGGTTCGAGCCCCATCTGCGTCGCCATACTTGCCTTGGTAGCTCAGTTGGCAGAGCAGAGGACTGAAAATCCTCGTGTCGGTGGTTCGATTCCGCCCCAAGGCACCATGCGGGTATAACTCAGTGGTAGAGTGCCACCTTGCCAAGGTGGAAGTCGAGAGTTCGAATCTCTTTGCCCGCTCCATAACAAAAGACCTGCTAAACGCATTGATTTAAGCGCTTGGCAGGTCTTTTTTTGTGCTTTTTAGGTGCGAAAATACCATAAATAACCGCAAAAAACCGAACTAACTGCAACAAATCGGCAACAAAACGGCAACACTTTAATCGTTTTCGTGCTTGAAGCCCCACACCATGATCTGATAAAAAACCGGCATCAAATCGCGGCCCTTTGCCGTAAACGAATATTCCACATGGGGCGGGATCTCGTTAAACTGCACCCGGTTGATAAAGCCGTCCTCCTCCAGCTCTTTCAGCACATTTGACAGCGTGGCATTGGCGATCCCCGGCAGATCCTTTCTGATTTCGCCGAAGCGGGCGGGGTCATGAATACAAAGCTCATACAATACCTGCGCTTTCCATTTGCCCTGCAGTTTTTGCAGCAGCGGCGTGACCGGGCAGTTGCCCTGATCGGTCACGATCCCTTTCTTGACGTTGATAAGATACTGTTCATAACTCATATATTCGCGATCTTTCATACTTGGTAACCTTCTTAAAACTATGTAATATAAAATATACTACTTGATTTATTATCCTGATATAGTATAATTTTATTACCGGCAAATGTCAATAAGGAGTGTCAGCAAGTGAACGGCGAAAATCAGTTTGTTATTGATAACAGAATAGTCACGGTTTATCCCAGCGCGGCGGCCAACCGCCCCGTGGTGTATTTGAATACATTTGCGGCGGACGACGGCGGCGTGTATCAAAAGCTGCGGGATAGCGGCTGCCCGGATTTTACGCTGGTTGTTGTGGGTAAACTCGAATGGGATCACGATATGGCGCCGTGGGCCATTCCGCCTATCTCGAAGAACGATACGCCGTGTACGGGAGGTGCAGACGCATACTTAAAGCTTTTGCTGAACGAAATCATGCCGCAGGCGGAGCGATCGGTACAAGGCGTGCCCCTGTGGCGGGGGCTGGCCGGCTATTCTCTGGCCGGGTTGTTTGCGCTGTATGCCCCTTACCAAACCGACCGTTTTGGCCGGGTCGCCAGTATGTCCGGTTCGCTGTGGTTCCCGGGCTTTAAGGAATATGTGTTCTCGCATGAGATGAAACGCCGGCCGGAGCGGCTGTATATGTCGCTTGGTGACCGGGAGTGCAGAACGCGCAACCCTTATCTGAAAACCGTGCAGGAGCATACCGAGGCGATCCATGCTTTTTATGCCGGGCAGGGTATTGATACGGTGCTGCAATTCAATCCGGGCAATCATTATAAAGACGCGGTCGAGCGAACGGCGGCGGGCATTGCGTGGCTTCTGGCCGGATAAAAGATACGGAGAAACCATTATGACAGACACAATTTATGCTTATTTTGCGAATGTCGTCGCCAATCACCGCGACGAGCCGGCGATCATCGAGAACCACCGGACGCTGACATTCGGCGAACTATCTAATTTAGTGGATATGATCGCGGGCAGTTTTCCCGAAAAGGTCACCAGTATCGGCATTGTGATGAACCATTCGGCGGAAATGATCGCGGCGATATTGGCCGTGCTGAAATGCGGCGCCAGATACATACCGGCCGAACCGGATTTTCCGGCCGGACGGCTGCGCGATATGATGCGGGAGGCGGCGGTGGATTTTATCCTGACCGAAAAGGCGAGCGTGGATAAGCTGCAAGGGCTGCCGCTGCGCCTGACCGACTGCGAGATCTGCGGCAGGGAAACGCCCGTACCGACCAGAAAGGCCGTGCATGACCCGAAGCTGCCCGCCTATGTGCTTTATACCTCCGGCACGACCGGGCGCCCCAAGGGCGTCTGCGTGACCAACCGCAATGTCTGCCATTATGTGCGGGCTTTTGCCGACGAATTTCACCCGGCGCCGGGGGACATTATGCTGCAATACTCGGTATGCTCGTTTGACATTTTTGTGGAAGAGGTGTTTGCGAGCCTGCTGAACGGCGCGGCGCTGGCTATTCCGTCGGCGGAGGATAAGGCGGATATTCATGCCCTGATGCGGTTTGCGGAGCGGCACCGTGTGAGCATTATCAGCGGCTTTCCGTATCTTCTGGCGGAGCTGAACCATCTGCCGCAAATTCCCGCGTCGGTCCGGCTGCTGATTAGCGGCGGCGATGTGCTGCGCGGCGTTTATGTGGAGCATTTGCTGGAGCAGGCGGCAGTGTATAATACCTATGGCCCGTCGGAAACCACGGTGTGCGCGTCTTATTACCGCTGTAACGGCGGGACGGTTCTGGCCGACGGCACCTATCCGATCGGCCGGCCGGTAAAGGGAGCGGATATCCGCATTTTGGATCCGGACGGCAAAGAGCTGCCGCCCGGCCAAACCGGTGAGATCTGCATTTACGGCAATGGCGTGTCAATGGGCTATATCGGCGGGCACGAGGAAGCAAACCAAGCGTTTGAGCATTTGGCTGACGGTGCAGCGATGTATCGCAGCGGCGACATGGGCTATGTGCTGCCGGACGGCAATATCGCGTTTCTGGGCCGCAAGGATACGCAAATTATGATCTACGGCAAGCGCGTCGAGGTAGCCGAAGTGGAATCCCGGCTTTATCAGTGCCGGGACGTACAGCAGGCAGTCGTCCGCGCCTTTGTTGATGAGGACGGCCTGGCCTACATGACGGCTTATGTGGTACCGGCCGATCAAAACATAAAGGTATCGGCCGTGCGCAAGGAGCTGGCGGAAAATCTGACGCCGTTTATGATTCCGGAATTTATTGTTAAAATGCCACAGATTCCGCTGAATACCAACGGTAAACCGGATATGACCAAACTGCCGGTGGTGATGAAAGCGGGGAGCTTATAATGGATATTAAGATCAGAAAAGCCGGTATTGCCGATATTGATTTGTTGGTTAAGTGGCGGCTGAGAGTTTTGCAGGAGGTGTTTGCGCTGGCCGCGGACGAACAGGACGAACGGCTGGCGCGGGAAAACCGCCTTTATTATCAGACGGCACTGCCGGCCGAGGGGCATATTGCCTGCTTCGCTTACAGCGGCGATACAATCGTCGGCTGCGGCGGGGTGTGCCTTTACCGGGAAATGCCCTCACCGGATAACCCCAACGGCGGCTGTGCTTATCTGATGAATATTTATACCGTACCGGAATATCGCGGCAACGGCGTCGGGCAGGAAACCGTCAGCTGGCTTATCCAAGCGGCCAAGCAGAAAGGCTTTACCAAGGTATTTTTGGAAACCTCGGCCAGCGGGCGGCGTCTATATCAGAAAATGGGCTTTACCGATATGGCGGATTATATGGAGATAAAAGCAGCGGAGCCGGGATATAAATGATCGTTAAAGGAAGCGGCGTCTGCGGCGGCTTTACGTCCGGAGCTAACTAAATAATACTTTTGGAGGCTATATATGTGGGTAAAGTACGAAAAAAACGGCTGCGAACGGGAATTAAAAAGCTGTTTGTTTTCTCTGTAACCTTTTTGCTTGTGTTATATGTAATTGACACTTTTTTCAGTCTCCCGGTGGCTGACGTTACGGTGGGGCGCGAACCGGAGCCAGCGGTGGACTTGCCGCCGGCCGATCCGGTGGCGGAGCGGTGCCAGACCATTCTGGACGGAATGACGCCGGAAGAAAAAGTGGGGCAAATGTTTATTGCCCGCTGCCCGAAAGCAGACGCCGCCCGGCAAGCGGCGGAATATCATCTGGGCGGGTATATTCTTTTTGGCCGGGATTTTGCCGATAAAACCAAAGCGGAAGTTGCTCAGACAATTCAAAGCTACCAGGACGCGGCTGCCATACCTATGTTTATCGGTGTGGACGAAGAGGGCGGCGCGGTTAATAGGATCAGCCTGAACCCCAAGCTGCGGGCCGTTCCTTTCTGGTCGCCGCAGGATCTTTATGCCGAGGGCGGGTTTGATTTGATCCGCAGCGACACGCAGGCAAAATGCGAGCTGCTGAACGCCTTGGGCGTCAATTTGAATTTTGCCCCGGTTTGTGATATATCGCAAAACCCCAGCGATTTTATTTATCGCCGCAGCTTTGGGCAGGACGCGCAGCAAACGTCCGAATACGTCAGAACGGTGGTTGAAGTAATGAATTCGGAGGGTATAGGCAGCGTGCTTAAACACTTTCCGGGCTATGGAAACAATGTGGATACTCACACGGGGATTGCTTATGACGACCGTTCTTACGATACTTTTCAGACGGCTGATTTTCTTCCCTTTATGGCCGGTATTGACAGCGACGCCGGTATGGTGCTGGTATCTCATAACGTCGTTAGTTCTATGGATAGCAGCCAACCGGCCTCTCTTTCCCCTAAGGTTCATAGTATTTTGAGAAACGAGTTGGGATTTTCGGGGGTTATCATTAGCGACGACCTTGCCATGGATGGTGTGCGGGAATTTGCCAATGATACGGAAATCGCCGTTTTGGCGGTGCAGGCAGGCAACGATTTGCTGTGCTGCACCGATTTTGCAGAACAAATCCCCGCCGTACTGAGTGCGCTAGAAAGCGGCGATATCGACGAAGAGCAAATCAACGCATCGGTTTTGCGTATTCTGCGCCTAAAGATTGTTCTTGGCATAATATAATAAAAGCTCTGCTTGAAAAAAATACAGACAGCTGCGGCCAAAGTGTCAAACTTTGCTGTATGATAAAAGCTTCGTTTTTCGAATGTTTTTCGAGGAACGAAACTTTTTTGGCATATTCAGCCAGCCCGCCGGGCAATTTTACGCAAAAAAGCCTGAATTCTGCGCAATGGCGTCAATTCCCGATTATGCTGTGTTATAATGGCTTTACCAGCCGGGCTTTGCTGTTTAACCTATGGAAAGGGGATTGTAAACCGGCGTTTTTTGCTTCCGAAAATTCCCAACTTGACACAGCCGAATTGTACATTTATAATAATATTATGGGGTATAGCTGCATTTTGCCCGCATAATTGACCCGGCGGCGCCCAAGCCAAAGGCAGCCGGGCAGGATAACATTTACAGCGGGTATGTGTCCCCGTTGGAAGGAGGCCGCAATGACGTCTCGGCAAGAAAAAAAGAGCTCCGGCGGGGTTCTGATCAATGTGCTTGGCGGTATTCTCTGCCTGATTTTTATTCCGATCATTCTGATCAATCTGGTTCTGATCACCAAAACCTATACCGACGCTGACCATATTCCCAGCGTGGCGGGTTACAGCCCGGTGATATGTCTTTCCGACTCGATGGAGCCGACATTTGCCGCCGGCGATATGATTTTCATTCGCCATACCGACGACCCGGCGGGGCTTTCTCAAGGCGATGTGATTTGCTACCTTACCGGTGAAAGCATTGCGGTTACCCACCGTATCGCCGAGGTGACGCAGGTGGACGGCGAGGTGCGCTATGTCACCCGGGGCGACGCCAATAACACTGCCGACCAGTTGGCAGTAAGTCCCGAACAGGTAGAGGGCGTCTACACCGGCATACATATTGCGAAGCTGGGGTCGCTTGCCATGTTTATGCAGACCACCACCGGCATGATCGTGTTTATCATCTGCCCGCTGCTGATCCTGGTGGGGTGGGACGTGCTGCGCCGCAGCATGGACGCCCGGCGCGAAAAAGCGCGGACGCAGGAGCTGGAAGCCCGCCTGAAAGAATTGGAGCGGGGCGAGAACACCGAAGATGGGCTCCAAGCCGCGGAAACGCGGTCAAAATAATACAATTTATAACATAGGAGGAAACGAACATGAAAAAGAAAGGAATTGTCGGCCGGCTTACCGTCCTGACGCTGGTGTTGTGTCTGGTCACCATGAGTTTGACGGCGGGCACGCTGGCCAAGTATGCCAGCGAGGCCAGCGGTACTGCTACGGCGACGGTGGCCAAGTGGGCGATCAAGTTCACTGACGGGGGTTCCACAGAGTACGACGATACGACCCAGATCGCGTTGAATTTGAAAGACACGGCTAAGGAAAATGCCAACCTGGTGGCGGCCGATAAGATCGCTCCCGGCACCACCGGCTCGTTCCAGCTGGCGGTGGACGGCACCGGCACCGAGGTTGCGTTTACTTACACTATCGAAATGGACATGAGCGATCCTGCTATTGCTAAGGCACCGGTCAAGTTCTATTCCGATTCCACTTGCAATACTCCCCTGACCGTGACCGGCGGCAAAGCCACCCTGACCGGCGATGTGCTGACTAATGCCGCTTCCAAGAAGTCTACTCAGACTGTTTACTGGAAGTGGGACGCGACCGATTATGATAACACTCTTACAGGGGACAAACTTGACACCAAGGTTGGCACTGATTCCGCTGCCGGCACGCTGACTTACAACATTCCTGTTACCATCAAGGCTGAACAGAAAGTTTCCTAAACTTACTTCGCCGGAGGCTTCGGCCTTCGGCGGAGCACGTTTTGGGGACGTTTTCCGCCGAGAGCCGAAACTTTTTGCGTTGATCTTATTTGTGTTTTTCCCTAAGGAGGAACCGATTTTGAACACAGCTGCTCAGGCAAAAACGGCGGCACGGCAAAAGCGCAGGATCATTCTGCCTTTGCTGCTGCTGTTGCTGTTTCTGATGCTGGCCACGTCCTGCATTGTGGGCTTTTTGCTGGGCAGAACCACCGATCCCGGGCGCTCCGGTGCGCTGATCGACACCATCGTTCTTACGCCCGCAGATCAGCCCGAGCCGCCTGCGGATAACACGCAAACCGGGGAGCTGACGGAGCGGATCAGCATTGTGGGCGTGGTGCATTATACCAACGGCACGCCTTTTTCGCAGGGTTCGGTGGAACTCCATAGCGAGCCCCGTTACGCCCGCCTGAGTGAGACGGGGCATTTTCGTTTTGATGAGGTGGAGCCGGGGGAGCATGAGCTATCGGTGCTGGATCCGGCGGGCAATGTGCTGGCCGGCCGCACCATTCGCGTGGTTCGCGACGCGGCGAGCGACGCTTACATTGACTATGAAGCAATGGTGTGCGTGCTGCACATTAAGGTCGTGACCGTTGAGGTGGACGTGGAACTGACATTGGACGGCGACGGCGGGCTTGACGTGGAGCTTAGAGGCACCCGTGAGGCAGATGAGGCGGCGGCCAGCCCCGGCACAACGCCGGCGGAACCGCCGGGGGCTAAGCCCGGCGAGCAGACGACGGACAAGCCCGGCGAGCAGCCGACGGAACAACCCACGGACAAGCCGATGGACAAACCGGGTGATAAACCGGACGATAAGCCCACCGATAAGCCGGCGCCCGCGCCTGATGATGGCGGTGCTGATGATGGCGGAGGTGGCGGCGGTGGTTCGGGAACCGACCCTGACCCCAAACCGCCCACGCCGCCCGATACTGACCCCGGAACCGTCGAGGTCAGCCGCAGCGATGACCGCGCGAGCTGGCAGACCTGGACGCAGCAGGCCGAGATCGACCTGTTCCGCCCGTTGGACGGCTACGGCGAGAGGCTGATCGCGCCGGGCTCGGAGGGGTATTATCTTTTTCGGGTGAAAAACGGCCGCAGCCGAGCCATCAAATTTACCCTGGGTATCAAGGAGGGGGATTTTCATATTCCCCTGGAATACCGCCTGGCCACTGATGAACTGACCCCCAGGGGGCTTACGGACTGGCAGACTGCCGCTCTGGACAGCGAAACGGTCAGCAGTGCAGTGCAGCTGGCGGCGAGCGGTGAGCGGCGCTATCGCATTGAATGGCGCTGGCCTTTTGACGGCAACGACGTTGTGGACACCGCTCTCGGCAGCCGCGACGGCCGGATCTATACCCTGCATCTGAACATACGGGTGGAGGACGCAGTATGAGGACGCTGCTGAGATTTATCCGGGGCATACTTGTCTGCCTGCTGGCGTTGGTGCTGGCCGTTGATATGGGGCTGCTGGTTTCCCGCTTTGTGCTGCACCAGGAACCGGCGCACGTGCTGGGATTTTATCCGATGATCGTCACCACCGGCAGCATGGAGCCAACGCTCCCCGCCGGTTCAATGGTCATCGCCCACCGCGAGGCGGATTATGCGGTGGGGGATATCATCACCTTTCGGCAGGAGGGCGCGGTGGTGACCCACCGAATTATCGAGAAAACGGCGGCGGCTTACCGTACCCGCGGCGACGCCAACAACACCCCCGACGATGCGGCGGTGCCCCCGGCGGACGTGCTGGGGCGGGTGGTGCTGTGCCTGCCCGGGGCGGGCGAGCTGTTGATGTTGCTGCAAAAGCCCCTTGGCATATTGCTTTTGGCGGCCGGGGGCGCGATATTGATTTTTCTGCCGGAGAAACGGGGGGCGGAGCAGCATGAGGATACCGGGAAAAAAGTATAGTCGGCTCTGGCTCTATCTGATCTATCTGGGGCTGGTCACCACCCTGATAGTTTCGGTGACCCTGGCGCGGTATGCCGCCACGACGGGCGGCAGCGGCACGGCCACGGTGGCCGCAATGGCGGCGGGCGGCGGCGAACCTATCCGCATGGTCATTGAGGGCATGTTCCCCGGCAGCGACCCCCAAACATTGCAATTCAAAGTTGTGAACTATAAAGATGACGCCGTCAGCGAGGTGGCGTTGGATTATGACATTACGGTGGAGACCACCGGCAATCTGCCGCTGGAGTTTGAGCTTGCCGCAGCCCGGGACGCGGGCACTGCCGGCACCGTCACCGATACGGGAACGATATTGACGGGCGGCGCCAAAAGCCAAACGCTCACCGGCGGCGCTTTCCCGCTGGTGCAGGACGCCGCCGACGGCAAATTGGCCAGGCAGGAGCACACTTATACGCTGACGGTCAACTGGCCGCAGGCGGCCAGCGACGCGGGCTATGCCGACGAGATCGATCTGGTGACCGTTACCGTGCTGGCGCGGCAGCGGCTCAGCACCGACGCCTGAGCAGCGGCGGATATCAACCTGTTATATCAGCGGAGAGGGGGAGGAAAAATGGCGCAGCAGCAAGCCCGAAAATCTGCCGAAACGGCGGCCGGACGCCCGTCTTTTCTCCACCGCCCGCCGGCGGTGCGTCTGCTGCTGCTGGCGGCAGTCCTTGCCGCAGCGGCCATGCTGGGCGTGACCGCTGCCCGTTATTTGCAGGACTGGTCGAATAACTCGCTGGTGACGGCGGGGGATTTCTATTTTACCAGCAGCGAGCTGGACGGCACGCTGCACCGTATCTCGCCCGACGAAAGCGGCAAAACGGTGCCTTTCACATTTACGCTGAAGAATTATGCGGTGGCGGATTTTCCCACCCAAAATGATATCATGTACACCTGCGCCGCGGTCAATCAGGCGGGCGATACGGTGGACGTTACCTGGAACGACGGCGGCAGCACCGGGAGCGGCGGAACCATCGCCGGCAAGGCGGTCAACGACAGGACGATAACCTGCCTGATCCCGGTGGCAGCGTTCGGCGCCGACGGGACTGACGAGGTGACCGTGAGCGTGGTCTCCACCGCGCCTTACGCCAAAACGCTGACCGCCCAGGTGGCGTTGGCGGCAGCGGACAGCGCCGTGGTGATGAAAGTGACCGACCGCAAAGGCAGCTATGGCGCGGTGGCTGTGACGTTTTACAATACCGGCCAAAAGGATTGCTTGGTGGAGGGTCTGAAGCTGAAGGTCAGCGAGTTTTATCTGCTGGCCGAGGATTCCCGGGATAAGGATATGCGGCTGGTGCCGGATCCGACCTGGGAGACCCAGGCGACTGACGCCACCGGTACGGGTACGCTGCTGATCCCCGCGCAGGGCACGGTCTCGCTGGTTCTGCTGAAAAGGAATACCGAGGACGTTTACAGCGAGAGCGATTTTACATATACCGTTGCCGAAGCGCCCGCGGCGACCAACTGATTTTGATTGACCCCGGCGAAAGGAGGGATACACGATGCGGCAATATACGTCATTGCAGCGGCTGACGTCGGTTCTGCTGATCATTTCTTTGCTGACCAGTGTATTCCTCACGTCGTTTACGGTGGTAACCGCCGAGGACGAGGCGGAGCGTATCCCCGTGGGGGCGGAGCTTACCGCCGTTTTATCCACCACCGGGGTTTTGACGCTGGAGGGGACGGGGTCAAGCGATGATTTTACCCCGGAAACCGCACCGCTGGCGCCATATGCCGACCGGATCACCGCGGTGGTGATACCGGAGGGGGTCACCGGCCTGGGGGATTATTTGTTCTACGGCTGCTATAACCTGACGGGCACATTGACGCTGCCTGCCAGCCTGCTGGAATTGGGCGACGGCTGCTTTTCCGGCGCGGACGCGGCAGCAGCTCCGCACTTTACCTGCATATTTAATGATTTCACATCGCTGGAGGAGGTCGTGACCACTCCTGCGACATCTGCGCCCATTGTGATCGTTGACCCGACTGACGTGATGGAGCCGATCGAGGAGGAAGAACCAGCGCCGGCGGAAGATGAGAACCAAACGCCGGCGGAAGACGAGCAGTCGGCGCCGGCAGAAGACGAACAGCCAGTGCCGGCGGAAGATGAGCAGCCTGCGCCGGTGGAAGATGAGAACCAAACGCCGGCGGAAGATGAGAACCAAACGCCGGCAGAAGACGAACAGCCAGTGCCGGCGGAAGATGAGAACCAAACGCCGGCGGAAGACGAGCAGCCCGCGCCGGCGGAAGATGAGCAGCCCGCGCCGGTGGAAGACGAGCAGCCCGCGCCGGCGGAAGAGGAGCAGCCGGCGCCGGTGGAAGACGAGCAGCCAGCGCCGGCGGAAGATGAGCAGACCCCGACCGGGAACACAATACTTGCTGCCATATTCGGTACGAAAGTTGCCTTGGCGGCAACGGCAGATGATGTCTCGGCGGAAAGCGAAGAACCGACGCCCGCGGAGACCGAGGAGCCTGCGCCTGCCGAGACCGAAAAACCTGCACCGGCGGAGACCGAGGAACCTGCACCGGCGGAGACCGAGGAACCTGCACCGGCGGAGACTGAGGAACCGACGCCGGCGGAGACCGAGGAACCTGCACCGGCCGAGACCGAAGAACCGACGCCGGCGGAGACCGAAGAACCGCAGGTCGATTATCGGGTGGAAGTTCGCACGCAGCAGACGGTGGGCAATGATGTGTTTTATCCCGCTGCCGCGGGCGGGCAGGCGGGTTTGTTCCTGTGCGCCCCGGAGAATTTTACATTCCTGGCCGCAGCCGAAGCGGCCGGCTACACATTGGCGGACGGCGAAATTACGCTTTATCTGCTTCCCGGCGCGGGAACAGGCGAGGCGGTTTCCGCGCGCGCTTTGGCGCTTAACGGTCAGGCGGTCGCCCCGGCCTGCCCGGCATTTTTTGCCCCGGCCACCGAGTTGGGGACTTTTCGGGGCTGGCTGACCGCCGAGGGTGAACAGGTATATGCCCCGGGCGACGCTTTTCCGGTGGATATGGCTGCCGGCGAGGCCATTTTATGCGCCTGCTGGAGCGACGAGCTGGTGCTTCTGGCGGAGGGGGCGACGGTGATGTTTGCCCCCGGCACGGGCAGCGGCACGGCGGCTGCCATGTCCTGCGTGGACGGCGAGCAGACATATGCCCGCTGGCCGGAGGATCTGGGCTTTGCCGCACCGGAAAAACTGTACGACGCGGATAATCAGGAGATCGCCGCGCCCGGTGTGACTGACAGCAGATACAAGACGGTTATCGTCTTCGACGGCTGGCTGGGCGACGACGGCAGCACTTATGACCCCGGCGATCTGGTGCCGGCGGGCACGACGCTTACGGCACAGTGGGACTGGGGTGTTGCGGCGTATATGAGCGACATCGGCGCTGACAGTCAATCGCGGGATTATGGGCATACGCTTTCTCAGGCAATGGCCAATTTCACTGGCGTATATGCGGGCGGCCAGGCGCCGCAGGATAAGTATCTGAACATCATCGTGGTGGATACCGACGCCGAGCTGCGCTGGAGCGGGAGAAGTATTTTTAATTGGAACAGAACCGATACTTTACCGGAACTGCCTTGTACGGTCACCGGCACTGATCCCGCTGCCGCGGCCGGCAGCACCGGAACGCTTTCCATGGATTCCTGTTCGCTGGATTCGGAATATATTTTTACCAGACTGGAAGCTCCGATGATTATCCGCGATATTGCGTTGTCCGCCGGGCACGACAATATGATGCAGTATTCTTCCTTTACGCGAGAGAATTATTTTGACGCTTTTTATGCCGCCTGCAACAAGCTCATTATGGGCAATGGCATTACGGTTGCGGGCACGCTCAACATATTCGGCGGCACTGGCGGCGGTATCGGTACTTCGGCTATTAACGGCTCGTCGCAGGTGGCCATTTTCAGCGGCAATTATCAGCGCGTTTACGGCGGCAGTTTCCGCGTCTCCATGACCGGGGGCAACCGTGATCTGCACTTCCTGGGCGGTTCGGCCAATTACCTGTTTGGCGGCGGCTATCAGAAAGGCAATTCCACCTCCGGTCTTTCCAGCGTTTATATGGCCGGCGGCACGATAAATAACGATTTGGTGGCTTCCTCGGACGAGGGCACGGTCAATGGCGACGCCAAACTGACCATGGTGGGCGGCAGTGTGACCGGCAGCGTCTTCGGCGGCCTTTCCGGTGTCGAGGACAGCGGCAGCGCTATGACCGGCAGCACGTTTGTCACCGTTTATCAGGGCAGTGTGGGCGGCAATATCTACGGCGGCGGCAATGTGGCAAGTCTCACCGGTAACCCCACTATTGACATTCGCGGCGGCACGGTGAGCGGCAATGTCTATGGCGGGGGCAATAAGGCCGAGCTTACCGGCAATACTGCCGTTACCGTACAGGGCGGCACGGTGCAGGGTAATGTTTATGGCGGCGGTTATTCCGAGACTGCCGCCGTCACCGGGGATACAGCGGTATCTGTATCGGGAGGCCTGGTCACCGGCAATGTTTACGGCGGCGGCGACCAGGCCGTGGTGCAGAATGTTATCACTGACGCGGGGGACGACGCCGGCGCCGGCGGCTCCACCAAAGTGGAAGTCTCCGGCGGCGACATCGCGGGGAATATCTACGGCGGCGGCCAGGGTCTGCAAATTAATGAGGATATCACCGACGATATCATCGGCGCGGTGGCTCGTTCTGCTACCGTTAGCATCAGCGGCGGCACCGTGGGCAAGGAAAGCATTGACGGCAGTGTGGCCAACGGCAATGTCTATGGCGGCGGCTCGCTGGGCACCATCGGCATGGAGGGCAGGGGCTTTAACGCCGACGCCAACACGGTTTTGACCAATGTGCTGATCTCCGGCGGCAGGATTTTGGGCAGCGTTTACGGCGGCAGCTATTGCGGCAAGGTGGGCTTGGGCACGTTCAACACTGACGAAACCGCGGTAATAACCAACCCGGTGGGCGGCTCCGCGACCGTCACGGTTGCGCAGACGAGTTTCATCAGCGGGGACGTGTTCGGCGGCGGCAGCGGCGTCGGCAGCGGCAAGGGCTTGGGCGCCGTCTTTGGCAGCAGCACCGTTAACATCTCGGGCGGCCGGATCGGCCTCAGGGTGTTCGGCGGCTCCAGCATGGCGCGTATCACCGGGGACACTGCTGTGAATATTACGTCGGATACCGGGGCGGTGACCGTGGAAAAGACCATCTATGGCGGCTGCAACGGCCAGGGCACCACATTCAATGAGGAAAAATTCCTCGTCTTTGGCGATTCGTCCGTTAACGTGGAGCAAACCGCCGGCGACGTTACCATCGGCGGCAGCATTTTCGGCTCCGGTAACCTGACGCGGGTCAGCGGCACCCGCACGCTCAATGTGAAAAACCTCAGCGGCGAGATCGATTCGCTGCAGCGTGCCGATACCGTGACCATTGAAAACTGTAACCTCACTTTGACCGGCGCCACCGATAAGGTGGACGGCACCAATCTGGACTTTTCCATCGCCCAGGTGCGGGGGGAAGTGAGACTGGTCAAATCGCAGCTGACGGCCAACACCGAGCTCAACGAGGTGGCGAATTTCGGCAGTTATAAGGAAGACGGCGCCACGCCGGCGGAGCAAGCAGACGGCAACGTCCTCACCATTCAGGCGGGCAAGCTGCTGATCATCGGCACCAAGGTGATATCCAACGGCACCCAGACGATGACATACGGCGAGGTCAAGGGCGTCACCACGCTGCGCTGGGTGGGCTCCGAGGGGGATACCGAGGATCACGGCGTCTTTATTCACGCCAATACGCAAAGCGATATCGGCGATCCTGACGGCATGGACGAAAACGGCGTGCAGATCAATACCGGCGCGTTCGTGGCCGATCCGGATCAGACGATGCCCGAGGGGCTTTCGCTTCATTCCGGTGCGACGGCAAGTTATCATTATTGGCAGCTGGGCGGCCGCACGGTGAAAACCCGCGTGGTGATGCAGCTTAAGGATACCACACCGGACGCCAACGGCTATTATCAGGATACCTTGACGTTTCCGCTGCCGCTTTCGGTGCGCAAAGACACGGTATTTGTTCCCGTTGACCCCAATCTGGAGCAGTTTACGCCGATCCTCACCAAAGACCTTGCTCCCGTCACCGCGGGCAGCCCGCAGGCACAAGCCCTCTCCATGTATGTGCTGCAAAACGACGACCTTTGGCATGACAAGATGCACTATATCAATATTGTGAATAAAACCAATGCGGACGGCACTGTTGACCCCAACGTGGGCGAAATCATTTATCAGCATACCCAGCCGCATTATCCGGTAACCAAGGTTGAAGGCCTGCCGTATTTCACTTTTGATCTCTCGTACTCGAACCGCACAATGGCCGGCGGCACGATCTGCATCACGCTGCTGGCGCATGAAAAGAGCGAGCCTGAGACATCTGACAGCCGCGGCCGCTTTACCATTGAGGTGGAGATCCAGGGTCAGGGCGAGGGCACATCGACGGGGCGGGCTAAGGCTGGGCGGCAGTATGGCACGTTTTATTCCCCTGATTTGACTACTCCCACCGTCGCGCCCAATGGCGCGATCACCGTGGAGACGGTTTTGAACTATACCCCCATTTTGACCGAGGGCGACGCCGCGGAACGTTTCCCCCAAATCTCGGTGAAAAACGCTTCCACCGGCGAGGTCGTGACCACGCCGATCCGGATATTGATGGCCGACCTCACGTATCCGGCCAACCCCAGGTGGTATGTTAAGAGCGGCGGCATGAACGGAACCATCAGAGCCACCGACCTGATCAACGTGCGCGGGCGGGGGCCATGGCAGCCGCCGCTGCAAAATCAGCCGGTGGTGGACAAATCGCTGCTTTTCCTGCTGGATTTCCGAGACAGCGGTCTTGACCCCGGGGAATATTATTTCTCGCTGGAATTTCCCACCGGCAGCTGCGCCACCTGCGAAGTGCCGTTTAAGTTGGCAGATCTGCCCGAGGACGGGGCGATGTCGTGGTCGGATACCACCCTTACCGTGACGGCGCCCACCGGTGATTGGGACTATATGGACGGCTCGCTGATCCGGCTCACCGGGCTTTCCGGTGCGGCGGCAGGGGAGGTTGCAGCCGCCAATACCGGCGGCACGAAGCTTGATCTGATTGTCGGCGACGGCGCGGTGTTCCTGCCCTTAACACAGCTGACGCAGGGCAAGACCGCCGCGGTAAAATGGGACTTTGCCGCGCCGGACGAAAGCACAACGGTTAAGGCAGAGCTTTTCCCGCTGCCTATCTGCCAAAGCGGCAGTATTAAAGCTGCTTCCGCCGCCGCGCCCGATTTGGCATTGACCGCATCCGGTGGGGGCGAAGCCGCCTCCTATGGCAGGGGCATGGTGGCCAAACCGGCGGCCGGCGCCAGCCAGCTGGTGGACAGCGCTGCCGGCGGCAGCCTGGAGTTCAGGATCACACCGGATCAACCGCCGGCGGACGGGGAAAGTATCGTGCTGACCGCGGTTAAGCGGAAGACCGGCACCAAACCGGAAGACGCCAGCTACACCGATTTTGTGACGAGCGGCTGGACGTATACCATGTCGGCTGACGGCCTTTCCGGTGAGCTGATATTGCCGGCCGGAATGACGCCCGGCACTTACCGCGTCTATTTTGAGCTGCGGCAGGGCACGGCTCCGCTGGCACAGTGCCATTTCAACTTTATCGTGACCTAAGTAAATGAGCCCCGTTTCCCAAGCTTTTGGGAAACGGGGCTTTTTGTCTGCCATGCCGCCGCCCGGCGCGCAAGGCGGCTATTGTAATCAGCAGGAAAAAATTGTACAATAAAGCATGATCAATATTTTGAACGGAGGGAATTATTATGCTTGAAGTTGGCACGAAAGCACCGGCGTTCAGCCTGCCGGATCAAAATGGGGATATGCACACTTTGGCGGAGTATCTGGGGCGAAAGGTCATTCTTTACTTTTACCCCAAGGATAACACGCCCGGCTGCACCAAGCAGGCCTGCGGTTTCGGCGAGTTGTATCCGCAGTTTGTGCAGAAAGGCGCGGTGGTAATCGGCGTCAGCAAGGATTCCGTTAAATCGCATCAAAATTTTGCCGCAAAGTATGAGCTGCCTTTCACGCTGCTCTCTGACCCGGAATTGACCGCGATCAAGGCCTATGACGTCTGGCAGGAGAAAAAGAACTACGGCAAGGTCACTATGGGCGTTGTCCGCACCACCTATCTTATCAACGAAGCGGGCGTTATTGCAAAGGCTTTCGGCAAAGTCAAGGCGGCCGAAAATCCGCCGATGATGTTGGACGAGATTTAAGACGGGCATAAGCTGCGCCGCGCAGGGGCAAAGGCGGCTTCAGACCGGGAAAATAACCGTAACGGTGGCGCCGGCGTTTGCGGCGCTTTTAAGCTCGATTTCGGCGCCGTGCAGTCTGGCCGCGTGCTTGACGATGGCGAGACCCAGCCCGGTGCCGCCCAGCTCCTTGGAGCGGCTTTGATCCACCCGGTAAAAACGCTCAAAAATACGCTCCTGATATTCGGCGGGAATTCCGATCCCGGTATCGGCGACGCTTAGCCGCACCGTACCATTTGCCCGGGTGACCGATACGGCGACGCTGCCGCCCGCGCGGTTATATTTGATGGCGTTGTCGCAGAGGTTATAGACGATACTTTGCAGCAGCGGCGGGATACCCTCGATAACGGCGGCTTCGCCCGCAAGTGTCAGGCTGACCTGCGCTTTTGCGGCGGCGGGCTGCAACGTCTTAACCGTTTCCGCCGCCAGCGCCAGCAAATCGACCGGCTCGCGTTTGATGTCGTCCGCGCCCTCGTCCAGGTGCGAAAGCCGGATAATATCCTCCACCAGGCGGATCATGCGCTGCGTTTCCGCCTGAATACGTTGATAAAATGCCATTTTATCGGCTTCTTTGACCATGTTGTTGGCCAAAAGCTCCGCCGAGCCTGCGATGGTGTGCAGCGGCGTCTTCAGCTCATGCGAGACGTTCGCTGTAAACTCCCGCCGCATTTGCTCGGCTTTTTCTTTTTCGGTGGCGTCGATCACCAGCAGCACCGCGCCCGAGGGCACGTTCCCGCTGTTCACCGGGCTTAAGATGAGCTGATAGCGCCCGCCCGCGATATCCAGCATTTTTTCGGCATGGCGCCCGGCCGCCGCGGCAGCCAGCAGCTCCGTGATTTGGGGGCTGCGGTTGATCGCCAGCATATGCTGCCCGAGAGCGGCGGTATCCGCCCCGAACAGGCGCAGAGCGGCGCGGTTGATACCGATGACCTCGCCCTTGGTGTTCAGCAGTATGATACCTTCCGTCATGTTTTCGGTGACGGTTTCAAACTCTTTTTGCTTTTGCGCCAGCTCCTCGCTTTGCCGTTTGATTTGCCGCTGCTGGCTGTCAATGCGGTGGAGGAGGGGGGAGAGCTCGTCATAGCCCTCGTTGCTTAAGGGCTGCTCCAGATCCAGCGCGTTCAATGGCTCAACGATTTTTTTGGCCAGGCGCGACGCCAGCACCAGCGACAAAACGCCGGCGATAATTATAATGAAGCAAATTGGCTGCAGCATACCCAAAAACAGCGTCAGCAAAGTGTGCTGCGAGACGGAAAGGCGGATCACCGAGCCGTCGGGCAGGCGTTTGGCGGCGTAAAGCGCCCGCTCCATCAATGTGTCGGAATAGCGGGAGCTTTTGCCCTCGCCGGTCAATAGCGCCGCCCGGATCTCCTCGCGTTCCAGGTGGTTTTCCATCGCGGCGGAGTCCGAACGGTTATCGTAAATGACCTTGCCGTCCGCGGCGACCCAGGTAATGCGGTATTGCTCGCTGTTCAGGCCGTCAAAATAGGTTATGCCCTCGTTGGTGACAGCCTGCGCGGCCAGCTCCGTCTGCATTTGCAGCTGCTGCTGCTGCACGCCGCCGAAATAATCGTACAGCACCAGCAGAAACAGCACTACCGCAGCGGCGGCCACGCCGAGGGCAGCCAGGCAGATGGAGCGGAAAATACGTTTGGTCATGATTTGGCCTCCAGACGGTAGCCGACCCCGCGCACCGTTTCAATGTAATCGCCGCAGGCGCCGAGCTTGGTGCGCAGAGTGGCGATGTGTACGTCTACCGTGCGTGTTTCGCCCACATAACCTTCGCCCCAAACGCTGCTGAGCAGCTGATCGCGGGTGAAGACCAGCCCCGGATTGGCCATAAACAGCTGCAAAAGCTCATATTCTTTCAGGGTCAGCTGTACCCGCCGGCCGCCTGCAAACACGGTGTGCTCGCCGGTATTCAGCGTAAGATCGCCCGCCTGCAATACTTTGGCCGTATCCTTGGGCGCGGTGCGCCGAAGCACCGCCCGCACGCGCGAGACCATTTCCATCATGCCGAACGGCTTGGTCAGATAATCGTCCGCGCCCAGGTCAAGGCCGATCACCTTGTCATATTCGGCGCCCTTGGCCGTGGCCATGATGACGGGGATATTGGCCGTTGCCGCCCGGCCGCGCAGATTTTTCAAAATGGCAATGCCGTCCTCGCCGGGCAGCATGATATCCAGCATGATCAGCTGGGGCTGCTCCTGCTTCAGGGCGGCATAAAGCTCGTCGGCAGAGCCGAAACCACTCGCCGCAAAACCGGCCGAGGTAAGCGTATATATCATCAGCTCGCGGATAGCGTTGTCGTCTTCCACGCAAAAAATCATCTTTACACCTCCCTGCCGATAGTATAACTCATAATATGCCTGACTTCAACGCCTGCGGCGGCTTATTTGCGGCCGGTGATCGAGAAAATCACCCATTCGGCAATGTTAACGGCGTGGTCGCCCATGCGTTCCAGATACTTGGCGATCATCAGCAGGTCAAGCACATATTCGCCGTCGGCGTCATGCGCCCGCAGCAGGTCGATCAGCGCGGTTTTGATACGGTCGAAATGGTCGTCCACCACGTCGTCATAGGCGATGACGGCTTTGGCCAGCGCCGCGTCGTTTTTAACAAACGCGTCAATGCTTTCCGTCACCATTTTGATGGTGGCCTGCGCCATGTCTTGAATATGCAGCTTGTCATGCGCGGCTTTGATATGCCCCATATTGACAATTTCGGCAATATCGCCGGAATTGTTGCCGATACGCTGCATATCCGTCACCATTTTAAGCGCCGAGGAGATCACCCGCAGATCTTTCGCCACCGGCTGCTGCTGCAGCAGCAGCCGCATACACATACCCTCGATATCCCGCTCTTTGTGGGCAATTTGGGCAGAGTAATCAAAAACCTTTTGAGTTTTGGTCGTATCGCCGCCCTCCATTGCGGCGGCGGCCAGGGCAATGGCGCTTTCGCAGAGCGCCCCCATCGTCATCAGCTCCTTATGCAGCAGCGCGAGCTGTTCGTCAAATTTAGAACGCATTAACCGAACCTCCCAGTGATATAGTCTTCCGTCCTTTTATCGCGCGGCATGGCGAAGATTTTTTCCGTGTCGTCATATTCGATCATCTCGCCCAGCAGGAAGAACGCGGTTTTATCGGAAATGCGCACCGCCTGCTGCATGTTGTGGGTGACGATGATGATGGTGTATTTTTCTTTCAGCGAGATGGCCAGTTCCTCGATTTTGGAGGTGGAGATCGGGTCGAGGGCGCTGGTCGGTTCGTCCATCAAAATCACGTCCGGTTCCACCGCCAGGGCGCGGGCAATGCAAAGCCGCTGCTGCTGGCCGCCGGAAAGGCCGTGGGCGTTCTTCTTCAGACGATCCTTCACCTCGTCCCAGATGGCGGCGCCGCGCAGCGACCGCTCCACGATATCGTCCAGCTGAATACGGCTGGTTATGCCGTGCGTGCGGGGGCCGTAGGCGATGTTGTCGTAAATGCTCATCGGGAAAGGGTTGGGCTTTTGGAACGCCATGCCGATCTCCTTGCGCAGCATATTCACGTCCACGCCGGGGGCAAAAATATTCTCGCCGTTATATAAGACCTCGCCGCTGATCTTCACGCCGGGGATCAGATCGTTCATGCGGTTCAGCGTTTTCAAAAACGTCGATTTGCCGCAGCCGGAGGGGCCGATCAGCGCGGTGATGGACTTTTCGGGTATGGCCATATTGATATGGTGCAGTGCCTGGGCGCTGCCATACCAAAGGCACAGGTCGTTTACGGTAATCATAGGTTCAAACATTCCTCCTGCGTTTGCAAAGCGCGCCGACAAGCCAAGCCAGCAGATTGATCAGCAGCGTCAGCAGCATTAAAATGGCGGCGATGGCAAAGGCCGTCTCAAAGTCGCCGCGCTCCTTGGCATAGAAATACAATGCCACCGTCAGCGTTGCGCCGGAGCCGGCCAGCCCCGCGAAAAAGCCGTTCACCACGTGGGCCACGCCCGCCGTAAACAGCAGCGCCGCCGATTCGCCAAGGATCCGCCCCGCCGAGAGTATGCAGCCCGTGATGACGCCGTCGATACAGCCCGGCAGCACCACTGTGCGTATCACCCGCCATTTGCCGGCGCCCAGGCCGAAGGCGCCCTCGCGGTAGCTCTGCGGCACGGTTTTCAGGCTTTCCTGCGTCGTGCGCATAACGGTGGGCAGGTTCATGATGACCAGCGTCAGCGCGCCCGCCAGCAGCGACGTCTGCATATTCAGAAACTCGCAGAAAAACAGCATGCCCACCAGACCGTAGATGATCGAGGGGATACCGGATAGGGTCTCGGCGGCGTATTCGATGACGGCAACGAGCCGCTTGTTGGCGGCGTATTCCGTCAGATAGACCGCCGCGCCTGCGCCGAGCGGGATCACGACAGCCAGCGTGGCGATGATGATGTAGACGGTGTTCAGAATATCCGGCAGAATACCGACGGTATCCTGCATATAACTGGGGGCAGTGGCGAGCAGACCCCAGGTGATGTGCGGCAGCCCTTTGGCCAGCACATAGGCGATCATAAACAGCACCAAAGCGCAGGTGAGCGCGGCGGATAGTACCATCAGCGCTCGCATCAGGCCGATATATCCCTTGCGTTTGGCGGAAATACTGTTTTTGGCCATGCTCACTTCTCCTTACTGCGCTTCAAAAAGAAATTCAACACCGCGTTGATCAGCATTATGAACAGGAACAGCACCAGCGCGATGGAAAACAGCGCCTGGCGCTGCAAGCCGCCGGAATATGACATCTCGCTGGCTACGGCGGTGGTTAAAAAGCGGACGCTTTCAAACAGCGAGGGCATATTGGCCGCGTTGCCCGCCACCATCATCACGGCCATCGCCTCGCCGACAGCGCGCCCGACGCCGAGCACGACGGCGGCGGCAATGCCGCTTTTGGCGGCGGGGACGGAGACGCGGAAATAGGTTTCCACCGGCGTCGCCCCCAAGGCCAGCGACGCTTCCTCATATTCCTTGGGCACGGCTTCCAGCGCGGTGATCGACACGTTGATGATCGAGGGGAGGATCATCACGGCCAGCACAATGATCGCGGCCAAAAGACTGGCGCCGTCCGGGACATTAAACAGGGCGCGGATCCCCGGCACCAGCACCCGCATACCGATCAGGCCGCAGACCACCGAGGGGATACCCGCCAGCAGGCTGACGGCGTGCGCGGCAGCGGCTTTGACGCGCGGCGGGGCAACTTTGGCCAGATACACCGCCGTCATAAAGCCGACGGGCACGCCTAAAATGATCGCCCCGACCGTGCCGTAAATACTCGTCAGGATAAACGGGAGTATCCCAAACGCCGGCTCGGCGGCGGTGGACGCCCACTCACGCCCGAACAGGAAGTTAAAGAGGCCGATTTGGCGAATGGCCGGAATACCCGAAATGATCAGGTATACCGTGATGAGCAGCACGCAGCCCACCGTGATCAGGCCGAGCAGCAGGAAAACGCCGTGAACGGCGTTTTCGGCCAGTTGCTTCCGGTTTTTCATGCTTACTGCGCCGCCACCACGCCCGCGCCGGCGATCAGCTCCGCTGCGTCGGCAGAGGTGGCGAAGTCATAGAACTGCTGCGCCGTCTCGGAAAGAGCGGTATCGCTCTTGGTGACGAGGACGAACGGGCGCTGCACCACATAGCTGCCGTCTTTAACGCTGGCTTCGTCGGGGGTCACGCCGCCCACGGCCAGCGCCTTTACGCTATCCTTAACGGCGGCCAGCGAAGCATAGCCGATGGCGTCGGCGTTAGAGGATACGGTGGTGATCACGTCGCCGGTGGAGGTCAGCTCCTGGCGGTAGGCGCAGGCGTCCTTGGTGCCGGTGATGGACTCAAAACCGTCGCGGGTGCCGCTGCCGGCCTCGCGCCCGATCAGCACGATCGCCGCGTCATCTCCGCCGACCTCGCGCCAATTCGTAATTTCGCCGGTGAAGATCGCGGCGATCTGATCAAGCGTCAGGTCAGCCACGGGGTTGGCGGGGTTGACGATGATCGCGATACCGTCATAGGCCAGCACGGTCTCGGAAAGCCCCGCGGCCTTTTCCTCATCTTTCAGACTGCGGCTGGAAAGGCCGATATCACAGCGCCCCTCCTGCACCGCCGTGATACCGGAGCCGGAACCCGTCGGGTTGTAAGTAAAGGTGACGCCATCGTTCTGCGCCATAAACGCCTCGCCCAGAACGCCGATAACTTCTTCCATCGAGGTGGAGCCGTCGGTGGCCACCGTGCCGCCCTTTGTCTCGGAGCAGCCGCCCAGCAATGATAACGCCAAAGCCGCCGTCAGCATAAGTGTCAAAAATTTCTTCATTTTAATGTTCTCCTTTGCCAATTAAATTTTTTAATATTCCTTGCGGTTACGGCTTTATCATACCGCATATAAATCAAATCCGTTATCGCGCCAATGTTAAATGCTTGTAAAATCGGGCGCGCGGGCGCGGGCTTAAAAGCGGCAAAGTTTATTGACAACGGCGCTTTGGCAATGCTATATTTATGTAAGCAGAGGGGGTTGGTTATAAGATGAAGAAACTTTTTGGAGCAATGGCGCTGGCATTGGTGCTGGTGCTTTCATTTTTGCCGGTGATTGCTTTGGGCAGCGAGGAGGCGGCAGAGATAGCCGCGCCGGCACAGTTGGCGGCAGATACCGGGGCAAGTGCCGAACCCGCACCGGCAGCTGCAGAAACTGAAGCGGAACCTGCCGCAGCAACGGAAACGGCGGCAGCTGAAGCGGAACCTGCCGCAGCACCGGAAATGCCGGCAGACGAAGCAGAACCTGCGGAACCGACGGAACCGGCGGAACCGGCGGAGCCTACGCTGCGCCTGGGGGGTGACCGGCGAGTATCTGACGGAGGTTACGCCGTACGCGGCATATACCGTGGCGGGCGGTGTCACGCTGACTTTGCAGCCGCAAAGGCTGGTCGACGGTACTTGGACGGACGTGCCGGTCAGCGATCTGATGCTGACTTATAAGGGCTCAAACAGTCACAACAACACCAAGGGAACGTTCAGCGCCAGCGCACCCGGCCAGATTACCATTACGGCCACCGGCTTTGAGCAAACGGCCACCGTGACGGTGACGTCCACTTATGTGCCGGTAAGCGAGCTTACTATTCTGACGCCGGGCGAATATTTTATCCACGAGCGCAGTGCGTCCACCGGCAGTTTTCAGAATATCAAGCTGAATGGCGATGTGTTGACGCTAAGTGTGGAGCCCGCTAACGCCAGCTATCCCAAGAAATTGACCTATGCGTCCGCTGATGAAACGACGGCGAAATTCACCTCCTCCGGGGTGTCGCCCAAAAAGGCGGGCACGGTGACGCTGAGCGTTACGACAAATGACGCCGGGTTGACCACGCCGGTGGCCGCCCAAAGCGAGATCACGCTGCAATATCTGAACCCGGTGACAAGCGTTGCGCTGCCGGAGGATCAGCAGACGTTCACCGTGGCGGAAAATCAGACGATCGACCTGCCGCTGCAATTTACCGGTTCCAAATCCGCCGAGGGTTATCATGTGACGGAGCCGGGCATGACCTGGACATATAGCGGCGACGGCGTGGTGGAGATAAACCGCGGGACGGCCACGATCAGCCCGAAGACTGAACTGGAAAGCTGTGTGGCCAACGATCAGTATCAGCTGACCGGCATTGCGCCCGGCACGGTCACCGTAACCGGCACGCCGGTGGATACGACCGGCAGTGCCAAGCCCATTACGTTTACGGTAACGGTGGGCGAGGGCGCGGCGGTGGACAGCCCCGCCCTGGCCGCAGAAGCCAAAACGAAAGCGCTGGCGAGTGTTAAGGCTGCCGATGGCAATAAGGCATATAAATTCGGCCTGGAATGGAGTGTGTTCACGCTGACGCGCTCCGGTGTGACGGTCAATATGACGGAGTATCTGCCCTCGGTTAAAACAACTTATCAGAACCCCAAGGCGAGCAACCTGAAACCGACCACGCTGGCCAGAGTGATCCTCACCCTGGGCGTGCTGGGCGAGGACGCCTCTGATTTTGCGGGAATTGACCTTATTGATATGCTTTGCCGCAGCGAGTCCATCACCAGCGGCGGCAACGAGCCGATGTGGGCGCTGATCGCGCTGGACAGCCGTGATTATGCCGTGCCGGTAGACGCGCCGTGGACGCGCAGCAATCTTGTGAACGAGCTGATTACCAAATATCAGAACCCGGAAACCGGCGGCTTTGGTTTGAATGACAACGTGACCTCCAGCGTTGATATGACGGCGATGGCGGTTCAGGCGCTGGCGCCTTATGTGGACGCCAATGCGGCAGCCAAGGCGGCGGTGGATAAGGCGCTGGTATATCTGCAGAACGAGCTGCCCGAAAACTGCCGCTATGACTCCTCCGAGTCAGTGGCGCAGGTTATCCTGGCGCTGACCATGCTGGACAAGGATCCGGTCGACCCGGAAGGCGGCTTTGTGAAAAGCCCGGCGCGTAACCTGATCACCGGCCTGCTCAGTTATCAGCAGGAGGACGGCGCTTTCCTGCACCAATATACCGATGAATATACCAACAAAACGAGCGCTTTGCAGGCAATTTATGCCATCGAGGCATATCAGCGCTATCTGAACGGGGAAAACACACTTTATGATTTTTCTGATGTTGACCTGCGGACGACGCTGGCCGCTAAGATCAAAGAGGCCGCGGCGCTCAAAGAGGCGGATTATACCGCCGCCAGCTGGACGACATTGCAGCGGGCGCTTACCGCAGCGCAGGAGGTATATGACAATAATATCGCCGATAACGCGGCGGTGCAGCGGGCGGCCGCCAACTTAAGCGCAGCTATACTGGCGCTGCAGCCGGCTGCTTCCTCCGGTGGCGGCGATAAGCCCCAAACCGGCGATAAGACGATCACCGTTTCTTTCCGTCTGGTTGGCGACAGCAAGCATGACGACGCTGCCAGCCACGAAAAATATGTCAACTGGATCAAAACCTTTAATGTGACGGTTGCGGCGGACAGCACGGTTTATGATGTGTTTGCGGCCGCGCTGGCGGAAAAGGGCATGGATTTTGAGGAGGGGCAGGACAGCTATATCAGTGCGATCCAGGCTCCCGCGGCGCTGGGCGGCTATTGGCTGGCCGAATTTGATAACGGCCCCAGCTCCGGTTGGAAGTATATGGTCAACGGCAAATATTCCGATGTCGGCCTGCGCTATTACTGGCCGAAAAACGGCGACAAGATCATTTGGCGCTATGTGGACGATTATACAGACGCGGTTGATAACACCACCAAATGGCAGGAGGCGGCTGACGTGACGCCCACCGGCGGCGGCAGCGGCAGCGGTGCTGCCGCCACCGAGGGAACCGACGTGACCTGCGAGATGAAGCCGGAGGTTACGGTGGGCGCGGGCGGCGAGGCGATCGCCAAGCCGGCGGACAAGGTGTTTACCGACACCGTCGCGCAGGCCAAGCAGGATAAGGCCGACACTATCGTGATCGAACCCGATGTTAAGGGCGACGCGACCAAGGTTGGCGTGGAGCTTGCCAAGGCGGCGGTGGCGAAGATGACGGAAGAAACCGACGCTGCTTTGACGCTGAAGACCGATCTCGGCACGGTGACGGTTCCCGCCCGGGGTTTGGAGCAGCTGGCCAACGCAAAAGGCAGCAGCGTGACCGTTGCCGTCGAGACTAAGGACGGCGCGGCCAACATTGAGGTGGCGGTCGGCGGCAAAGCGGTGGAGAATGTGAGCGGCGGTATCGGTGTGACACTGCCGGCGGCCAGGGCCGACGCGGGCAATGTGCTGGTCATCGTCAAGGCGGACGGCACGCAGGAGATCGTTAAGAAGTCCATCGCCAACGGCAAGAATGTGCAGGCCGTGGTTGGCGGCTCCTGCACCGTTAAAGTGATCGCAAACGGCAAGGCGTTTGCCGATACCGCCGGTCATTGGGGCAAGGACGCGGTGACGTTTGTGACGGCGCACGAGCTGTTCAACGGCACGTCGGACAAGTCTTTTGAACCCGACGCGGCTATGAGCCGCGCCATGCTGGCGACGGTGCTGTGGCGTCTGGAGGACGAGCAGACGGTAACAGCGGCCAATACGTTTGCGGATATTGCGGACGGCCAGTATTACACCGCGGCGGTGGCCTGGGCGAGCGACCGGCAGATCGTTACCGGCTATGAGCAGGGCACATTCGCCCCGAACCGGAACATCAACCGCGAGGAGTTGGCGGCCATGCTTTATCGCTATGCCAAGACCGCCGGGCTGAACGGCAATACAGACGGCGATCTGAGCAAATTCAGCGACGGCGGCAATGTTTCCGCCTATGCTGCGGACGCAATGCAGTGGGCGGTGGGCGCCGGCCTGATGAACGGCAAAGAGAACAACGCGCTTGACCCGCAGGGGAACGCCACCCGCGCCGAGGTGGCCGCCACCGTGCAGCGTTTGGTGACACTGATGGTGCAGTAGGGGCAAGTAAAATTACATAGAAAAATACCACCCGTTAAAACGGGTGGTATTTTTGTGTTTATTTGCGGCTGCTTTAATCGCCCACAACTGCTTTGCCGGGTGCGTCGTAAGCGTCCGACCATTCCTTTTCCAGATCAGCCCAGCTGCGCTCTTTCAGCTTGGCCGTCCATTCGTCCACACGCTTGCCGTCCACTCTGATCCAGCGGTAATCGTGGGAATTGGTAGCCTCCTGGATCTGCGTGTAATACCAGGCGCTTGCCGGGTTATCCGGCCAGGTCAGCATGGCGTCCTCGGCCAGCAGATGGTCGGCGTGGGGCGCCCGCCCCAAAATCCGGTTCACCATCGTGCAGGTCTCGGCGCGGGTGATGTTGTTGTTGGGGCGGAAAGTCTTATCCGGGTAGCCCTCCACCAGCTTCAGCATATCAGCCGCGGCCACATATCTGGCATACCACTGGCCGGTAGGCACGTCACTGTACGTCTGGGCGCTCTGCACCTTGCCCGCGGTATCGAAGAAACCGACGGATATTTTGGCCAGCTCGGCGCGGGTGATGGGGTCGTTCGGGCGGAAAGCGCCGTCCGGATCGCCGCAGATAATGCCCATCTTGGAGAGGGTGGAAATGGCGTTGTTGCACCACATATCGGCGGCAACGTCGGTGTAGTCGTTGGTCCGGCTCCAATGCTTGGCCCGCGCCTCATCGGTGAGCAGGCGGAAGAAGATGGTGGCCGCCTCGGCGCGCGTAATGCTGCCCTCCGGGCGCACATTGCCCTCCGGGTAGCCGATGACGTAGGCGATATGGTCGGTGGTGTTCAGGTCGCTCGGCGTGTTGTCGTTACTGTCGCTGCTGTCATCGCCGCCGCCGTCGTCACTGTCCGAAACATAATAGATTTTGATGACCGCGCCGTTCTCCACCGTGTCGGGGATCGGCGATGGGTTCGACTTAGTGAAATAA
>CANQPG010000004.1 GCA_947625705.1 uncultured Peptococcaceae bacterium | reverse complement strand
GGAGATTTTCGGCCCCATCAGCACCGTGATGATGGGGCCGAAAATCTCCTCCTGAAGCACGGGGTCGGATAGCTCGACGTTGGTCAAAATCGTCGGCGCAATTTTCAGCTGCTTTTCGTCCGTCTGCCCGCCGAAGAACAGGCGCGTTGTGTTGCGGTGCGGCTCGATGTAAGCGTTTAAGCGGTCAAAATGCTGTTGGTTGACGATACGCCCCAGATCAGCCGACTGAATGGGGCTTTCGCCGTACATTTCGCGGATAGCAAACACCAGCGACGACATGAACGCTTCCTTCTGCGCCTCGGCCACCAGCACATAATCCGGGGCGACGCAGGTCTGGCCGGCGTTTAACAGTTTGCCCCAGGCGATGGCCTTGGCCGCGCGGTAAATGTTGGCGCGCTCGGTGACAATGCAGGGGCATTTGCCGCCCAGCTCCAGCGTGACGGAGGCCAGGTTTTCCGCCGCCGCCTGCATGACCTGCTTGCCTACGGCGGGGCTGCCGGTGAAGAAGATGTGGTCAAACGGCTCGGCGGTCAGCGCCTTGGCCGTGTCCGCGCCGCCCGTCACCGCGTGAATATAGTTCTCCGCAAAGGTGCTGTTTATCATCTCGGCCAGAACCGCCGCCGTTTTGGGCGCCAGCTCCGACGGCTTCACCACGCAGGTGTTGCCGGCTACAATGGCGGAGATCAGCGGGATCAGCGTCAGCTGCACGGGATAATTCCACGGGGCGATGATCAGCACGCAGCCTTTGGGGTCATACTGCACGCGGGCTGCGCCGTGCAGCGTCAGCTTGTTGGGCAGCAGCTTTTTGCTTTTCAGCCAGCCGCCGCCGTGCTTAAAAGCTTCGTCCAGCTCCTGCTGCACCGGGATAATCTCGGTGGTGTATGCTTCATATTCCGATTTGCCCAGATCCTGATAGAGCGCCTCCACCAGCCGGGTCTCGTACTTTTTCAGCGCGTCTTTCAAGTCGGCCAGTGCGTTGGTGCGGAATATTTTGCCGTTGATATCGTGGGTGGTGTGCCCGGCCAGAAAATACGCCCTCTGGGCGGCCAGCAGATCACCGTAAGCGGATTTAGCCATGTCATGCCTCCAAAAATATCCAAGAGTTAATAAGTATTATAGCGGAAACCGGGCGGAAAATCAACTAAAAAAGCAGCACTAGCCGACGAGCCGGTAATGCTGCTTAGATATCCTGATACTGCTTGATGATCTCCTCCGCTATGCTCTGCTTGGTGTCGCGCCTGTCCATGGCCATTCGCTCAATATAGGCGTGCGCCGCCGCTTCGGTCAAGCCCTGCCGCTCGATCAGCAGGCATTTGGCGCGCGAGACCAGCCGCAGCTCATCTAATTTGCGCTCCAGCCGGCGGTTTTCCGCCCGCAGCGTATCCAGACGCTGGTTGGTCACCTGCACTAATGATAACGCCTGTTCAAATGTCAGGCGGTTCAGCGGCTTTTCCAGCACGATAACGCCGAAATCGGAAAGATTTGGCTGCACGGTATTCATCGCGTCGCCGCGTATCAGCAGCAGCACGCTGGCCGAGGATTGGTGTGCCGCCGTCATCGCCAGATCCTGCCCGGTCTCGTCCGGCAGGGGCGCGTTGATGATGATCAGCTCAAAATCCTGATTGAGCAGTATGCGCCGGGCTTCATTGCCGCTGGCGGCCGCCGTCAGCTTGGCGGCGGCAAAATGCTGTGACAAAAGCTGCGCCAGAGAACGCTGCCCCTTGGCGGAAGAAACGATTAAACAAGAGTCCAGCTGCGCCACCTCCCTTTCGGGCTGCCCCCGCTTAATATACGCCGAGATAAAGCTCTTCTTCCGCCTGCGCTTTGTCTGCCGCCGCGCAGTAATATTCCCATTCCTCGCGCTTGGCGCTGATGAAAAGCTGCAGAATATCCTCCGTGATGACGGAGCGCACAAAATCGCTGCCCGCCGCCGCTTCTATCGCCTCGCCCAGATTGCGCGGCAGGCGGGCAAAACGGCCGGCGTGCGGCGTCATCTCGTCGCCCTGTAATGGTTCGCAGAGCGGCAGCTGCTGCTCCACGCCCTCCAGACCAGCGTTTAAGAGCAGCGCAAACGCCAGATACGGGTTCAGGCAGGAGTCGGGCGAGCGCAGCTCCATATGCACCGATTTGGCGGCGGAAACCGGGAAGCTGACCAGCTGGAAGCGGCTGGTATCCGACCAGCTGATGTAGGCCGGGGCTTCAAAGCTGCCGAAGCGGGCATAAGAATTGGTCAGCGAGTTCAAAAACAGCGTTATCTCGCTGATACGGTTCAGGATACCGGCGATAAAATGCCGTGCCGTGGCCTGCTCCGCGCTGTTGGCGCCGAAGATGTTTTCGCCGTTTTTATATAAGAAGAAATGCGTGTGCAGGCCGCAGCCGTACTGCCCGGCGAACGGCTTGGGCAGCATCGAGGCGAAAAGCCCGTTATAGCTGGCCACCGTTTTTACCACGTTTTTGAAGCTCAAAAAGTCGTCGGCCGCCGTCATCGGGTCACTGGGGCGAAAGTCGATCTCGTTCTGGCCGGGGCCGCGCTCGTGGTGGGAGGTCTGCGGCTGGATACCCATTTCCTCCAGATACAGGCAGATCTGGCGGCGCACGTCCTCGCCCTTATCCAGCGGCGCCACGTCAAGATAACCGGCGTGGTCGTTGGCGCGGCGCGAGATGGTGCCGTCCTCGTTCAGCTCCAGCAGGTAAAATTCACATTCCGTCCCCAGGCGGCAGTCCAAATTGGCCGCGCGCAGGCGTTTCACCGCCTGGTTCAGCATGAAGCGCCCGTCGCCCAAAAACGGCTTGCCGTCGGGATAGCAGATGTTGCAGAATACGCGCACCACTCTGCCCGTCGATGGCCGCCAGGGCAGAAATGCCAGCGTGTTCGGGTCGGGGAACAGCAGCAGCTCCGAGGAGTCGTTGCTCATAAAGCCCCGCACGGCCGAAGCCTCAAACGGTATGCCGTCGCGGAACGCGTGCGGCAGCTCGTTGGGCATGATGGAGATATTCTTCTGCACGCCGAAAACGTCGCAGAACGTCAGCCGGATAAATTTAACGTCGTTTTCCTCGACGAATTGCAGAGCTTCTTCAACTGTGCGCAGCATGGGCGGCACCTCCCGAAAATCAAACTTATACCGCTATTTTAACATGATATGCGGCTGATTGCAATTTTAATTATTGACGTATAACTGCTTGTAAGGGTTGGCGGTGTTCGGCATTAATAAATAGAATTTCTGGTTTAAAAGCTCCGCCGGGTCGCCGCCGAAGTTGGCGCAGAATTCGCTGACATAACCCATAACGGCGGCTTTGTCTTTTTTCGTCGCCACGCGGCAGATCACCTGCGGCGGCAGTCCCTGCGGCTCATGATCGGAGCGGAGGAAAATTTTGCCGCCGTGCATGCCGGTGCCGGTGAAATAGCCCACCGGCAGCTCGCCTGCCTCGCCGATACCCAGCACGACGATCACGCCGCCCGCCTGGTATTCGCCGAGGAAGCTCCCCACTCTGCCGCCGATCACGATGACGGGAATTTTATCCTGATATTCCTTCATGTGGATACCCGTGCGGTAACCGGAATTGCCGCGCACGAAAATTTTGCCGCCGCGCATGGCATAGCCCGTCGCGTCGCCCGCGTTGCCGTAGATGACGATCTCGCCCTCGTTCATGGTGTCGCCGGTGGCCTCCTGGGTGCTGCCGTTCACGATGATCTTGGAGCCGTCCAGATAGGCGCCGAGCGCGTTGCCCGGGAGGCCGTTGATGATGATGTCCTTGTGGTTCAGCCCCGTGCCGATATAGCGCTGGCCGAGGCAGTTGTCGATAACCACCTGGCTGTCGTCACATTCCCTGATCTTGGCGTTCAGATCCTTAAAATGCATTGCTTTGGCGTTGATGTTCATGCTTCTTCCTCCTTGGCCCCGGCCAGCATTTGCGCGCGCTCGCGGCGGCTGAATGCCATCAGCTGCGGGTGCGTTTTGATCAGCTCAAAATCCACCTCGTCCAGCGGCTTCTGTTCCCGGATCAGCGCGGTGTAAATACCCGCCCGCGCCACGTCGCCGATAATGATGAAGCCGACCAGACGGTTATCTTTGACGAACAGGCATTTGTAGTTATCGCCGTCCGTTTCTTCCAGCGCTTTGCCCTCGTAGACGCCCGCCGTCATTATGTGTCTGCCCCAGAAGCCGATCGAGTTCATGGCCAGGCCGGTGGTGAATTCTTTTTCTGCACCCGCCATGTTCGCCCCGGCACATTCGCCCTGCAAATAGGCGTTGGGCAGCAGCGCCAGAATACGCTTTTCGCCGGCGGCCATGTCATAACCCTGCGTGCAGTCGCCGGCGGCATAAACGTCGGGAAGCGAAGTTTGGCAATGCTCGTCAACCAAAACGCCGCGGTCGGTTTCCGCCCCCGCGTCCGCTAAAAGCTGCGTGTTGGGGCGCACGCCAACGGCCATCACCAGCGCGTCAAATTCCAGCTTTTGGCCGGAGTTTTGCAGCCGCGCGGTGTTCTTGCCGAACTCGGCCACACAGTCGCCCATAATGAAGTTGACGCCTTTTGCGGCCAGATACTGCTGCATGATGGCCGCGCCCTTTTCGTTCAGAATACTGCTCAACACGCGGTCGGCCAGATCGACCACGGTGACGCTCTGCACCTTGTGGAGAATACCCTCGACGCATTTCAGGCCGATCAGCCCCGCGCCCACCACCAGCACGCGTGAGGTGGGCGTAAGTACGGCGTCCAGCGCTTTCGCGTCGTCCAGCGTCATGAATGTGAACGCGTTTGCCGCCTTTTCCAGCCCCTTGGTGGGCGGCACGAACGGGGTGCTGCCGGTGGCGGCCAGCAGCTTGTCATATTTAACGGTGTGCCCGTCAGAGAGCTTTAATTGCTTTTTGGCCGCGTCGATCTTGCTGACGGCCACGCCGAGTATCGTTTCCACGCCGTTTTGCTGATAGAAGTCGTCCGGGCGGTATTTCATGCGCTGCTCGTCGGTCGCCCCCAGCAGCAGGTATGAGATCAGCGGGCGGGAATAGGTATGATAAGGCTCGGCTGATATAAGCACGATATGCCCCGCCTTGTCGTGGCGGCGGATACCCTCGATACAGCCTATCGCCCCGGCTGAGTTGCCGATAATAACGTATTTCATCGCCCTCACCTCTCTTCAAACACGATCGCCCGGTTGGGGCAGGCCGCCACGCAGGCCGGCTCGCCGCCGTTTGCCGTGCAAAGCTCACACTTCTGCATAACATGGCCGCCGTCCGCCGGCATGATCGCGCCATACGGGCAGGCCAGCACGCAGGTATAGCAGCCGACGCACTTATCCTGGTCGATATGTACCACGCCGTCCTTGACGGAAATCGCTCCGGAGATACAGCTCTTTTGGCAGAGCGGCTCCTCGCAATGGCGGCAATTCACCGCAAAGCTGATGTTATCGCGCTCCTCGATACGGATACGCGGGTTGATTTTGACGCCTTTCAGGGCTTTGCTCATATCCTTTTGGCCGGAATTGGCAAAGGCGCAGGCGTATTCGCATAAATGGCAGGCCAGACACCATTGTTCCTGCACATAAACTCGTTTCATGGCTATCCCTCCTTACTCGCCGGCGTGCTTGATACCGAGTATGGCAAGCTCCCGGTCGGTCAGTCCGATACCGCGCAGCATCAGACGGTTGCCGCGCAGCGCTTCAATGGAGTTGATACCCATGCCGCCCATCATCTCGGTTATCTCATGTCCCCAGGCCGTCAGCATATTGATCAGGTGCTCGGTGCCCACGTCGGTGTTCAGGCGCTTGACCAGCTCCGGTTTTTGGGTGGCGATACCCCAGTTGCAGTTGCCGGTGTGGCAGCTGCGGCAGAGGTGGCAGCCCAGTGCCAGCAGAGCCGCCGTCGCGATATAGACCGCGTCCGCACCGAGGGCGATGGCTTTCACTACGTCGGCGCTGTTGCGGATACTGCCGCCGCAGATAATGGAGATATTGCCGCGTATGCCCTCCTCGCGCAGGCGCTGATCGACTGCGGCCAGCGCCAGCTCAATGGGAATTCCCACGTTGTCGCGGATACGGGTGGGCGCGGCACCGGTGCCGCCGCGGAAGCCGTCGATAGCGATGATATCGGCGCCGCTTCGGGCCACGCCGCTGGCAATCGCCGCCACGTTATGCACGGCGGCAATTTTGACGATGACCGGCTTTTCGTAATTCGTCGCCTCTTTCAGCGAATAGACCAGCTGGTGCAGATCCTCGATCGAATAAATATCGTGGTGCGGCGCGGGGCTGATCGCGTCGCTGCCCATCGGTATCATACGGGTCTGCGAGATGTCGCCGACGATCTTAAGCCCCGGCAGATGGCCGCCGATACCGGGCTTCGCGCCCTGGCCGATCTTAATTTCGATGGCCGCGCCCGCGTTCAGGTAATCCTTGTGGACGCCGAAACGGCCGGAAGCCACCTGCACGATGGTGTTTTTGCCGTATTTGTAGAAATCCTTGTGCAGGCCGCCCTCGCCGGTGTTATAGAACGTACCGATAGTCTCTGCCGCCCGCGCCAGGCACTCATGCGCGTTGTAGCTGATCGCGCCGTAGGACATGCCGCCGAACAAGATCGGCAGAGCCAGCTCCAGCTGCGGCTCCAGGTTCGGCACCAGGCGGCCGTTGCTGTCGCGCTTCACATGGGTGGGCTTTTTGCCGAGGAAAGTTCTGGTCTCCATCGGCTCACGCAGCGGGTCGATCGAGGGATTGGTCACCTGCGACGCGTTGATCAGAATTTTATCCCAATAGACGGGAAAGTTATCCGGGTTCCCCATCGAGGAAAGCAGCACGCCGCCGGAATTGGCCTGACGGTAAATCTCTTTCATATAATTGTCTGTCCAGTTAGAGTTGCTTTTAAACGTGTCGCCGCTCGGCACGATCTTCAGCGCCCGCGTGGGGCAAAGTGCGACGCAGCGGTGGCAGTTGACGCATTTGGCGTCGTCGCAGACCATTTTGCCGCTTGCTTCGTCATAGGAATGGACTTTGTTGGCGCATTGCCGCTCGCAGACGCGGCAGGCAATGCAGCGGTTGGGGTCGCGCACGATCTCGTATTCCGGGTAGAAATAATCCACAGCCATAACACATACTCCCTTTATATGTAAATTTTCTTTGCTTATTTATGCAGGTGATCCAGCGTTACGATAACGGGCTCACCGCCGCGGGGCGACCAGATACGCTCCACATTCGGCTCGATCACGCGAATGGCGGCCTCTTCGCTGGCGATATACACCATGTCGCCCTTTTCGCCCACCACCATCGAGCGCAGCTTCAGGCGGTCATTCAGGGCGAGCAGCCCGCCCTCAAAGCCCAGCAGAATGGAAAACGGCCCGGTGATCAACAGGCTGGCAAAGGCGTTTCTGAGGTAACTTAAGCGCTCGCGCTCCGCCGGCTCCTTGCGGCTGATCGTCGACCAGAACGGCGCGGCAATGACGTTGGACATTTCCGTCAGGCTCAACCCCTGCTTGCGCACCAGAAAATCCACGATATATGTGATGACCTCGGTATCGGTCATTAAATTGCAGCGGTAGCCGTACATTTCAATATAACGGCGGTTGGCGTCATAGGAGGAAATCTCGCCGTTATGCACGATGGTTTATCCAGCAGGGCAAAGGGGTGCGCGCCGCCCCACCAGCCGGGCGTGTTGGTGGGGTATCGGCCGTGCGCCGTCCAGGAATAGCCCTCATATTCCTCCAGACGGTAAAAATCGCCGACGTCCTCCGGGAAGCCGCAGGCCTTGAACACGCCCATGTTTTTGCCGCAGCTGAAGATATAGGCGCCCTCCATCTGGTCGTTGACGTGGACGACGGACTGCACCACGTATTCCTGCTCGTCCAGCTGGCTGTCGGCCAGCTTGGTGGGCAGCGGATTGACAAAATAGCGCCAGATCAGCGGCTCGTTGGTGATATTGGGGTTCTTGCGGATCGGTATTTTGGATAGATTGATAATATCAAAATGGCGATCCAGAAAATCCTCGCATTGGTTTTTGGCCTCCACGGTGTCGTAAAACACATGAAAGGCATAGGCATTTTTGTATTCCGGGTAAATACCGTAGCCGGCAAAGCCGCCGCCCAAACCGTTGCTGCGGTCATGCATGATTTCAATGGATTTAACGATCCGGCTGCCGTCGATACGCTTGCCGCTTCTGGAAAATATCGACGAGATAGCGCACCCGGCAGGGATCCTGATCTGCCCCTCTTTCTGCATAGCGTCCACTCCCTTAAACTCAAAATATCTATTATATATGTCGACGGCAGGGCTAAGCCGTCGAATATAAAAATGAAGATAAGCTTTATTTTATAATAATTATAAGCGCCAGTCAATAAAAATCTGTATTGTATACAGTACAAATTTGTTTTTCTGTTAAAGACAAATGTTTACTGATGCAAGATTTTGCCAATATTTTGCCGCTTTGCACCGCCCGCGAAAAAAATTGCGAAAATTTGCAAAAAAGGGGTTGACATTCTCCGACGGCGGGCATATAATAGCAAAGTAATCAGCAACGGCGCTGTGGGCAAACCCCGCGGCGCCTTTTCTGTTTTATGGAAAACTTTTGAGAGAAAGAGATTTTTTGGAGGTGCAGTTATGACAAACGTCCCAGAGGTATTCGGCAGCAACGTTTTTAATGAAAACGTGATGAAGGAGCGGCTGCCCAAGGCGGTTTACAAAGCGCTTAAGAAGACGATCGAATCCGGCAACCCGCTGGATCCCTCGCTGGCGGAATCGGTGGCCACGGCCATGAAAGATTGGGCGATCCAGAAAGGCGTCACCCACTACACGCATTGGTTCCAGCCTTTGACCGGCGTTACCGCCGAAAAGCACGACAGCTTCATCGAGCCCACCGAGGGCGGCAACGTGATCATGGAATTTTCCGGTAAAAACTTGATCCAGGGCGAGCCGGACGCTTCTTCTTTCCCCTCCGGTGGCCTGCGTTCCACGTTCGAGGCGCGCGGTTACACCGCCTGGGATCCCACCTCTTACGCTTTTATTAAGAACAATACGCTGTGTATCCCCACCGCCTTTTGTTCCTATGGCGGCGAAATTCTGGATAAGAAGATACCGCTGCTGCGTTCGATGGAAGCCATTAACAAGCAGGCGCTGCGGATACTCCGCCTGTTCGGCAACACCGAAGCCCAGCGCGTCACCACCACCGTTGGCCCGGAGCAGGAATATTTCCTGGTAGACGGCGAGATGTTCAAGCAGCGCAAAGACCTCCGCTTCACCGGACGCACCCTGTTCGGCGCCATGCCCCCCAAAGGGCAGGAGCTGGAAGATCATTATTTCGGCGCTATCCGCACCCGCGTGATGGAATACATGCAGGATCTGGACGAGGAGCTTTGGAAATTGGGTATCCTCGCCAAAACGCGGCATAACGAGGTCGCCCCTGCCCAGCATGAGCTGGCGACGATCTACACCTCCACCAACATTGCCACCGATAACAACCAGCTGGTGATGGAGATGATGAAGAAAGTTGCTTCCCGCCACGGGCTGGCCTGCCTGCTGCATGAAAAACCGTTCGACGGCGTGAACGGCTCCGGTAAGCACAACAACTGGTCGATGGCGACTGATCTGGGCGAAAATCTGTTGGAGCCCGGCAAGACCCCGCGCAAGAATATGCAGTTTTTGACGTTCCTCACCGCCGTTATCAAGGCTGTGGACGATTATCAGGATCTGCTGCGGATATCCGTGGCCAGCGCCGGCAACGATCACCGCTTGGGCGCCAACGAAGCGCCGCCCGCTATCGTTTCGATGTTTTTGGGTGACGAATTGCAGGCCGTTATCGACTCGCTGAAAGATGACCTGGATTGCAAGAAATTCGCCGATGACGTGCTGGATTCCGGTGTTTCGGTGCTGCCGAACCTGCCGAAAGACAGCACCGACCGCAACCGCACCTCGCCTTTTGCGTTCACCGGCAACAAGTTCGAGTTCCGTATGTTGGGTTCCGGTTTCTCGCTTTCCTGCACCAATATCATTCTGAACGCTATTGTGGCCGATACGCTGGGCGGCTTTGCCGATAAGCTGGAAAAAGTCAAGGCCAAGGATTTCAACAGCGCGCTGAACACTCTTTTAAAAGACGAGCTGAAAGCGCATGAACGTATCGTCTTTAACGGCAACAACTACTCCGACGAATGGGTGGCCGAGGCCGAAAAGCGCGGGCTGCTGAATTTGAAATCCACCGCCGACGCGCTGCCGCATTACACCGATAAGAAGAACGTGGAAATGTTCGCACGTCAGGGCATTTATAACCTGAAAGAAATGGAAGCGCGGCAGGAAAGCTTGCTGGAGGAGTATTACAAGGTACTGCACATCGAGGTGCTGACCATGCTGGATATGGCGCGGACGGAAATTGCCCCCGCCGTGCTCACCTACTCCAAGGAGCTGGCCAAGACGCTGAAGCTGAAAAAGGACTTGGGTGTTTCGGCCAAGGCGGAGGAAAAGCTGCTGAAGAAGCTCTCCGCCCTGAACGACGAGCTTTCCGACCGGATCGACGAGCTGGACGAGACCGTGGCCAAGGCTGCTGCGGTGGGCGGCACCGAAGCCATTGCGCATTATTATCATGACACGGTGCTGCCGAAGATGGCGGCGCTGCGGCAGGCGGCGGACGCTCTGGAGGTGCTGACAGCCGATAAATACTGGCCGTTCCCCACTTACAGCGAATTGCTGTTCTATTAAACCGTTTAACGTATTAAATTTATACATAAAAATTTAATCTGCGCACAAGGGCGTGTGATTCTCGATCGAGAGTTACACGCCCTAACTGTTTGCAGAAAAAACTGGAGGAATTGCAAATGGATATCAATGAATTGGCTTCGTCTTTAGACATTGGCTGGACGCTTCTGGCCGCGGCGCTGGTGTTCTTCATGCAGGCCGGCTTTGCGATGGTGGAGACCGGCTTCACCCGCGCCAAAAACGCCGGCAACATCATTATGAAGAACCTGATGGACTTTTGTTTGGGCACGATCGTCTATTGGCTGGTTGGTTTCGGTATCATGTTCGGCACGTCGAGTCTCTTCTTCGGCGGCTTTGAATTCTTTAACGACGGCATGGTCGGCGAGGGCTACAACTGGACGCAGCTGATCTTTCAGACCGTGTTCTGTGCCACGGCGGCCACCATCGTTTCCGGTGCTATGGCCGAGCGCACCAAGTTCATTTCCTATTGCCTGTATTCGCTGATCATTTCCGCGTTTGTTTATCCCGTATCCGGTCATTGGATCTGGGGCGGTGGCTGGCTGGCTGAAATGGGCTTCCACGATTTTGCCGGCTCCACTGCCGTACATATGGTCGGCGGCGTGGCGGCGCTGGTGGGCGCTTTCATTCTTGGGCCCCGTATCGGCAAGTATTCTGCCGACGGCAAGGTACACGCTATCCCCGGCCACAGCCTGACGCTGGGCGCGCTCGGCGTGTTTATCCTGTGGTTTGCCTGGTTCGGCTTCAACGGCGGCTCCACCACTGCCCTTTCCGGCGGCTCGGCTGAGGTAGCTTCCCGCGTTTTTGTCACCACCAACATGGCGACGGCGGTGGCGGCCACGGTGGTCATGCTGATAACCTGGCTGCGTTATAAGAAGCCCGATGTTTCGATGACCCTGAACGGCGCGCTGGCCGGTCTGGTGGCGATCACCGCCGGCTGCGATACCGTGACCACGGTGGGCGCTGCGGTTATCGGCCTGGTGGCCGGGTTTGCGGTGGTGTTCGGCATTGAGTTTATCGACAAGGTGCTGAAGATCGATGATCCCGTCGGTGCGATCGGCGTACACGGTGTCTGCGGCGCGCTGGGCACGATCATGGTCGGCCTGTTCGCCTATTACGATTACGGCAGCGTAGACGTACTGCCCCGCGGCCTGTTTTATGGCGGCGGCGCGGGTACGCTGCTGACACAGGTCATCGGCGTGGTTTCGGTCATCGCTTGGGTCGTGCTGACCATGCTGATCGTGTTCACGGTCATCAAGAAAACGGTCGGTCTTCGCGTCAGCCCCGAGGAAGAAATTGCCGGTTTGGATATCAAGGAGCATGGCCTGACCAGCTCTTATGCCGATTTTATTCCGGTGGCGCATACGATCTATGAGGATACCGAGCCTGCTCCCGTTCCCGCCGTGCCGGTGACGCATATCGTGACGGAGACGAGCGGCGATAGCGGCGAAATGTCCAAGGTGGTCATCATCACCCGCCGCACTAAGTTTGAAATGCTGAAAAACGCCCTCTCCGAAGTCGGCGTAACGGGCATGACGGTGACTGACGTGATGGGCTGCGGCCTGCAAAAGGGCGCGACGGAATATTACCGTGGCGTACCGGTGGAAACCAAGCTGGTGCCGAAGGTAAAGGTGGAAGTCGTGGTGGCGAAGGTGCCGGTGGCGGCCATTGTGGACGCGGCCAAGCGGGTGCTTTACACCGGGGCTTACGGTGACGGCAAGATCTTCGTTTACGACGTGAAAGACGTTATCCAGGTGCGCACCGGCAAAACCGGCTACGACGCTCTGCAATACCCGGAAATCGATAAATAAGAATCTTTCGAGTTTATCTCTTTCATTCTCTTATACTCATCTCAACTCAAAAGGGGCAGCCGCTTGGCCGCCCCTTTTGAGTGTTTATCAGGGAATAATTCGTACATCAATAACGGGTGTTAGCTCTCGCCAATCGCCACAGATCTCATATGCAATGTCAAACAGATCCAGAATTTGATAGGAGTAAAGTATAAAATGACCGTTGGCGTCGATCCGCGGGGTTTCTTGGAATTCTGGCAGCTTTTCCTCCCAGCCGTTAATCATCGCCGTTTTCTGCCCGGAGGTTAATTTCACCGTGGCGCCGCGATAAGTCATCACGGCTTGGCCGGTCGCCGCGTCAAACTGCCAATCTGCGCCGACATGGGCGGCAATTTCATCAAGCGGCATGCCGTAACTGTTCTCGCCTTGCTCGCCTTGATAGGCGTTCACGATAAAAGGTTTAAGCTCGGCGGGGATCTGCGGCTTGCCCAGATACGCGCCGTCGGCCAGCGAATACTCCGCGCCGTCTACGATGATAGAGCTGAGCTGCTCCGGGTCAATAATCTTCTTGGCAATAAACTGCGTTGTAATAATAACATTTTCCCTTGTTTCGTTCTTGAAACCGCTGCGCATTTCATAAATCTGAGCGTTCGTCAGAATCTCGCCGCCTGCGGTGCGGAAGAAGATTCCCGGCGGCAGAATCTCCGGCTGCGCCTCGGCCAAATGCTGCTCCACCGTCAGTCCGATAGGATTGATCTTGACGCTTAAATCATCGCTAAGTTTAAAGCTTTTGGTGACAATATTGGTTGTCATATCCAGCGTTATGCTGTTCGGCTCGGCCATTTTGTTCAGCCGCAGCACCACTGGCAGTCTTGCCGGGTTATCCATGTTTTCAGCTGTCAAAATATAATGCAGGGTATCCTTGGTGTCCTTGTCCGGATAAGGCTTTACGCCCCAGCCTGAAATGAGCATTCTGTCGGTATCCGGTGCATAGAAACTGAGCGTATCTATGTCCCAGAATGTGTCGCTGCCCCGCGCATCGGTGGCGGTCAGCTCGGCCAGAGCGTCGGCGGTTTCCGCTTTGACGGCAAACAGTACCATCACCTGATTTTCCGCCGCCAGATATTCCTCCACTGTCAGCGTAAAGCGCCCGTCGGTCACGCTTTGCTGCGGCGTCTGCACCGCGCCCTCCAGATACGATGTGTCGCCCTTGAAAGACCCGTCCAGCAGGCCGAAATGTGAAGCCGCCAGCACCGTACCGGAGCTTAACGCCAGCACCAGCAGCGCGATCAGCGCCGTTTGGAATTTTTTACTCACAAAAATCACTCTCCCTTGGCGGGAGTTTGCCGGCGCAATGTCCGCTTGGGCGAAAACCTGCTTGGTAACGCGGTTTTTGTCCGCCGCGGGGTTTGCGGCCGTCAGGCCGAACTCCCGGTTTAATTTGTCCCAGCGTTTACTCATTGGCCATACCTCCCTTTAAGCTTTGCTCACACAATAACTCATCATTTTTCAGCCGCTCCGCCAGCTTCAGGCGGGCGCGGCGCAGCTTGGTTTTCACCGTCGCCGGGGGCATTGCCAGCACGGCGGCGATATACCTGATTTTTTCGTCATAGCAGTAAAACCGCAGGAATATCTCTGCGTCCGGTTCGCCCAGGGTGAGAATTTCCCGGTACAGGCGGGTTTCACCCTCCTTGGCCAGCAGGCGTTCCTCCGGCTGGGGCTGGCCGTCCGCCAGATCAAACGGTATCTCCGCCGTGGGCTTCCGCCCGCGCAGGCGGTTCAGCGTTAAATTCCGCGCGATGACCGCCAGATAGGCGCGTATGCTGCCCTTGGCTTCGTCCAGTTTGTCGGCGGTGCGCCAAAGCTGCACAAAGCTGTCGGCGGCAATTTCCTCCACGTCCTCGCGGCTGATCAGCCCCTTGGCGGCATTATAAACCACCACGTTGATATAAGGCGTGTAGCGTTTGATGGCCTCGGCCAGATAGGCTGTGCGCCCGGCTTTAAGCCCAGCCAGCAATTTGGCTTCATCAAGCATGCTCTCGCCTCCCTCGTCTGCTTCGCATATATGCACCTTTATATACACCGCAGGCGGCCAAAAGGTTTCATTTTGCGCAAAAAATTTGGGGCAGCCGCTTGGCCGCCCCTTTTGGTTATTTTGTGTAATCGCCCAGGTATTCGCCGTCAGAGAGCGAAAACTCCTTGCCGCCGATAATGATACTGGTAAACTCGCCCTCCTGCGGCGGCTGCTTGAAGATGTCATTGCGCCGGAGCGATGTTTTACCGAGACTTGAGTTGTGGACGGAAGACCAGCCCCAAATGTCAAACAATTCGTTATATGTTTTGAGGTCGCCCTCTGCCGTGCGGAAGAAGATCACTTCATTCTGCGTTTTTTCGGTCACATCGTTTTCGTCGGTGTTCTTAATGCAGTTGAGCACCACTCCGATGGCGTTCCAATCCAGCCGCAGCAGAACATCGTCTTGCTCGACGTCGATACTGGTGGTGGGGATATTCGGCGTCGTCGGCACTTCCAGCGATAAATCGCCCACCGTAAGCAGCAGCGGGGTGCCGTCCATTTTCAGATTATACCGTTCCATTGTCGAATACTGTGCGGTTTCGGTGGCATATTGGGAATAATCGCCATAAGAATTACGCGAACTTCCGGTAATTCTGTTTTCAAGCTCACTGCCGTCCTGATATGTTAATGTCGCTTCATGCGTATCCCAAAAATAGTAGTGATCGTTTTCGTCCGCTTGGAAAAGCTCCGCCTTGGCTTCGTCGGTCAGCGCTTCCAGCGTGAATGACAACATTATCTGAAAATCACTGACAAGATACTCCTCCAGTGTCAGCCTGAACTCGCCGTTTTCCACACTTGTTCCCGGGCGCTGCACCGCGCCGTTCAAGGCTGATGTGTCATTGCCCCGGAACACCTCGCTTAACAGGCGGCTTTCGGGTGCGTTATCAGGCGCTGGCTCGTTTTCCTGCTTTGGTGCGTCTTCCGCCCCGCAGGCCGCCAAAAGGCACAGCAGCGCCGGCAGCAGAAGCGGCAATAATTTGCGTTTGAACATTGGCGGCACCTCCCTTTCTTATTATCAATGTAACATATGGCGAGGGATTTGTCAAAACGGTGCTATAAATATTCCGCTGAAACTCTTTACAAACCAGCCGAAAAATGCTATAATAGCTTTCAGTTTTGCGGGTGTAGTTTAATGGCAAAACAAGAGCTTCCCAAGCTTTCGACGAGGGTTCGATTCCCTTCACCCGCTCCATAAAAGTAAGACCCACCTGATAAGGTGGGTCTTACTTTTATCGTTACGGTCAAATGGGAAGCGAACCAGCAGGGTGCGACAGCCGAGCGCCCAAGAGCGCAAGGCTTGCTGCCGCGCGATTGGCAACGCGAGGGGTACCCGCAGGGTATTCTCTTCACCCGCTCCATAAAAAAACGTAACCCACATGTTTAATGTGGGTTACGTTTTTCGCTTTACTATGCTTTATTTTGCGATACTCTCGCAATATCGCATTAAGATAGTGGCAATTTCTGCGCGGGTGGCTTTGCCTTGCGGATTGAGCGCGCCGTTGTTGCCCTCAATCAGGCCGCTTGCCACCGCCCATTGCATAGCTGGAGCAGCCCAGCCGGAAACCTTTGCGCTGTCGGTGAAACTGCTCAAATCGCTTTTGGCGGTAACATCTGCACTCTTTAAGCCGGCATAGCGGAACAGGATAAGCGCAATTTGTTCGCGTGTCAGACTATCGTTGGCGCCGAAAGTGCCGTTTGCATAGCCGGTGACAACATTGTTGCTGGCCGCCCAAGCTACCGCCGCGCCGTAATATGCATTGCTGTTGACGTCTCTGAACGCTGCTGTGCCCACAGTTGGCTCTTTCTCCAAGCGGTAAAGCATGGTCACAAGCTGACCGCGGCTGGTCTTTTCATTCGGAGCAAATCTGTTGCCGGGAGTGCCGTTCATCAGGCCATTTTTCACCGCCCAGTTAATCGCTGTGCTGGCCCAGTGATCCTTAGTATCAGTGAAGCTGGCCACCGAAACCGTCGTTTTATTATCCGGCTTGGTTGCAGTTACTATATTTTGCGCGGCGGGTTTTGTCGTACTGCTGCTGGAATTAGAATTGGAACCGCCGCCGGAAGAACTGCCGCCGCTGTTCTTTTTATTCACGGTCAATGTGTAGCTGATCGTTGCTTTATTATAATCATCGGTTGCCGCCGCCGCGGCAGTAATGGTTGCCGTGCCAACGCCTGCGATGGTAACCTTGCCGGTATTATCCACAGTGGCAACTGTTTCATCACTGCTGCTGTATGTGATAGCGCCGTTGCCAGTGGTCAACACCGCCGTTTTGGTGAAAGCAGCGTCGCCCTGCGTTTTGATTACTGCCGTAGCAAAATCCTGCTTAAATGCCTGCTCTGCTTTGGTGCTGCCGGTGTTATTCTTGGCTATGTACAATGCGTAGCTGATAGTCGCTTCATTGTAATCATCGGTTGCTGCTGCGCTGGCGGTAATAATTACATCGCCCAGGCCTGTAATGGTAACCTTGCCGGTATTATCCACGGTGGCAACCGCTTCATTGCTGCTGCTGTATGTGATAGCGCCGTTGCCGGTGGTCAGTACCGCCGTTTTGGTGAAAGCAGCGTCGCCCTGCTTTTTTTCCACCGCCGTGGCAAAATCCCGCTGGAATACCTGCTCCGCTTTGGTGCTGCCGCTGTTATAGTGAATGGTGGCATTAGTAAAGGGTGCATTATATTCACCCAGATTTATTGCTTGCCAATCACTTTTATTACCGGCATAATACACATCGATCAAGTCGCTGCACCCATAAAACGCTTCTTGGTTAATAGCGGTTACGCTGGCAGGAATATTAATTGTCATTAAGACCTTACAACCCAAAAACGAAGATTTGCCAATATCGGTTACACCATTTGGCACGGTATAGCTTGTATCTGTTCTGCCTTTAGGATATACCAGCAAGGTAGTTTTATCTTTGTTAAAGAAAACGCCGTCATGCACAGAGTAGGTAGGATTATCATCAGATATACAGAAAGTAGTGTTCTCATCTATGATTCCGCCATAATAATCAAAATAAGACTCATTGAGTTTTCTTTCAAAAAACTTTTGAATATCATATGTGCTCATGTCGGGCAATATAACTATGTTTTCTAAATACCAATTGTTAAACGCGTCATCGCCGATCGAAGTTAAGGTATCGGGAAGGCTGAGTTTCTGTTTATCATAATCACTTGGCCAATTATCTCGCGCAAACGCGCTTACGCCAATGCTGGTTACACCTTTTGGTATGGTAATTTCCGTTAAGCTTTCGCAATCAGCAAACGCACAATCATAAATACTTGTTACGCCGGCAGGTATAGTATAGCTTGTGGCGACTTTCCCTGCAGGATATTTAACCAAGGTTGTTTTATTCTTGTTGAACAAAACGCCGTCAAGCGAAGAATAATTGGGATTATCGGCAGCCACATTGATAGCGGTTAATTTATCGCAATCATGAAACGCAAGCATGCCAATATCGGTTACACCTTTGGGAATGGTAATTTCTGTTAGGCCTGTGCAGCAAATAAAAGCATTTTCGCCGATAGTGGTCAGGCTGTTAGGGAGGGTAATTTCCGTTAGATTAGTGCAGCCTTCAAAGGCACAGGCGCCAATAGTGGTCACGCCCTCCGGAATGGTAACTTTTGTGAGGCGACAACCACAAAATGCACCGTCGTTAATAATGATTAAAGTGTCGGGAAGCCTCACGTTTTGCAGATTGCTGAAACATATCAACGCCAAATTTGTCATTTCTGTTATGCCGTTGCCAATATTAACATTCGTTGTGTTTTTGGCAATTTCATCTGGCAGATCAATTTGCGGCAGAATGCCCGTACCCTCAAAATTCAGCGTTTTGGTTGTTTCGTCATAGCGCCAAGTAATGTTGTCGGAAGTGCCAGTTTGCTCCGCCCAAGCAGGCAGCGCTGCGCTGATTGCCAGCACCAATGCCAGCAGCAGCGTGGTTAAAAATCTTTTCTTCATTACCGTAGTCCAACCTTTCTTATCATGAAATGCTATATATATAATAGCATATTTGGGAATAGAAGAAAAGAATTATTTCATTATAGAAGTTTACTTATGGAGAGCAATTCGGAACAGGGGTGGCCTTTCTTGTTTTAGGCCGCCCGCAGACGCTTGTCATACAGACGGACGGATATTAAGTAGGAAGCGGCGTTCAGCGCCACCGCCACCAGCAGCACCCCCGGCAGCAATGCGCCCGTCGGTATCGGCAGCGACGAGAGCGGTATGGATATGCCGAAAAGTACGCCCAACGTAAGTACGAATGCCAGCCGTCCCTTTTCCGCGCCCAGGCGGAACATCAGCGGCAGGTTCAGCGCCAGCAGCGCCAGGCTCCCCAGCCAGATCAGCAGCATGAAGCTGACAAAATCACCGGAAAAGGCGAAATCATTATCCACCGGCCCACCTGTTACCAACGGCCAGCCCACCTGATACGCCGCCCGCGCCAGCACGGCCAGCAGCACAAAGCAGGCGGAAAGCAGATAGCCCAGCAGATATTTGCTGAACACCAGCGTCCGCGTGGAAAGCGGCAGCATGGCGGCCAGCTCCGGCCATTTGGCGTTGTCGTCATAGGCCAGCACGGTGATCGGCAGCATGACGGAATAGATCACCGCCATCAGCGGCATTGCCCCCGGCAGCAGCACAAAAACCAGCATCAGCAGCAGATACACCCGCATATGCCGCTGCAAAAAATAGAAATCCTTTAACAGCAGCCCTTTCATTCCGTTCATTGTGCGCCGCCCCCTTTCGACCAAAACAGAATAATATCCTCCAATGTGGTATGCTCCGTCACGAAAGACGGGTTGATGTCGTGCTTTTTCACCAGCGCCTCCACGCCGTATGCCTCGCGCCGCAGCGATACCACCGCACCCGGCGGCACCACAGCGAAATCCGCCGCCGGCATTTTGATCAGCGCGTAATCCTCCAGCAAGCGGTCTTTCTCCTCGCAGAACAGCAGCCGCCCCTCGTGCAGAAATGCTATGTAATCGCAGATCTTCTCCAGGTCGCTGACGATATGCGAGGAAATCAGTATCGAGTTGGCCGGGTTGCGCGTGAAATCGTTGAACACCGCCAGAATATCCTCCCGCGTCATCGGGTCAAGCCCGCTGGTCGGTTCGTCCAGCAGCAGCAGGCGCGGGTTGTGCGCCAGCGCCGCCGCGATCGCCAGCTTCATCTTCATACCGGTGGAAAACTCTTTGATGGTTTTGTTCTCCGGCAGCTTGAAATCGGCCATCAGCTGACGGAAATACGCTTCATTCCACCCGCGGAATGTCTGCCGCAGTATGCCGTTCACCTGCCTGGGCGATAGATATTCCGGTAGCCCCGCCCCGCTCAGCACCACGCCGATGTCGTTTCTGAGGTCGCCGAATTCGGGGCTCAGGTTATCATGCCCCAGTACGCAGATTTTGCCCTCGTCGCGCTCCAAAACGTTCATTATCAGCTTAAAAAGCGTCGTCTTGCCTGCGCCGTTTTCCCCCACCAGACCCATAATACTGCCGGTCGGCAGGCACAAATTGACGTCGCGCAGGGTGAAATTGCCGTAACTTTTGGTCAGATGCCCCACTTTGATGGCATTTGCGTTTGTTTCGCTCATCATGCTGTCCCCTCTGCAAATGTTATATTAAACCAGCTTCGTTTGATATTCCTGCTGTTTGGGCTTGGTGAAAATCACCTTTTTCTGCACCAGCCAGCTGGTGGCGAAGAACGAAATTTCCGTCAGCAGCTTGGCCAGATAATGGTTAAGCATCAGCACGTCCACCAGCAGGCTTAAAAGCAGCGTGTTGCCAATCAAAATGATCCCGGCCAGCAGGTAATACTGCCCCGCCGCCCGCCAAAAACTGCCCTTGTCGTGGAAGACGAACACGCGGTTCATAATAAAGTTGAACGTACAGCTTAAAAACCGCGCCAGAATATTGGCGGTGGCCAGCGCAAAAGCCAGCTGCCACAGCTCGCCCAGCCAGGCGAACAGGCCGTACAGCGTGTAATCCAGGCAGAAGCTGGCCAGCGATACGCCGGAGAATTTCAGCAGCTCCTTGTAGACGCGCCAGGAGTCGCGCAGCACCGCGAAGTGCGACCCGGCATTGCCGTCGATATAAATGGTGGCGATATCCACCTCGATGATCGGCATTTTGGCGCGGGCGGCGGCCAGCAGCACGTTCATTTCATATTCGTAACGCTCGCCGGCGATGGCCAGCAGCCACGGCAGCAGGCGGGAGGAAAAGGCACGCAGTCCCGTCTGCGTATCCCGCACGGCGCGCCCGGTGGTTGCCCAGAACATCTTTTGCGTCATATAATTGCCGAAGCGGCTTCTAAGCGGCGAGGCCGCGCTTTGCACGCGGCTGCCCAGCACCAGTGCGTCCGGCTGTTCCTCCGCCCGGCGGCAGCAGCGCAATGCGTCCAGTGCGCGGTGCTGGCCGTCGCTGTCCAAGGTGACTATCACAAATTCATCTTGGAAGCTGGCCGCGATATAGGCCAGGCCGTGCTTCAACGCATAGCCCTTGCCGCGGTTGGTATCGTATGAGAGCACCGTGGCATATTGCCGTGCCCGGTCAAAAACTTCCCGGTACGCGGGGCCGCTGCCGTCGTCCACCACGATACATGCAAAGCCCGCCGCCTGAAGCTTGGGCAGCAGCTCCGGCAGGCTCTCGCCCGGCTCATAGGCCGGGATCAAGGCCAGATATTTAGTTTTTTCCATCGTCCACAACTCCTGTCACATCACATTTTGAGCCGAAATTGCCCAAATTAAACCACACACACTATTTTTTAGTTCTCGCCGCGCAAGAGGTGCAGCATTTCCATGAGCTCGCTGTCGCTGATATTTAAGCCCGCGGCCAGCGCGTCCGCCCGGCGCAGCAGCTCCTCCAATTCGCGCAGGTTGCCCTCCCGCACCAGCTCGAGATTTTTCTCCGCCACAAAGCAGCCCTTGCCCGCCACAGTGTAGATGAAGCCCTCTTTTTCCAGCTCGTCGTAGGCGCGCTTGGTAGTGATGACGCTGATCTTCAGATCCTTGGCCAGGGCGCGGATCGACGGCAGCATGTCCCCCTCGGAGAGCTTGCCGCTGATGATCTGCTGCTTCATCTGGTTGAAGATCTGCTCATAGATCGGCTGGTCAGCCGCGTTGGAAATGATGATATCCAAAATGACACCTCAAAACAATCTGTATATATTGCATATATACACTATATACGATATGAACGGTTATGTCAATAGCTTTTCGCAAAATAATTAAACAAAATTATGGCGGGCGTTGATAAAAGGCGCAAAAAAATACCCGGAGCGTTAACTCCGGGTACGGTTGGCGTTCGCTTATTTGTCGAGGAAGTTTTTGATCACGTAGGCGTTGGCCTGGCGGTTCATCGCCGCGATGTGCGCCGTCAGGTTGATGTGCTTGGGGCAGACGCGCTTGCAGTTCTGCGAGTTGCCGCAATCCTGAATACCGCCCTTGGCGGTCAGCGCTTCCAGCCGTTCGTCCGCCTGCATACGGCCAATGGCGTGCAGATTGAACATGCGCACCTGTGCAATGGCGTTGGGGCCGACGAAATCGGACTTCTGGTTATAGTTCGGGCAGGCCTCCAGGCAGCAGCCGCAGGTCATGCAGTGAGCGATCTCATACGCGATACGCTGGTCTTTTTCAGCCAGACGCGGGCCGCGCCCGATCGACCACGAGCCGTCCACCTGCACCCAGGCGTGAACACGCTTCAAATTCTCAAACATCTTGGAGCGGTCAACCATCAGGTCGCGGATAACCGGGAATTTGGTCAGCGGCTCCAGCTGGATCGGCCGGTCGCCGTATTTTTCGATCAGCTTATCGGTCAGCGCGGCGCAGGCCTGACGCGGCACGCCGTTAATTAACATCGAGCAGGCGCCGCATACCTCCTCCAGACAGTTGCACTCCCAAACCACGGGGTTCACTTTCCGTCCGTCGGCGGTCACCGGGTTTTTGCGAATTTCCATCAGCACCGAAACGATATTCATGTTCGGGCGGTACGGGATTTGAAAATCCTGCCAGTAAGACGGCGAGTTGGGGTCGTCGCGGCGTTTGATTTTCAGCTTGATATATTTAACGTCCTTCAAATCCACCATGTTTGTCCCCTCCTCAATACTTTCTTTCCACCGGTTTGATCCACTGAATGTCAACGTCTTCCCAACTGAATTCCGGGTCGCCGTTTTTATAGGTGGCCAGCGTTGTCTTCAGGAAGTTTTCATCATCGCGCTTGGGGAACTCCGGCTTATAGTGCGAGCCGCGGCTCTCGTTGCGGCGCAGCGCCCCGCCCACGATGACCCGCGCCAGATCCATCATGCCGCGCAGCTCGCGCACGTACATCACCGTCTGGTTGGAATAGCCGCCGAAATCGGTGATGTTGATGTCGTTCCAGCGCTCCTGGAATTCCTGCAACTTCACGTCGGTCTCTTCCAGGTTCTTGTTGATACGGACGATGGTGGCGTTCTTGTACATGATCTCGCTCATCTCGTCATGCAGCTTGTAGGGGTTCTCTTTACCCTCCATTTTGGTCAGCTTTTCATGCTCGGCCTGCTGTTTTTTCACCGTCAGCTCCGCAATATTGCCGATAGTTTCGGCGGCGGTCGCCTTAAGGCCGCTCACGTATTTGACCACCGCGGGGCCGGCCACCGTGCCGCTGTACATGGCGGAAAGCAGCGAGTTGGCGCCCAAGCGGTTGGCGCCGTGATACATATAATCGCACTCGCCCGCCGCAAACAGGCCGGGGATATTGGTCTGGTGCTCCCAATCCACGTGGATACCGCCCATGAAATAATGCACGGCGGGGAAAATCTTCATCGGCACCTTGCGCGGGTCGTCGCCGTAGAACGTCTGGTAAATATCCATAATGCCTTTCAGGCGCTTATCCAGATAGTCGGCGGGCAGATGGCTCAGATCCAGATACACCTGGTTTTTGCCGTCCACACCGAGACCCATGTTCACACAGACGTCGTAGATCTCACGCGCCGCAATATCACGCGGCACCAGATTGCCGTAAGCCGGGTATTTTTCTTCCAGGAAGTACCACGGCTTGCCGTCCTTATACGTCCAGACACGGGCGCCGTCGCCGCGCGCCGATTCCGACATCAGACGCAGCTTATCATCGCCCGGCATGGCCGTGGGGTGGATCTGCACAAACTCGCCGTTGGCATAAGGCACGCCGTGCTTGTAAAGAATTGCCGCCGCCGCGCCGGTATTGATGATCGAGTTGGTGGAGCGGCCGTAGATCATGCCCGCGCCGCCGGTGGCGATGACCACTGCGTCGGCCACGAAATCCTTGATCTCCATTGTCGCCAGATTTTGCGCCACCACGCCCTTGCAGACGCCGTTATCGTCGATCAAAAGGTCGATCATTTCCCAGTTTTCGTATTTGTTCACCATGCCGAGAACTTCCTGCCGGCGCACCTGTTCGTCCAGCGTATAAAGCAGCTGCTGACCGGTGGTCGCCCCGGCGAAAGCGGTGCGGTGGTTCTTCACGCCGCCGAAACGGCGCAGATCCAGCAGACCCTCGCTGGTGCGGGTGAACATCACGCCCATGCGGTCCATCGCATAGATAAGCCCCGGCGCGGTCTCCACCATGCCTTTAACGGGCGTTTGGTTGGCCAGAAAATCGCCGCCGTAAATGGTATCGTAAAAATGCTGGTCAACGCTGTCGTGCTGGCCTTTGGTGTCCAGCGCCGCGTTAACGCCGCCCTGCGCGCACACCGAGTGCGAGCGCTTCACCGGCACCAGCGAGATCAAATCGACGGGAATTTGCTTTTCGGTTATCTTCAAGGTAGACATCAGGCCGGCCAGACCGCCGCCCACGACTACCACTTTGGTTTTTTCCATTATCTTGCTACCCCCTTATCTAATCAGGCCACGGCCAGCGACAGCAGAATACCCACTGCCCACAGCGACATCACCACGAACAGCAGCACGGCGCAGATAGCAAAGATTTTCTGCGCGCGGTCGCCCACGCAGATACCCCACGTGATGCAGAACGTGAACAGGCCGTTGGTGAAGTGGTATACCGAGGCCACCACGCCGATAACGTAAAGCACAAAGGTCAGCGGGTTTTGCAGCATGGAAAGCAGCGCCGCATAAGTGCCCTCAGCGGAAACCGGGGCAAAACGCAGCGTGTAGACGTGCCAGATGATGAACGCCAGCACGATCAGCGAGGTTATTCTTTGCAGATAAAACGCCAGATTACGGTAATATTTGTATTGCAGCACATTGTTTTTGGCCAGATACACTATGTAAATACCGTAAATGCCGTGGAAGATGATGGGGATGGCGATCAGCACCAGCTCCAACACCTGCACAAAGGGAAACCCCTTCATAAAATGTACCATCGTCAGGTACGCGTCGCTGCCGAGGAATGTGGCACTGTTCAGCAGAAAATGAAAGCACATGAACAGACCGATCGGTATCAGCGCGATCAAGGAATGGAATCTTCGGATAAAAAAGCTGAATTTTGACAACGTATTATCCCCTTTCTCTACAAAAAACCTCATAATAACAACCAATTATATTATATCTTATTAAATCCCCGCTGTAAATAGCTAATTATACGATTAGCTTAAATCCCGGCGCGCTGCTTGATACATTTGCGCATAGGCCGCCGCGTCCAGATCCTGTTCGCCGGCGCTTTCGCAGATGATCGTGGGGCGCCAGCCCTGCTCCGCCAGAATAGCGGCCAGCGGCTCAAAATCGGGGCCGAATTCCTTGTCAGATAAGTTACGGTGGCGCTTTTCGCCCGCCTTGGTGTATTCGATCGGCGAAAAGTGAATATGCAGCCTGTCCAAGGCGCCTTCGCCCAGGCGGCGGGCAATTTTGCCGAGCAGCCGCTCATAATCGCGCCGCTCTCTGATACCGCCGCCGGTAAGCGCGTGGATATGGGCAAAATCCACCGCCGGGCGCACGCTCTCCGCTACCTCGCAGAGACGCAGCACCTCGCCCAAGGTGCCGAGCTGGCCGGATTTTCCCATCGTCTCTGGCCGCAGCTGGGTAAATTGCAGCAGCCCCTCTTGATCAGCTAGCCGCACGATCTCCTCCAGCAGCCCGGCCGCCCGCTCCGTCGCCTGCTCTCTGGTCTGCTCGCCGATGGCGCCGGGGTGGAAAACGACGCTGGCCGCGCCCATTTGATCCGCCGCGCGGAGGGCTTTTAACAGGTGCTGCACCGATTTTTCCCGGATAGCGCCGTCAAGGCTCGCCAGGTTGATGTAGTACGGCGCGTGTATGGAAAGGCCGAAATCGAACAGTTCGGCGTTTTTGCGCATGGAGGCGCAGAAAGCGCTGCTGATCCTGACGCCGTGCGTACACTCGTATTCATAGGCGTTAAGCCCGAGGCCGTAGAGATATTCGCAGGCGAGAAGCGAGCTTTTGTGGCCCGCGGCATAGAAGCCGTCGCTGTTGCCGCCCGCGCCGAAACGAGGCAAGGTCTCCGCCATGTCCATTCCTCCCGCTTAAAAATTACGCTGAAAATGCCGGCAAAATTGCAGCTTTTAGGTGGAAAATTCCGGCAAAATCAGCGCATAAATCTTTCTATTATAATGCCACTATTATAATGCTTCCAGGTGCCAGGTCTTAGCCCCGGTAATCTCAACCGCCGTAATTTGGTTGATAAGCTCTGCCCCGCCGCGCAGGATAACGATTTTGTTGCTTTCCGTCCGCCCGGTGAGAAGCTCCGGGTTGTTCTTGCTCGGCCCCTCCACCAGCACCCGCACCGTTTGGCCGATATACGCCTGATTTTTGGCCAGGCTGATCTGGTTTTGCAGAGTGGTCAAACGCTGCAAGCGCGCTTTTTTGACGGCAAGCGGCACCTGCTCCGCCATTTTGGCCGCGGGCGTACCGGAGCGCGGCGAATAGATAAACGTATAGGCCGCGTCAAAGCGGCAGCGGGCGATGAAATCCAGCGAAGCCCGGAAATCCTCCTCCGTCTCGCCGGGGAACCCCACGATGATGTCTGTGGTGACGGCGGCCGCGGGCGTTTTGGCGCGGATACGGTCGATGATCTCGGCGTAGCGCGCGGTGTCATAGCCACGGTTCATCGCCCGAAGCGTTTTGTTACAGCCCGATTGCAGCGGCAGGTGGTAATAAGCGCGCACCTGCGGGAGGAGACTTATCTCGTCCACCAGCTCAGGCGAAAAATCCCGCGGGTGAGAACTCATATAGCGCACCCGCTCAATGCCGGGCACGGCGCAGGCGGCCTTAAGCACGGCGGCAAAATCCGGTGCGTCGGTTTGCCCCGCTTTGCGCAGATCCTTGCCGTAGGAATTGACGTTTTGTCCCAGCAGCATGATCTCCTTGCAGCCGGCCGCCGCCGCTTCCCGAATTTCCGCCAAAATAGCGTTCAGACTGCGGCTGCGCTCCCGCCCGCGCACATACGGCACAATGCAATAAGAACAGAAGTTGTTGCAGCCATAGCTGATGTTGACCTGCGCGGTGACGCCGCCCACGCGCACGGCGGGCAGCTCGTCCGGAAAGTCGCGGTTATCTTCGGAAATATCGACAATTTGCCCGGAACCTGCCAGCGCCCGCGTGATGTATTCCGGCAGGCGGTGCTGCTGATAAGTCCCCAGCACGATGTCGATATGGCTGCCGTAGCGTTTCAGCGCGTCGCCGATGGTGGTCTGCTGGGTCATGCAGCCCAGCACGGCGATGATCACGCCGGGCTTTTTGTACTTGGCGTTTTTCAGGTTGCCGATATAGCCCCAAATTTTGTTTTCGGCGCTTTCGCGGATACAGCAGGTGTTCACGACGATGATATCCGCCGCGTCAAGCTCGCCGCAGGGCTGATAGCCCGCCTGCTGCAGCACCCCGGCAATGATCTCGGAATCATGCTCGTTCATCTGGCAGCCAAATGTCTTGATATAAAACTTCATATTAAAACTCCTCAAAAATCAGCGGCGGTTGTGCAGGCGCAGGTCTTTGATCTGCAGCTGCACGCTCTTGCTGCCCTGAAATTCGTTGATTTCGATCGCATAGACGATATCCAGCGAGAGGTTGGTCGGCTGGCCTTTTAAGAGCCGCTGCCACATCTCCTCGCCGCCCGTTGCCAATACCAGCTCGCGGAACTCGTCCAGACGGCGGAAAGATATCGCGCTCGTAAGCCCCTGCCCCTGCCGGTTGGCAAAATAGAAGCGGATTATCTGCCTGTCCTTGCCCAGCAGTTGGATACGGCGCACGGCCAAGTCCCGGTCGCCAAAGAGAGGCGCGGGGTTGCCGTGGCCGAACGGCGCCATGTCCGCGATAAACTGCGCAAACCCCATCGACGCCAGCGCCCGCTCCACCGGCAGCGCCAGATCAATGTAGGTGACGGGCAGCATATCGGCGGTCGCCATTTGGCAGTTTTCATTCAGGCGGCGGCGCAGCTCCTCGATCCTGTCGCGCTGAATGGTCAGCCCGGTGGCCATAAAATGCCCGCCGAACATATCCAGCAAATCGGCACATTCCACCAGCGCCTTAAACATGTTGAAGCCCTCCACCGAGCGGCCGGAGCCTTTCACCAGCTCTTTATCCCCCGCCAGCACGAAAGTCGGGCGGTTGTAAATCTCCTTAATGCGCCCGGCCACGATACCGGCGACGCTTTCAGTCAGCTCCGGTTGATGCACCACGATGACCTTGCTATCCGCGTAGCCCTTGGCCTCAATTTCGGCGCGTATCTTGGTCACGCCCTCACCGGAGAGATCCTTGCGGCGGGCGTTCAGCTCGCACAGGTGGCGCGCCAGCTCCAGCGCGCGGTCGTAATCCTCGGCGAGGAAAAGCTCCACGGCCAGCGCCGCGTTTTCCAGCCGCCCGCTGGCGTTGATGCACGGCCCCAGCGTAAAGCCGATGTGCGACGAGGTGAGGTGGCTCGGCTCCAGCCCATTGACCTCCAAGAGCGCCCGCAGCCCCAAATTCGGCGTTTCCGCCATATGCGCCAGCGCGTATTTCACCAGCTCACGGTTTTCGTCCGTCAGATCCATGATATCACAGACGGTGGCGATGGCCGCGAAAACCAGATATTCCAACTGATCGGTGGCAAAATCGCGCCCCGAGAGCTGATAGAGCCGCTCGGCCATTTTATAGGCGATCATGCCGGCGCAGATCGACTTGAAAGGATACGGGCAGTCGCGCTGCTTGGGGTCGATGACCGCGTCGGCGGGCGGCACCTTATAAACGTCGCCCTCGGCCATGATGTCAAACGGCACCTCGTGGTGGTCGGCGATGATGACGGTAAGCCCCAGTTCCTTGGCCAGACGCACCTGGTCAAAGGCGGCAATGCCGTTATCCAGCGTCAGCAGAATTTTGACGCCGTCCGCCGCGAGCTTTTGCACCGCCTGGTCGTTCAGGCCGTAGCCCTCGCTGTCCCGGCGGGGTATGTAATAGCGGGCGCGGGCAGAAAGCCGCTGCAACACCAGCGACATGATGCTGGTGCTGGTGATACCGTCGGCGTCATAATCGCCGAACACGGCAATTTCCTCGCCATTCTGCACCGCCGCAAGCAGTATATGACACGCTTTGTCCATATCTTTCAGCAGCTCCGGTGCGTGCAGCATATCCAGTGAGGTGGTGAAATAATCCTGAATATCCGCCTGCTCCACCAGCCCGCGCACCGCCAAAAGCCGCGCCGCCGACATGGATAGACCCAGCCGTTTGGCCGTGGCCGTGACCTCCTCGGCGCTGACCCGGCAGCCGCGCAGCACCCATTTTTTTTCGTTCACAGTAAGCAAAACTTCAAACTCCTATCTAATAATACGGCTAGAGCTTTCACCGGGTTTGGCGGCAAAAGCTCCAGCAGATAAGAAATATCAAATTGCGGCAATCGGTTTAAACAATCACCTTGGCGTCATTTTTCTTGCTTTTTTTGGCAGGTTTTGCGTCCTTTTCGCCGCCGCGCAGCCGCGTGATGTCAGCCAGAATGGAGCCGGCAATGAACACGGAAGAATACGCGCCGGAAAGGATACCGATAACCAACGCCATCGAGAATGCGCGGGTGGTGTCGCCGCCGAACAGCAACAGGCAGACGACCAGCAGCAGCACGGCCACCGATGTGTTGATGGAACGCCCCAGCGTCTGGTTGATACTGTCGTTCACCAGCTCGTTGAAATTCTGGCGGGGACGCAGCTCGCGGTTTTCACGGATACGGTCGAAGATAACGATGGTGCTGTTGATCGAATAACCGAGAATGGTGAGGATCGCTGCCACGAAGGTGCTGTCCACCTCGAATTGCAGGATCGAGAACAGGCCGATCATCACCAGCGCGTCGTGCATCAACGGCACGATTGCCGAAACCGCGAAGTTAAAGCGGAAACGAATGGTGATATAGATCAGCATTAAGATCAGCGCCAGCACCAACGCCATCCAGGCGTTGGCGATCAGCTCCTGGCCGATGACCGGGCCGATACGCTCGTTGCGCAGAATTTCAAACGGCGAAAGGTTGGTCTCAATATCGCTCAAAAGCGCGTTGCTGGTCTCCTCCGCCATATCCTCGGTGCGGATAAGGAAAGTGTTGGCGTCGCTTTCCTGAATGGTCGGCGTCGCTTCCACGTATTCAGAGACTTTGGCGCGCAGATCCTCGGCGGTCACGGTCTGCTCAAATTGCAGCTGCAAAATATTGCCGCCGGTGAAATCAATGCCCAGGTTCAGCCCGCGGAAGATCAGCGAAGCCAAACCGGCGATGATAATGACGAGGGAAATGGCATACCAAATTTTGCGTCTGCCCAGAAAATCAAAGTTAGCCTTAGCCACGGACAGCGCCCCCTTTCTTAGCGCCGAAAAGCGCGGGGTGAGCGGCAAACGCAGGAACAGCCGCGCACCACTTCAGCAGATAGCGCGTGATGAACAGCGCCGAGAACATGCTGACGACAATACCAACGGCCAGCGTTACGGCAAAGCCCTGTACCGAGCCGGTGCCGAACTGGAACAGCACGACGGTGGCCAAAAGCGTGGTGATGTTAGAGTCCAAAATCGTCCACAGCGCGCGGCGGAAAGCCGCGGTTACCGAGGCGGCCAGCGATTTTTCTGTGGCCAACTCCTCACGCAGCCTTTCGTAAATAATAATGTTGGCGTCAACCGCCATGCCGATACTTAACAGGACGCCGGCGATACCGGGCAGCGTCAGCGTAATGTGCAGCCAGCACATCAGCCAGAGCAGCACCAGCGTGTAAACGACCAGCGACAGTGCCGCCACCACGCCGGGCAGGCGGTAATAAATGATAATGAACAGCAGCAGCAACGCCATGCCGACCAAACCGGCATACATGCTCTTTTGCAGCGAGTCCGCGCCGAGCGAGGGGCCGACGGTGCGCTTGCTCATGATGTCAACGTCCACCGGCAGAGCGCCGCCTTTCAGCACCGCAGCCTCAGCCACGGCCTGTTCCAGCGTGTAGCCGCCGGAGATCTGCGCCTGGCCGTTGGAGATCACGGTTCTCACCGTGGCGTCGATCAGCAGCTCGTCGTCCAGATAGATGGAGATGTTCTGCCCCAAAAACTTGCTGGTAGCGTCGGCGAATGCCTTGGTGCCGGCCTCGTTGAATTGCAGCGAGATAACATTTTCCTCACGCGGGTCGGTGGCGCCCTGATTGCGCACGCCCTTAGCGTCAGCCAGATCAGCGCCGGTCAGGATCACGTTGCCGTGCGGATCGACGAATTCCAATTTGGCGGTTTTGCCGAGGATCTCGATCGCGTCGTCGGGGTTGTCCACACCGGCCAACTGCACGATAATGCGGTCGTCGCCCTCCAGCTGAATGATCGGCTCGGAAACGCCGATGTTATCCACACGGTTGCGCATGATTTCTTTCAGCGCTTCCATGTCCTCGGCGGAAACGGTTTCGCCCTCATCGGGCAAAGCCTGCAAAACTACTTCGGCGCCGCCCTGCAAATCAAGCCCCAGGTTGATGTTATCCCGGAGATAGCCCAGCGAGCCGACGACGGCAGCCGCCAGCACCACTATGAACAGGGTGAGCCAAATACCTCCCTTTTTCATCTGAAAAAAGCCTCCTTAAAAATAGCAAAATATTAACGCCCGAAGCCTGGCGGCTTTTGGCGGAATTTTTTACTTTATGCCGGGGTCTTCCTCGTCCTCTGCCTCGGCTTTTGCTGCTTCCAACCGTGCCGGAGCCGCGTCGTTATCTTTGGCCAGCGCCGCTATGCCGGATTTTTTCAGTTCGATCTCCACGTCCTCGGAGACTTCCAGCCACACGCTGTCGTCCATGATCTCGGTGACAATGCCGACAATACCGCCCACGGTGACCACCTTATCGTCCACGCGGAGGTTGCTCAGCATGTCGGCGCGCTTCTTCTGCATCTTCTGCTGCGGTTTGATCAGCAGAAAATAGAATAAAGCAATCATCAGCACGATATAGCCGACGGTATACATTGTTTCGCTTCCCATTAACCAGACACCTCGTCTTTTCTATATTTTGCGCCGAATATGGCAATATTGCCAGCCACGGCACAATAACCTTATTTATATTCGCCGGGCAGGTGCATATTCCTGCCTAATCCTGCCATTTAGCGAAAAATTCCTGATAAAATTTGGTAAATGTGCCGGCCATAATGTGTTCGCGCATTTCCTGCATCAAATGCAGCAGAAAATGCAGGTTGTGGATCGTCGTGAGCCGCAGCCCCAAAATTTCGTCGGCCTTGATCAGATGGCGGATATAAGCGCGGCTGAAGTTTTGGCAGGCATAGCAGCCGCAGCCCTCTTCAATGGGGCGGAAATCCCGCGCGTACTCGGCGTTCCGCACCACCAGCTTGCCGTAGCTGGTGAACACCGTGCCGTTTCTGGCGATACGGGTGGGCAGCACGCAGTCGAACATATCAATGCCGCGCGCCACGCCCTCCACCAGGCAGTCCGGGCTGCCCACACCCATCAGGTAACGCGGCTTATCCTTGGGCATGATCGGCATAAGCTCGTCCAGGCACTCATACATCAGCGGCTTCGGTTCGCCCACGCTCAATCCCCCGATACCGTAGCCGGGGAAGTCCAGCTCGATCAGCTCCTCGGCGCTTTTCCGCCTAAGGTCATGGTAAAGCCCGCCCTGCACAATGCCGAACAGCGCCTGGTCGTCCCGGGTATGCGCAGCCTGGCAGCGCTTGGCCCAGCGGGTGGTTTTCTCCAGCGCGGCTTCGATTTGGCTGCGCTCCGCCGGGTATGGCGAGCAGACGTCAAACACCATCGCGATATCCGAGCCCAGCGCCTGTTCAATTTCCATCACCTTTTCCGGTGTGAAGAAATGCTTGCTGCCGTCGATATGCGAGCGGAAGACCACGCCGTCCTCGCTGATATCGCGGAGACTGGCCAGGCTGAACACCTGAAAGCCGCCGCTGTCGGTCAAGATCGGCTTCTTCCACTGCATGAACTCATGCAGGCCGCCCGCCTCTTTCACCAGCTCATGGCCGGGGCGCAGATACAGATGATACGTGTTGCTTAATATTATCTGCGCATTTGCCTCGTCCAATTCACGCGGCGTCATGGCTTTCACCGTTGCCTGCGTGCCCACCGGCATAAATATCGGCGTTTGAATTTGCCCGTGCGTCGTTTCTAAGAGCCCCGCGCGGGCGTGGCCGTCCTGCTTTTGCAGGGTGTATTTAAGCGTCATATTTCACCTCATTATAATATCAGCATGGCGTCGCCGAAGCTGAAAAAGCGGTATTCGTCCGCCACCGCCGTTTGATACGCCTGCATGATCTGCTCCCGTGTGGCAAAGGCCGAAACCAGCATCATCAGCGTGCTGCCCGGCAGGTGGAAGTTGGTGATCAGCGCGTCCACCGCCTTATAATGATAGCCGGGGTAGATGAATTTCTGCGTCCAGCCGCTTCCTGCGTGGACGACGCCGTCCTCGGTGGAGACGGTCTCCAGCGTTCGGGTGCTGGTGGTGCCGACGGCCACAATGCGGCCGCCCGCCGCCCGCCGTTCGTTGATAAGATTGGCAGTCGCCTCGTCCACCGAGTAATACTCCGAGTGCATTTGGTGTTCCTCGATATTTTCCACCTTGACGGGGCGGAAAGTGCCAAGGCCGACGTTCAGCAGCACCTCGGCCACGGCCACGCCCTTGGCGCGGATCTTATCCAACAGCTCGTTGGTGAAGTGCAGCCCGGCGGTGGGCGCGGCGGCCGAGCCGGGGTCTTTGGCGTAGACGCACTGATAGCGGCTCTGGTCTTTCAGCTCCTCATGGATATAGGGCGGCAGCGGCATGGTGCCGAGCTTGTCCAGTATCTCCATAAAATTGCCCTGATAATCGAAGCGGATCAGGCGCATGCCCTCCTCCACCACTTCCTCCACGGTGCCTTCCAGCAGTCCCTCGGCAAACGTCAGGTGTTCGCCGGGGCGGGCTTTGCGGCCGGGGCGTACCAGCGCTTTCCAGTGGTTAAGATCGACCTGCTGCACCAGCAGAACCTCGATCAGCGCGCCGGAAGCACGGTGCGCCCAAAGGCGGGCGGGCAGAACCTTGGTGTGGTTGATGACCAGCACGTCTTTGGGGTCAAGATAATCGATCACGTCATAAAAATGCTTATGCTCCAGGCTGCCGTCCGCGCGGTGCAGCACCAAAAGGCGCGACGCGTCGCGCGGCTCCACCGGGGTCTGTGCGATCAGGCGCTCCGGCAGGTCATAAACAAATTCTTCCAGTTTCATTATAATAACCTCTAATCCAAATCGTCGATTTTCAGCTTGCGCGGGTTCTCGCCGCCGTAATAATGTTCCAGTATCTCTTCGGCGGTGTAGCCGTCCGCCGCCATGCCGATGGCGCCGAACTGGCTTAAGCCTACGCCGTGGCCCCAGCCGCCGCCGTTAATGGTCACGCCCTCGCCCGCGTCGGCTAAGCTGCCTGCCGCCCCGCTGGCAAACGAGATAAGCCCGGCGGCGCTGCGCATATAAGCCTCGGTCAGGTCGCCCAGCTGCTCTATCACGTCGCCCGCGCCGATGGCGTAGATTTTCTCCACCGGGCGCTTTTCCAAGTCGCCGTTGGCGGCGAGGACGTAAACCTCATCGATCGGGTCGGCAATTTCTGCCGAAGCTCCCGCCGTCACTTTAAACAGCGTGCTTTTTAAGCCCAGCATGGTGCGCACCGCGTCATTTTTGGCGGTGACGCTGCCCTGGGTGCCGATCAGCGTGGCGCGGGTGGCGCGTCCGGAAACGGTATCATTGCCGTCCGCCGCCTGATATGAGACCTCCAGCCGCACAAAACTGCCGAAGCTGCCGCTCTGCTTGATCCGCTGCATATACGTCTCGGCCAGGCTTTTCAGCTGGGCGGGGGTATACGTCACCTGCCAGGTATAGTTGCTGTAATCCTCGTCGTAGGGCGATTCAACGCCGCGCAGATACGGTATGGCATTGCCGTCCCAGACGTTTTCGTTATTCTCGGTATAGCCGCCGGCGCTGCTGGAAAACACGGCCTCCACCAGATCGCCGTCATAATAAAGCACTTGCCCCGCCGTATCGTCCACCGCGCGGCGCACGGCTTTGCTGTCATGCGCTTCCTCAACGGAAAGTCCGCCGTAGACCTGGCTGGCGTTGGTGGCCAGCACGTCATAATACGTGCCGCCCATATAATAGGCCGCGTATGAGCGCGCGACGATGGCCTGCGTTTTCAGCGCTTCCTCCGGCGCGTTATAGCCGATCTCCTCGCCCACCACGCCGTAAAGATAGTATTCCAGATCCAGCACGTTCAGCACATAGCCGTTGGTCAGCACGGAAAAGCTGCCGCGGTAGACCTTGCCGCCGAATTTAACGGCACAGTCCTCGTCGTCCTCGGCCAGCAGCGACACATTGGCGGCGGAACTGCCCTGCTTCTGCCCGTTCAGATACACAGTGAAGCCGGAGCCGCCCTTGGTCACGCGGATAATGTCGCCCGCTTCCGCCTCGCAGAGCGTCTCCGCTGCAAGGTTGCCGCCCCGCACCTCATAAAAACCGTCCCGCACGGCAAACTCGCTGTCCGTCGCCGCCGTTTGCAGGCAGACGCGAATGGTGGCCGCCTGCGCCATGCCGGGGCAAAGGCACAGCAAAGCCAGCGCCGCCAAGATGAGCCGCGCCGCCCGCCCAAATGCCGTTTTGTTCCGGGTGAAAAGTGCCAGCATATTATTCCGCCTTTGCTGCATGGTTAGTTTTGGCGCGCTGGTTCTCGCGCTTCTGCCATTTGTTGTCCAGTATCAGGGGTTGTGCCTTGGGCTTAAAATAGCGGTCTTTCTCGCTGTAAACGCAGCCGCAGTAGCCCTGCAAATACAAGCCCGCCGCCCGCGCGATCTCCTGCCCCTCCTGAAAATAAGGCCGAAAATCGCGGTAGTAAAAGTCCAGCCCAAATTCCGCCGCCGCCTTTTCGCCCGCAATTTTGATCAGCTCATGCTTCTGGTAAGGGCTGACGAGCAGACTGGTGGAAAGCGTGTCAAAGCCGTGTTCCGCCGCGAATTTGGCAGCCTCGCGCAGCCGTATCTGATAGCAAAAACCGCAGCGCGCCTCGGGGTGGTCGGCCACGCCAGCCAAAAACGCTTCCATATTATAATCGTCCAGCATGGCGAAAGAAACGTGCTGGCTCTCCATATATTCGCGGAAAGTGTTGCGGCGTTTTTTATACTCCCGGTACGGGTGGATATTGGGGTTATAGAAGAAAGCGGCAGGCTCAATGCCGTCCGCCCGCAGCAGGCGAAGCGGCATAACGCTGCACGGCGCGCAGCAGCAATGCAGCAGCAGCTTCATATTATCACCTCTATTAAATCATGCGTTGAACAAATTGCCCTCAAACGATTTGCCCTGCGGCGGCTCAATGCCGAGATACCGGTATGCTTCCGCCGTGGCCGTGCGGCCGCGCGGCGTGCGGTTCAAAAAGCCCAGCTGCAAAAGATACGGCTCGCAGACGTCATAAATCGTATCCACCGACTCGCTGATGGTGGCCGCGATGGTGTCCAGCCCCACGGGGCCGCCGCCGAACGTTTCGATCAGGGTGAGCAAAACCTTTTGGTCGGTTTTATCCAGCCCCTTTTGGTCGATATCCAACAGCTCCAGCGCGTATTTTGCCATCTCGCCGTCGATAACGCCGTTCCCTTTCACGCAGGCAAAATCGCGCACCCGCCGCAGCAGCCGGTTGGCGATACGCGGCGTGCCGCGCGAACGCCCGGCAATTTCCGCCGCGCCCTCGTCGGTTATCTCGATGTTCAGCAGCAGGGCGCTGCGCTTTAATATCTGAAAAAGCTCTTCCGGTGTGTAATATTCCAGACGGCTGATAACGCCGAAGCGGTCACGGAGCGGCGCGGTCAGCATGCCGACGCGCGTCGTTGCCCCCACCAGCGTAAACGGCGCCAGCGGCAGGTGTATGGTCTGCGCGCCGGGGCCTTTGCCCATCATAATGTCGATGTGGAAATCCTCCATCGCGGGGTAGAGAACCTCCTCCACCGCACGGTTCAGGCGGTGTATCTCGTCGATAAACAGCACGTCGTTCGGCGCGAGGCTGGTCAGAATTGAAGCCAGATCGCCCGCGTGTTCGATGGCGGGTCCGGAGGTCACCTTCAGGGATACCCCCAGCTCGTTGGCGATGATACCGGCCAGCGTGGTTTTGACGAGGCCGGGCGGGCCGTAAAGCAGAATGTGATCCAGCGCCTCGCCGCGCGCCTTGGCCGCCTTGATGAAGACTTCCATATTCTCTTTTACCCGCTGCTGGCCGATGTAATCAGTGAAGCTCTGCGGGCGGAAGCTGGGCTCTGCCGCCGCGTCCTCGATGTTGGAATGGGCGGAGATGACGCGCCGCGCTTCAAAATCATCGCGGCTTTCCGGCTGGCTATCCCGGTTGGAAAACACGTTTCTGCCGATTTCCTTTTCCAAGCTCTTTCCCTCCTTAACCGCGCGCGGCCAGCTTTAATGCCGCCGTGATCATATCCTCCAGCGCCGCGTCCTCGGGCAGGCTCTGCGCCGCCTCGTCCACAAATTTCTGCGCCGCCGCCTGCGGATAACCCAGCTGTGCCAGCGCCAGCGCCGCCGTGCGGCGGAGATTGCCGGCCAGATCACCCGGGGCGGGCGGCATATCCGGGGCAAGATAAGCGGGTTCCAGCTTCATAATTCTATCTTTCAGCTCCAGCAGGATACGCTCGGCTGATTTTTTGCCCACGCCGGGGATCGCGGTGAGCGTTTGGGCGTTGCCCGTCTGCACCGCGCCGACAATGCCGCCGTAGCCCAGGCTGTTCAGCGCGGCCAGCGCCGTTTTCGCCCCGATCGAGCTTACGCCGATCAGCAGCTTGAACAGCGCCAGTTCTTTTTTATCGGGGAAGCCGAACAATGCCAGCGCTTCGCCCTGGGTTTGGGTGCTTATCTGCAAATAGGTGTAAAGCGAGAGCATTTCGCCCGGGGCGGGCGGCGCGGCAAACAGGCTCATCGGCGCGTACACGCGGTAACCGATACCGCCGGCAAGCAGCACCAGACCGTCTTCCGCCGCCTCCAGCACCTCGCCTTGAATGTAGGCAATCATAAATCCTCCAAGTATATCACATATATTAAACCAGGTTTTCTTCGGTGTTTTTCTGCCAGTGGTTGGCCTGCTGCCAGTTGCTGTGGCAGACGGCCACGGCCAGCGCGTCGGCCGCGTCGTCCGGCCGGGGAATGGCGGAGAGATTAAGCAGGTTTTGGATCATATACTGCACCTGTTTTTTATCCGCCCGGCCATAGCCCGTCACCGCCTGCTTGATCTGCAGCGGCGTGTATTCATAAACCGGCACGCCCCTTTGGGCGGCGGCCAGCACCAGCACGCCCCGCGCCTGCCCCACGCTGATAACGGTGGTGACGTTGCGGTTATAGAACAGCTCCTCAATGGCCATTTCGTCCGGCTGATATTCGCTGAGCAGCAGCTGCATACCGTCGTAAATTTCGCAGAGCCGCTTTTGGTTCAGCTGATGGGCGGGGGTGCGGATACAGCCGTAATCGACCACCGTCAGCTGATTGTAATTCTTGTCGATAACGCCCCAGCCGGTGATGCCGGTGCCGGGGTCGATGCCCAATATCCGCAAGCCGCCGCCTCCTTTGCGACAAAATTCCAAATTAAATAAATTCGCCGCCCGCCCGCTTATCCCTGCCAGATATGCGGAAAATCTCAAAATTTACCCCATTTTCGCCACAAGATACAGTAAATTGCGGATAGCTGATGAATTTGCCGCCAATATGTGTTACAATAGGTAAAAAGATTTTGACGAAACGGAGAATTGCTATGCAGGAGCTGATCAATCTGGCTTATGAGCAGCAGACGTGGCAAAGCTGGTTCGGCGGCAGCGCCACGGGGCTTGCCGCCTGGCTTAACGAGAGCGGCTGCGCCGGGCTGGAGATAATATACGGCGGCACCGGGAGACTTGCGGGCTTTCCCGAGGGCATTACGCCGGGCTATCATTTGATGTTTTATACCGACTGGCTGGATTTCTGGCGGCGGGACGAAAAGGCGCTCGCTGAGAAATTCGGCTCGCCCGCCGTCTGGCAGGAGTTTTATCAGGCGGCAGATAATGAGGGTCTGCTGGCGCAGTTTAAGGCCGATCTGCGGCGGGCGGAAAAGGCCGGGGCGCAATACGTCGTCTTTCACGTTTCCGACGTTTCGTTTGCCGAGACATACACATACAAGTGGCGGCACACCGACGCGGAGATCATTGAAGCCGCAGCGGAATTTATCAACGCCATGCTGGACGGCGAGGATTATCAGTTTGATTTTCTGATGGAAAACCTGCCGTGGCCGGGGCTGCGCTTCACCGATTATAAGCTGACGGAGCGCCTGCTCGCTAATGTGCATTACCCCAAAAAGGGCTTGCTGCTCGATTTCGGCCATTTGATGTGCACGGACTTAACGCTTCAAGACGAGGCCGACGCCGCCCGCTATATTCGCCGCCGCTTAAAGGAGCACGGCGAGCTTTGCCGCTATATCAGGGGCGTTCACCTGCACCGTTCCTTATCCGGTGCTTTTGTGCGCGGCTTTCTGCAGAACCCCCTGCCGCTCCCTGCGGGAGACGTTTATCAGCAGTTCAATCAGGCGTATTATCACATATTGCAGATCGACCGGCATGAGGCCTGCCAAACCGGCGCATTTGCCGACGTTCTGGCAGAGATATCCCCCCAATATTTGGTGCATGAGCTGGCCGCGCCGAACGCGGCAGCGAAGCTTGCGCTGGTGCGGCAGCAGCGCCGGGCGCTGGGGCTGGCCTGCTGAAAATGCGCAAGAACGGAAAAGCCGCAGCTGAATTATCCCGCTATAATGTAAGCATAAGGCGGTGAGGGCATGAGCTACCAACTGGATATGGCGCGCTGTCTGGCATATATGCGGCAGCACCTGGACGAAAACCTGCCGGTGCAGCAGCTGGCCGACAACATGGGCTATTCGCTGTATCACTTTTGCCGGGCGTTCAAGAGCATATCAGGTCTCACGCCGGCGGCCTACTGGCGGCGGCTGCGGCTGGAAAGAGCCTGCGGCGACCTGAAGCAGGGCGCGAGCGTGACCGACGCGGCGCTGAACTGGGGGTTCGATACACCCTCCGGCTTCAACCGCGCCTTCCGTAAACAGTTTGGACAAAGCCCCACCGCTTACATTAAAACGGGAGGTAGCAAGATTATGAAACCTATCATCAAAAAGATCGACGAATTTAATGCGGTCGGTTACGTTTTCCCCGCACCGGAGGGCGATTTCGACGTGCTGCAAAACGGCGCATACTGGCTGGGCAAGGATTTCTCCGGCGTGTCGTCGGAGGATTACCAGAAGCTGACCTACCCCGGCTATGCCGAGATCGGCACGTGGCAGCATGACCCTGCCGACCCCGGCGAGCTTTACTATTGCTTCGGCCCCAGCGTTAAGACAACCGATTTTATTCCCGACGGCATGAAGCTTTTGACTTTCCCCGCCGCGGAATACGCCGTGTTCACTGCCCCTGCGGGCGCCACTCCCAAGGAAACCGCGGCAAACGTCAAAAAAACCTGGCAGTACATCTTCGGCGCCTGGTTTGACGCGAGCGACTGGCAGTTTGACGAGACCAAGCAGGATTTTGAATGTTATTTTGAGGATAAAAGCTATATCCTCGTTCCTGTCGTCAAGAAGTAACAAAGCATAAGTAACGGCGACCCCCTACGCGGAGGCCGCCGTTTTCTTATGCCCGGTTATTCCACCAGGCCGTATTTCGTTTTGATCCGGTCAAGTTTTTCCAGCATCGCCTCGCCGCCGAACCAGAGGAAGAACCAGGTGCCCGCCGCCCGCACGCAGTCCAGCGGGAAGCCCGTCACGTAATACGTCAGCAGCATGTGCCAGTTCAGCTCATGGCTCCAAACCAGCGCGCTGGCCGGGTTCATAATGCCGCCGTAGATGACGATGGAGACCACCGCGCCGAACACGCACATACTGCCGCGCGTGCGCCGCAGCCACCCCTTGCGGAACAATATCCCCGCGAGGAAGCCGATGATACCCATGGCAAACATCTGCCAGGGCGTCCAGGTGCCCTGCGAGAACAGGACGTTAGAGGCCAGCATGGTCATCGCGCCAACCAGAAAGCCCGTTTCGCCGCCGAATGCAATGCCCGCGATGATCGTCATTGCCACCACCGGCTTAAATTCCGGCAGCATAAAGAACGCCGCCCGCCCGGCCACCGCGATGGCGCAAAGCACCGCGATGATCACCAGCTCGCGCGCCTGCGGCTTTTTCCCCTCAAAAATCAGGAAGAACGGCAGCATACATTCCAGCAAAATCAGCAGCGAGATGAAATAATATTTGCGGTTAGCCAGATACACCTCGCCGACAAACAGCGTCAGCGGTATCAGCAGCAAAATCAGCACCGTCGCCACCAGCGTGCGTCGGGTCAGCCGGCGCTTTTCCCGCGGCGTCTGCACCTGCACCGGCGGCGTGCCGCGGCGGCCGATAGCCAGCGCGAACACCAGCAGATCGGCGATGAAAACCAGGTAAAACGCCATATAATTTTCGGCGAGAGCCGTCGCGCCGCCCTCGCCCACCAGCTGTGTCAGATCCGTCACGCCCATGATCTTCAGGAACATGACCACGGCGGCCAGCCCCGTTGCCCAAGCCACCAGACGCCGCCATAAGGGCAGCTTCGGCGGCTGCCAGTCAGCGCTGTGCTCCTCCGGCGGCGGCAGCGGTTCAAAATCCTTTGGCAAGCCCTCCACCGGCGGCATTTCACCCCCGCAGGCGGCGATCACGTCGTTCGGCGTGGTGGCCTGCGGCAGCAGGTGGCGCGCCATGCGGTTGGCGGAGGTGGTGTAAAAGTTGTTACCGGAGAAAAACTCGCGCGGGGCGGCGGCGTTCACGATGTTGCCGTCGAAGAAAAGCGCGCAGCGGTGCGCGTAGCGGGCGCAGAACTCGATGTCGTGGCTGACCATTAAAATGGTTACGCCGCTGGCCAGCAATGCCCGCAAAATCTCGGCAAAGCAGACGTGAAATTCCGCGTCCAGCCCCTTGGTCGGCTCGTCCAGCAGCAATATCTGCGGCTCCTGCAGCAGCACCTTGGCCAGCGCCGCCCGCTGCTGCTCGCCGCCGGAGAGGTCGTATGGGTGCCGGTCGAGCAGCTCCTCCAGCCGGCAGAGCTTGACCAGCCGCGCCGCTTTTTCCTCCTGCTTCGCCCTGGGGATACCCGTGCCGCGGAAAATTTCAAACAAGTCCTCGCGCACGGTTTTCTTGACAAACAGCGTCTGCGGGTTCTGCGGCAGCATGCCCACCGTGCCGTTTAGCTTCACCTCGCCGCGATACGGCTTATTCAGCCCCGCGGCCAGCTTCAGGCTGGTGGTTTTGCCGGTGCCGTTGCCGCCCAGCAGCGCCAGGAATTCGCCCTTTGCGACTGAAAGCGAAAGCCCTTTCACCACGTCCGGCAGGTCTTTATCATATTTGAACCAAACGTCGTTCAGTTCGATCATTTTTTCGTCGGGATAAGTGTAACGCGGCGCAGGCGGCAGCGGCTGCAATGTATGGCTCGCGGCATAGGCGTCCAGCCAGTCATGCCCCTCCCGCACGGTGATCGGGCAGACCGTGCCGGCGTCGGGGGTTGCCGCCCAAACGCGCATGGCCGTCGGCATAGCCAGAAACATGCCGTGGCCGCTTGCTTTCAGCGCCAGCCCCACTTCCTGGGGCGTGCCGGTGCAGATGATACTGCCCTTGTCCATCACCGCCACCCGGTTGGCCAGCGGAAACGCCTCCTCCAGCCGGTGTTCTGTCAGTATCACAGTGATACCCAGCTCCCGGTTGATCTTGGCCAGGGTCGCGAGGAAATCCGTTGCGGCAATGGGGTCAAGCTGGCTGGTCGGCTCGTCCAATATCAGCACGCTTGGCTGCAATGCCATCACCGACGCCAAATTCAGCAGCTGCTTCTGCCCACCGGAAAGCTCGGTGACGTTCTTGTAAAACCAGTTCTGGATACCGAAGAACGACGCCGTCTCAGCCACGCGGCGGCGAATGGTGGGCGTGTCATAACCGAGGCTTTCCAGCCCGAACGCCAGCTCATGCCACACCTTGTCGGTCACGATCTGATTTTCCGGGCTTTGCAGCACAAAGCCAATGCGTTGGCTTTGCACCCGGCGGTCAACCTCAGAAAGCGGCTGACCCTCGAATAAGATATCGCCGCCTTTTACGCCGTGCGGCGCCAGCACGGTTTTCAGCTGCCGCAGCAGCGTGCTTTTGCCGCAGCCGGAGGGGCCGCACAGCACCAGAAATTCCCCCGCCTGCACCGTGAGGTTCACGTTTTGCAGCGCGGGGGTCAGTTGTTCGGGATAAGTAAAGGCGAAATTGCGTATTTCAAACAGTGGCATTGTTCTGCTCTTCTTCTAAAATTATTTTGGCAGCAGCAGGCCGCCGGTCAGCGTCAGATAAGCGGGCATTTCGCCGTTTTTTATCCAAAGCATTGGCTTATGCAGGTATTTTTCCAGCGTTTTGCTGACGTCGCCGCCCAGCGATTCGATCGAATGACGCGTTTTTGCCGGGAAGCGGCATGGTTCGCCCTGCGGGCGGGTGCAGTTGTCGCCGCAGATATAGCAGGAACCGGCGGAAAGCGCCAGCGACCCCGGCGTCTCGTTCTCCAGCCGCAGCAGCTCCGCAAGCAGGCGGTCTTTTTCCCGCTTCATGCCCTGCATCATGTCGTTCATATCCGCGCCGGGCGCGGGTGTTAAAACCCGTGTATAGAGCTGAAGCGTTTCATACTTCTGCCAAAGCGCCAGCGGCTCAAAATCAAACGGCGGGCACGGCCAGCGGTGGTTATAGCAGCGGCACTCCTTGCAATAGGCGAGGAATTTCGGCACGTCCACACACTCGGCGATATATTCCGCCACGGGAACGCCGGCCTGCAAATTCTCCACCGTATATGCGTGTTCAGACATTGGCTTCACTCCCCTCCCGGCGCAGCTTCGTCCACACCAGATCTTCCTTGATATTCAGCAGCAGCGGCGTCAGGCACAGCGCCAGATACACCGCGAAAAAGCAGATATTCAGCGGCGTGGCCGGGGCGCAGACTACCGTGGGATAATAGCGGAAGCTGACGCCGCCCGCCAGCCAGCCGCAGCAGATGAAAAAGCCGCAGAAACCCAGCCACAGAAGCGCCGCCCGGTCGCGGTCGTCAAAGCGATAGATGGAAAAGGCCGTGCGCCCGGGGAGACCATAGCCGCGGCTTTTCATGCTGTCCGCCGTTTCGATGGCGTTTTCCAGCGCCCAGGTCAGCATGATCGACGTGATGGTGACGGCGTTTTTCAGCCGCTGCAAAAGCGTGCCGTCGCTGGTGCTGCGGCCGATACATTGCTGCGCTTCCGTCACCACTTTAAGCTGCGCCGTGAATTTGGGCACGAACCTGAGCGTCATGGATAACACCAGCGACAGCGCCGGTATCACCCGGCCAAACAGGTAGACAAACTTGTCCGACGTCATCACCGCGTTATAGCAGCCAAACCACGTCACCACTGCGCAGAGCATGACCGCCGCCGCCAGACCGTATAAGATACTTTCCAGCGTCAGCGGGTTACCGCTGGGCAGATAAGTCAATATCGTTGCGCCCTGATGGTTGAAAGCCGGGTTCAGAACCGCCGCCAGCAGCAGCATGGGCAGCACGAACATCAGCTGAAAGCGCACCGCCCGCCGCCCGTTCAGATAGATATTATACGCCACGGCGGAGGCCAGCGAGATTATCAGGCAGGCCGGGTGCATGAAGCACATACCGAACAACAGCACCAGCCCAAAATAGAGAAAGTTTACCAGCGGGTGCAGGCCGGAAAACGTATCGCGGTTTGCCATAAGCCTCGCCCCTTTTATGCCCCGGTGGAGTAGAAGCCGTTCACGTCCACGCCGAGGTCACAGGTATATTCCCAGCAGATAACGTCGCCGTCAGAGAGCTGATAGCGCGAGCAGCCGTAGTTGGGGAACCAGTCGTTCACGCTGTACATCCAACCGGAAAGCTCGCCGCAGTCAAACTCATAGAGGTTGTGGATACCCTCGATGTAGGCGGAGTTATACATCGGCGTGTTCATAAATTCCATATGTATCTTGTTCTGCTTGCAGACGCGCTGCAATACGTTGAACACGCTTTCGCCGCCGTAAAAAGTCACTTCCGTCGGCGCAAGGATCACGCCGTCCTCCGGTACCAGCTCGGCCTTGCCGTCGGCCAGCCAGTCCATATGCTCTAAAATGCTGGCGCAGGAGATAGACATGGTGCAGGTATACGCCTCGTCGGTGATGACGGCGTTTTCTGGCTCCACCGGCAGGGGTTTGCCCTCCGGTACGGGGTCGGTGTTATATTGGTCTTTGCCGGTGGCCGGGTCGATCTGCATACCCTGCTCCTTGGAGTAGCTCTCGCTGCCCGGCGCCGCCTGGCCGGCAGCCCCGGCAATTTCCGCCGCCGCGGCAACTTTTTCCGCCGGCGTCAAATTATCTTGCGGCTTTGCCGCGGGCTGCTCGGGCTTGGCAGTGGCGTCGTCAGGCTTATCCTGTTCCTGGGGCTCGCCCTGCTCCGCCTGCTGCGTCTTGCCGTTCTGCTCCGCCGTCTGGGTAGCTTGGGCGGGGTCGGGCGCGGTCACGGGGTTATCGGTTTTGGTGTTGTCCGCCGCCGTCCAGCCCTGCAGCCCCGGCGCGCTGCCGCCATACCAGAAAGCTCCAGCCAGCACGATCAGCACCGCGCATATGGCGATTATTTTCGTTTTATGCTTTTGCCACATAATATTTCCTCAATACAGTAGTTTTGTGACCGCCAGCAGGTTATAAATTATTTGAGCCATCTCCGCCCGCGTAATGTTGGCGGCAGGCAAAAGCTGAATATCCATATCGTCGATGACCTTATCCAGCAGGCTGTTGGTCAGGCAAAAAGCCATCGGCGCTTTGGCATAATCCGCCAGCTTCACATAATCGCCGAAGCCCGCCAGAATATCTCTGATCGCCGCCGTATCCAGCTTGTTCTCCATACCGCAAAGCCCCGCCGCGCGCGCCGCCATCGCCGCCGCCTCCTGACGGGTAATTTTGCTGTTCGGCTCAAAGGTGGTCGCCGTTGTGCCGTTAACGATACCATACTTATTGGCGGTATCAACGTAGGCCGCATACCAGGCGCCCGCCGGAACATCAGTAAACACGCCGCTGGCAGCGGTTTCAAGCCCCAGCGCCCGCACCACGATAGCCGCAAATTCTGCCCGCGTAATATTGTCGTTCGGGCGGAAAGCCATACTGCCGTCTGCCGCCGTGTCCCCGTTGATAATTTCCCGCGCGGCCAACGCTTCGATGGCCGCCTTGTTGGGGCTATCGGTAATATCCGGGAAAGTGGCGCCCGGCTTGGTGATCGGTTTGGTATTGATGGCGTCATTGCCGGCGGGCTTATCCGTTTTATCGGTCTGTTCCGCCGCCTTGATGACCTTGGCGTCGCTCATGTCATAGAGCGCGTTCTGCTTGGCGTTGGCACGGTTTACCGCCGCCAGCGCATACAAGCCCTGTTCGGTGGACATCAGGCTGTTGCCGCCGCCGTCTTCAACATGGATAAAGCCCTTGCCCGGCGTATAGAAGGTCAGCAGTGCGTCCAAAATGCTGTGGCCGTTTTTGACAAAACGCGCGTCGTCCTGCGAAATCCCCAGCGTCGCCAGCGCCACTGCCATCTGCACGCAGCTTTCGGAATTCTTCTCGCCCCAGCTGGCAAAGCCGCCGTCCTCGCTCTGCTGCTTGCTCATGCAGTCCAGCGCCTTGTTGATGGCTTCTTTGACCTTGGGCTGATCCTGATAATTGGCCAGCGCCTGCAATGCCATGCCGGTGATATCCGGGTCGGACGTGGTATCCTTGGTAGCCGCCGAGGTGCCGCCGGTCAGGCTCCAGCCGCCGTCGGTCAGCTGGCAGGCCAAAATGCGGTCAACATACATCTGGCGGGTGGCCTGCGTTGTGGCGTCTTTGTTCTGCGGCATGGGATAATCGCGGGTGTCCAGTGCAATCAGCGCCCAGATGGGGCCGTTCAACCCCTGCCAGATGGTCTTCTCGTAATCGCCCAGCGGCAGTGTCAGATCATAACCCGCCACATCGCGCGCGTCCTGGCCGAGGGCGGCCAGCGCCACGATAACGCGGCTGTATTCGGTGTATTTCTTATCATGCAGCACGCCCTTGCAGTCAGTTACATATTTTTCCACCGTCTTGATATAGTCCTGATAGTATTGCTCCGGCACGCTGTATCCGCTGCGTGCCAGACCGATCACTGCCCATTCGCCGCCGATCGAGCCGACCTGCGGGCTTTTCACCGTCTCGTAGGTGTACTTGGCCGTGTCGTCCATGGCCTTTTGCAGCTCGTCGGTGCTGGCCGCCAAAGCCGTGCTGCACAGGCCGAACAACAGCGTACATACCAGCAGCAGACTGCATACCAACTGGAAATTCCTTTTCATGTTTTGTTACCTCCCTGTTTGATACCCTCGTTGCCGCCGTTTTTTTCTGCAATAAAAAAACGGCGCTTGCCGCACCGCTCTTGTGTTCCCTGCATAGAAGTTTTGATATGTATCAAAGCCCTTTCGTAGGTCTTCTGACTTGTGTGTTCAGGCAGGTGCCCACGCGCCGATACAACCTTCCCGGTCAAGCCATTACAGCCGCCAGTGGTCAGCTTTCGCTTTAAGTAAGGGCGCTCCACACTCACAGCTAGTGAATCAGCCGCCAAGCAGCCGAAACCTGTTCGGGATTTTCACCCGATTCCCTTGTTCAGCGGGAACAAGAATACGTGTCCAACGGTATCAAAACCGCCGGGTCGCGTATGTGCCACAAAAGTCGGAGCAGATATGAAATTCAATCACGCTTAAAGCATACCTGTTTTGGCGCAAAATGTCAACTGCTTTGGTAAAATAACTGTTGGCGGATATAAGAAAACCGCGCCTCGGTTAAGAAGCGCGGCTTTATTGGAGCTGGCAATGTGACTTGAACACACGACCTGCTGATTACGAATCAGCTGCTCTACCAACTGAGCTATGCCAGCAAGACGGTTCCATTGCTGAAACCGACTGTATTATATTAACATAAAAATAAATTTTCTGCAAGCCCCTGCGGCAAATTTTTATTTATTGGCCGCTTACTTGACGTCGGTCACCATTTCGTCCAGCCCGCTGCCGTTCAATACCATCGGGTAGACCATTTCCTCCTTGGGGATCACGCACTCCACCATCGCCAGCCTGCCGTCGGCAAGCGCCGCGGCAAGCTTCGGCGCGATATCCTCCGGCTTTTCGATGCGGTAATACGACATATCGTACGCCTCGGCGATCTTGCTGAAATCGGGGTTCCCCTCCAGATCAATGCCGAAGTAATTTTCTTCATTATAATATTTTTGCAGCTGGCGCACCATGCCCAGGTTGCTGTTGTTGGAAAGTATCACCTTAATAGGAAGATGATTGGCCTTGGCAGTGGCCAGCTCGTTCATTGTCATTTGCAGGCTGCCGTCGCCCGTTATGCAGAGGACAAGCTCGTTTGGCTCGGCCAGCTGCGCCCCCACCGCGGCGGGCAGGCCATAACCCATCGTGCCCAAGCCGCCGGAGCTGACAAAACCGCGCTTTCTGCCGGCATGATAAAACTGCGCCGCCACCATCTGGTGCTGGCCGACGTCCGTCGTCATGATGGCCTTGCCGTGCGTCTGCTTGAAAAGCTCGCGGATAACGTCACGGAAGCGGAGCGAACCTGGCGCCGGCGCGGCATAAGCGCCGCTGGTCAGCGGCCGCCAGCTTTCAATGCGGGCGCGCCAAGCTTCATGCTCCTGCTGCTCCAGATAATCCAGCATATCGTGCAGAACGCTGGCCGCGTCGCCCACGATGGGCACGTCGCTCGGCACGTTTTTGCCGATCTCCGCCGGGTCAACGTCCACGTGGATAATGGTCGCCGCGTGGGCAAATTTATCAACGTTGGCGGTCACGCGGTCGTCGAAGCGCGCGCCGATCGCCAAAAGAACGTCACATTCGGTGACGGCCAGGTTGGCCGCCGGCGCGCCGTGGATACCAAGCATACCGATATAATGCCCGTCGCGGAACGGATAAGCGGATTTACCCATCAGCGTCACGGTCACCGGCGCGTCCAGGCGGTGCGCCACCTCGTGCAGCAGATCCTCGGCGCCCGCGCTCACCACGCCGCCGCCGGCGTAGATCAGCGGCTTTTTGGCGTTCATCAGTACCTGGCAGGCGTTTTTGATCTTCAGCGCGTGCCCCTTAAACTTGGGCTTATAGCCCGGCAGGTTGATCTCGCCGGGGATTTTCGCGGTACACTCCTGGTCGCCCACGTTTTTCGGCAGGTCGATCAGCACCGGCCCGGGACGCCCGGTACTGGCGATATAAAACGCCTCTTTCACGATCTCGGGCAGCTCGTTTACGTTGGTCACCAGATAACTGTGCTTGACAATGGGGCGCGTAATGCCGGTGATATCGATCTCCTGAAACGCGTCGGTGCCGATCATCGTGCTGGATACCTGGCCGGTTATCGCGATCACCGGGAAAGAGTCCATATACGCGGTGGCCAGTCCCGTCACCAGGTTCGTCGCCCCCGGGCCGGAGGTGGCAATGCACACGCCGGGCTTGCCGCTCACCCGGGCATAGCCGCTGGCCGCGTGGGTCGCGCCCTGCTCGGTGCGCGTCAGCACGTTTTTGATTTTGGTGGAATTACGCAGCGCCTGGAAAAGCCCCAGCACCGCGCCGCCCGGATAGCTGAACACTGTGTCGCAGCCCTCCTGCTCCAGGCAGGCGATAATCGCTTCCGCACCATTCATATTGCCAACACTCCTCTCCTATTGCTCGCGCTTGGCGGCTTTATTTTCGCCGCGCACCATGGCGATCAGGCCGGTGCGCTTGATTTCCTGAATACCAAAGGGGCGGAACGCGTCCTCAATGGCTGAAAGCTTGCTTTTGGTGCCGGTGGCTTCAATGATGAAGCTTTTGCGCTGGATATCGACGATTTTAATGCGGAAAATGTCGCATAAATTCATAATTTCCAGCCGGTCTTCCTTGTTGGCCACCACACGCAGCATTAAAAGCTCGCGCCCCACGTATTCCTCATGGGTCACGTCGCTGATCTTCAGCACCTCGACGATTTTGTGGAGCTGCTTGGTCACCTGCTCGATAATGCGGTCGTCGCCCTCCACCACAATGGTCATGGAGGAAACGCCGGGGTTTTCGGTGCTGCCCACCGTCAGGCTGTTGATGTTGTAGCCCCGGCGGCTGAACAGCCCGGCCACGCGCACCAGCACACCGGAACGATCCTGCACCAGCACGTTCAATATATGTTTCATGTCGTCCTCCGCCGTTTTTAACGCACGGTGACCGCGCCGGTGGAGGCGGAAGTCACGCGCTGCGCGTATTTGGCCAGATAGCCTTTTTTGATCTTCGGCTCGGGCTGCTGCCAGGCGGCGCGGCGCTTTTGCAGCACGTCCTCCGCCACGTTCAGGTTCAGCCTGCCCGCATTGATGTCGATTTCGATTTCGTCGCCCTCTTCCACCAGGCCGATCAGACCGCCCTCGGCGGCTTCCGGTGATACGTGGCCGATAGCGGCGCCGCGGGTCGCTCCGGAGAAACGCCCATCGGTGATGAGAGCTACGCTTTCGCCCAGTCCCATGCCCTGAATGGCCGAGGTCGGCGTCAGCATTTCACGCATACCGGGGCCGCCCTTGGGGCCTTCATAGCGGATAACCACCACGTCGCCCGCCTTGATTTTGCCGCCGGTGATGGCCTCCACCGCTTCTTCCTCGCCGTCGAAAACGCGCGCCGGGCCGGTATGGGTCATCATCTCCGGGGCGACTGCCGCGCGTTTTACCACCGCGCCGTCCGGGGCTAAATTGCCGCGCAGAATTTTCAGGCCGCCCTTTTGGCTGTAGGCGTTTTCTTTGCTGCGGATAACGTTAGCGTCCAGCACTTTCGCGCCCTTGATATTCTCGGCCATCGTCTTTCCGGTCACCGTCATCACGGTGGTATCCAGCAGCCCCAGCTCGGCCAATTCCGCCATCAGCGCCGTCATGCCGCCCGCCGCCTGCAAATCTTCAATATGGTGTTCGCCCGCCGGCGCCAGCTTGCAGAGGTGGGGCGTCACCTCGCTCAGCTCGTTTACCATATCCAAATTCAGCTCCACGCCCGCTTCATGCGCAATGGCGGGCAGGTGCAGCACCGTGTTGGTGGAGCAGCCCATCGCCATGTCGGCAGTGAGCGCGTTTTTGAACGCCGCCGCCGTCATGATGTCATGCGGGCGGATATCTGCTTCCAACAGCTTCATCACCTGCATACCGGCCTGCTTCGCCAGACGCAGCCGCCCGGAATCCACCGCGGCCACCGTGCCGTTCCCGGCCAGACCCATGCCCAAAACCTCGGTCAGGCAGTTCATCGAATTGGCGGTGAACATACCGGAGCAGCTGCCGCAGGTGGGGCAGGCATTCTGCTCAATGGCCATCAGCTCCGCCGCGTCGATCTTCCCGGCGGCAAAAGCGCCGCTGGCCTCGAAGTTAGAGTTCAGATCAAGCACCTTGCCGGCGAGCTTCCCGGCCAGCATGGGGCCGCCGCTGACGAAAATGCAGGGCAGATCCAGCCGCGCCGCCGCCATCAGCATACCGGGCACGATCTTATCACAGTTGGGAATGAACACCAGCGCGTCAAAAGCATGAGCCAGCGCCATCGTCTCGGCAGAGTCGGCGATCAGCTCACGGCTGGCCAGCGAGTATTTCATGCCCACGTGACCCATCGCAATGCCGTCGCAGACGGCGATGGCGGGAAACTCCAGCGGCGTTCCCCCCGCCAGCCGTACGCCCGCTTTCACCGCGTCGCAAATGCCGCGCAGGTGCATATGCCCCGGCACCACCTCGTTGAACGAATTGACGATACCCACCAGCGGGCGGTCGATCTCCTCCGGGGTCAGTCCCAGCGCGTACAGCAGCGAGCGCTGCGGCGAGCGCATATAGCCCTCTTTCATGATCTTGCTTTTCTGTTCCATGCTTATCACTCCCATTATTATGCTTCATATAATGTGCAAAATATGTTCGACAAAATAATTACCTTATATAATAGCACAAAACGGCGGATAAAACCAGCCGTTTCGTAATTTTTTTCAGATTATATTCAGCGGCTCCACGTCCACCGCCAGGTTCGCGTCGTGCGGCAGGCGAAAATCAGCCGTGGCGCGTCTGGCCGCCTCGCGCAGCAGGTCTAAATCCCTGCCTTTCAGCATGATCTGTAGACGAAAGCGGTCTTTGATCTTGGCGCGGGGGCAGGGTTTGGGGCCGAAATAACGCATTTTATCCCCGGCCTGCATATCCTCCACCGCCTGCTGGAGCAAATATGCCAGCTTTTGGCCGATATCCAGCGCCGCCGGCAAAGTTCCCGCGCTGATCACAATGCGGATAAGCGCGGCGAACGGTGGGTATTCCGCCAGCTGCCGCTGCAATATTTCCCGGCGGTAAAACGCCTGATAATCCTCGCCCGCCGCCGCCTTTAATATCTCCGACTGCGGCTGATACGTCTGCACGATGACCTCGCCCGCCTGGTGCCGCCCGGCGCGCCCCGCCACCTGCGTGGTCAGCTGAAAGGCGCGCTCACCGCTTCGGAGATCGGGCAGGTTCAGCGTTAAGTCCGCCGCCACCACGCCCACCAGCGTCAGATTGGGAAAATCCAGCCCCTTGGCGATCATCTGCGTGCCGACGAGGATATCAATATCCCCGGCCAGCATGGCGCGATAGACGCGCTCGTAACTGCCCCGCTCGGCGGTGGAATCCCGATCCAGCCGGGCGATACGCGCTTCGGGCAGCAGCTCTGCCGCCGCCTCGACGATCTTCTGTGTGCCGGCGCCGAAATAGCGGATAGCAGACGAACCGCAGGACGGGCAGACCTTGGGCGGGCGCAGCGTCTGGCCGCAGTAATGGCATTTCAGCACGTTTTCGCCCGCGTGATAAGACATCGCCACCGAGCAGTGCGGGCACTCGACCACATAGCCGCAGCTGCGGCAGGAGACGAAAGACTCATAGCCCCGGCGGTTCAGGAACAGCAGGCTTTGCCGCCCCGCCTGCCAGTTTTCCGTCAGCTTTTTTTGCAGCAGGCGGCTGAACACGCTGTTGTTGCCCTCGCGGAACTCCCGGCTCATATCCACCAGACGCACCTTGGCCGCCGGGCGGCCGAAAATGCGCTCCGGCAGCTCGCAGAGCCGGTATTCGCCCTGCTGCGCTTTATAATAGCTGGTGACGTCGGGGGTGGCGCTGCCCAGCACCAGCCCCGCCCCAGTCAGGCGGCAGCGCTCCTCGGCCAGCGTGCGGGTGTGGAAACGCGGTGCATTGTCCTGCTTATAGGTGGCCTCGTGCTCCTCGTCGATCACGATCAGCCCCAAATTGGGCGCGGGGGCAAAAATGGCCGAGCGCGCCCCGATGATCAGGTCATAATGACCGGAGGCGATCCCCAGCCAGGCCGCCCGCCTCTCCGCCGCCGAAAGCCCGGAATGAAGCACCGCCACACCGCCGCCCAAACGTTCGCGGAAGACGCGCACCGTCTGCGGGGTCAGCGCGATCTCCGGTACTAATATGATGGTCTGCTGGCCTTGGGCGCGTTGGTCTTCGGCCAGCCGCAGGTATATTTCCGTTTTGCCGCTGCCGGTCGCGCCGTGCAGCAGCACGGGCTTATTTTCCGTTTGAAAATTCTGCCGTATCTCGGCCAGAACTTGCTGCTGCCGGGGCGATAATTCCCGCGTTTCCGGAAGCGGGGCAAGCTCCGCGCCCTCCCAGATCTCTTCTTCGATTATCGTGACTATGCCCTGCTTGGCCAGGGCGCGCACAGCTGATATGTTGGCTTCCGCCTCCCGCAGCAGCTCCTGAAGCGGCATTTCGCCCTGTTCGCGCAGAATGGCCGCCACCCGGCGCTGCTTCATGCCGTGCGGAATGATTTTCGGGTCATTCAGCCGCACCCGGCGGCTGATTTGGGCGCGCGGCATTTTGCCGGTCAGCATCATGCCGCTGGGCAGCATGGCCTGCAAAACGCTGGCGCGGCTGCAAAGATAATAATCGGCGGCAAATTCGGAAAGCCGCAGCAGATCTTCGCCGAACAGCGGCTTCGCATTGACAATGTCAAGCAGCGGCTTCAATTTTTCCGCCGGATACGCGCCGTCCGCCGCCAGCTCCACCACCACGGCTTCCAGCTTCTGTTTGCCGAATTCCACCCGCACGATCTGCCCGGGCAAAAGCTCCCAGCCCGGCGGCACGGCATAGTAAAACAGGCGGTTTAAGGCCGCCGTTTTTTTGTTGATGACGACCCCGGCCAGCATCAGAGCGCCAGCCGGTAGACGGCCTCCACATCGGCGGGGGTCATTGGCTTAAAGCTGCCGATAGTCTGGTCGCCCAGCGCAAACGCCAGCTCCACCATCTCGGGTATGCCCTCCTCCGGGATATCCAGCTGCGCCAGCTTGGTGGGCATACCAAGTCCGCGCAGAAAGTCCTCATATTTGGCAATACCCGCCAGCGCCATCTGCGCCTTATCGGCGCTTTCGGGAACGCCCCATACGTTGTGCGCCATGCGGGCAAACAAAGCGACGTCTTCAGTGTAAACGTATTTCATCCAGGCCGGGAAGATGACGGCCAGTGCCGCCCCGTGCGCCGCGTCATAAAGCGCCGACATCTGGTGCGCCAGCGCGTGGCTGCCCCAGTCCTGGTCGCGCCCGACGCCGCAGAGGTTGTTGTGCGCCAGCATGCCCGCCCACATCAGCGCGGCCTGCGCTTCATAATCCTCGCTGTCGATAATCACGCGCATGGCCACGTCCTTAATGGCCAGCAGCAGCCCCTCGCACAGGCGGTCGGTCACGGCGTTTTCCGGTGTTTTGGTGAAGTAACGTTCAAAAATATGCGCCATCATGTCGGAGATACCGCAGGCGCTTTGATACTTGCTCAATGTGAACGTAAGCTCCGGGTTCAGTATCGAGAATTTCGGGCGCAGACATTCGCCCGCCGCGCCTTTTTTGATGTGGTGTTCCTCGTCGGTGATCACGGTGTTGGGCGAACCCTCGCTGCCCGCCGCCGGAATGGTCAGCACCACGCCGACGGGCAGAGCTTCCTTAACCGGTTTGCCGCGGTAAAAATCGAGAAAATCGCCCGGATACGGCACGCCCAGCGCCACTGCCTTGGCCGTGTCGATGACTGAGCCGCCGCCCACCGCCAGCAGAAAATCCACGCCCTCCTCACGCGCGCCCTCAATCGCACTGTAAACGAAAGAGCTGACGGGGTTGGGCTGTACGCCGCCCGCCGAAACATAATCCAGCCCCGCTTCGTCCAGCGACTGCAAAACCGCCGCGAGCGTGCCGTTCTGCACCGCCGAGCCGCCGCCGTACAGCACCATCACCTTTTTGGCGCCCAATGCCGCCGCGAGCGCGCCCGCCTTGCGGTGCGTATCGCGCCCGAAAACAAATTTGGTGGGGCTTTGAAAAGTAAAGTTTTTCATGGCAATTTCTCCTTTACGCTTGCTTTTATTAATAGTTGAGATATGTGCTGCGGTAAACGTCGCTTTGCAGCCAGCGGTAGATGATGGCCGCGCCCTCGCCGCGCGTCATGGTTCGGCCCGGCTCAAAAGTGCCCGCCGCCACGCCGTTCATGATTTGCAGCTCGGATAGACGGGCGATCGCAGCCGACGCCCAGCCATAGCCTGCTGCCGTAACATCAGCGTAGGGCGCGGGGGTTCCCGGCGTCTCGCCGCCGATAACACGGCTCAGCATGGCTGCCGCTTCGGCGCGGGTAATTTCGGCGTCGGGGCGCACGGTGCCGTCCGGATAACCGGTGAGTATGCCGCGGGCGACGGCCTTGGCCACCTCGTTATACGCCCAATGCGTCTCGGGCAGGTCATTGAAGCTGACCTCGCGCATACCGGCTCTGCCCAGGGGGGCGGCGTTGTCCAGCGCCCGGTTCAGCATAGTTGCCAGCTCTGCCCGGGTCAGGTTCTCGTTAACGCCGAAATAGTTATCGGAAATACCCGTCACCAGCTGGGGCGTGTTGTAATAAAGCCCCAGCACGCTTTCCTGCGCCCAATGGTCGACCAGATCCCGAAACGGCAAAATCAGCGAATACAGCGCCAGCTCCGAATGGTAGGTAACGTAAGGCGCCGCGCCCTGATATGTATAGCTGATACTGCTGTTATCCGGCAGCTGGCCGCCGGTGTAAACCAGACGGTTGGCGGGGGTTATCTTGGCAAAGCGATCCCAGTCTACTATCGTGTCGCCGGCCTCCCCGTCGGTGTAAGAGAACGTGGGGTCGGCCACCAGCCAGCCCATGCCGCTGATGTAAAATGCCACCCAGCTGTGGCGAATTTGATCCGCGTCGATATGCCCGGCGGGGCTTAAATAGCTGTTGTTCGTCTGCGCTTCGCGGCTGTATAGATAGCCGCTGCACACGCGCGCCGGGATCCCCTGCGAGCGCAGACAGGCGGCGTACAGGTTGGCATAATCCTCGCAGTTGCCGCGGCGGGTTTGAAAAGCCTGTGTTGCGGAATGGCTGCCTCGGGCAGAGTTATCATACGTCATGTATTGGTTGACTGACGCAAACAGCAGCCGCGCTTTCAGATAAGCGTTGTTGGAGGACGCGGCGGCCAGCCGGGCAAATTGCCGGATATCCTCCATATCGGAATTGATATTCTCCGTCGGGTCAAGATACGCCGAAAGGCTCTCGGGCAGCGGCTCGTCCGTCATGGTCTGCGTGTCAAAGCTGACGCAGTAATTCCGCACGGCCACCCGCTGGATCAGCTGCACCGTCTCGCCCACATTAAGCCGGCTCAGGTTATAAACAGCCACCCGCGTGCCCGCGGCGTTGGTGGTGATCTCCGCCGGCTGGGGCGATAACTCCTCGCCCAGAAAATCCTGCCAGACGACGCTTGCCGTCTCGGCCAGCGGCACCTCCAGACGGATATTGTAAATGGGGCGGGCGCTGCGGTTCTCCAGCTGTACGGTGTTGATAACGGTATACATCTGGCCGCCTGTACGGGTGACGGCATCATCTGCCCAAGCCGTGCCGCTCAGAGCCAAAAACAGCGCCGCCGCAAGCAGCGCCGCCAAAATCAAGCGGCGGACTGCGTGGCTAAGCCTGCTGATCATCGCAAAACTTCCTCTCTGGTTAACACAAACATACACTTTTTAATCGGAAAACTAACACTTCAAGCTATTGTAACATATATTTCGTCAAATTTCAATCTTTGCGGCGGGCGGCAAAACGGGCTGGATTTTGCCGGCGGAATGTGTTATGATATAAGACGCTGAATATATCGGCAAAAATGACCGCAACGGAAGGAAGATATTACATGAGCAGAAAAAACCGGGAAAAGCGCGCGCGGCAGGCCGCCAACCCCAGCGTCAAAAAAAAGGAGAGCATTTGGAGCGCCGTCAAAGACCTGTTCCTGCACCCGTTTAAGGAAGAGTATAATAAGAACAACACCGTCGGCAAGTTTTTGGGCGCGGTCTGCCTGATTTTGGCTTTCTGCCTGCTCTTTTATATCACCGGGCATATGATGTAAGCCCCGGCGCGTCATAAACCGCAAAGCGGCAAGCTGTTTAAGCCTGCCGCTTTTATTTTTTGGCGTTTTTTATTCCAGCTCAAACAGGCCGTTATAAAGCTGATAGTAACGTCCCCGCTGCGCCAGCAGCTCGTCGTGGTCGCCGCGCTCCACCACTTGGCCGCCCTCCAGCACCAAAATGGCGTTGGCGTTTCTGACGGTGGAAAGCCGGTGCGCGATCACAAAAACGGTGCGGTTTTCCATCAGCCGATCCATACCCTTTTCGATCAGCCGCTCCGTCCGCGTATCGACGGAGCTGGTGGCCTCGTCCATCACCAGCACGGGGGTATCGGCCAGCGCCGCCCGGGCGATCGTCAAAAGCTGGCGCTGCCCCTGCGATAGGTTGCCGCCGTCGCCTGAGATAAACGTTTCATAGCCGTGCGCCAGGTGGCGGATAAACACATCGGCGTTGGCGAGCCTGGCCGCCGCTTCCACCTCGGCGTCAGAGGCGTCCGGGCGGCCATAGCGGATATTCTCGCGGATCGTGCCGCTGAACAGGTGGCTGTCCTGCAAAACGAACGCCATTGAGCGCCGCAGATCGGGCTTTTTGATGTCCTTAACGTCAATGCCGTCGTATAAAATCTGCCCCTCGTCAATGTCATAGAAGCGGTTGATCAGGTTGGTTATCGTGGTTTTGCCCGCGCCCGTGCTGCCCACCAGCGCGATTTTCTGGCCGGGCTTGGCATAGAAGCTGACGCCGTGCAGCACCGTCTTTTCCGGTACATAGCCAAACACCACGTTTTGCAGCCGCACGTCACCCCGAACCTCGGTGTAGGCTCCGCCCTTTTTCCACAGCCAGTGGCTCCCCTGCGGCGCTTCCTGCCAGGCGCTGTCCGCGCCCTTTTCCGCCCGGACGAGCGTTACATCGCCCGCGTCGCTTTCCGGTTCTTCGTCCAAAATGGCAAAGATACGCTCCGCCCCGGCCAGCGCCAGCAGCACGTTGTTGAACTGCTGCGATATCTGCGCGATCGGCTGGGAGAACTGACGGGTGAACTGCAAAAACGAAGCCAGCGTGCCCAGGTCGATCAGCCCGCCCACGCCCAGCACCGCGCCCAAAACCGCCGTCAGCGCGTAATTAACATAGGAAAGATTGCCGATCACCGGCATCAGGATATTGGCAAACGTGTGGGCGTTGGTGGAGGCGTGGCAGAGAGCGTCGTTCAGCGCGGCAAATTCCTGCTCGGTCGCCCCTTCATGCCCGAACACGCGCACCACTTTCTGCCCCTCGATCATTTCCTCAATATAACCGTTCACGCGGCCGATCGCCTGCTGCTGCTGCTGGAAATAATGCGAGCTTTTTTTGCCGATCAGCTTCACGGAGAGGAACATTACGCCCAGCATCAGCAGGATCAGCAGCGTCAGCGGCGGGCTTAAAATCAGCATGGCGCCAAACACGCCGATAATGGTCACCGAGCAGGAAAGCAGCGAGGGCAGCGCCATCGAAAGCGCGTCATGCAGCGCGTCGGTGTCGCTGGTGTAGCGGCTCATCAGCTCGCCGTGCGGGTGCTTGTCAAAGAACGCCAGCGGCAGCTTCTGCATATGCGCGAACATATCCTTGCGGATCGTCGCCAGCGTTTGGGTAGCCACCACCACCATCAGGCGGTTATAAGCGTAGGTGGCCGCCGCGCCGGCGAGATATATGCCGGCCATCAGCGCGATCAGCCGGATAAAGCCTGATAAATCGGGGTTTGCCTGCCCGATAAACGGCACCACGTAATCATTGAACAGCGGCTTCAGAAAATAACTCCCGGCCACGGCGGCGGCGGAGGATAACAAGATCGCCGGCGCCACCAGCAGCAGGCGCAGCTTCTGCGGCGCCAGGTATTTCAGCAGCCTGCTGAGCGTACCCCGCATATCGCTTGGGCGGGCAAAGCCTTTATTCCTGCGCGGCATCGTCCTCGCCCCCTTTCTGCTGCGAATAATAGACCTCCTGATAGATCTGGTTTGCGGCCAGCAATTCCTTATGCGTGCCGACGGCGGATATCTTGCCGTCGTCCAGCACGACAATTTTGTCCGCGTCCATAACAGACGTTATGCGCTGCGCCACGATAATCGCGGTCGTCCCGGCAAGCGTTTCCTTAAGCGCGCGGCGAATGGCGCTGTCCGTCGCGGTATCCACCGCGCTGGTGCTGTCGTCCAGAATAATGATCTGCGGGCGCTTCAAAAGCGCGCGGGCAATGGTCAGACGCTGCTTCTGCCCACCGGAAAGGTTAACGCCGCCCTGCCCCAGCACGGTATCGTAGCCGTCGGGGAAGCTCATAATGAAATCGTGCGCCGCCGCCTGCTTGCAGGCCGTCTCAATTTCTGCCTGCGTGGCGTCCGGGTTGCCCCAGCGCAGGTTTTCGGCGATCGTACCAGAGAAAAGCAGATTTTTTTGCAGCACCATGCCCACTTTGGCGCGCAGCTCAGAGAGGTTTTGTTCCCGCACGTCCACGCCGCCCACCAGCACACGCCCGGCCGTGGCGTCATAAAGCCGGGGGATCAGCTGTACCAGCGTGCTTTTGCCGCTGCCCGTGCCGCCGATAATGCCCACCGTTTCGCCCGCGTTGATCGTCAGGTTGATATCCGAGAGGACGTTTTCCGCTGCCGCGCCGCCTGCGCTGTAAGCAAAGCTGACGTTCTCAAACCGAATGTCAGCCTTGGCCGCCGGTTTTGTGGGATCGGCGGGTTCCGCCAAGTCCGGCTCTTCGTCCAGCACTTCGCTGATACGGCGGATCGACGCGCGGGAGAGTATCAGATTGACGGAGATCATCGCGATCATCATGACGGCCATCAATATTTGCGAAATATAGCTGATGAAGCTCATCAGATCGCCCACCAGCATACCCCCGGCAATGATCTGACGCCCGCCGAACCACGATACCGCCAGCATGCAGCCGTACATTACCAGCTGCATGACGGGCATGGCGGTGATGATCAGGCTTTCGGCGCGGAAAGAGGCCGCCTGCAAATCGTCCACGCTGTCGGCAAAAATTTTCGTCTCATGCCCCTCGCGTACGAACGCCTTGACGACGCGGATCGCGCTCAAATTCTCCTGCGTGCGGACGTTCAGCGCGTCATATTTGTCCATCATCAGCTGAAAGCGCGGGAATGCCTGGCTGAAAATGATGAATATCGCCACCGCCAGAATGGGCAGCGCCACCAGCAGCACCATCGCCAGCCGTTTGTTGATATAAAGCGCCATCGCCGCGCCGAAGATCAGCATCAGCGGCGCGCGGAACAACATTCTAAGCCCCATCATCACGGCCATCTGCGTGTTGGTAACGTCCGTCGTCAGCCTGGTGATCAGCGAGGCGGTGCTGAATTTATCCAGGCAGCGGAACGAGAATTCCTGAATATGCGCGAACATGGCGCGGCGGATATTTTTGGCAAAGCCCATGCCGGCCACCGCCGCAAACCGCCCGGCCAGCGACCCGAACAGCAGCGAACAGAGCGCCATCACCAGCATCAGCGCGCCCATTTTGCAGATATACGGTACGTCTCTTTCGGCCAGCCCCACATTGATAATGGCGGCCATAACCAGCGGGATAAAAATATCCAGCGCCACCTCGCCCACAATGCAGAGCGGTGTGGCCACTGCCGCCAGCTTATAGCCCCGCATACAGGCCAGCAGCTTTTTCGACATCTGCTATCACTCTCCCAACATCATTCTTTATCGGCTATCATAACAGAGAAATTTTTTAATTGCAAGCCATTTTGTTTGACAAACTGCGTCATTTATATTATGATAAGAAATTATATTTTTAGTTTTTTTAAGGAGGCATGCCCTATGCCAATTAAGATACCCAACGATCTGCCCGCCCGCCCCATTCTGGAGAGCGAGCATATCTTCGTGATGACGGAGACCCGGGCTCTCACGCAGGATATCCGCCCGCTGAAAATTGCCCTGGTGAACCTGATGCCCACCAAAATTGCCACCGAAACGCAGATTTTGCGCTGCCTGGCCAACACGCCGCTGCAAATTGAAGTACAGCTGATCCACACCAAAAGCTATGCCGCCAAGAATACGTCGGAGGAACACCTTTCCGCCTTTTACCGCACGGTGGACGATATTCTGGACGAAAACTTCGACGGCGTGATCATCACCGGCGCGCCGGTGGAGAACATGGCGTTTGAGGAGGTGGAATACTGGGCGGAGCTTTGCCGTATCATGGAGTGGACAAAAACCCACGCCCACAGCACCATGCACATCTGCTGGGCGTCGCAGGCCGGGCTTTATTATCACTACGGCGTGCCGAAGCGCCAGCTGCCCGGCAAGCTTTCCGGTGTGTACAGCCACTATATGCTGAACCCCAAGGCGCGCCTGTTCCGCGGCTTCGACGAGGAATATTTTGCGCCCCATTCCCGCCACACCGAATCCGACCCGGAGGCCATCGCCAAGGTGCCGCAGCTGCGCATTTTGTCCGTCTCGCCGCAGGCCGGTATCCACATCGTCAGCGACCATGACAACAAGCAGTTTTTCGTCAGCGGCCATTCGGAATACGACCTTTACACCCTGCGCGACGAATACTTCCGCGATCTCGGCAAAGGTATGGACGTTAAGGTGCCGTTCAATTACTTCCCCGGCGACGACCCGGCGCAGAAGCCCGTCAACCGCTGGCGGGCGCACGGCCAGCTGCTGTTCACCAACTGGCTGAACTATTACGTCTACCAGACCACGCCCTACGATCTGCAAAAGCTGTGAACATAATTTACCACCGAAATATAAACCGAATATTAAAGGCTCCCGCCTGCCGTGCGGCAAGGGGGAGCCTTTTTCGTTAGAGTTTTGTTTCCGGTTCAGCGGTTGCCCTGATTTTCGTCCCCGGCGTTATATACCGCTTCCGCACCATACATCTCAATGCGGTTCACCAGCTCCGGGGTGACGTTTGCAATATCGCCCGGCTGGCTGCCGTATGCAGCCATGCCCGCCGTATATGCCGCCCGCGGCGCGTCGTTGTTTATCGCGGGCTTCCTCGCCTGCGAGCTGCCGTTGCCGCCGCTGGCCGTGGGCGGGTTCACCGTTTGGCTGGGAAGCCCCGGCTGAAGCGGCCTGCCGTCCGGCAGATAACCGGCATCGCCGCCCGGCACGGACTGCTCCAGCTTCTTCATCAAATCGTTTTCCTTGTTCGTATCCATATACCTGGCCTCCAAAATCCACAAAATATATCATAAAACGGCAGCGGCGCGGCAGCAAATTTTTTTAGACCGGCGCCGGCCTCGATATGTGGCCTTTTCTGCCGTATACCGCTATTTTTCGCGGGAAAGCCGCCGCTTATGCGCCGCCGGCCGGCGGCAAAAAATAACAGGCAGTCTCCCCGCCAAAAGAGGATTTGGGCTAATTTTGTAGAAATTATACTGCTGATAAAATCGCATATTTTATAATAAACTAAACGAGGTCATAATATTATGAAAAAAACGCTTATGCGCGGCCTGGCCGCTTTTCTTTTGGCTGCCGGGCTTTCGGCTTCGCCCGCCTTGGCCGCCGATATGCAGATCACGGTGAACGGCAGTGCGCTCTCTTCCGACGTGGCGCCGCTGGTCATCAATAACCGCACCATGCTGCCGCTCAGAGCCTGCGCCGAGGCGCTTGCCGCCACGGTGAATTATGACGCCTCCGGGCGCATTGATATCTATCGCGGCAATGATAAGATAGTTTTGCTGCTGGATACGCCAGCCGCCTGGCTGAACGGCGAAAAACGCCCGCTGGACGTGGAGCCGCAGGTGGTGGAGAGCCGCACGCTGGTGCCGCTGCGCTTTATCGGCGAGGCGTTTGACTGCGCGGTGAACTGGCAGCCGGAAAATAACACCGTCAGTATCGCTGCCGCGCAAGCCTCCGGTCAGCCGGCCACGGACACTCCCACGCCTGCGCCTGCGCCCGACCCGGCCATGACGCCGGAGACCGTACCGGACGCCGCGACCATTGCCAATCAGGCATTGCAGCAGCTGAACAGCGTGCGTCTGCAAAAGCATTTGGACGCTTTCTCCACCGCCGCCGAGTTGGGCACGATGGCCGACGCCCACAGCAAGGATATGGCGGAGGACGGCTATTTCAGCAGCAATTCGCCGACGGCCGGCACTTTGAGCAGCCGTGCCAAGGCGCTGAAGCTGCCCCAGCCTACCGAAATTATCGCCAAAATCGATTACCGCACCGAAACGGTGTATCAGGCCGTGACCAAATGGCTGACCGACGATGATACGCGCTCTGCTTTGCTGGACGCTTCGGCGGGCTATATCGGTATCGGAGCCTATCAGCAGCCCGATACCACCTACGTTTATCTGACGGCGGAGGTCATTCCCTCCCGCGCGTATTTCACCGAGCTTCCCGCCGCTTCCACCGTCACCGCGCCGAAGCTGGCGGTGCGCGGCCGCAGCCAGCGCCTGACGGAGAATGTTATCGTCTACCGGCTGGCCGACGGCAGCGCCCAGATGTACAGCGATAAGCAGACGTATGCCGCCAAGGGCGACGGCACGTATTTTTACACCGAGGTGGAGTTTGACGACCCCGGCACGTATGCCTTGCAGGTGGGGAACTGCCTGGTCAAGGTAACGTATAAACCGGCTGAATAAAGGAGAACAGGCATTGATCGAGTCATTTCTGCAAATGCTGGCGCGCGTGGACACGTTTTTCTTCAACTTCTTCAATCAGAGCATTAAATGCCGCTTTTTGGATATCATCATGCCGCTGTTCACGCACCTGGCCGGGTTCGTGTCGGTGGTTGGTATCTGCCTTTTTCTGATGCTGTTTTTGCCCTCCATACCCGGCACCAACGTGCTGGGCGCGGTGTTTTTTGCCCAGCTGGCCGCGCAGAGCATGAAATTTCTGACCAGGCGTATGCGGCCGCATATCCAGCTGCCCAACGTCAACATTTACAGCAAGCTGATGCAATACGATCCCTCTTTCCCCAGCGCCCACACCGCCACCATCACGGCTCTGGGCGGGGTCATTGCCATCATGCAGCCTGCCTATGAGAACATTATCGCCGCCGTCTGCATGCTGGTGGGCATATCCCGCATTTATCTGGGGCAGCATTACCCCGGCGATGTGCTGGTGGGCGCGGCTATCGGCATTGCGGCGGCGTGGCTTTCCTGCCAAATTATTTGATAAAATTTGCAAAATCGCTTGCATTACGCGCCCCGATGTGCTATTATTTTTTAAGCGGCACTTGCGCTCGCTGTTTGGTTGGGGAGCGGTATCGAAGTGGTCATAACGGGCCTGACTCGAAATCAGGTAGTCCGCAAGGGCTCGTGGGTTCGAATCCCACCCGCTCCGCCATTTTTTTGGAGGTATAGCTCAGTTGGTTAGAGCGCTCGCCTCACATGCGAGAGGTCACAGGTTCGAATCCTGTTATCTCCACCATAAAAAAGCCTCCGCAGCGCGGGGGCTTTTGTTTATATGAGGAGGTCTGTTATCATGCCGAACCAAATCACCGTCTCGCCGGAGGAAATTGCCGCGTTTCATTTGATGTGGGACGCCTTTCCCGGTATGGCGCGCCTGATCGGCCGCGACCATATCATCATCGCCGCCAACCAAACGGCTATTGCTAAGGGTTACGCGCCCGGCGTTTGCTGCGCAACGCTCCCCTCTGCCACCAACCACCGGGGCTGCCTGGCCATGCGGGCGCTCGCCGAGGGCAAGGGCATGGCCGATAACCCGGACGGCACTTCTATCCGCGGCTGGCTGCCCGTTTCCGGACGGGACGACGTTTACGTGCATTTCAGTCTGGCCGTGCCCAAAGCGGGTATCGGCGACTGACGGCAGACAAAAAAAGACCGGCGGGCAATAAGCTCGTCGGTCTTTTGCTGTTTATTTGACTAATTTGAGCGGCGCGTATTTCTGGATCAGCACCTTAATGCCCTGCCCGGGGAACGCGATGGAGAGCGCGGCGTCCTCGCCCTTGCCCTCGATTTTCACCACCACGCCCTGGCCGAACTTGGTGTGCTGCACCTTGTCGCCGATGTTGATAAGCTGCTTGGCCGCGTCAGGCTGCGGTTCAAAGCTGCGCTTGGGGCGGCTGACGAACAGCGAGGTCGGCTTGGGCGGCGCTTCGTGCTTGATCTCCGGCCGGCGATAGCTCAGCGTGTGGGCGTTCATCAGCTCCGCCGGGATCTCGCCGACAAAGCGGCTGGGCGGCAGCGTCACATACTGGCCGAACAGGTTGCGGCGCATGGCGCGGGTCATGATCAGGCGCTTTTCGGCGCGGGTCATCGCCACATAGCAGAGCCGCCGCTCCTCCTCCAGCTCGTTTTCGTCCAGCAGCGAGCGGCCGTGCGGGAACATTTTTTCCTCCATGCCCACCATGAACACCACCGGGAACTCCAACCCCTTGGCAGCGTGCATGGTCAGAAGCGTAATGCTGCCGTCCTCGCTGTCATAGCTGTCGGTGTCGGTGATCAGCGCGATCCGGGCGAGGAAGTTTTCCAGCGTGGGCGCGTTATCCGCCGCGTCGCCGTATTCGTCCGGGTTGGTTTCGGCATAGGCCTGCGCCTCCGCCATCGTATCCATAAACTCCACGGCGCTGGCCGAAAACTCGCGCAGGTTTTCCAGACGGCTCTCCGCCGTGGTGGGGTCTTGCTGCTCCAGCGCGGAATAATAGCCCGTCTGCGTCCACAGGTTTTCCAACAGCTCGGGAATATCCACCTCATGCGAAAGCTTGGTCAGCCGTTCGATCAGGTCAACAAAATTCCTGACGCTTTTCTGCGCCGTGGGCGATAAGGTTTCCAGCACCTCGGGGCGGGTCAGCGCCCGGTATACGGGAAGCCCCAGCGCCGTCGCGCCCGCTTCCAGCTTCTGATAGCTGCCCGCGCCGATACTGCGCTTCGGCTCGTTGATGATCCGCGCCAGCGAAAGGTTGTCGTCCGGGTTCACCAGCAGGCGCAGGTACGCCAGCGTGTCTTTGATCTCTTTGCGCTCATAGAACTTCATGCCGCCGTAAACGTGATACGGGAAGCCGTATTTCAGGAGGGCGTCCTCCAGCACGCGCGCCTGCGGGTGGGTGCGGTAGACCACGGCAAAATCCTTGTAGTCATAGCCCTGCTCCCGCATCATGGCGATGGTTTCCACCACGAACATACCCTCGGAGCGGTCGTCGGGCAGCTCCTGATAATCGATCAGCTCGCCCTCCGGCGCGTCCGTCCACAGCGCCTTGGGCTTACGCTGGGCGTTATGCTCGATCACGCTGTTGGCCGCGTCCAGAATGTTCTTGGTGCTGCGGTAATTCTGCTCCAATTTGATCAGGCAGCAGTCCTTGTAATCTTTCTCAAAGTTCAAAATATTGCCGATATCCGCGCCGCGCCAGCCGTAAATGCTCTGGTCAGGGTCGCCGACGGCGCAGATGTTATGGCTTGCCGCCGCCAGCTGTTGGATAAGGTAATACTGCGAATAGTTGGTGTCCTGATATTCGTCCACCATGATGTAGCGGAAGCGCTGCTGATACTTGGCCAAAACGTCCGGGTGCTGCTCGAACAGGCGCAGCGTATCCATGATCAGGTCGTCAAAATCCAGCGCGTTCGCGGCCAGAAGCTGCCGCTGATAGGCCGCGTAAATTTTGGCCACGGTGCTGTCCCAGTCCGTGCCCACCTCGTTATAATAATCCTCCGGGGTCATCAGCTGGTTTTTACATTTGCTGATCTGGGCGGCTACGGCGCGGGGGTGAAATTCCTTGTCTTTCAGCCCCATTTCCTTAAGTATGCGCTTCAGCATGGTCTGCTGGTCGGCGTCGTCATAGATGACAAACTGCGCGTCAAACGGCAGGTATTTGGCCTCGCGGCGCAAAATACGCAGACAAATGCTGTGGAAAGTGCCCACCCACATGTTGCGGACGGAAAACCCCGTCAGCTTTTCCATGCGCTCGCACATCTCCTGGGCGGCCTTGTTGGTAAACGTAAACGCCAAAAGCTCGCCGGGGCGTATGCCTACTTCCTGCAGCAGATAAGCCGCACGGGTGACCAACGCCTTGGTTTTGCCGCTGCCCGCGCCGGCCAGCACCAGCACGGGCCCCTCGGTGGTCTCCACCGCGCGGCGCTGCATCTCATTCAAATTCTCTAATATGTTCATCTCATCACCCTCAGGCGGCTTTATTCCTGCCGCTGCTTATCCAAACGCGCCAACACCCGCACATAACCGTCCGCCCCATATGACACACAGCGCTTCACCCGGCTGATGGTGGCGGTGGAAGCGCCCGTCCGCGCCGCAATATCGTTGTATTTCTCCTCAGCCAGCAGCATTTGCGCCACTGCTATCCGCTGCGCCAGCGCGCTGAACTCGCCGGTGGTCAAAATATCCTCAAAAAAACGATAGCAGTCCTCGCGGTCTTTTAATTGCAGCACCGCGTCGCAGAGCAAATCAGCCTCCGGGCTCGCCATTCGGCTTTTGTATGCCATATAAGCCTCCCCATAAAATAAAGCGCCCGCCGCCTCTGAAAAAAGCCGCGGCGGCAGAGCAATAGTTTTACATATTATGATTTATTCTACAAAAACTGCCTTTTTCCTGCTAACACATTAAAGTATAAATAAAAAAAATTACTCCGCCCCCGCCTCCGGTTTATGCACCAGCACCGTGCGGCTCTTGCTTTTCAGCCGAATAACCGCCGCTGCCAGCGCCGCCAACGGCACCAGCAGCGAGCCGCCAAGCATAGCCCACGGCAGAACGCCGCTCCAGATCTGCAAGATACGCTCCGCCCCGCCAAACAGGCGGAAAAGTCCCAGCAAGATCAGCCACAGCGCGCCCGCCAAAAGCCACGGCTGGTATTTGACGCCGCGGGGGATAAGATAACGCAAGGCGCCTGCCGCCGCCGTAAAATAGGCCGCCGCCCGCAGCAGCAGCACCGCTAAAAGCAGCGCCGCGCCAATGACTTCAAAGCGGCTGAGCCAATGCCCTACCTCGGCCAGACGGAACACCTGCAAGATCGGGAAGCGATACAGCGAAAGCGACGCGCCCAGCACCGCCAGCGAGCCTAAAATATAGGCCAGCCACAAAAGCGCCGCCGCCACCCCCGCGTCAAACAGCGTGCCCGGGCGGTTTTTGACCTCCTCCGTGTGGGCAAGATATGGCAGCAGCACCCCCAGGTTTCCGAACACCAGCACCCCGCCCAGCGCCGCCTGCGGGAGAATTTCCCACTGCGGCAGGGTCAACGGCAGCAGGTTGCCGATATCCGCCCCGCTCACGGTGAGCCCCAAATTCCCCAGCGTGAGCAGCAGCGCGGGAACCACCACCAGGAGAGCCGTCCGCGCCAGCGCCGTCTCGCCCGCCGCGGCAAAGCAGGCCGCCGCCAGCAGAAAAAGCGCCGCATAAAGCGCAAAGGAAGCCGTCTCGCCGCCCAAACGCTGCCAGAACAGCACGGCGCACACCGCCGAGCCCGCCAGCACCCCCAGCCACAGAGCCGCGTATAACAGCAGCAGCACCCGCCCCGCGCCCCGCCCAAACGCATAGGTGAGCGCTTCGGCAAAGCTCTGGCCGGCAAAAACCTGCGCCCAGCCCCAAAGCATCAGCCAGAACAGCAGCCCGAAGCAGCAGGCCAGCCCCCAATAAAGCCACGCCTGCTGCTGATACT
>CANQPG010000003.1 GCA_947625705.1 uncultured Peptococcaceae bacterium | reverse complement strand
GAGGTTGGTGCCGCCGGTGATGTTGAACAGAATAACCTTGGCGCCCTCGATACTGGTCTCAAGCAGCTTGCTGGAAATAGCAGCCTGCGCCGCTTCCACCGCTTTGTTCTCGCCGTCGGCGATACCGATACCCATCATGGTGGTGCCGGCGTTCTTGGTGATCGTCTTAACGTCGGCGAAGTCCACATTGATGAAAGCGGACTTGGAAATCAATTCGGAAATGCCCTGCACGCCCTGGCGCAGCACCTCGTCTGCGTAGGAGAACGCTTCGGCCATGGAGGTTTTTTTGTCGATCATCTGCAAAATTTTGTCGTTCGGGATAGTGATGATGGCGTCGACCTTTTCTTTCAGATCGGTAATGCCCATTTCGGCGCTCTGCGCGCGCTTGCGCCCCTCAAAGCTGAACGGCTTGGTGACCACGCCGACCGTCAAAGCGCCCAGCTCTTTCGCCACATCAGCCACCACCGGAGCCGCGCCGGTGCCGGTGCCGCCGCCCATACCGGCGGTGATGAACACCATGTCCGCGCCTTTCAGTTTGCCCTTGATCTCTTCGCGGCTTTCCTCGGCGGCCTTGCGGCCAACCTCAGGATCTGCCCCCGCGCCCAAGCCCTTGGTGAGCCGCAGGCCGATCTGCACTTTATCAGTCGCCTTGGAATTTTGCAGCGCCTGGCTGTCGGTGTTCAGCGCCAGAAACTCCACAGTATCCAGCCCGCAGTCGATCATGCGGTTAACGGCGTTGTTGCCGCCGCCGCCCACGCCCACGACGAAAATTTTGGCATTGCTATTCTGGTAATCGGTTTCCCGGTTTTCCATGATCAAAAAACCCCTTTCCGGTCAAAAAAATACTCGGTCATCGGCTTTCGGTTGGCCAAAAGCCGCCAGTTTACCTACTTAAATAATTAATCTACAAATATTTCGGCATATCTTAGGCAAATCCTGCCGCACACCGCCGCTTTTTGCGGATTTTTTCAAAAAAATTTGCCAAAACACGCTCTATTCCGCGTCTTTTCCCCGCATTATGACAAATATGCCAGCACCGGCTGATCCGGCAGCGCCACATCTATGTAATCCAGGCTTTCCAGCAGCCCTTTGTTCGTCTCGTTCTGCAATATCTGCATGGCCAGGTTGAATTTGGCGGCAAAATCGCTTTTATCCCCCAGGTAAAAATCCACGCCGTAAGTGGTGTGGGCGATAATACGCTGCGAATCCGCCACGTTGATCTCCGCGATCACCGCCGCCGACTGCTCGTCCATCTGGCGGATAACCGCCAGCGCGGCAGTAAGATCGTCGTTATCCAGCTGCGTGCCCGGCCGCACGTCCGCCGGCAGATCGCTGATACCGGAGACCACCAGCATCGAAAGCCCGTCCAACAGCTTCTGGCGCGAAAGAACCACGCCCGCCGTATCCACGATATAAAGGCCGTCGTTGGTGGTGATGGCCGCCGATGGTACGCGCTCGCGCACGTTGATCACCACGGTGGCCGGCAGCTTCCGCTTCACCTCCACCTGCTCCACCCAAAGGTTGGTGGCGATCATATTCTGCGCCTTGGCCAAATTGGCGGCATAGATATGCTCGCCGGGCTGAATACCGGAAAGCTCCAGCACTTCCTCCCGCGTTATGTGGCTGATACCCGTCACCTCGATGGCGCGGATATTGAAGATCGGCGACTGCGCCAGGCCGAAGCCCAGCGCCAGAGCCGCGATCAGCAGCAGCACCGTCCACAGCCAGGCGAATGACCCGGCACGGCGGCGGCGTTTTTTCTTTTCCTCAGCCAGCGATACCACGCTACCCATAACTGTCTACCTCGTCACACAAAGAATTGCGGCCTATACCGCCCGCGCCCGCAGCTTCACCCGGCGGATATCCGCCCCCAAAGCGGCCAGCTTCGGCACCATGTCCTCATAGCCACGGTCAATGTATTCCACGCCGGCGATCAGGCTTTCGCCCTCGGCAGCAAGCGCCGCCAGCACCAGCGCCGCCCCCGCGCGGAGGTCTCCCGCCGCCACGTCCGCACCGCATAACGCGGGCACACCGTTTATTATAGCACAATTATCCCGGATTTGTATAGACGCGCCCATTTTTTTCAGCTCCGCCGCGTAGGTAAAGCGGTTTTCAAAAATCGTCTCGCGCACGGTGGAGCGCCCCCGCGCCGTGCACAGCGCCGCCGTAAGCAGCGGCTGAAGATCCGTCGGGAAGCCGGGGTGCGGCGCGGTCACAATATCTATTGCCCGCCGGGAACCGCCGCAAACGACAAGCCCCGCCGCCGTCTCGCGCCAGGTGACGCCCATCGCGTCCAGCGCGGCCAAAAGCGCCGCCAATTCCGCCCGTCTTGCCCCGCGCAACAACACCTCGCCGCCCGCGAGCGCCCCGGCCAGCAGATATGTCCCAGCCTCGATACGGTCGGGCATAACGGTATAAGACGCGCTGCGCAGGCTTTTGACGCCCTCGATAACGACGGTCGGCGTGCCCGCGCCGCAGACTTTGCCGCCCATCGCGTTGATATAAGCCGCCAGCTCGACGATCTCCGGTTCGGCCGCCGCCCCGGAGAGCACCGTCTGCCCCTGCGCCAGCGCCGCCGCCATGATCAGGTTTTCCGTTGCGCCGACGCTGGGGAACGGAAACGTCACCCGCGTTCCCTTAAGCTCCCGCGCGAAAGCGAAATAACCGCCCTCCAGCGGGAGAATTTTTGCGCCCAACGCTTCCAGCGCCGCAAAATGCAGATCCAGCGGCCGCGAGCCGATGGAGCAGCCGCCGCAGGCGCCGATCTCTGCTTCCTTAAAACGGGCGAGCAGCGGCCCCAGTATCAGGTTGGAGGCGCGAATACGTCCCAAAACCTTGGGCTCCACCGCTGCCGGGCGCACCCGGCGGCAGTCCAGACGGAGCGTATGGCCGCAAAAATCGGCTTTCACGCCCAGCTCCTTAAAAACAGAAAGCATTACCAAAACGTCGTCCAGCCTGGGCACGTTGTTGATAATGCACTCGCCACCGGAAAGCAGCGACGCGGCCATCAGCGGCAGTACGGCGTTCTTCGCGCCGCTTATCGCCACCTCACCGTCAATTTTTGCACCGCCTGCCAGCCAAATTTTCTCCTGCGCCAAATTATTGTACGCCAAACCGGTCATAGGGCAGCCCTCCCGAGCTTAATCGGACTCCCTCCCCAGCAGGCGCACCTCAGTCTCCAGAGCATAGCCGGTTTTGGCCTGCACCACGCGCCGCACCTGCTCGATCAGGCGCAAAACGTCATGGGCGGTGGCTTCGCCGGTGTTGATGATAAAATTGCCGTGCTTTTGGGAGACTTCTGCCCCGCCGCAGCGCATACCCTTACAGCCGGCGCTTTCCACCAGATACCCGGCATGGGAGCCTTCCGGATTGCGGAAAACGCTCCCGGCGGAGGGATATTCCAAAGGCTGGTTCTTGGCGCGTGTGGCAATAATATCGTCGATCTGCGCCAGCGACGCCGCCGCGTCGCCCGGGGCAAGCTGCAATGTGGCGGCAAGGGCAATCATACCCTCGCCCACGCAGCCCGTGCGGTAATCAAACCGCAAATCATCGCCCGAAAGCGTGCCAATAACCGCCTCCTTTGCTTTTGCGTCATTATATGCCGCAAAGCGCACCTCGGTGACAACGGCGGACATACTGCCCCCATACGCGCCCGCGTTCATAAAGAGCGCGCCGCCCAGATTGCCGGGGATACCGCACGCCCATTCCAGGCCGGTCATGCCGCGCTCCGCCGTGCGGCGGGAGAGCGCCGCAAGCAGCACGCCCGCGCCCGCCCGCACGCGGTTATCCGCCTGATATTCGATCTTATCAAACGCCGCGCCGATACGCAGAACGATCCCCGCGATCCCCGCGTCGGAGACCAGCAGATTGGTGCCGCGGCCGATCACCGTGAGCGGAATATCATACCGTGCCGCCAAATTCAGCACGGCCAGCACGTCCGCCTCGCTCTCGGCTTCCAGCAGCCAGTCCGCCGCGCCGCCGATCCGCCACGAGGTATATTGCCGCATATCGCACATAGGCAAAACGCGCCCGCCAAATTGCTGCAAAAACGCCTTGGGCAACGCGTAAATTTTCTTATGTTTTGGGGCTTTACGCATTAGGCTCACCCTTTACTCTCGCCGCATACGCCTCGCCGATACGGCGGATCGTCCCCGCGCCGACGTTCAGCACCAAATCGCCGTCCTGCACCACTTCGTCCAGCGTTTGCAGCACCGCCGCCTGATCTGCCGCGTAATAGACCGGCAGCTTCGGCTCCCGCCCGCGCACGGCTTCGGCCAGCTTTGCCGCCGTCACGCCGGGAATGGGCGCTTCAAACGCAGGATAGATCTCATTCAATATCAAAACGTCCGCCTTGCCGAAAGCCCCGGCAAACTCGTCGAACAAAAGCTGCGTCCGGCTGTATCTGTGCGGCTGGAACACCACCACCAGACGCTGCTTCGCCACGTGGCGCGCGCCGTCCAGCAGAGCCTTGATCTCGCTGGGGTGGTGGGCGTAATCGTCATAAACGCGGATATCCCGCGCCGCGTTTTCGGCCAGCAGCTCAAAGCGCCGCCCCGTGCCGCGGAACGCCGCCAGCCCCGCCGCAATATCGGCAAAGTCAAAACCAAGGCTGTGCAGCGTCGCCGCCGCCGCCAGCGCATTCTTCACATTATAAGCGCCGGGCACGGATAATTCCACCTCGCCCAGCCGCTCGCCCTTGTGCAGCACCGCAAATTTGGTGCCGAAGTCGGTGTAGGTGATCGCCCCGGCGTAATAATCCGCCGCCGGGTCTGATAAGGCAAACGTCACGTGCGGCGCCGTGATCTCCGGCAGCATATCCGCCACGATAGGACTATCCAGCCCCAGCACCGCCAGGCCGTCTGCCGGCAGCTGATTGATAAACTGCCGAAACGCCGCGATCAGCTTAGCCATCGTGCCGTAATGGTCAAGATGGTCGTTCTCGATGTTGGTGACCACCGCTACCTTAGCAGGCAGCAGCAGAAAAGAGCCGTCGCTTTCGTCCGCCTCGGCCACCAGATATTCGCCGCCGCCCCAGCAGGAATTGGTGCCGATGGCGGCCAGCACGCCGCCCACCACAATGGTCGGCTGCTGCTGCATTGCCAAAAGCGCCGTGCCGAGCATGCCGGTGGTGGTCGTCTTGCCGTGAGCCCCGGCCACCGCAATGCCGCGCCGCATTTTCAGCATTTCCGCCAGCAGCTGCGCCCGGCAGAAGATGGTAACGCCGCGCCGCTCTGCCTCGGCATACTCCGGGTTATCCGGTTTGATGACCGAGGAATACACCAGCAGGTCAACGTCAGGCGCAAGGTTGGCCGCCGCGTGACCCTGAACGATATCCACCCCCATCGCGGCCAGGCTGTCGGTCAGTTTGGTCAGCGACAAATCAGAGCCGGAGGTTTTCACCCCCCAGCCCGCCAATATCCGCGCCAGTGCGCTCATGCCGATACCGCCGATACCGACGAAATGCACGTGTTGATATGTGAACAAAACGATTTCCCCTCTCCGTGCCGCCATCATGCGGCGCACCGAGCCAATTCAGCCGATAATTTCCCGCGCCGCCGCCAGAATTTTGGCCGCCGCGTCCCGGTGCCCCAGCGCCGCCGAAGCCTGCGCCATGGTTTGGTTTAATTGTATATCAAAAAGCGTCTTTTGTAAAGCGCCGCGCAAAGCGGCCGCCGAAAGCGCCGCGTCGTCGATGACCAGCGCCGCCCCCGCATCACGAAAAGCCGCCGCGTTATACGCCTGATGATTGCCCGCCGCATAGGGATACGGCACCAGCACCGCCGCGCGCCCAATGGCCGAAAGCTCCGCCAGAAACGAAGCCCCCGCCCGCGCCACCACCACGTCGCAGGCGCTCATCGCATACTCCATGTGGCTTAGATACGGCAGCAGCAGAAAGCCGCCTTTGGCCTGCGGTATCTCCCCCTCTTTGGGGCGCTGATAGGGCAAACCATGCTCCTGCGCCATTTGCGCCGTCTCGTTGAACAGCTTTTCGCCGCAGATATGCACGATCTGCACGTTTTTGGCCAAAAGCTCCCGCCACAGAGCCGCCAGCGCCTGATTGAGGTGCCGCGCGCCCTGACTGCCGCCCGTCAGCAGCAACACCGGTTTTGTCATATCCAAACCGAGCGCCTGCCGCCCCGCCGCGCGTTCGGCCTGCAAAATGGCCTTGCGCACCGGCAGCCCCGTCAGCACGGCGCGAGCCGCCGCTTTCTCCGGCAGATCCTTGATCGGAAACGTCAGGCAGAGCCTGCTCACCTTACCGCTTAAAATGCGGTTGGTTTTGCCCATCACGGCGTTTTGCTCGTGCAGCAGCGTGGGTATGCCCAGCTCCTCGGCCGCCAGCAGCAGGGGGCCGCAGGCATAGCCGCCCGTGCCCACCGCCAGATCGGGCTTGAATTTTTTGATTGCCCGCTTGGCCTCGGCCACACCGAGCGCGTTTTTCACCAGCACCGCCAGCACCTTAAAGGGATTTTTCGAGGCAAGCCCGGCCACGCTGACCGGCAGAAAGTCATAACCCGCCTCCGCCGCCAGCCGGTGTTCCATGCCGTTTGCCGCGCCGACGTACAGAATTTCCGCGCCGGGATATTCGCATTTAAGGGCTTCGGCAATGCTCAAGGCCGGGTAGATGTGGCCGCCCGTGCCGCCGCCGCTGATCATTACGCGCATTGGTATCAACTCATTTTTTTCAGATTATAGTCAGTTATTTTTTCATTTTGGCCGATTTGGAAATATTCAGCAGCACGCCCACCGCCGCCAGCGAAATGACCAGCGACGTGCCGCCATAGCTGATAAACGGCAGCGTGATACCTGTTACCGGCATCATGCCGAGCGCGATCGCCATGTTGACCAGCGCCTGCACCGTGATCATCAGCGTCAGCCCTGCCGCCAGCAAGCGGCCGAAAGTGTCTTTCACGCGCATGGCAATGGTCAGCCCGCGCCAGGTGAACGCCAAAAACAGCAGCAGCAGCACCAGGCCAGCCAAAAGGCCGCCCTCCTCCACCAGAATGGCGAAGATAAAGTCGGTGTGGCGCTCCGGCAGATAAAACCACTTGGCGCCGCCCTCACCCAAGCCCACGCCCATCAGCCCGCCCGAGCCGATAGCCAGCAGCGACTGCACCACCTGATAGCCGTTGCCGTAATAATCCGCCCAGGGATCGAGGAAACTGGTGAGGCGCGTCAGGCGATAATGGTATTGCGGCGGCAGCACCATGCAGGCCAGACCAGCCAGCCCCAGGCCGAACAGCGCAAACAGATAGCGCAGCTTCATGCCGCCGATGATCAGCAGTAGAGTGGCCGTGCAGCCCATCACAATGCCGGTGCCGAGGTCGTTGATGGCCACCAGGCAGCAGCTGACGCCGACGATAGCCAGATAAGGCAGCGTCCGCCCGACAAAATAACCGGAGGGCTCCGCCAGCTGCTGGCAGAGCAGCACCAGCATGGAAAGCTTCATCACGTCGGAGGGCTGAAAGCGCATGGGGCCAAGCTGTATCCACCGCTGCGAGCCGCCGCCCTCCGAACCAAGGCCGGAGAACATCACCAGCAGCATCAGGCCGACGCCGATAAAGAAGATCGGCCAGCACAGCTTGCCGTAAATGCGATAGTCGATCTTGATGGCCAAAAACATGGCCACAAAGCCCACCGCGATGTTGAAGATCTGCCGTTTCAGGTAATAATAGGAGTCGCCGAATTCATAGGCCGCTGAATACTGGCTGGCGGAAAGCACCATGATCATGCCGATGCAGCACAATACGAACACGATGAAAAACAGCCAGTAGTCGATTTTGCCTTTTGGCTCGCGCATGGGCTTCCCTCCTTTCGCAGTCCTATGATTATTATGCCAAATTTCGCCGCGTTATGCCGCCTGTTCAGGCCAGCTCTTTGACCAGCCGCTTAAACTCCTCGCCCCGTTCCTCAAAGCACTTGAACATATCCCAGCTGGCGCAGGCAGGCGAGAGCAGCACCTCATCGCCCGGCTTGGCCGCCGCAATGGCCAGCTTGACGCATTTGGCAAAATCGCGCCCGGCGTGTTCATAGCAGGTTATGCCCGCCTCGTCCAGCGTGGCCGCGATAACGTCCGCCGTCTCGCCCAGCAGCACGATATGTTTGACTTTTTCTTTGATCAGCGGCAGCAGGTCGTGAAAATCCGACCCCTTGGAGAAGCCGCCCAAAATCAGCACCGTAGGGCGCTCGCAGGCCGCCAGCGCATACAGCGTGGAATCCGGGTTGGTGCCCTTGGAATCGTTGATGTAAAGCACGCCGTGGAACTCACCGACAGGCTCCTGCCGGTGTTCCACGCCGGGGAACGTCTTAAGCGCTTCGGCAATGACTGCCAAATCAACGCCGTAAAGCGCCGCCATCGCCGCCGCCGCCATCGCGTTTTCCAGATTATGCGGCCCTTTGATCAGAATATCCGCCGCCGCGATGACCTCCTGCTCCTTGCCGCCAAAGCGCCAGATAACTTTATCGCCCTTAAGGAACATACCGCATTCCGGCTCGGCTTTCCGGCTGAAATACACCACCGTGCCGGAGATTTTCGGCGCGTATGCCCGCACCTTTTCGTCGTCATAATTCAGCACGGCGAAGTCGTCCTTGCCTTGGTGGGCAAAAATTTTCGCCTTGATATTGCCGTAATTTTCCATCGTCTCGTGGCGGTAAAGATGATCGGGCGTCAAGTTCAGAAACGCCGCGATATGCGCGTGGAAATCCACCGCCGTCTCCAGCTGGAAGCTGGAAAGCTCCGCCACCACCGCCGCGTCGGGTGAGAGCCGCTCCACGCCGTCCACCAGCGCCGCGCCGATGTTGCCGCCCACATAACAGGGAAGCTTTGCCTGCGCCAAGATGTATCCCAAAAGCGTGGTCGTCGTCGTTTTGCCGTTGGTGCCGGTTATCGCCAAAAACGGGCTTTGGCTGTACTGATAAGCCAGCTCCAGCTCGCCGATCAGCGGCACCTGCGCGTCGGCAAGCGCGGCCACCACGGGAATGGAGAGCGGCACGCCGGGGCTGATGACCGCCAGCGCAAAGCCCGCAACGTCCGCCGGCATTTGGCCGAGGCACAGGCTTACGCCCGCCTTTTGCACCGCGTCCAAGCCCTCAAGCTCCGCCGCCTGCTTGTTATCGGCCAGCGTCACCCTGGCGCCCTTTGCGGCCAGGAAAACCGCGGCTTCCCGCCCGGAAAGCCCCGCACCGATCACCAGCACCGCTTGCCCGCTGATATTATGCAGCAACTCGTTCAACATTATATGCGCCCCCTAAAAATTTAACTCAACACCAAAAGCAGCAGCCCCGCCAGCACGCAGACGGCGGAAACCGTCCAGAATGTGCGGACGATCCTCGTCTCGCTCCAGCCGCCCATTTCAAAGTGATGGTGCAGCGGGCTCATGCGGAAAATGCGGCGGCCAAACAGCTTGAAGCTGGCCACCTGTAACATCACCGAACAGGCCTCGGCAATATACACCAGCCCGAGCAAAACGAACACCACCTCGGTCTTCGTCAGCACCGCCAGCGCGAATACCGCTGCGCCCAGCGCCAAAGAGCCGGTATCGCCCATGAACACCTTGGCCGGGTATTTGTTATACAGCAGAAAGCCCAGCACGCCGCCCGCCAAGGCGCCTGCGGATAAGGCCAGCCCCGCGTAATCCACGCCCGGCGCGGGCAGCTGCGGCAGCGCCAGCAAACATATCAGCACATACGCCAGCAGCACTTGAAAGCTGATGCCGCCCGCCAGGCCGTCCAGCCCGTCCGTCAGGTTGACGGCGTTGGTGATGAACACCATATAGGTGGCGATCAGCGGATAATACCAGCCGGAGAGCTCCCATTTCCAGCCAATGATGGGGAAGATCAGATCGGTGCCGCGGCCTAAGAAACGCTCGGCCAGATACACGAACAAAAACGCAAAGATGAATTGCAGCAGCAGCTTCTGCTTGGCCGTCAGCCCCAGCGAGCGGTGCAGCACGATGATAATGCCGTCGTCCGCCAGCCCGATCAGCCCAAACAGCAGCACCGCGCCCACAAACAGCAGCACCGTCTGCGACGCGCCGGCCAGCACCAGCGACACCAGTACGAACGGCAGCAGAAAGATGACGCCGCCCATCGTGGGCGTACCCGATTTCACCAGATGGCGCTTGGGACCGTCCTCGCGAATAGTTTGTCCAAATTTCAGATAATGCAGCACGGCGATCAACGGCCGGCCCAGCAGGGCGGCCAGCACAAAAGCCGCCGCCAGTGCAAGCAACGCTCTTTCCATTAACACCAAATCCCCCATAAACCAGAGGTTCGCGGCCTTTATTTCGTCAGAAATTCCCGCGCCACCTTGCGGTCGTCAAAATCCAGCACCCGTCCGTTCACCAGCTGATAGTCCTCGTGGCCTTTGCCGGCAATCAGCACCACGTCGCCCGGCTCGGCCAGCTCGATCGCCCGGCCGATCGCGAGACGCCTATCCGCCTGCACCTCGTATTTCGCCTTGGCCGCCGCGTCCAGCTCCCTGATACCCGCCTCAATTTCGGCGATAATGCTCAGCGGCTCTTCGGTGCGCGGGTTATCGGAGGTAACGATGGCATGGTCGGCCATAGTCACCGCCAGTCTGCCCATGATCGGGCGCTTGCCGCGGTCACGGTCGCCGCCGCAGCCGAACACCACGATCAGCTTGCTGCGCGTAATTTCCCGCGCCGTCTTCAGCACGTTTTCCAGGCCGTCCGGTGTGTGGGCATAATCCACCACCACCGCAAAATCCTGGCCGCAGTCCACCTGCTCAAAACGCCCCGGCACCTGCGGCACCTCTTTCAGATCGTTCAAAAGGTCGGTCAGCTCAAAACCCTGCGCCAGCATGGCGCAGAGCGCCGCCAGCGAGTTATACACGTTGAATTTACCGGAAAGCGGAATTTCCGCCTGATAAGTTTTGCCCTGATACAGCACGTCAAACGCCGTGCCCCGCCCCGTCAGATGATAATTCTGCGCCTGCAGCGTCGCCGGGTTGTCGATACCGTAAGTCCAAAGCTCGGCATGGCTGGCGTTGATAAAGTCTTCGGCGTGCGGATCGTCCACATTCACCACGGCAAAGCCCTCGGCAGCCTGGTTTCTGTCCAGCATACGGAACAGCTGCAATTTGGCGTTCAGATAATCCTCCACCGTCACATGATAATCGAGGTGATCCTGCGTCAGGTTGGTGAACACCGCGCCGTTAAAATGCAGCGCGTCCACCCGCTTCTGCTTCAGCGCGTGGGAGGATACCTCCATGACAACGTGAGTACACTCGTCCTCCACCATCATGGCGAGCAGCTCCGCCAGGTGCAGAGGCTCGGGCGTCGTCGCGCCGGCGGGCAGCTTCCGCTCGCCGCAGTAATTGCAGATGGTGCCGATCAGGCCGCATTTGACGCGCCGCTTCTGCCAGAGATAACGCACCAGATTGGTCGTCGTCGTTTTGCCGTTGGTGCCGGTGACGCCCAGTATGTTCAATTTCTTGTCCGGGAAGTCATACAGCAGCTCGGCCAGCAGCGAGATGACCTCGCGCGTGTCTTTCACCACCAGCACGGGGGTGTGCGCCGCCACACTTTCCGGTGCGTATTCGGCGATCACGGCCACCGCGCCGTTGGCCACTGCGTGTTCGATATAATCGTGGCCGTCCACGTTCGTCCCGACCAGGGCGATGAACACGTCCTCCGGCTGCACCGTGCGCGAATCGTACTGCAAATTTTTCACCCGGATATCCGGTACGGTTTCGGGGTCGATACCCAGATAAACCGCAATATCTCTCAACCTCATCGCAAGTTCCTCCTCCACTGTATATCCCCGGCTTAATACGGCTCGATTTGTCCGTCCGCCGCGTTTTCCTCCTTAAACTGCACGGTGATGACGTCGCCGCGCTGCACTTTCGCACCCGGCACCGGGTTTTGCTCAAACGCCGTGCCGCTGCCCTCCGTTTTCACTTTTAAGCCCATGGCGTTCAATATCTCCGCCACCTCGCGTACGTATTTGCCGGTGAGGTCGGGCACGGTGACGGTATCGTCCGCGGCGCTGCCCACCGTTTTCAGCAGAATTTTGGTGCCGACGGGCACCTGGCTGAACGCGGCCGGGGTCTGGCTGCCCACGTAAACGCCGCTGCCGTCCAGCTCATATTCCAGCCCGGCCACGCCGATAACCTTTTTGGCCTCCTCAACCGAGAGGTTGCTCACGTCCGGTACGGAGGTCTGCTGTTCCACCTTGACCTCGATCTTATCGGATTTGATATCCGTCACCTGCGACACCACGCCGAGGTAACGCAGGGTATCGGCCATAATTTTCTGCAAAACCGGCGCCGCCACCTGGCCGCCCTGATACAGCGCGCCGCTCGGCTCGTCGATCATCACCAGCATGACCACCTGCGGGTCGTCCACCGGGGCGACGGCGCAGAACGAGGCGATATATTTGCCCTCCTGATAGCCGCCCACGCCCGGTTTCTGCGCCGTGCCGCTTTTGCCGCCGACGCGATAGCCGTCCACATACGCCTTGGAGCCGGTGCCTTTATTGACCACGTTTTCCAACATCAGGCAGACCTCGTTCGCCACTTCCTCGGAAACGACGCGGCGCACCTCTTTGCGCTCGTATTCCTGCACCACGTTGCCCGCGTTGTCGGTGATGTGGTGAATGATCTGAGGCTGCAAAAGCGTGCCGCCGTTGGCCACCGCCGATACCGCCGTCACCATTTGCAGCGGCGTCACCGCGATACTCTGGCCGATCGACATCGTCGCCAGATCGAGCTGGCTGACTACGTCCTCGTCAATGACAATGCCCTTGGCCTCGCCCTGCAAGCCCAGCCCGGTGATATTGCCGAAGCCGAAAGCGTCGATATACTTATAGAACGTGCCTTTCTGCATGGCCTCCATTTTCTGCACCAGATTGACGAAGCACGGGTTGCAGGAGTTCTGGATAATTTCGGCAAAGCTCTGGCTGCCGTGCGGGCGATAGGAGCGCCAGCATTTGATCTTGTGCGAGGAGACCTGAATGTAACCGGGGTCATAGAAGCGGTCGTTCAGCGTGGCCGCACCGGAATCCAGCGCCGCCGAAGCCGTCACGATCTTGAACACCGAGCCGGGTTCATAGGTATCCGTGATCAGCATGTTGCGCCGGCAGCTTTGGTCATAGTCCTGATAATGGTTGGGGTCATAAGTCGGGCGGTTCGCCCAGCAGAGGATCTCCCCCGTCTGCGGCGCCATCGCCAGCACCGCCGCCGCCTTGGGCGGGTTCTCGCTCGCCATCAGCGCGTCCAGCTCGCGCTCGGCAAAATACTGAATGTTCTCGTCAATGGTCAGATAAATATTATAGCCGTCCTGCGGCTGGTTGTATTCCTGAATGGCCTGCTGCACGATGTTGTTGTTGCTGTCATACTCGGTGACGATACTGCCGTCCACGCCTTTCAGAATTTCGTCGTAGGAATATTCCACGCCCTCCAGACCCTGGTTGTCGATACCGGCAAAGCCCAGCAGATTGGCCGCCAGCTCCACCTTGGGATAATAACGCTGCGTTTCCTCCACCAACATCACGCCGGGCAGGTTATCCTCTTTCATCTCCACCGTTAAATCGGCCACCACGTCAAAATCGGCCTTGCGCTTCACCCACTCAAAGTAAGAATTTTTGGTAATGCGCTGGTAAATGGTGTCATAATCCACGCCCAAAATAGCCGCCAGCTTTTCGGCCACCTCCGGTACGTCGGCGTCCTCGATCTGGCTGGGGTTGACGGCCACGGAATCCGTGCTGACGCTGACGGCCAGCACCGAGCCGGTGCGGTCATAGATCGTGCCGCGGTTGGCCGCCACCGTCACCGAGCGGGTGCGGGAATTTTCCGCCTTGGCCTGAAGCTCCGCCCCCTGCACCAGCGTGCGGTATGCCAAGCCAGCCGCCACCACCAGAAAGCAGACGGCCAAAAAGAAAAACACATATGTCAGCTTTTTGCCGGCCACATAATTGCTGCGCCGCATGATCTGCCGCCTCCTCTCCCGCAAATTCCGCCTGATACGCTTACCAAATATATATTAACCATGGCGGCAAATATACGCCGCCGGGCGATTTTGCACTTTTTCGCCCCGATTTTTAACTTGTTCAGAATAGAGAAATAAAGCCGGGGCTGCTGGCGCTGGCTTTATTTCATCGCTTATTCAACTTAATCACGCATACCGAGCTGCACGCCGCCGCCGGAAGTTAACTGCTGCCAAAACGTGCCGATGCTTTCAATCAGGCTTCCTGAGCCGCTGTCGTCAATGACCTCCAGCGTGCCGAAGCCCAGCGCCGCCTGATCTACTGCCATGCCGGTGCGGATATTGCCCGCCGAGTTTTCGGCGGCCGCCGCGTCGTAATAGATAACTGAGTCCTCCGTCGCCGTCACCATATTAAAATGCTCGACGGCAAATCCCGCCACCTTTTCCGGACTGGTGGCCTGTTCGATCTCCAACACCAGGCGGGTGTTGTCGTTGGCCAATTTATCGTTGGCCGCCATCTGTTGGTTGATTTCATAACCGATGACCGTGACCTGCGTGTTCAGCAGCATGTAACCCATGCCCAGCAGGAAGATCGCGAACACCCCAAAGAGCAGCTTCACCTTGGCGCGGCGGTCGGCCGCAGCCTGCTGCTTGGCTTTCGCCCTGGCCTCCGCCATGGCGTCGTCGGCGTTCTCGTATACCCGAAAGGCATAGCGTCTTTGTTCGGCCTCCGTCATTTTGCGTTTTGCCGTAGCTGCCTGCAAATCCGGTCACTTCCTTTCCGCCGTCTTTAAATCCCAATCCGTCACACGGCGCGGTTTTTTTATAATTTCTCGATCACCCGCAGTTTAGCGCTGCGGGCACGGGGGTTGGCGGCAAGTTCCGCCTCGCCCGCCGTTATCGGCTTGCGCTGCAAGAGCTTCCCCTCCGGCTGCCGCCCGCATACACAAACGGGAAACTCCGGTGGGCAAATGCACCCTTGACACCGCGCGGCGAAATACGTTTTAACAATTCTATCCTCCAGCGAATGAAAAGTGATCACCGCCAGCCTGCCGCCCGGCTTAAGCGCCGCAAATCCTGCGGCCAGGCCGCGCTCCAGCACGCCCAGCTCGTCGTTTACGGCAATGCGCAGCGCCTGAAACGTCCGTTTGGCCGGGTGCTGCTTTTCAGCCCGCCGCGCCTTGGGCGGTATCGCACCCGCCACGATCTCGGCCAGCTGCAAAGTCCCGGTTATCGGCTGCTGCTCTCTTGCCGCCACGATCCTTTGGGCAATGCGGCGGGAAAACTTCTCCTCACCGTACTTATAGATAATGTCCGCCAGCTCTTCGGCTGATAATTGCGCCAACAAGTCCGCCGCCGTCGCCCCGCCGCGTCTGTCCATACGCATATCGAGGGCGCCGTCGCTCATATAGGAAAAACCGCGCTCCGGCGTGTCCAGCTGATAAGAGGAAACGCCGATATCCAACAAAACGCCGTCCACCTGCGGGATATTCTGCTCGCGCAGCACATCGGAGAGCCCGGCAAAATTTGCCCGCACCGGGCGGAACCGCGCGCCGTATGGGGCAAGCCGCTCGCTTGCCGCCGCCAGCGCGTCCGCGTCCTGGTCAATACCGATGACCACGCCGTCAGGCGCCGTCCGCTGCAAAATGCCCTCGGTGTGGCCGCCGCCGCCCAAAGTCCCGTCCACAAAAACCGTGCCGGGCTTTGGGTTCAGGCTTTGCATGACCTCGGCAAACAAAACCGGCAAATGCTTAAATTCCCGTGCCGTTGTCGTCATGCTCACTCCCCGCCGCCGTTTTGTCAGATCACTCTACACACACCACCATACCTGCCACACTGCGGGGCCGCCTACAAATCGATATCCACGTCGACGTCAAACGCGCCGACGTTTTCGGAAATATCGGCGATATGCTGGCTAAGCTCCTGCTGGTGCTTCTCCCATGCCGCCTTATCCCAGATCTCGATCTTATCGCCCACGCCCATCACAATAACCTCTTTTTCGATACCCACCGTCTCGCGGAGCAGCGCGGGCAGCAATATCCGCCCCTGCTTGTCCAGCTCGACTTCGGTGGCGTTGCCGAAAACGAAGCGCACAAAATCACGCATATCCCGTTTGGTAACGGAAAGCTTGTGCAATTTGCCCGCCAGCTTTTCCCAGCCGGCCACCGTGTGGATATCAATGCAGCGGTCAAAGCCTTTCGTCACATAAAAGCGTTCGCCGAGAGCCTCACGATACTTTACGGGAATACTGACGCGCCCCTTGGGGTCAACGTTATTCTGATACGTTCCCATAAAAGTCATCTGCTCTCACCTCCCGCCTTGTGCCCGGCGCTTTGGCCGCCCAAAATCACAGCTAACAAACTATCCACTTTTTAACACCAAGATGCACTTGTTTACCACTTTTTTGCACCTTGGCACCATTTTAACCGAGTTTTTAGAAAAAATCAATAGCCTTTTACAACTTTTTTCAACCGCCTGACCAAGCCAAAAACCGCCCTGTTTTGCCCTCTAAACGGCCTTAAACACAAATTGTGGTAGCAGGAACGCCAATTTTGCCCAGCTGTTGGTGTGGAAAATTTTTGGATTGGTAAATTTCGCCAAATTTCGGCTAAAAAAATTTTTTCACTTTTTTTGAACCTCCCCCTCTTTCCCCACCGCCGCCGCCAAAAGGGCGCAAAAAAACCTCTCTCCGCCAGGAGAGAGGTTATGTCTGATATTTTAATATGTTTTTTACGGTCTATTACGCCTCGTCGTCGGTGGTGCCGAAAGCGAGACGGTTGGAAGTCACCGAAAGCTCGCGCACCTTGGCTTCCACCTCGGCGAAAACTTCCGGGTTTTCTTTCAGATACTTCTTGGCGTTCTCGCGCCCCTGGCCGATCTTCTCGCCCTTATAGGCAAACCAGGAGCCGCTCTTGTCGATAACGTCCAGATTGACGCCCAAGTCCAGCAGCGAGCCGACGCGGGAAATGCCCTCGCCGAACACGATATCGAACTCCGCCATTTTAAACGGCGGCGCCACCTTGTTTTTGACGATCTTGGCCTTGGTGCGGTTACCCACGCTGTCGCCGCCCTGCTTCAGCGTCTCCACCCGGCGCACGTCGATACGCACGGTGGCATAATACTTCAGCGCACGGCCGCCGGGGGTGACCTCCGGGTTGCCGTACATCACGCCGACTTTTTCGCGCAGCTGGTTGATAAACACGATGGCGCAGCGGCTTTTGTTCACCGCGCCGGTCAGCTTGCGCAGCGCCTGGCTCATCAAACGCGCCTGCAAGCCCACGTGCGCGTCGCCCATGTCGCCCTCAAGTTCCGCCCGCGGCACCAGCGCCGCCACCGAGTCCACCACCACCAGATCGACCGCACCGGAGCGCACCAGCGCTTCGGCGATTTCCAGCGCCTGTTCGCCGGTATCGGGCTGCGAGACCAGCAGCTCGTCCAGATTAACGCCCAGATTGTGCGCATAGACCGGGTCAAGCGCGTGCTCCGCGTCAATGAACGCCGCCGTGCCGCCCATTTTCTGCGCCTCGGCCGCAATATGCAGCGCCACCGTGGTCTTGCCGGAGGATTCCGGCCCGTATATCTCCACAATACGCCCGCGCGGAATACCGCCCACGCCGAGCGCGATATCCAACGGCAAACAGCCGGTGGGGATCACCTCAATACCCTGCGCGGCCGAAGCCCCCATCTTCATGATCGAGCCTTTGCCGAAATTCTTTTCAATCTGCGCCAGCGCGGCCTCCAACGCCGCGGCTCTGTCTGTCGCTGCTCTTTCTGCCATTTGTCAACCTCCAACCCCGGCCACCAGACCGAACATTTGTTTGCTTTGTTGTTTAGATTGTACAACATTTCCCGCCAAAGCGCAAGGGTTTTGGGCAAATTTTTTGCAAAATTTTTGCGCCGCTTATATTATAGGTATTTTTGGTACGGTTCGGTAGTCAGCATGGGGATTTTCGGCTCGTCCAGCATATACTTTTCGCCGCCCTCGATATAGCAGGCCGCCAGGTTCCAATAGCGCCGCGCATGGCGGATACGCGCCTGCTCGTCCTCCTCGGTCATGGTGGCCGCCACCTTGCCGGGGATACCCACCACCTTGGAATACGGCGGAATGATCTTGCCCGGCGGCACCACCGCGCCCGCGCCGATGATCGAGCCGTGGCCGATGAGCGCGCCGTCCAGCACCACCGCGCCCATGCCGATCAGGCAGTTGTCCTCGATCACGCAGGCGTGCACCACCGCGCTGTGGCCGATGGTTACGTGCGAGCCGATGATCGTCGGGCAGGGCTGCGCTGCCACGTGTACCATGGCGTTATCCTGCACATTGCTGTACTCGCCGATCCTGATGAAGTTCACATCGCCGCGAATGGTGACGTTCGGCCAGACGCTGACGCCCTTCGCCAGCTCCACCATGCCCATAATTACCGCCGAGTCGTCCACATAAGTCACCGGGTCGATCTTCGGCAAATGCTCCAGATACTTTTTTACCATCATTGTCAAGCCTCCTGTTATATGTATTATTTGAGCAGCCGCGAAAGCTGCTTATCAAAGCTGTGTAAAGCGCCGGCCAAATGCTCGCGTTCGCGCCCGGGCGGCAGCCGGTGACATTCCTGTTCGGCACGCCCCAGCAGCCGCCGTGCCACGTCTGCCGCCTGCGCCCCGCCGTCCGATCCGCGCACCAGCGAGAGAGCTTCCGCCAGCGCACCCGGCTCGCCCTGCTGTATGCCGCGCACCGCTTTAGCCAGCTTGTCCCCCGCATTGCCCCGGAGTGCCAGCAGCACCGGCAGCGTCAGGTTGCCCTGGCGTAAATCGTTGCCCGCCGGTTTGCCGATCGTCTGTTCGTCGGCCAGCAGATCAAGCAGATCGTCGATGATCTGAAACGCCAGCCCCAGGTTATAGCCCAGCCGCCAGCAGCCGTCCACCGCCGCTTCCTGCGCCCCGGCCAAAGCCGCGCCGCACTCCAAACTCCCCGCGAACAGCAGCGCCGTTTTGCGGCGTATGCGGTAAAAATAGGCCAGCGTCCCCTGCGCAAGATTGAAGAAATCGCGCTCCTGCCCAAGCTCCCCGCGGCACATTTGCAGCACCGTGCGGTTCAGCGCCCGGTCAATGCGCGGGTTTTGATACACCGCCACCAGCTCCAGCGCCCGCCCGATCAGAAAATCCCCGACGTACAGCGCCGCCGCGTCGCCATGCACGTAGCTCACCGTGGGGCGTCCCCGCCGCAGCGCCGCTTGGTCGATCACGTCGTCATGGACGAGGCTGCCGGTGTGGATCAGCTCCAGCGCGGCCAAAAGCGGCAGCATTTGCTCCCAGTCCGCCCCGTAGATCCGCCCGGTGAGATACGCCAGCGCCGGGCGCAGGCGTTTGCCGCCCGCTTCGATCAGCGAGAGCGCCGCGCCATGGATCAGCGCGTCATCGGAGCTTACCGCGCCGCGCAGGTAATCCTCCAGCGGCGCCAGCTCCTGCTTCAGCCATTGCTGCCGACTGTCTGCGGCCTTTCGCACCGCTCTTCCCTGCCGCACCGCCGTTCCTCCTCCTGCCCGCCGCCGGTAAGTTTAGCCAGCAGCGTTTGTTCCGCCGCCTCAGAGAGCTGCGGGATATGTAACAGAGCGCCCCGCGCCTGCGCAAGTGCCTCGGCAAACGCCGCGCCCCGTGTGTAATCGGAAAGAATTATCCCCTGCAAAATGCCGAGGTAAAAGCCAAACTCGGCGTAGGCGTCCGCTGCTTTGGGCGCCATGCCCGCCGCCTCCGCCGCCATTGCCGCCGCCAAGGATACGCCCTCGCCGTTTTCTTTCGGCAGATTGGCGAGCTTTTCCGCCTCCGGTACAAAGGCGCGCCCCTGCCAGTCCAGCCGCTCGCGCCGCGCCTCGCTGCGCCGCGCCAGCTGCCGCCCGACCTTACCCAGCCAGCCGTCGAAGCCGCAGTCGGTCAAGGTCAGGGCGCTTTGGGCATAAAGATAATCGCCCGCCAAAATCGCCCGCCCGTGGATATTATCCGCCGCCGCGGTATTGTCATGCACCCGCCCGGCCAGGAAGCTAAGCTCCAGCGCCAGCGCCAGTTTTTCTGCCCGCGCCCATGCCGCTATGTTCCCCGCCGCCTGCGGCAGCAGCACCAGCGTGGGCAGCATTTCCCGCTCCGGCCAGCCCGCCCCGGGCAAAACCTGCGCCGGCAGACGCTCCGCCAGCGGCAGAAAAACCCGCGCCACAGCAGAGCGCACTTTAAGCAGCCGCGCTGCCAGCTCGGCCTTTTGCGCCAAATCCATAAAAATCACCCAATACTAATCTATCGCCCCGGGCTTCCCAAAATGCCCGTTTTATTTCACAGCCAGTTCGGCCTGCACAAAATCATGCAGCCAGGCGGTCACGTCGCCCACGGGTATCTCCTGCATTTCGCCCGTCTTGCGTATCTTGACTTCCACGCAGCCCTTGGCCAGCGACTTCGCTCCCACGGTTATCCGCACGGGATAGCCGATCAGGTCGGCGTCCTTAAATTTCACGCCGGCGCGCTCGCCCCGGTCGTCCAGCACGGCCTCCAGCCCTGCCGCCGTCATTTCGTCATATAGCTTCGCCGCCGTGTCCACCAGCGCCTGCTCGCGGTCGTTCACCGGAATGATCACCACATGATAGGGAGCGACGGCCACCGGCCAGATAATGCCGTCGTCGTCGTGGCTCTGCTCGATCACCGCGGCCATCGTGCGCCCCACGCCGATACCGTAGCAGCCCATCACCATCGGGCGCTCGGCGCCGTCCTCGGCGGCATAGTTGACGTGCAGGCTGTCGCTGTATTTGGTGTGCAGCTTGAATATCTGCCCCACCTCAATGCCGCGCGCCAGCTTCAGGTGGCCGCCGCAATGCGGGCATTGCTCGCCCTCCTCCAGATAGCGCAGATCGGCCACCTGGTCAATGCGGAAATCACCTCGCTGGAAGTTGACGTTCAGCAGATGGCGTTCGCCGTCGTTGGCGCCCACGATGACGTTGAACATCGGCGGCACCTCGGCGTCCGCCAATATCCTGATATTTTCCACGCCGACCGGCCCCAGGTAACCCACCTTGCTGCCGCCCTGCTCGATCTTGGCGTTATCGGCCAGCGCCAGCTCGTTGCAGCCCAAGAGACCCTGCAATTTGATTTCGTTGATACGGCGGTCGCCGCGGATCAGCACGATGACCAGCTCGTCGTCCGCCTGATAATACATCGTTTTGACAATGCGGTTGGTGGGAACATTCAAGAACTTCGCCACGTCCTCCACCGTGCCGCAGTTGGGGGTATCCACTTTCTCGATCGGCAGCATTTCCTCCGGTTCAACGGGCAGCGGTTCGCGCCCGGCAATTTCGTCGGTGGCCGCGTAATCGCAGGTATCGCAGTACAAAATCGCGCTTTCGCCCGCCTCCGCCAGCGCCATAAACTCATGGCTACCTTTGCCGCCGATCGCACCGCTGTCCGCCTCCACCGGGCGGAAATCCAGCCCGCAGCGGGTAAATACCCGGGAATAGGCGTCATACATCTTGGCATAGCTCTCCGAAAGCCCCGCCTCGTCCACGTCGAACGAATAGAGGTCTTTCATAATGAACTCGCGGCTGCGCATCAGCCCAAAGCGCGGGCGGCGCTCGTCGCGATATTTCGTCTGAATTTGGTAAAGCAGCAGGGGCAGCTGCTTATACGAGCGCACGTCGCCCCGCACCGTCACGCTGATCAGCTCCTCGTGCGTGGGGCCAAGGCAGAAATCGCGGCCGTTCCGGTCTTTGACCCGCCAAAGCTCCGCGCCGTAAACGCCCCAGCGCCCGCTCTCCTGCCAGACCTCGGCGGGCTGCACCGCGGGCATTAAAAGCTCCTGCCCGCCCTTGGCGTCCATCTCCTCGCGGATTATCTGCTCGATTTTGCGGATAGAGCGCCACGCCAGCGGCAGATACGTGTACACACCGGACGCCACTTTCCGCATCATGCCCGCCCGCAGCATTAATTTGTGGCTGGCAATTTCGGCCTCCGCCGGCACCTCGCGCAGCGTGGGCGCCAACATTTTGCTTGCTTTCATCAATTCGTCCTCCCAAATACATTATATATGTACAAAAATTTATATGGCCTGCTGAATCAGCTCCATAAACTTGTCCACCAGCAACGCTTCCGGGTATTTACCGATGACCTCACCCTTGGTAAAGATGAGGCCCTCGCCATCGCCGCCCGCCAGACCGAAATCAGCCTCGCGCGCCTCGCCCGGGCCGTTCACCACGCACCCCATCACCGCCAGCGTCAGCGGCTTTTCAATGTGCAGCGCCTCCACCCGGCGTTCAATTTCCGCCGCGATACGCGGCAGGTCGATCTTCGTGCGCCCGCAGGTGGGGCAGACGATATAATTCACGCCCTTATCATAAAGGCCAAGGCTCCGCAATATCTCCTTGGCGACGAAGACCTCCTCCACCGGGTCGCCGGTCAAAGACACGCGCAGCGTATCGCCCAACCCCTCGGCCAGCAAAGCCCCGATACCGACGGCGGATTTGATACTGCCGCGGCGGGGCGTGCCCGCCTCCGTCACGCCGATATGAAAGGGATAATCCACCATTTTTGCCAGCTCGCGGTAAGCTGCCAGCATTAACGGCACATTGCTGGCCTTCAGCGAGATTTTGATGTCGTAAAAATCCTCGGCCTCCAAAGCCGCAATTTCCTGCATGGCACTCTCCACCAGCGCCGCCGCCGAGACATTGCCGTGTTTGGCCAGAATATCTTTGCCGAGCGAGCCGCTGTTCACGCCAATACGTATCGGCACGCCGCGCTCTTTCGCCGCCCGCGCCACTGCGCGCACTTTTTCCGCACTGCCGATGTTGCCGGGGTTGATCCGCAGACCCGCGATACCCTTATCCAATGCGGCAAGCGCCAGCTTATAATCAAAATGGATATCCGCGATCAGCGGCACGGGGCTTTCAGGTATGATATCGCTTAAAGCCGCCGCCGCCCGCGCGTCCGGCACCGTCAGCCGCACGATATCGCAGCCGGCCTCCGCCAGCCGCCGTATCTGCGCCAATGTCGCCGCCGCGTCCGCCGTGTCGGTGTTGGTCATCGACTGAATGGCGATCGGGGCGCCGCCGCCAACCGGCACATTGCCCACCATGATTTGGCGGGTTTTTCTTCTTTCCAACATAAATTTTCTCCGCTAATTTATCAGTTTGGTTATATCAAAATACGTCACCAGCAGCATTAAGCCCATCAGCAGCATGAAGCCGATCATGTTGACCATCGCTTCCTTATCGCGGTCGACCGGCTTGCGCCGCACCGCCTCCACCAGCAGGAACAGCAGCCGCGCGCCGTCCAGCGCCGGGATCGGCAGCAGGTTCATCACGCCCAGGTTCACCGAGAGCATACCCGCGAACAAAAAGAGATACATCAGCCCCACGTCGGCGTATTCGCCCACCAGCGTCACCATGCCCACCGGGCCGGCCACCTCTACCGGGGCTGCGCCCGTAATCATTTCCCACAGCGATTGCAGCACCAGCACCGTGAAGTTTACCGTGGTGGCAAACCCCAATGAGAGCGAGCCCAAAATATCCGCCCGCTGTATGCCCTGCGTCACGCCGAGCATAGCGCCGCCGTTCTCGTTGGCGGCGGTGACAAGGCTCGCCGTAAAAGCCGCGCCGCCGCGCTGATAGCCCACCGTCACCGTATCGCCCGGCTGAACCTGCGCCATGAAAGCGGAAATATCGTCCCAACCGGCAATGGCGGCAGGCTGCCCGCCCTCCGCCTGCAAGGAAACTATCACGTCACCGGAAGCCAGCCCCGCCACGGCTGCCGGGGTGTTTTCCCCCACCGTGCCGACAAGGCCGTTCGCGGCGGGCGTGCCGAAATACATGAACGCGACCAGGAAGAACACCACCGCCACCAGCAGGTTCATCAGCGGCCCCGCAAACGTGATCGCCATACGCGCCCAAACACTTTTGTTGCAGAACGCGCGGGGGTTATCGCTGCCCTCCGCCTCGCCCAGCATATTGACAAAGCCGCCGATGGGAAAGGCGCGGACGGAATACGTCGTCTCGCCGCGCTGCCAGCCGCCGAGCCTGGGCCCCATGCCGATGGAAAATTCCTCCACCAGCACGCCGCACTTTTTGGCCACGATAAAATGCCCAAACTCATGCACCAGCACCAGCACGCACAGTATGATCAATGTGTAGACTATGCTCAAAATAACGCCTCCGTATCACAATACACTATCTTATAAGTATACAATAAATTATCGCGTTTGCAAACACCTTTTTGCCGTTAATTTTTTGCGGCCTGCTTTTGCAGCCACAGCGCCGCCTCGCGCCGTGCCCAGGCGTCCGCCGCCGCAATATTTTCCAGACTGGCCGCCGATGTATTTTTATGCGCGGCCAACACCGCCACCACGCCCTCATAGATTTGCCCCAGCGGAATTTGCTCCGCCAAAAACGCCGCGTTCAGCACCTCATTGGCGCCGGAAAGCACCGCGGGCATGGTGCCGCCCGCCTCGCCCGCCAAACGTGCCAGCTTAAGACATGGAAAACGCTCCTCGTCAGGCGCCCGGAATGTTAAGCTGCCAAGCGTTGGAAAATCCAGCGGCTTTAACGGGTTCGCTTTGCGCTCCGGATAGAACAGCGCAAACTGAATGGGCAGCCGCATATCGGGATAGCTCAGCTGCGCCAGCAGCGAGCCGTCGGCGTACTGCACCATCGAATGGATAATGCTCTCCGGGTGGATAACGGCGCTGATCTTAGCATACGGCATATCGAACAGCCAATGCGCCTCAATAATTTCCAGCCCCTTGTTCATCAGCGTGGCGGAATCGACCGTGATCTTCGCGCCCATCTGCCATGTGGGGTGTTTTAATGTTTCCCGCGGGGTGGCGTGGTATATCTCCGCCGCCGTTTTGTCTTTCAACGCCCCGCCGGAGCAGGTCAGCACCAGCGCTTCCGGCCGGCCGCGTCCGTCCAGACACTGCCAGATGGCGGAATGTTCGCTGTCCACCGGGAAGAAACCCACTTGGCGCTCCCGCACCTGCCGCATGACCAGCTCGCCGCCCGCCACCAGCACCTCTTTGTTGGCAAAAGCAATATCCAGCCCCGCTTCTATGCCGCAAAGCGTCGGTTTCAGCCCGGCCAGCCCGGAAATAGCCGCCACCTGCAAATCCGCCCCCGGCCAGGCCGCCGCCTGGCAGACGCCCGCCTCGCCGACAAGTATTTCGACTTTTTCGCCGGCAAGCAGCTCTTTCAGCTCGGCATATTTACTCTCGTCCGCCAGCGCCACCGCCTGCGGGTGAAATTTTTTCACCTGCTCGGCCAGCAGCCGCACATTGCCGCCGCCGGTGAGCGCCGCCACCTGCAAATCCTGCGGAAACCAGGCGCAGACCTCCAGAGTCTGGCGGCCGATCGACCCGGTAGAGCCGCAAACCACGATTTTCTTCATATTGAATAATTCTCCCAAACTCAAACCGCCGCCTTTTCCCGGCGGCTCTCACAAAAGACAAAATAGCTGAGGCTGGCCAAAAGCGGCCCCAACAGCAGGCCGAACGCCCCAAACAACGAAAGCCCCAAAAACCCGGCGGCCAGCGCCGCCAAAGGGTGCAGCCCCAGCCCAGCGCCCATAATGCGCGGCTCCACCAGCTGCCGCACCAGAATAATCACGCCGTACAGTAAGAGGAGACCCAGCGCCAGCTCCGCCTCGCCCCGCCAATAGGAAAGCGCCGCCCACGGGAGCAGCAGCGTGCCCGGCCCCAGCATCGGCAAAAGATCCAGCAGCCCCAGCACCAGCGCCAGCAGCAGCACATAATCCACGCCGAGCAGCTTTAGCCCCAGCATAGATAGCAGCGTGGTGCATAACACCACCGCCGCCTGCGCCCGCAGATATGCCGCAAAAGCCGCCAGCGCCTTGGCATAAACCACCGCCAGCCGCGTATAGAAACGGGACGGCAGAATAAGCGAGAGCGCCCGCACCGGCAGATCAGGCTCCAATGCCAGATAATACGTCGCAAACAGCGTGACGAAGAAGCCGAGCAGCACCTCCGGTGTGGCGCGCAGAAACCGCGTCCCGGCCGAGAGAAGCTCCAGCCCGTAATTCTCCAGACCCAGCGGCAGCAGCTCCTGCGGCCAGTCAAACGACGCCAGATAAAACAGCAAATGCTCCGCCTCGGCCAAAAGACGCGAAAAGCCCAGCCCAAACGCCAGCAGAGCCAGCGATAAAAACAAACCGAACACACAGCGGGCAGCCGGGCGGCGGCTTCCGAAAACGCCCGTCAGCCATTTTATCGGCGCTTCCAGCAGCAGCGAAAACAGCAGCGCCAGCAGAAACGGCATCAAATACGCCGCCAGCATCAGACCACCTCGAACGCGTATAGCCCGCCCGCGTTAAAAATAGATACTAATACTATGATACAGCACCAGCAAATAATACAGCGTGGGCGCCACCATCACCATGCTGTCGAAGCGATCCATCAGACCGCCGTGGCCGGGGATCAGATCGCCGGAATCCTTGACGCCGACCCAGCGCTTCAGCCAGCTTTCCAGCAGATCGCCCACCTGCCCCGCTACCGAGCAGAACAGCGCCACCATGGCCACAAACCACCACGGATATTGCAGCAGAAAATGGTTATAGACGCTGACCACGATCAGGCAGCAAAGCGTGCCGCCGATCGCGCCCTCCCACGATTTCTTGGGGCTGATGACGGGCGCCATTTTATGCCGCCCGATCAGCATACCGATACAATACGCCCCCGCGTCCGTCGTCCACACGATCAGAAACGCCAGCAGCGTGATCAGCCAGCCCTCGTAAATGTTTTGCAGACACACCAGAAAAGATAACGCCCAGGCCAGCATCATATAACCCACCAGTCCGTAAGCATAGTTGGCAAAATCGTCCTGCGTGCTGATCAGCCAGACGATCAGCGCCACAAACGAGATGACCAGCGCCAGCTCGCTGATAATGCCGATGTTGTAATTCTGCATGCCGACCATCACCACCGCCAAGATGGAGAGCAGCGGCAGCGGCACGGTATAGCCTTTCAGCCGCAGCATATCGGCGTATTCTTTCTGCGCGCCGAGGATAAGCAGCATGACGAGACCGACCCACAGCCAGCCGCCGATAAACATGCCGGTGAAGATCAGCGCCACAATGGCCACGCTGCTTAAAACTCTTTCCTGAAACACCGGGCAACCGCCCCTTTCGTACCCTATTTGGAACCCTTTTCGTTACTCGCTCCGCACCGCGCCAAAGCGGCGATCCCGCTGCTGATAAGCGCAGACGGCACGGAACAGCTCCGCCGCATCAAAATCCGGCCAGAGCGTTTCGGTGAAGTAAAACTCGGCGTAAGCCAGCTGCCACAGCAGAAAATTGCTGAGCCGAAGCTCCCCGGAGGTGCGTATCAGCAAGTCCGGGTCGGGCTGGCCGGCTGTGGTGAGGAAATCGCCGAAGCGCTCCTCCGTCAGCTCCTGCAATTCCTTGGGCGATAACTCCGCCGCCGCCCGCTTAAGCCCTGCGAGGATCTCCGCCCGGCCGCCGTAATTCAGCGCCAGGTTCAGCACCAGCCCCTCGTCCGCCGTCCGCACGTTATTGGTGGCGGCCATCAAACGGTTCAGCGCCGCCCGCTGCAGCACGGGCAGCCCCGCAAAATTGCCCAGCACCCGCACCTCCACCTGATTGTCGTGCAGACGTTTCAGCTTGCTGGCGGCAAACTCGCTCAATAAACTCATCAGCGTGCCCACCTCGGCGGCGGGACGGCTCCAGTTTTCGGTAGAGAACGCATAGACCGTCAGATACCCTACCCCTAAATTGCGGCAGGCGATGACCACGTCCTCCAGCGCCTCCACGCCCGCGCGGTGGCCGGAGGAACGCTCCTGCCCGCGCTGCTTCGCCCAGCGGCCGTTGCCGTCCATCACGATAGCAATATGCCGGGGGAGCTTGGCCGGGTCAAATTTCAGGCCGGTCGCCGCTTCCAGCTTCGCCACATAATCCATATTCATCAAACGTCACCTTATATACCTAAGCCCCCGCCGGGCAAACCGACGAGGGCTTTGATGCAATTTTCCGCCGGAACTATTCCTGCTTGATCGCGCCGACCGGGCAGTTGGCCATGCAGGCGCCACATTCCACGCAGACGTCGGTGTCGATCTCGTACTTGCCGTCGCCTTCCTTGATCGCGCCCATCGGGCAAACGGAAGCGCAAGTGCCGCACATGATACATTCCTCAGAAATCTTCATCATAGCAGATACCCCCTAAGTAAATAATCTCTTGTTAAAGCTAACCTACTATTATAAAGATAGCAATATCCGGCCAAAAAATCAAGAGAATCTCGTCATTTTCCAGAAATTTTTGCGCTTTTTCGCAAAAACGTTTATTCCGCCGGTTTTTCCTCTGCCGCAGTATCTGCTGCTGCCGGGGTTTCCGCGGGGGTTTCCGCCGGGGTTTCCGCCGCCGCCGGCGCAGCCTGTTCCGGCTGGATATCCACCGCCTGCTCCTTGTCAATTTCGGCAATGGCCTTGGAAAGCTCCTGCTCCATTTCGGGGTTCTTGGCGGCAGCCGCGGCTTTCAGCTCCTCGATCTGCCCCTCAAGCGCCGTGATCTTGGCCAGCGCGTCTTTCACCTTAGCCCCCAGCTCCTTGATATCGTCGGGGATATTGGCCTCGCCGGCGTCCAAAAGCTCCAGCATACGTTCGGCGATCGCCATTTTGCTGCTGGCGATGACGCCCTTTTGGTCGCGGATAGCGTTCTTCAGCGCCGAGACCTCTTTCAGATAAGCCGTTTTCTCCTTGGCGGCCTGCGCCAGATCCTGCGCCTTATCCCCGGCAGTCTTGGCAAGATCGCCCGCCGCCTGACCCAAACTCTTGGCCGCGTCCATTGCTTTGTCCATAAAACCCATAATATGTCCCTCCGTTTCAGCTAAAAAACTACTTTTATATATACTATCACATCGCGCGGCAAAATACAATCCGTTCGTCCGTTATTCAGAATACAAAGTACTTTCGCCTTTTGTCGTGTTTTGGGCAGTTTTGCCGCTCTTCCCCCTTGACATCAAGAAAATATCAAGTTAAAATCAAATTGTACGGATTTTTGTACAGATTTTGCCGAGTATCCCCGTTTCGGCGGCGGCTTTTCGGCGCAAAATCATTAAAAAAGAAAAGAAAGGGTTGGAAACAACGATGAAGAAACTGCTCAATTTGCTTTTAACGGCCGCATTGCTTTGCGGCATGCTGGCAGGCCTTTCAGCCTGCGGCGGCGATGATCAGCAGCCGGCTAACGGCGGCAACGAGGGCGAAAAGCCCGTGCTGCGCGTCGGCATGGAATGTGGTTATGCCCCCTACAACTGGGCGCAGGACGATGTCAGCAACGGCGCGGTGCCGATCGTAGACTCGCCGCAGTATGCCAACGGCTATGACGTGATGATGGCCAAATATCTGGCCGACAAGATCGGCTATGATCTGGAAATTTACAAGATCGACTGGGACAGCCTGCCGATCGCCGTACAGTCCGGCGTGGTTGACTGCGTGATCGCCGGCCAAAGCATCACTGCCAAGCGTCTGGAAACGGTCGATTTCACCCTGCCCTATTACTATGCTTCCATCGTGGCCGTTACCCGTGACGACACGGATTATGCCGCGGCCACCAAGGTAAGCGATTTGGCGGGCGCCGTCTGCACCAGCCAGATCAACACCGTGTGGTATGACACCATGCTGCCGCAGATCCCCGACGCCAAGATCCAGCCGGCCACCGAGTCCGCCCCGCAGATGCTGGTGGCGCTGAATTCCGGCGCGGTCGATCTGGTAGTCACCGATATGCCCACCGCGATGGCGGCGGAGCTCGTATACCCCAACTTCGTGCTGCTGGAGATGGAAGAGGGCGCTGACTTCGAGGCTTCCGAGGAAGACATCAACATCGGTATCTCGCTGGCCAAGGGCAATACGGAGCTGTTGGACAAGCTGAACGCGGAGCTGGAGCAGCTGACCGCCGACGACTTCACCGAGATGATGGACGAAGCCATCAAGGTGCAGCCGCTGACCAATGAATAATCGGAAATAAACTTTCGGCTGTTATCCGCCGGCCGGAGAGGGGCTGCCAAAGCCCCTCTTTTTGGCGGTACGGCAGTTTTTTCCCTTGATAGGATTTGCTGAAAGGATTTGCTGTTATGACCTCAGTTTTACCGGAGAGCTTTATCGGCAAAGTTCTCTATCTGGCCGACCATTACGGCTCGGCTTACTTAGCGGGCGCGAAGCTGACGCTGCTGATCGCGCTGGTCGGCACGGCGTTTGGCTGCCTGATCGGCTTTGTCTGCGGTATTGTGCAGACGATCCCCGTATCGAAAAACGACAGCGCGCCCAAACGCTTTTTCGTTAAGCTGGCCAAGCTGGTATTGAACGTCTATGTGGAGTTCTTCCGCGGCACGCCGATGATGGTGCAGGCCATGCTGTTCTATTACGGCTTCATTCAATACACCTCGTACCGCCCCACCACGACGCTGGCGGGTATTGTGGTCGTCTCCATCAACACCGGCGCCTACATGGCTGAGACCATGCGCGGCGGCATATTCTCGGTGGATAAAGGCCAGACGGAGGGCGCGAAAGCCATCGGCATGACCCACTTCCAGACCATGCTTTACGTTATCCTGCCGCAGGCGATCCGCAACATCATGCCGCAGATCGGCAACAACCTGATCATCAACATCAAGGATACCTCGGTGCTGTCGGTCATCTCCGTCTGCGAGCTGATGTATCACGGCAAGGCGGTGGCGGGTACCTATTACACCACGTTTGAGTCTTTCACTATCGTCAGCCTGATCTACCTGACGCTGACGTTTGTCTGCTCGCGCCTGCTGCGGCTGATGGAGAAGCACATCGACGGCGCGGATAGCTATGACCTGGCGACCACCGACACGCTGGCGCACACCAGCGGCATGGTGAAATACCCCAACGAACCGAAGGACGGTGATCCGGCATGAGCGAGGCAATTTTGGAGATACGCCACCTGCAAAAATCCTTTGGCAAGAACAACGTGCTGAAAGACATTGATTTCACCATTTACCCCGGCGACATCACCAGCATTATCGGCGCTTCCGGCAGCGGCAAAAGCACCCTGCTCCGCTGTATCAACGTGCTGGAACGCCCCAGCGGCGGCGAGATCCTGCACAACGGCCTGAATATTCTGGATAAGGCGAACAACGTCACCGCCTACCGCGCCAAGGTGGGCATGGTGTTCCAAAGCTTCAACCTGTTTGATAACATGTCGGTGCTGGACAACTGCACCATCGGCGTGACCAAGGTGCTGAAAAAGGACAAGAATTACGCGCACGAGCTGGCGCTCCGCTATCTGACGCAGGTAGGCATGGAGCCTTACATCAACGCGCGGCCGAAGCAGCTTTCCGGCGGCCAAAAGCAGCGTGTGGCCATCGCGCGGGCGCTGTGCATGCAGCCCGAGGTGCTGCTGTTCGACGAGCCGACTTCCGCGCTTGACCCGGAGATGGTCGGCGAGGTGCTGGACGTTATCCGCACCCTGGCGCAGGAGGGCATGACGATGATCATCGTGACGCACGAGATGGCGTTTGCCCGCGACGTCAGCACCCGCACCATTTTTATGGATAAGGGCGTGATCGCCGAGGAAGGCTCGCCGCAGCAGATATTCACCAACCCGCAGAACCCGCGCACCAAGGAATTCCTTTCGCGGTTTATGAACAACTGAGGAGTTACTATGCTGGAATTCAGATATGACACACAGCTTTTGATCGACGGGCACGATTTGGACGAGGACGCGATCAATCAGTATATACGTGAGCATTTTGCGGGCGACAGCCTGTTGGCCGTCGGTGACAGTTCGCTGATCAAAATACACTTTCACACCAACAAGCCTTGGCTGCTGCTGGCATACGCCGCCACCCTCGGCGAGATTTATGACATTGTCGTTGAGGATATGGACAGACAATCGCGCGGCCTGCCCGGTTAATGCTGTAAAAAGATAACCGCACTACTTTGAGTAGTGCGGTTTTTGTATGCTGTTTTTTACAGTTCCGCCAGAATACGCCGGCGCTCCTGCTCCACCTCATGGACGATTTGCTCCACGTCCAGCGTCGGATACTCGCCGTCACGGTAAAGTATCTGGCCGTCCACCATCGTCAGCACCACGTCCGCCCCCTGCGCGGCGAAGACCAGATTGTTCAGCCAGTCATAGCAGGGCGCGTAATGCGGCTGGTCGATGTTCAAAAGCTGTAAGTCGGCGCGCTTGCCCACCGCGATGACGCCGGTATCTTCACGCCCCTGCGACTTTGCGCCGTTCAATGTGGCCGCCTGCAAAACCTCACGCGGCGTGATGACCGTGGGATCGCCGGTATTCGCTTTGTGCAGCAGCCCCATCAGCTTCATTTCCTCCCAGAGGTTCTGGTTGTTGTTGCTGGCCGAGCTGTCCGTCCCCAGGCCGACGTTCACGCCCGCCGCCAGCATTTGCGGCACCGGGGCAATGCCGCTGGCCAGTTTCAAATTGCTGACCGGGTTATGCGCCACAGTCACGCCATGCGCCGCCAAAACTTCAATATCCGCGTCGTCCACCCAAACGGCATGAGCCACGGTGGTGGGCACGTCGAACACGCCCAGCCGTGCAAACCAGCCAGCGGGGGTAAGCCCGCCGTGCCGCCCCTTGCACTCCTCATGCTCCAGCTTGGTTTCGGAAAGGTGCAGGTGCATATTCAGGCCGTGCGCCTTGGCGATATCCCGCATAAGTAAGCAGGTCGCCTCGTCGGTGGTGTATTCCGCGTGAATATAGCTGTCGATCTTGATACGACCGCCGTCGTAATTATGCCATCTTTCCAGCGCCGCCATAGCGCCGGGGAACGGCTGCTCGCCGGTTTTATCCGCGCCGACCGGAGCCATCAGCGCCGCGTTCAGCTTAAAGCCGCTTGCCGCCGCCGCCCGGCACACCGCGTCCACGTCCATATACATATCCGTCGCCGCCGTCACGCCGAAGCGCAGGCTCTCCGCGATCGCGAGCTGCGCGCCCCAGTAGATCGCGTTGGAGCTTAGTTTCGCCTCAAACGGGAAAATGCGCGTGAACAGCCAGTCCTGTAAGCTCAGGTTTTCGCCGTAGCCGCGCAGCAGATCCATCGCCAGGTGGGTGTGGATATTGCACAGCCCCGGCAGCAGCAGCCTGCCCCGCCCGTCAATGATGGTGGCGGCGGGGTCAAGGTTTTGCGGCGGCTCCGCGCCGATGTAAACGATATCCTTGCCCTGCACCCCCACCGTACCCTCGGCCACGGTAAAATCGGGCGTCAGATACCGCACGTTGCGAAAAATGATAGCCATATTACGCCTCCTTTTCAGCCAGGCGGAACGCGAACGCGCACCAGCCGTTTTCCTCCCGCTCCGCCAGCAAGTCATATCCCTGCCCACGCATGGTTTGCAGCACTTCCGCCCGGCGGCTATCGATCACACCGGAGGCTATCACCAGCCCCGCGCCCGCCAGCAGCCCGGCAAACAGGCCGCTCATCGCCATGATCACGTCGGCCACAATGTTCACCGTAATTATATCATATCCGCCGCCCGCTGCATAGCCCAAAAGTTTGGGCGGCAGTGTTTCGTCCGCCAGAATATCGCCCCAAAGCGCCCGGTATTGCGGCGCAGCATAGCCGTTTCGCGCCGCGTTTTCCGCCGCAGCCCTGGCCGCGTGCTCCTCAATATCCACGCCGACGGCCATATCTGCCCCCAAATGCAGCGCCCCGATGGATAAAATACCGGTGCCGCAGCCGAGATCAAGCAGCTTGGCAGATGGCGGCAGAAACTGCTCCAGCAGCTCCAGACAAAGCCGGGTGGTATAATGCTGGCCGGTGCCGAAGCTGCCGCCCGGCTCGATCAGCAGCAGCTTTTCGCCCGCCGCGGGCGCGTATTCCTCCCACGAGGGGCAGACGACCAGCCTTTGCCCGATTTTGAACGGTTTGTAATACTGTTTCCAGTTATCCTCCCACTCCTCGGAATTGCGCCGCCGCACAGCAAGCGTCAGTTCGCCCCACGCGCCCGCCGCGTCCGCCTGCTTCAGCCGGGGCAGCAAATCCTCCAGCGCCGCAATAATACCCGCGCCCTGCTCATCTTCCGCCAAATAGAGGGTCAGCGTCACGCCCTCGCCCTCGGCGCTCGCGGCAAGTGCTGCGTCCGCGTAATCAAACGGAGCCTGTGGGTCGTTCAGATACGCCCTAAGCTCCGGGGCGCTCTCCTGCTGCCAGCCCGCCACGCCAAGGCGCAGCAGCTCGCCCGCCAGGCGCTCCGCGCCCGCCTGCGTCGTCGTAATTTTCGCCTCTAACCAAATCATCGCATTTTACCCCTCTTAAACAAACAAAAGCGCCAGAGTACCCCCAAAGAGGGTGTACTCCGGTCGCTTTTTGTCCTAGCTTATGCTGTCTTTAAGTTTATTGAAAAACCCTTTCGGTTTATCTTTATCCTTGGGCTTGGCGCTGCCGCCGCCCGTGCCGCCGCCGGGTTTGGCGCCCAGACTGGCCGCAAACTTACGCAGCAGCTCTTTTTGCTCCGGCGAGAGGTTTTTCGGCGTGATGACGTTCACCCGCACGTTCTGGTCGCCCTTGCCGTAGCCGCGCAGCTTCGGGAAGCCCCGCCCGCGCAGGCGGAAAGAAGTGCCGCTCTGCGTCCCCTCGGGGATCGTCAGCTTCACCTTGCCGTCCAGCGTTTCCACCTCAACCTCGTCGCCCAGCGCCGCCTGCACCATGTCGATGGGCAGGTCGCAGAGGATATCGTCGCCGTTGCGGCGGAAGTATTTGTGCGGCTCCACCGTCACAAAGATGTAAAGATCGCCCGCGGGGCCGCCGTTATAGCCGCCCTCGCCCTCACCGGACATACGGAGCCGCGAATCGTTATCCACGCCCGCCGGAATGTTGATCTTGATCTTGCGCTGCTTACGCACCCGGCCGCTGCCGTTGCAGCCCGGGCAAGGCGTTTCCACCACGCTGCCCCGGCCGCCGCAGCGCGGGCAGGTCTTCACCGTCTGGAACTGCCCCAGCGGCGTGCTTTGCACCGTGCTGACCTGGCCGCTGCCGCCGCATTGCGGGCAGGTGACGCGCCCGGTACCGGCTTTGGCGCCGGTGCCCTTGCAATCGGGGCAGGCTTCGCTTCTGGTCAGCGGCACTTCGCGCGTCGTGCCTTTGGCGGCTTCCTCAAAGCTCACTTTCACGTCCAGCCGCAGATCGTCGCCCTGACGCGCCATATTCTGCCGCCGTGCGCCGCCGCCGCGCCCGCCCGCGCCGCCGAAGAACATATCAAAGATATCGCCGAAATCAGCCCCGCCGAAGCCGGCGCCGCCATAGCCCGCGCCCCCGGCGTAATTGCCGTTCACGCCGTCCGCGCCGAACTGGTCATAGCGGGCGCGCTTCTCCTTGTTGGAGAGCACCTCATACGCCTCGTTGACCTCTTTCATCTTCTCCTCGGCGGTCTTGCTGTCGGGGTTTAAATCGGGGTGATATTTCTTCACCTGCTGCTTGTAGGCCTTTTTTATCTCCTCGTCCGTCGCGCCCTTGGAGACGCCGAGAACTGCATAATAATCCTTATTGCTCATTGATTAATCCACCCGGATCCCTTAAATTTCCCGGCTTTAGTTCTTCTTATCGTCGTCGTCCACGACCTCATAGTCGGCGTCCACCACGTTATCGTCGCCGCCGGCGGTCTGCGTCGCGCCGGCTTCGCCGCCCGCTGCGCCCTGGGCGGCCTGCTGCTCCGCCGCCGCCTGCTGATACAGCTTCTCGCTGATCTTATAGAACGCCTGCGAGAGCGCCTCGCTCTTGGCCTTGATGTCGTCGGTGTCGTCGCCCTTTAAGGCTTCGGTCAAGTCGGCCTTGGCCTTTTCGATACTCTCTTTTTCCTCGGCGGTCACCTTGTCGCCCAGATCTTTCAGCGCCTTATCCGTCTGGTAGATCATCGCGTCGGCCTGGTTGCGGGTCTCCACCGCCTGCTTGCGCTTTTCGTCCTCGGCCTTATACTGCTCGGCGTCTTTCACCATGCGGTCGATCTCGTCATCGCTGAAGCCGTTGTTACCGGAAATGGTGATCTCCTGCTGCTTGCCGGTGCCAAGGTCTTTGGCGCTGACGTGAACGATACCGTTGGCGTCGATATCAAAGCGCACCTCGATCTGCGGAATACCGCGCGGCGCGGGGGCAATACCGGAAAGCGTGAAGCGGCCGAGCGACTTGTTGTCCGCCGCCATCTGGCGCTCGCCCTGCAAAACGTGGACTTCCACCGAGGGCTGGTTATCCGCCGCGGTGGAGAACACCTGCGCCTTGCCGGTGGGGATAGTGGTGTTGCGGTCGATGATCTTGGTGAACACGCCGCCCAGCGTTTCGATACCCAGCGAGAGCGGGGTCACGTCGGCCAGCACCACGTCTTTAACTTCCTTATTCAAAATGCCGCCCTGAATGGCCGCGCCCAGCGCCACGCACTCGTCGGGGTTGATGCCCTTGTGCGGCTCTTTGCCGATCAGCTTCTTGATCTCCTCCTGCACGGCGGGAATACGGGTGGAGCCGCCCACCAGCAGCACGCGGTCAATGTCGGAAGCCGAAAGGTTCGCGTCGGCCAGCGCCTGGCGCGTCGGCCCCATCGTCTTTTCCACCAGGTCAGCGGTCAATTCGTCAAACTTGGCGCGGGTCAGGTTGATATCCATGTGCTTCGGGCCGTTCTGGTCGGCGGTGATGAACGGCAGGTTGATGTTGGTGGTCAGCACACCGGAAAGCTCGATCTTGGCTTTCTCCGCCGCCTCACGCAGGCGCTGCATGGCCATTTTGTCGGTGGAAAGGTCAATGCCCTCGGCCTTTTTGAATTCGGCCAGCAGATAGTCCATGATCTTTTTGTCGAAGTCATCGCCGCCCAGGAAGTTGTTGCCCGAGGTGGCCAGCACCTGGAAAATGCCGTCGCCGATCTCCAACAGGGATACGTCGAACGTGCCGCCGCCCAGGTCGAACACCAGCACTTTCTGCTCGTCCTCTTTATCCAGGCCGTAGGCCAGCGCCGCCGCCGTCGGCTCGTTGATGATACGCATAACCTCAAGGCCGGCAATTTTGCCCGCGTCCTTGGTGGCCTGGCGCTGCGCGTCCGAGAAATAGGCCGGCACGGTGATGACTGCCTGCGAAACGCTCTCGCCCAGGTAAGCTTCCGCGTCCTCTTTCAATTTCCGCAGAATGAATGCGGAGATCTCCTGCGGCGTGTAGGTTTTATCGTCGATCTTCACGTCGTATTTTTTGCCCATCTGACGCTTGATCGACATCACGGTGTGGTCGGGGTTGGTAATCGCCTGACGCTTTGCCACCTGACCCACCAGACGCTCGCCGTTGTTGGAGAAGCCCACCACTGAGGGCGTGGTGCGCGCCCCCTCGGGGTTGGGGATAACGACGGCCTCGCCGCCCTCCATAACCGCCACACAGCTGTTTGTCGTACCCAAGTCAATACCAATAATTTTGCCCATAACAAATTCCTCCTTAAAAATTTACGCTTTTTATATGCTAAAAATATTTTTTGCCGAAATTATTATTGTTTGGCGCCCACATGCACCATCGCGACGCGGAGGAGCTTCCCGCCCAGCTTATAGCCGGCCTGAATTTCCTCCGTCACCATGCCCACCTGCGCTTCGTCCGTGACCGGCGTCTGCCCGATGGCCTCATGCCACTTAGGGTCAAACGGCTCGCCGACGGTGGCAATGCGCTCCACGCCCTTACCTATCAGCAGCTCACCCAGCTGCCGGGCGATCATTTCCACGCCCTGCAAATGGCTTTCGTCCGCGCCGCTGGCTTTCAGAGCCAGCAGCGCCCGGCCAAAGTTATCGATAACCGGCAGCAGCTCGCCGCAGAAGCCTGCGGTCAGGTTTTGGTTCCATTCCTCTTTTTCCGCCCGCGTGCGGCGGCGGAAGTTGTCAAAATCGGCCTGCAAACGCAGCAGCTGGTTATCCAGCGCCTGCTTTTCGGCCTCCAATTTAGCGTAGGCGGCAGAAAGCGTCGCCAGAGCCTCCTCCGGCGGCATTTCCGCCTCGTCCGGCTCTGCCGCGTCTGCCGCGGTATCAGCTGCTTCCGCGGTATCGGCCGCTTCGGCAGTTTCGTTCATTTCTTCCTGCATTTGTTCTTCTTTTATTTGTTCTTCCAACGGCTGGTTTTTATGCTCCAAAACATTCACCTCAATTTCTTCTCAGGCGGCGGCTACTGGCCGCCCTCTGCCTTGCCGCCCATTTTGCGGCTCACCTCCGCGCCGATCTGCTCCACCAGCGCGATCACCTTGGGGTACGGCATACGGGTTGGCCCGAGCACCCCGATACTGCCCATTTTCTCGCCGTTCACGTAATACGGCGTCGTCACCATGCTGCATGCGGACATGCCTTGCGGGCTTAACTCGTCGCCAATATACACCACCGTGCCGCGCCGCTTTTCCGACGCCATCAGCAGCAGCTCTTTTACCACGTCGTCGGTCTCGAGCGCGGAGAACAATTCCCGCACGGTGTCGACGTCGTGGAACTCCGGCTGCTTCAAAAGGTTCAGCGTCCCCTGGATCAGCGGTTTGTTGTGGCTGCCCTCGTCCCGGTAATCAAACAGCAGCTCCCGCAGCAGGTCAAACGTCTGACGCAGCAGGTTTTGCTGCTCCAGCAGGTGTTTGGCCGCCTCGGCCACCAGCGAATCCGTCACATCGGCGAGAGACCGCCCCAGCAGACGCTCCTGCAAAACGGCCTCCAGCTCCGCCAGCTTGGCGTCCGGAAGCGCCGCCGCCACGTTCATTATCTTGTTATGAATTTTGCCGTCGTCGGTGATCATGATGGCCAAAAGCTGGTTTTCGTTCAGCCGCACCAGCTTGAAGCGCTCCAGAACGCTGTCCGCCAGGCGGGGCTTCACCAGCATGGCGGTGTAATTGGTCATGCTGGAAAGCAGCCGGCAGCTCTGCTGAAACAGCTGCTCCATTTCGGCGGCGCAGTTTTGGAAGAAATCAGCCACCTGCTGCTGCTCCTCGTCGGAGAGCAGCTTTTCTTCCGGCTCCATCAGGTTATCGACATAATAGCGGTAGCCCTTATCCGAGGGAACGCGTCCCGCCGAGGCGTGGGGCTGGCGAATGAAGCCCATTTCCTCCAGGTCAGACATCTCGTTGCGGATAGTGGCCGGAGAAACGCCCAAGTCATACTTTTTGGCGATGGTGCGGCTGCCCACCGGCTCGCCCACATCGACGTAATCACGGATAACGGCGTGCAGAATTTGCTTTTTACGTTCGTCCATCGCGGCTTCCTCCTTAAAGAATTGCGGTATAAACCGCTCCAAATCACTTGTTAGCACTCAACCTCCTCGAGTGCTAACCATAGAATAGCACTCGCCGAACCATTTGTCAATATATAGTAGCAATAATTTTTGCCAATTCGGCTAAAAATTACCCCGCCTGCGGCAAGGCGGGGTTAACTACGTTTATGTATCGTTGGTTTGGTCGCCGTCGCCGGAGACCGGTATCATATCGCCCAGATATGTGGGCTGCGGCTGGAATATGGCGGTCAAAAAGTCCTTGTTCCGCGCCAGGATTTCGCGGCATTCACGGTAAGCCGCGCCGGGATATGCGCGTTGATCCGCCGCCACGCCGTAAGCCTCCAAGCCCAGCGCCCGCGCCAGATACAGCGCCCGGTACAGATGATATTCCTGCGTCACCACCAGCACCCGCTCGGCGCCGAACACCGCCCGCGCGCGATACATCGTCTCGTAGGTGGAAAACCCGGCGTGATCCATAAAAATGTCGGAGGAGGGAACGCCCGCGTCGATCGCGTATTGCTTCATCGCGTTCACCTCGTCATACTCCACGCGCCCGTGGTCGCCGCTCATCAACATTTTGGGGGCAGCCCCCGCCTGATAGAGCGCGATCCCCGTCTCCAGACGGTCAGTCAGCATGGGGGCAGGCCGGCCGTCGGCCTCCACCTTGCAGCCCAGCACGATGATACAGTCGATATCCGAAAGCGCCGCCGCCGCGTCGGCCGTGACGATATTCCGCCCGCCGCTGTGCTGCACGTAAAAATTCACGCCCAGCGCCCACACCGCGCCGAACACCATAAGCGCCAGCAATATCCCCAAAACGCGGCGCAGCCGCCCGCCGCGCCCAAACCAGCCGATCACATTCTGCATATCTATCACACTATCCCCTGTCAAATTTCCAGAAACGGCTCGTCCTGCCGCGATAACAGCTGCATATCCTCCGTCTCGTCCTTGATGAACTCCAAGAACACCTGATTGGCCAGCATCATGCCGCGCTCGGTCAGGCGCAGGCTGTGCGCGTCCTCGACGTATTCCACCAGACTGCGCGCGAACAAGCCCTGCAATTCATAGTCGTAAAAGCGCAGCGGATCGACGCGGTAACGGTCAATCACCGGGTAAATGTCCACACCCGCCGTCTGGCGCAGCCCCATGAACATCACCTCGCTCATCGCCTGCGCCATGGTGAGCTGCTCCTCCTCCACCGGCGGGCGGTGCAGCTTGGCAAGCGCTTCGATATATGCGTCCAGCGTGCCCACGTTCTGCCAGCGGGTCATGAACAGGCAGCTGGCCGCGCCCAGCCCCACGCCGAGGTAATCCTCCCGCTGCCAATACAGGCGGTTGTGGCGGCTGCGGAAGTCGCGCTCGCCGCGTCTGGCAAAATTGGCGATCTCATACTGCACAAAGCCCTGCTCCCGCAGCATACCGCGCGCCATTTGCAGCATATCCGCCTCCAAGTCCTTGTCCGCCGGCAGCAGCTTCCCCGCCGCATACTCGCGCCCCCAAATGCTGTCGTTATCCAGCTGCAATGAGTAAAGCGAAATATGCTCCGGCGAGAGTTTCAGCGCCGCCAGCAGGTTATACTGCAAATCGGCCAGCGTCTGGCCGGGCAGGGCGTAAATTATATCCAGACTGATGTTATCAAAGCCCGCCTGCCTGGCCGCCGCCACACAATCGCGAACAGCCGCCGCGTCATGCAGCCGCCCCAGCATTTTAAGCTCGGCGTCCTGAAAGCTCTGCGCACCGATGGAAAGGCGGTTGAAGCCCGCCGCCCGAAGCTCCGCCAGATATTTGGCGTCCACCGTGGCCGGGTTACATTCCACCGTGATTTCCGCGTCGTCGGCCAGCGTAAAAGTGCGCCCGATAAAATCCAGCAGACCGCAAAGCTCCGCCGCCGGCAGCACAGTGGGCGTGCCGCCGCCGAAATAGACCGATCTAAGCTCCCCGGCATAGGCACGATACATGCGCATTTCCTGCCGCAGCGCCGCCGGGTATGCCGCCGCCTGCGCCTTAACCTCCGCGTAGGTGTGCGAGAGGAAGTCGCAATAATTGCAGCGCTTTAAACAAAACGGCAGGTGCAGATACAGCGATTTGAAAGCGATATCCTTAAGCACCGGCGTCCTCACCCCCTGCGGCTATTCTGCCCGCGTTATGCCCTGCAAGTTCTGCCAGAGCGCGCCCTCCTTATCCAGCAGCGCCTCAATATCCCGATACGCTATGGCGACCGGCTGCACCGTGCCGTTGGACAAGCTGAAATACAGCGTCAGCCCCTCTGCCGAGAGCGAAAAATCCAGATTGCGGGAGAGCCGCTTGGCGAGTATCTCCTGCATTTCCGGCTGCTCCGGGGCGCCCGCCGCATGAAGCAGCAGATAACTCGCCCGCGCCGGCTCCAAAAGCTCCTGCCGCCAGTTCACAGTATCGGCAAAAAGGTCGGCCAGGCGATACTGCCGCCCGGTGGCCGCGTCAAAGCAGACCGTATGCACGGCTTCCTCCACGCCGCCCTCGGCCTCCCAGGAGTCGTCCAGCGTCAGCGTCTGCACGGCGCTGATCACGCCGCCCGCCGTCAGCAGCCGGCAGCTGCCCCGCACGGCAAATTTCAGTTCGCCCCCGGAAGTATAGCTGTCGTAATATTCGCCGAGCGCGTTATCGGCAAGCGCCTGATTGAGCCGCCGCCACGTGCTGTTTAAATCGCCCGCCGCCGCCTCCGCCTGCGGATAATAGACCAGATAATTAACGTCCGCGTTTTCCAGCACCGTCAGCAGCCGCACCTCATCGGAAAGCTCGCGGTCGCGCCCCGCGCTGTACACCGTGCGCCCCGCGTCGTCAAACCAGCTTAAGCCGTTTTCGTCCTGCACGCCGTAAAGCTTGCCCAGACGGAACACGCCGGGGGATATGGGAAGCTCCAGCCCCGGCTGCAATTCGCCGTCCCGGTTGATAAACAGCGTCGCCGCCGCCGTGTGGCAGGCCAAAAGCCCGTTCTGCCATTCCTCCCAGCCATAGACGATATCCGCCGTCACCGGCTCGCCCAGCTCGTTCACCAGCAGATAGCCCGGCTCGCCCGTATGCTTCAGCGCATACACGCCGTGGTCAAGATACTGCCCCTCGGCGTAGACCGGTTCCGCCGCCCAAACGCCCTCCGGTGTTAAAAGACCGGTGCCCGTGTCCGTCGCCGCCAGCGCCGCGCCGCCGCGGAAAGGCTCCGCCGCCGTGAATGTATAATCGATCACCAGCTCGCCGTTCACGTCCTGATAGCCGTAAAGCCCGCTTGCGGCGTCCTGCAGCAGCACCATGCGGCTGCCCACCGCGTCCAGCCCGGCCACACCGGAAACCGGCACGCCCGCCTGCGCATAGATATTCAGCAGCAGGGTCTGCCCCGCCGTATCGCGCACCAGCGCGTAATTGCCGCTGACCTCGCCCACGGCGGCATATATCGGCTCGATGATGATTTCACCGTGCGCATTGATATAGCCCCAGGTGGTCACGTCGTTCTTGGTGCGGGAAAACGCCATCAGCCCGCTGGACATCGGCCGAAGCTCGCCCGCCAGGCCAAACAGCTTTTGGCCGTTCACATCATAAAGCGACGAGTTCTGCGGCGCCGTCGATACATTGCTGCCGGTGGCGCAGATAAAGCGGTTGGCCTCATATTCATAGACGGCGATCTCGGCATATTCCGGCGCGACGATAAAGCTGCCCGCCGCGTCCACCGCGCCCCAAAGGCCGTCCTGCTTCACCCAGGCCGCCTTGCCGAAAAACGGCAGCGCGTCCTCATAAACCTGGCGGATAACCACCTCGCCCTCGCCGTTGATGTAGCCCCAGCGCCCATCCGCCGCGGGGGCGGGATAAAGCGTCAGACGCTCCTCAACCGGAGCCGTCACCGGCTCGTGCTGATTGGGCAGGTTCAAAACGTCCGTCTGCCACAGCACAAACGCGGAAACGCCCACCGAACAGATAAAGGCCGCTGAAAACAGCAGCAGCGCCATGGTCTTTTTTCTTAACTTCATATAAAATATCTGCCTCCATATTCAAAAACATCAGCCGCATAAACCGGCGTTCCGCCACCAAACTATGATTGATGACGTTTCACCTCGGCCACGGCCAGCTCGTCGCAGCGGTTGTTCCAGGGATTATCCGCGTGGCCTTTCACCTTGTGCCAGTTCACCCGGTGCCGCCCGGCCGCCTGCAAAAGCCGCTGCCAAAGGTCTTTATTCTCCACCGGCTTTTTCTGCGCGTTCTGCCAGCCGTTTTGCTGCCAGTTAGCCAGCCAGCCTTTTTGCCACGCGTTCACCAGATAAGCGCTGTCGCTGAAAAGCTCCACCCGGCAGGGGCGCTTCAACGCCTCCAGCGCGGCAATGGCGGCCATGATCTCCATGCGGTTATTCGTAGTTCTGGGCGCATAGCCCGACATCTCCCGCGTTTTATCGCCGAAGCGCAGCACCGCACCCCAGCCGCCCGGCCCCGGATTACCGGAGCAGGCGCCGTCGGTGTAGATGATGACGCCGGAAAGATATTCCGCCAAACGCTTGTCCTCCTTGCCGTCCCTTGGGAAAATTTCACTGCGCCCGCCCCGCCAAAAACTTGACGGCAAGCCGCCCAAATGCTATAATCAAATTAGTTTGAGCCGCTTGCCTTAACCGGCGGGCGGCTGTTTTTGCTAAAGGATCCAGGCGCTTATAAAGCTATTGTACCATAAATTTACGTTTAGTTAAACCTCTTTCCCGATTTTTAGTCATTTTACCTATTAGAGCCGTTTTATTGCGAAGCCGTTTGATTTTAAACCATTTAACGAGGGCAGGAAACATTGAGCAATCAAAAGACAACAACAGCCGACCCGGCCGCCTACCAAAAAGAGCTGGCCGAGCTGGCCGAAAAAAGCCGCGAGCAGACGCAGGCGCTTTACCGCGAGATCCAGCGCCAGCAAAGTCTGCTTGCCGCGGCAAGCGGCATGACCCGCCACACCGAGGCGCAGATAGCCGCCGAGCAGGCCAAATTGAACCAGCTGGAGGAAGTGAGCCGCCATGCCCTGCGCGATCTGGCCGCCGCCAAGGATAAATCCGACCGCGCCATGCAGCTGTATAACGCCAAGCTGGAGGACGTGAAAGCTCTCCGCGCCAAGCTGGACGCCGAACACGCCGAGTTGGCCGATCAGCAGCAGCAGGCCAAAGACGTGATGACGCGCTGGCAGCAGCAGCGCTTCTTCCACCAGAAGCAGCAGGCGGTGCTGGCGCGTCTGGCAGCGGAAGATACGTCCGATCTGCCCGATTTGGCGGAGCTTACCCCGCAGGAGCAGCAGCCAAACTCATCTGCCGCAAACAGCGGTAAGGCGCACGCCAACGCCGACTTTTGGGAGAAAAAGCAGCACACGGCGCTGAAGCTGCGCCCGGCGGAGCAGCCGCCAACCGACGATACGCCGGCGGAAGATGCGGCGGCAATGCCCGCGCCCGCGCCGAAGCCCTCACTCGCCAAAACCATTTTCAGCTATGTTGCCTGTATTGCGGTCGCGGTGGGGCTGGCGTTCGCTATCCGCACCTGGGTGCTGATGCCCACCGAGGTTTCCGGTACCTCCATGCAGCCCACGCTGGAGCCGCACGATAAGCTGCTGACCAGCCCGCTGCCTTACCTGTGGGGCGAGCCGCAGCGCGGCGACATCATCGTGTTCCAGGCGCCGAGCGAACCGGAGGGCGTCTATTACGTGAAGCGCGTGGTGGGGCTGCCGGGTGAGCATGTGCTGATCGAGGACGGCGCGGTCTACATCGAGGGCGAAAAGCTGGCCGAACCGTATCTGAACGGCCTCGCCACCGAGGGCTACGTCAACACCGTGGTGCCGGCGGAAAGCCTGTTCGTGCTGGGCGATAACCGCACCGTCAGCCACGACAGCCGCGACAGCGACGTGGCCTGCATAGCCTTTGACGAAATACGCGGGCAGGCCGTCTGGCGGCTGTTCCCGCTCTCTAGCTTCGGCGGCATCGAATAACAAAACGGAGGGTTGACGCTATGAATTTGCCCGATAGGCGTGAATTGACCAAGGCACGGCGCGAACGCCTGGCGGCGGATATGCGGCAGGCCGGCTTTGACGCACTGGTGCTTTCCGACCGCAAAAATATCTATTACTATTCCGGGTTTGCCGGGGACGACAGCCGGCTGCTGCTGATCGGCGAGACGGCTTATCTGCTCTCCGACGGGCGGTTTATCGCGCAGGCGGCGGCCGAAGCACCGGACGCCGAATTCCTCTGCCGCACGAACGGCCAGCCGCTTGATATTATGCTGGTTCAGGCGCTGGAGGGCAAGCCCGTTAAACGCCTGGGCTTTGAGGGCGGCGCGTTAAGCTATGCGGCGTGGTCGGCCATGTCCGGTTTATTGCTCATTTACCTGCCGGAGCTGGCAGTTGACCCGGCGGGCGAGCTGCCGCTGGCGCCGCGTCTGGTCAAAGATGAATACGAGCAGTTCTGCCTGCGGAAATGCGGCGAAATTGCCGATAAAGCGTTGGAAGCGACGCTGCCGTATATCAAGCCGGGCGTGACGGAGCGCGAGATCGCCTGGCAGCTGGAGCAAGCGCTGCACGCGGCGGGCGGCGAGGGTTTAAGCTTCCCCACCATTGCGGCGGCGGGGGTCAACAGCGCCAAGCCGCACGCTATCCCCTCCGACTATGCCGTGCAGCCCGGTGATTTTGTGACCATCGACTTCGGCTGCCGCTGGCAGAATTACTGCGGCGACTGCACCCGCACTTTTGCCGTCGGCAGAATCTCCGACGAGCAGCGGGCGGCATATGAAACGGTGCTGGCGGCGCAGCTGGCCGGCGTGGCAAACATACGCCCCGGCATGACCTGCGCCGAAGCGGACGAAATTTCCCGCCGCGTTATCCGCCAGGCCGGCCTGGGCGAATATTTCTCGCACTCGCTGGGGCACGGCGTGGGGCTGAATATCCATGAAGCCCCGGCGCTCTCGCCCAGCGACAAAACCACCCTCGCCCCCGGCTTTCTGGTCACGGTGGAACCGGGCGTCTATCTTCCCGGGCGTTTTGGGCTGCGCATTGAGGATTCCTGTATCGTCACCGCAAACGGCCTTGAGCCGCTCACCCACTTCCCGAAAGATTTAATTACCTTATAATAACCGGCGGGCTCGTATAATACGTCTCCACTGATTTAACGAAGGTCATGAAGTGGGAAAGTATTATCTGAGTCCCAGCCCGAAAGCGGGTATTGATAATACTTTCCGCGTAATTTGCGCAGGTCATGAAGCGGAAAGTTTTATCAATGCCCGCGAAAATTTTGCTTTAATTTATATTTTTAGCATAATCCTCCCCGCAAAAAATCACCTTATAAATGAGGTGATTTTTTTGTTCTCTTGCGAGCGTTTGCGGCGTCTATCCGGCCTGCTGCTGCTGGTCTTTCTGCTGCTTTTTGCCCGGCTTTGGTGGCTGAACTGCTGGCGGGGCGCGGATTTTGTCGCGCTGGCGCAGAACCAGCGGCTGCTCACCGTGAGCGAACGGGAATTTCAGCGCGGCGATTTTCTGGACAGAAACGGCCGAAGCTTCACCAACCGGGCGGAACGCTGCCTGCTCGTCTTCCCCAGTCTCGCGCGGCAGGACAAACAGCACGACGCGGCCTATTACCAGACGTTTCTGGACGCTCTGTTGGACAGTTTGAACCTCTCCCCCGCCCCTGCCGCCGCCAATCTGCCGGCCAAGCTGGCGGCGGACGAGCCGTTTCTGCTGGCGCGTAATTTGAGCGAAACGCAGGAGCAGCAGATCAACGAGCGCACCCGGGGGCTTTTCGGTATTTTCGTCTGCGTTTATCAGCCGCGCTATGCCGAGGGTTCCCCGGCGGCGCACCTGTTGGGCTATGTCGGCCCCAGCAGCGAAGCGGAGCAGGAGCGCCTGGCGTCTGCCGGGCTGGCCAATCCGGAATATATCGGCAAATGCGGGCTGGAACAGCAATATGACACGCTGCTGCGCGGGCGTCCCGCGGCGCAGATCGCGGCGGCGGTGGACGAGCAAGGGCGGCTGGCGGCAAGCAACCTCCGGGAAATTCCCCCCGGCGGCCAGGATACCGCCCTGAATGTGCGGCTGACGCTGGACGCGGCTTATCAGCAGATATGCGAGGAGGCCATGCGGAGCAAGAACGGCGCGGCGGTGCTGCTGGACGTTGCTAACGGCGACGTGCTGGCAATGGTAAGCGCCCCCGGCTTCGATCAAAGCGTCGGCCAACCGGCGGCGGCGGGCGACGCTTACCTGAACAAGGCGCTTTGCTATTACCCGCCCGCCTCGGTGTTCAAGCTGGTGCTGGCGCTGGCGGCGCTGGATAACGGTATCAGTATCGACAATGAAAATTTTGCCTGCACCGGCGGCATAACGCTTCCGAACGGCCACACCGTGAACTGCTGGCAGGAAAAAGGCCACGGCGCGGAGGATATGCAGGCGGCGCTGGCCAACTCCTGCAATCCGTATTTCATCACACTGGGGCAGCGCCTGGGCGGCGACCTGATCGCGGAATACGCCTGGCGGCTGGGCATGACGGAGCAGGTGCTGCGCGGGCTGGACGTTAAATCGCAGAATATGCTCGATTTCTCCCCCGCCGTCCCCGCCGACGTGGCCAATGTCTCGATCGGCGAAAAGGGTATCCGCGCCACGCCGTTAATGCTGGCGCGTCTGCTGGCAGCGGTCGCCAACGGCGGCAAACTGGTGGAGCCGCGGCTGGTGATAAGCCTGGAGACCGCCGCGGGGCGCACGGTGCAAAGTATCGCAAGCGCCGCGCCGCGTCAGGTCGTGAAACCGGAAAGCGCCCGGAAGCTCAGACAAATGCTCACCGCCGCCGTCACCGATGGCACCGGCAAGCCGGTGAACAGCGGGCTTATCAAGATCGCCGGTAAAACCGGCACCAGCCAGAACTTCGGCGTGTGGTTTGCAGGCTTTTTCCCGGCGGACGAGCCGCGCTGGGCGATGTCCGTCTATATCGCAGACGGCGAAAGCGGCGGCGGCGACGCGGGCTCCGTCTGCCGCGAAGCGGCGGAAAAAATCGCGCTGCTGGAGGGTATCGCCAACCAAAGCAGCGTCTAGCCCGCCCGCTTTTCGGCATGAAATGGCAGCCTTCGCATATGCTTTAACAATTTGAAGCATAACGGAGGCTGCTTATTATGTGGGAACTTTTGTATCTGTTCGGCACGCTGGTGCCGGGGCTGGGCTTTCTGCTGGGTTATCTGAACAGCAACGCTTTCCCGAAGCCGCTCGCACCGGAGGAAGAGGCGCAGGCTCTCAGCGCGATGGCGGCGGGCGACGCGGCGGCGAAAAACCGCCTGATCGAGCATAACCTGCGGCTGGTGGCGCATATTGTGCGCAAGTTTGAAAATTCCGGCCCCGATCGCGAGGATTTAATTTCCATCGGCACCATCGGCCTGATTAAGGCCATCAACACGTTCAACCCGGAAAAGAACATCAAGCTGACCACCTACGCCGCCCGCTGTATCGAAAACGAGGTGCTGATGCACCTCAGAGCCACCAAGAACAGCCGCACGGAGATTTCGCTGGACGACCCGGTGAGCGCCGATAAGGAGGGCAACCAGCTGACACTTTTGGAAACGCTCGGCACCGACGGCGGCGAGATTTTGGACGCGGTGGAAAGCCGCGACGACGAGCGGCTGCTCAGGCTAAGCCTGCGCACTCTCTCGCCCAAGGAGCGTTATATCGTGATCCGCCGCTATGGACTGGACGGCAATGATGAGCGCACCCAGCGGGAGATCGCCCGGGAGCTGGGCATTTCGCGCTCCTATGTCAGCCGCATTGAAAAAAAGGCGCTGCAAAAGCTCGCCCGCGCGTTTGAGGCTTAAGCATATCGCCGAACGCCGCGGCATATAGATTGGCAAAGCCTATTTAAGAGGGGATTTTTGCCATGAAAAACGCTGCGCGCCTGAAAGAACAGGTTTTGGCCGTGGGCTCCGCCGCCGGGAGCTCCATTAGAAGCACCTCCCGTGCCGCTGCGCTGCTGCGCGGCATGATCGCCGCGCTGATAGTACTGCTGGCCGGGTCACTCGCGCTGGCCGCCGCCTACACGTTCACTGATTTGACTTCACCCACCGCGCATGTATTGCAGCTGGTGCTGCTGGGGCTGGCCGCGCTGATCGGCGGCTTCGTCACCGCCAAAAAAGCGGGCAGCCGCGGTTTGGCCTCCGGCCTGATGCTGGCGGCGGGGCTGCTCGTCCTGCTGGTGCTCTGGAACGTCACGCTGGGCGCAGGCCTCGCGCTCAACCTGACGCTCGTCGTGAAAATGCTGATATTGGCGCTCTTGGGGGCGCTGGGCGGTATAATCGGCGTGTTTTAGCTTGCGGCGCACCCCGGTTTGTGCTACAATATTAATATTACAGCATAAACGAGGTGCATTTTGCCATGACAGACAGCAAGCTTTGGGGCGGACGTTTCGCCAAATCCACCGACAAGCTGGTGGAGGACTTCCATTCCTCGATCAGCTTCGACCAAATTCTGTATAAATACGACATCGCGGGGTCGATCGCCCACGCCGCCATGCTGGGCAGGCAGGGCATTATCAGCGCGGACGAAGCCGCGCGGCTGACGCAGGGGCTAAAGGAGATACTCGCGGATATCGACGCGGGGAAAGTGGCATTTGAGGTCGGCGCCGAGGATATCCACATGAATATCGAAAAGATTTTGACCGAGCGCGTCGGCGAGGTGGGCAAAAAACTGCACACCGCCCGCAGCCGCAACGACCAGGTGGCGCTGGATATCCGCCTTTATCTGATGGCGGAGACCGACGCGGTGCAGCAGCTTTTGCTGAAGCTCCTGCGCGTGCTGCTGGATCTGGCCGCCGAGCATAAGGCCAGCGTGATGGCGGGCTATACCCACCTGCAAAAGGCGCAGCCCATCACGTTCGGCCACCATATGCTGGCGTATTTCCAGATGTTTCGCCGCGATTATGAGCGGCTGGCCGATTGCAAAAAGCGCACCAACCTGCTGCCGCTGGGGAGCTGCGCCCTCGCCACCACCACTTTCCCGATCGACCGCCAATTCGTGGCGGACGAGCTGGGCTTTGCCGGCATTTGCGAAAACAGCCTGGACGGCGTCAGCGACCGCGACTTCATCGTGGAATTCATCAACGCGGCGGCGCTCATTATGGTACACCTCTCCCGCCTTTCCGAGGAAATTGTGCTGTGGTCGTCCAACGAATTCGGTTACATCACGCTGGACGACGGTTACAGCACCGGTTCCTCGATCATGCCGCAGAAGAAAAACCCCGACGTGGCCGAGCTGGTGCGCGGCAACAGCGGACGCGTGTTCGGCCACCTGCTGGGGACGCTCACCATGCTGAAAGGGCTGCCGCTGGCCTATAACAAAGACATGCAGGAGGATAAGGAAGCGCTTTTCGACACGGTGGACACCGTCAAAAAATCGCTGCTGGTGTTCGCGCCGATGCTCGCCACCATGCGGGTCAACGTGAGCAAAATGCACGAACGCGCCAAGGGCGGCTTCATTAACGCGACGGACGCGGCGGATTATCTGGCGGCGCGCGGGGTGCCGTTCCGCGAGGCGCACGCCGTCATCGGGCGTCTCGTGAAATACGCCGAGGATAAGGGCGTGGGGTTGGAGGATTTGAGTTTGGACGAATTCCACCGGTTCTCCCCCGTGTTCGGCGAGGACGTTTACGATTATATCAAAATCGAAAACTGCGTGGCGGCGCGCAATATCCCCGGGGGGCCGGCGCTCCCCGCCGTGGCAGCGGCCATCAAGAGCGGCGAAAACTGGCTGGCCGCGCAAAAGTAACATAACCGCAAGCAAAAAAGCAAGTCTGAGTTTGGCTCAGGCTTGCTTTTTTATACGAACACTACTATTTTAGATTGACCCTATTTAAGATTAACGATGGTCGCCCCGAAGCCGCCCTCGTTGAACGGTGCCGGCTCGATCCCCGCCACCAGGCGGTGATTTTTCAGATATTCCAGCACCCCGGCTTTCAGCGCCCCGGTGCCGCGCCCGTGAATGACGCGCACCTGGCTGAGGCTCGCCAGAAACGCATCGTCAAGGTATTTATCCAGCTCGTAGATGGCCTCCTCCACCGTCAGGCCGTGCAGGTCGATCTCCGGGCTGATATAGCGCGATTTCTCCTGCATCATGTGGCGGGTGGAAGCCGTGCGCTCCCGCTGCACGTGCTGCACGTCAATGCGCAGATCCGTCAGCTTTACGCCCACCTTCATCACGCCGATCTGCACCTGAAGCTCGCCTTTTTCGTTGGGGAGGCTGGCCACAATGCCGCTTTGGCGCAGTTTGGGCACCTCCACCGTCTGGCCGATCTCCACCTTGGCGGGCGCGTCGCCCTGATACTTTTTGGCGGGCAGGTTGGTTTGCAGCTTCTCCTGCAATTTTTGCAGCTTGCTGCGCGCCGCTTGCACCTCCTTGTTCTGGAGGCCGGCGGTTTTCAGCTCCTGCTTCATCTGCTGATAAAGCTCCTCGGCCTGGCGGCGGCTGTCTTTCACGATCTCCGCCGCCTGCAAACGCGCCTTGCTCAGGATATCGGCCTCTTTGTTCGATAGCTCCAGCTCCTGATTTTTCAGCCGCCGCTGCTGCTCCACCACCTCGGCCAGGCGCAGATCCGCCTCATGGCTGGCCTGCTCCGCCTGCAAGCGGTGCTCCTCCAGCGAGCTGATGAGGTCGGCCACCTGCTGCTCGTCCGCCGTCAGAAAATCGCCCGCCCGGTCAATGATCTCGCCGGGCAAGCCCAGCTTTTCCGCGATCTGAAACGCGTTGCTTTTGCCTGGTATGCCCATCAGCAGGCGATACGTGGGGCTCAGCGTTTCCACGTCAAACTCCACACTGGCGTTGGTGTAGCCCTCCTTGTTGTAGGCAAAGCTTTTAAGCTCGCTGTAATGCGTGGTAGCAAGGGTCTTGACCCCCCGCTTATACAGCTGCTCCAAAATGCTCATGGCGAGCGCCGCGCCCTCCGTCGGGTCGGTGCCGCTGCCCAGCTCGTCCAGCAGGACAAGCGAGTTTTCGTCTGCCCGGCTGATGATCTGCACGATATTGCCCAGGTGCGCCGAAAAGGTGCTGAGGCTCTGCTCAATGCTCTGTTCGTCGCCGATATCGGCAAACACCTGCGAGAAAAATGCCAGCTGCGAGCCCGCTTCTGCCGGGATATGCAGGCCGGAAAGCGCCATCAGCGTGAGCAGCCCCACCGTTTTCAGCGTGACCGTCTTGCCGCCGGTGTTCGGGCCGGTGATGACCATGATCTTCAGCTTCGGTGATAACTTCACGTCCACCGGCACCACGCCCGCGCCGATCAGCGGGTGACGCGCCTGCTTCAGGTTGATCTGCCCCGTCTGGTTAAGCGCGGCAGGCACGGCGCGCATATCCGCCGCCAGCTTGGCCTTGCAGAGCGCAAAATCCAACTGCGCCAGCCCCCAAAGCGTGTGCTCCAGCTCCTCACGCGAGCCCGCCACCAGCAGTGAGAGCGCCCGGAGGATCGCCGCGATCTCGTCCTCCTCCTCCAGCCGCAGCCGCGCCAGCTCGTTATTCGTCTGCATAACGGCGAGCGGCTCCACAAACAGCGTCGCCCCGCTGGCCGATACGTCATGCACCGCGCCCGCCACGCTGCTGCGGTATTCCTGCTTCACGGGGACGACAAACCGCCCGTCACGCACCGTCACGATCGGTTCCTGCAAAAACTTGGCGGTGTTGGGGTTTTTGATGAAATTATCCAGCCGATCCTGAATTTGCCGCTCATACATACGCATGCGATGGCGGATATTGGCCAGACGGTCGCTCGCCCCGTCGGCGATCTGCCCGTCCGGTGCGATCGCTTTCTCCACCGCCGTTTCGATCGTGCGGAACAGCCCCAGCCGTTTGGCGCGCTCGATCAGCTGCGGAAAGTGCCCCTTAACGTGCGAGAAGAAATCCTTGCACTCGCGCGAAGCGCGGCAGGTGTCGGCCACCGCCACCAGCTGCTCGGCGTTCAGCACGCCGCCCAGCTCCAACAGGCGCAGCGCCTCGCGGATATCGCGGCAGCCGCCCACATTGAACAGCGGATAAAGCCGCAGCAGCTCGGCGGCTTCGGTCGTCTCGGCAATCGCCCGCTCTGCTTCCGCCGGCGTTTTTTTCGGCGCCAGCGCCAGCAGCAGCTCCCGGCTGGGCGCAAACGCCGCCAGCCCGGCCAGCCGCGCGATTATCTTGGGAAATTCCAGCTTTTCGCGGTATTTGGCCGCAAAATCCATTTCAGTCGTCATATCGTCACCATAATTATCTTATTCTACGCCGCGGAAGTAATGCCCCTTGGTCAGCTTTTGACCGGTCAGTGCAGAGAGGCGCTCTTTCGCCGCCGCCAATTCATCGTCCGCCGCGCCCTGCCGCGCCCGGTCAAACGCCGCCGTGATCTTGGCCGCCAAAGCCTCCGTATAATGCAGCAAGTCCAGCCGCAGCACGTCATGCGCCGCCGCCAGCCGCGGCGTCTCCTCCAGCAGGCACAGCTGATGGCCGTTATAAATGTGGCTGCGGCAGAATTCGTCGGTATATATCGGAAACTCAAAGCCTTTGGCGTCCCGCAGACGGAAGCCGCCCGCCCGGCAGGCACCGGAACACGGCCTGGCCGCCGTCTTGCCGCCCAACAGCGCCCCAATTGGGCAATGGCGGCTCTGCATAACTTGCAGATTACCGAACACCTGCACCTCCGTCGCCACGCCCGGCAAAGCCGCCGTAAACGCCGCAATTTCGCCTGCGTTCAATTCCAGCGGCAGTGTAACGCGCTTGGCTCCCGCGTCGGCATAGGCCGCCGCCGCAGCCGCGTTCAGGCAGTTAAGCCCCTGGTCGGCCACGATCTCCGCCGGCCAGTTAAGCTCCGAAAGCAGCGTGAACGCCCAGGGGTTGGCCGCCACGACACCGGCAAACCCCGCCGCCCGATACGCCTGTAAGCGCCGCCGCCACAGCGGCAGCTCGTCCTCCAGCGCGATAGCGGGCAGCATGGCCAGTACGTGTTCGCCCAGCCCCGCCAGATGTTTTAACTGCTCGTCCGTCGGCTCCGGCCGGAAACGCCAGCGCCAGCCGCACCAATAAATGATATCCGCGCCTGCCGCTGCCGCCGCCTCGGCCTGCGCTATGCCGTCCACCGCCGCCGCGAGCCTGGCCTGCTTTTTCGGCGGCATGGCATGCGCCGTAAGCGTCGTCTGCGCTTTAGGGCGCGGCAGTTCTTCCCGCTGCCACGGAGCCAGCAGCTTATCCTCCAACGTCTGCACAGCCTCGCGCCGCAGGTTATTGAGGACGCTCGCGGGCAGCATTACGCCGGCCGCCAGCTCGCCGTCCAAATCGGCCAAATGCCAGCCGCTGCCGCCCAGGCGTCCCAGCTGCTTCCGCAGCAAGTCCCAGTCCGCCGGGCGGCTCTTCGCCTGCGGTATGATATAATCCGCTGTCACTTCGGCGGAAGCTTCCTTATAATATGCCGTCAAATGCGGCGGCTCGCCCAGCCGCCCCACGAAATGCAGCTTAAGCGGCAGATCGTCGCGCGCGGCAAAATTCCCGGCATACTCCCCGGCCAAAACGCTGTCATACGTCTTGAACACGCGGTCGCCCGGGCGCAGGTTTTTCACCTGCAAGGCAATGCCGGCAAGGGGTAGGCGCACCCGCCCCGGCGCGATTTCTTCGATCGTTTTCACCTCAAAGCCCTGCCGCCCGCCGCGGCTGACCCAAATCTCCACCCCGTCGCCGGGGGCAAGCGGCGCGTCCAGCTTCAGCACCAGCGCGTCCCGCTCCACGCTCTCAAGGCGCCCCAGGCGCGTGCCCCGGTTGTTGGGGCGGTCATAACTCATCATGTCCGCCCCCGGGTCGGCCGCGAGGTACGCCTGCGTAAAGCCGCGGTTAAACGCCTGCGCCAGAGCCGCCGCATTGTGAGGTTCGCCGCGCTTGGCCGCCGCATAGGCCGCCGTCACCGCCGCCACATATTCCGGTCGTTTCATGCGACCCTCCAGCTTCAGCGAGACCACGCCCGCCTCGGCCAGCTCCGGCAGCAGTTCAATCGTATTCAAATCGCGCGGCGAAAGCAAATGCCCGCAGGCCGCCGTATTGCCCTCGCCGTCGATCAGCTCATATTGCAGGCGGCAGGGCTGGGCGCAGCGCCCCCGGTTGCCGCTGCGGCCGCCGATCAGGCTGCTGAACAGGCATTGACCGGAAAAGCAAATGCAGAGCGCCCCATGCGCAAACACCTCAATTTCCATATCCGTTGCGGCGCAGACGGCGCGGATATCCGAGAGGCTCACCTCCCGCGCCAGGATCGCGCGGCGGAACCCGAAACGCTCCATAAACCGCACCCCGGCGGAATTGTGCAGCGTCATTTGGGTGCTGGCGTTCAGCGGTATCTGCGGATAGAGGGCGGCAAGCTCCGCCGCCAGCCCCACGTCCTGCACGATCAGCGCGTCCGCGCCAATTTCATAAAGCTTGCGGCAGAATTCCAGCGCCGCCGAGAGCTCACTGTCTTTCAGCAGCGTGTTCACCGCCACATAGACGGCCACGCCCCGCAAATGGGCATAGCGCAGCAGCCCGGAGAGCTCGTCCAGGTCAAAGTTGGCGGCATAAGCCCGCGCGCCGAACTGCTTGCCGGCCAGATAGACGGCGTCTGCCCCGCTGTGAACGGCGGCAAAAAACGCCTCGCGGCTGCCCGCCGGGGCTAAAATTTCCGGATTTCTCGCTTGTTCAGCCATTTTGCTTCCTCGATAAAGAAGCGCAACAGCACGTTAATGCGGTGTCGTTGCGCTTCTGCAAATGCTTGATTTATCTTAGGCGCGGAGTTCGCCGCCCAGCGCCTCGATCGCGCCGACAATGTCGTTAAACGCGGCGTTTACCTCGTCCACCGTCAGCGTCCGCTCGGCGCACTGGAACGTCAGATTATAGGCGAGGCTGCGGCGGTTCAGCCCCAGCACCGGGTTCTCATACACGTCGAACAGGCTGATCTCCGTCAGATACTCGCCGCCCGCGCCCTTGATGACCCGCGCCAGATCGGCAAAGCTGACCTCTTTATCCAGCACCACGGCAATATCCCGCACCGCCGCCGGGAACTTCGGCAGGCTTTGATACTGCGCGATCTCACCGCGGTGGGCAAACAGCACGTCCAGATCGATCTCCAGCAGCATGACCCGCTGCTTAATGCCGTAAGCCGCCTGCACGGCGGGCGAAAGCTCGCCCAGATAGCCCGCGTATTCGCCGCCAGCGTAAAGCGCCGCCGTGCGCCCGGGGTGCATATAAGGCATATCGTCACAAACCTTAAATTCCGCGTCGCTCACCTTAAGCTCGGCCAACAGCGCCTCGGCCAGCCCTTTCAGAGCGAAGAAATCATAGGGCGCGGCGGCGGTGTTCCAGCCATGCGGCTGCTGCCCCGTCGCCAAAACGCCCAGCGTGTTCACCTCATTCGGCAATTCCTCGCCCTGCGGGATAAACACCACGCCCTGCTCAAACAGCAGCAGATCGCTGCTGCGGCGGCTCAAATTCCGCGCGGCGTCCTTCAAAAGGCCGGGCGCCAGCGTCGTCCGCATAATGCTCTGCTCCTCGTTCAGCGGGTTTAAAATGTGCAGCGTGTCGCGGCGCTTGTCGTCCGCCGGCAGGCGCAGCCGTTCCCACTCCTTGGGGCTGATGAAACCATAGTTGATGACCTCGTTGGCACCAAGGCGCACCAGCGCCGCCTTGGTTTTCTCCAAAAAGCGCTGCTTGGCGGTGCGCTTGCCCTCGGTCATCGCGCCATGCGGCAGCGTGGTGGGGATACGGTCGAACCCCAGCAGACGCGCCACTTCCTCAATTAAATCCACTTCCAGCTCGATATCCTGCCGGTACGCCGGGATATCCACCAGATAGCCGTCGCCGTCTTTGGCGATATTGAATTGCAGCGCTTTGATCGCGCCGACGATCTCGTTTTCGGTGAAGTTGGTGCCCAGCACGGCGTTGACGCGGGCGGGACGCAGTTGCACCCTAATTTGTTTCGGCGTTGTGACATTGCAGTCCAGTGCGCCTGCCACGGGCTTGCCGCCGCAAAGCTCGGCCAAAAGCTGAATGGTGCGGCGGGAAACGTCGTCCAAAAGCTGTGCGTTCACGCCCTTTTCATAATGCTGCGAAGCCTCGGTATGCAGCCCCAGCGCCCGCGCGGTGCGGCGAATGGAAACGTGGTCAAACGCCGCCACCTCCAAAAAGACGTTCTTCGTCTCGGGCGTAATTTCGGTGTTCAGGCCGCCCATCACACCGGCCACGCAAACGCCGCGGTCGCCCGCGTCGCAGATCAGCAGGTTATCCTCGGAGAGCTCGCGCTCCTGCTCGTCCAGCGTCACAATCTTCTCCCCCGCCTTGGCGCGCCGCACGATAATGCCGTGCCCCTGCAGGGTGTCATAATCAAACGTGTGCATCGGGTTACCGTATTCCAGCATGACAAAGTTGCTGACGTCAACCACGTTGTTGATGGAACGCACACCGGAGCAGTTCAAAAAATGCTGCAGCCAGTACGGCGAGGGCGCGATTTGCAAATCCTCGATCATACGCGCCAGATAACGCGGGCAAAGGTCGGGGTCGCGCACCTCCAGCGTCGCCAGATCGCTGATTTTGCGTTCCGTCTCGGTGTATTTGATCTCCGGCAGGTGCAGGTCGGTGTGCAGCACGGCCGCCACCTCGCGCGCCAGGTTCACCACGGCCTGGCAATCGGTGCGGTTGGGCGTCAGATCCAGCTCCAGCACCGGGTCGTCCAGCCAAAGCGCCTTAATGCAGTCCGTGCCCGGCTCAATGCTTTCGTCCAATATCCAAATACCGTCTTCGTCGGTCAGGGCGGGCTGCACGTTCAGCTCCTCCTTGGAGCACATCATGCCGAAAGAGGGCACGCCCCTGAGCTTCGATTTTTTAATTTTCTTGCCCACCACGGACGAGTTATGCAGCGCCACCGGCACGATCTGGCCGACGCGTACATTCTTGGCGCCGGTCACGATCTGCAGCCAGCCGTTCTCATTCAAAAATTCATCGTAGTCCGGCCCCATATCCAGCTGGCAGACCACCAGCTTATCGGCGTCGGGGTGCGGATCGATCTGCATGATACGCCCCGCGCGGATATTGGCCAGCTCCGCCCCGGGGTGATGCACCAGATCCACCGTGATGCCGGCCAGCGTCAGCTTTTCGGCCAGAACCTCGGCGGAAACGTTAATATCAACATATCTTTTCAGCCATTCATAAGATACCAGCATAATTTATCCTCCCCAATTCCGGCTTAAAACTTCTGCAAAAAGCGCACGTCGTTTTCAAACATCACCCGCAGATCGTCAATGCCGTATTTCAGCATGGCAATGCGTTCAATGCCGCAGCCAAACGCAAAGCCGGTGTAACGCTCGGGGTCATAGCCGGACATTTTCAGCACGTTGGGGTGAACCATGCCCGCGCCCAATATCTCGATCCAGCCGGTATCCTTGCAGGTGCGGCAGCCCTTGCCGCCGCAGAGCATGCAGGAGATATCCACCTCAACGCTCGGCTCAGTGAACGGGAAGAAGCTGGGGCGCAGGCGAATTTCGCGCTCCTCGCCGAACATCTGGCGCACAAAGTTCAAAAGTGTGCCTTTCAGGTCGGCCAGCGAAATGCCCTCGTCCACCACCAAGCCCTCCATCTGGTGGAACATCGGGGAATGGGTCGCGTCATCGTCGCGGCGGTATACCGCGCCGGGCGAGACGACTTTCACCGGCGCCTGCGGGCAGAGCCTGTCCATCGCGCGCGCCTGCACCGGCGAGGTATGGGTACGCAGCAGCCGTTTGGCGTCGATATAGAACGAATCCTGCATATCGCGCGCCGGGTGGTCGGCGGGCAGGTTCATGCGTTCAAAGTTGTAATAGTCCAGCTCCACCTGCGGCCCCTCCTCCACGGTATAACCCATGCCGAGGAAGATCTCCTTCAACTCGTCGGTCACCAGCGTTAACGGGTGGCGGCTGCCGAGTTTCACGGCGCTGCCGGGAAGCGTCACGTCCAGCTTTTCCTGCGCCATTTTGAGTTCCATCGCCTTGTCGGCCAGCTCCTGCTGCTTGGCCGCCAAACTTTCCTCCAGCTTCACGCGCAGCTCGTTCACCAGCTGGCCGGCCTTGGGGCGTTCCTCCGGCAGCAGTTTGCCCATGCCCTTGGAAAGCTCGGAAATGGAACCCTTTTTGCCGAGATATTTCACCTTGAGTTCGCGCAGCTGGTCGCCGGAGGCCGCTTCCCGCAGCTCCTGCTCCATCGCCTCGCGAATTTCCTTGATTTTTTCTAACATAATTGCACCTCATAAATAATAGAAAAGCATTTTCACCCCAAAGCAGCCTGTTCGCTTGGGATAAAAATGCTTGTGTATCAAAATTCGGGCTGTTATTGCTTTTGGCAGACGCTGCAATAGCACACATAGGCCGACGGCGAGCCGGTCTCCTCAAACAAACGCCAAATCGCTTCGGCGGATAACGCCTCCGGCAAAAGCATTGCAATCCCCTCTTTCCCTCGCCCCGGCGGGGCGCGTCGTTTTATTCAAAAAGCGCCCGGGAAACTCCCTCGCTGGGTTTAGTATAACACGAGGCAAAGCCCCGCGGCAAGGGTAAAAGATTGGTAGTTTTGTCTTAATATGTCGAGGTTCAGCGTCGCTCCTCCACGCCGGCAAAAAACAAAATGCCGGCCGCCACCGCCACGTTCAGCGAATCCACCCCCGGCTGCATTGGTATGGCGACGGTTTTGGCCGCCCGCCCCCGCCAAAAGGCCGAAGGGCCGGTGGCTTCCCGCCCCAGCAGCCAGCAGACCGAGCCAGCCGCGCTCACCCGGCGGAAGTCCTCGCCGCCCGCGTCCGCCGCCCAAAGCGGCAGGCCAAGCTTTTGGAGCAGCTCCTCCGCCTGTTCGTTCCCGCAGGCCAGCACCGGAAGATGATAGACCGCGCCCATTGCCGCCCGCACCACTTTCGGCGCAAAGGGGTCGGCGCAGCCGTTGGCCAACAGCACGCCACCAAGCCCCGCCGCCCAGGCGGTGCGCAGTATCGTCCCCACATTGCCGGGGTCTTGCAGGCCGTCCAGCAGGGCAATGCTTCTGCCCGCCGCCTGTTCGGCGAAATCCTCGAGGGAAGTTTGCGGGAGATTTACCGCCAGCAGCAAGCCCTGCGAAGTCTCCGCCGGGGAGACGCTTTGCAGCGCCGCCCCCGCCACGGCATAGGTCGGGCAGTTCTTGGCACCGGCCAGCCGCAAAAGCTCGGCGATACGGGGCTCGTCCGCCCGCTCCGCGTCATAGAGCAGAAAAGCGGGCGTAAGCGCGGACTGCAAAGCCTCGCGCACGTTGTTCAGCCCCTCCGAGAGAAATAGCCCCGCGGCCTCCCGCTGCTTTTTGGCGGCAAGGGCGCGCGCCAGCTTCACGTAACGGTTATCCCGGGAGGTTATGACGGCGTTTGTCATCGGTTCTGCCATAGATACACAGTTACAGTTTTTATCTCAGGGCTGCCTTGGCCTGTTCGGCGACGGCGGCAAATCCCGCGGCGTCGTTTACGGCCAGGTCGGCCAGCACCTTGCGGTTGATGGTGATACCGGCATTTTTCAGGCCGTTCATCATGCGGCTGTAAGAAAGGCCGTTCATACGCGCGGCGGCGTTGATACGGGTGATCCACAGCTTGCGGAAATCGCCCTTCTTCTTGCGGCGGTGGGCAAAGCTGTCGTTCATCGCCTTGATGACCTGCTGATTGGCTACGCGGAACAGCTTGGAATTGGAAGCGCGATAGCCCTTGGCAAACTTCAAAATCTTCTTATGACGTTGATGCTTCGTAAAGCCTTTTTTAACTCTGGTCATTTATATAATCCTCCTGAAATTTCAATTTGCAAAGCCGCGCTTATTAAAGATAAGGCAGGCAATCCTTCAAACGCTTAACGTCGGCGGAAGTGGCCACCGCGGATTTACGCAGGTTGCGCTTTCTCTTGGGGCTTTTCGTCTCCAGAATATGGCTGGTGTAAGCGTGGTTTCTCTTGAGTTTGCCGCTGCCGGTGGCGCTGAATCTCTTGGCCGCAGCACGGCGCGTTTTCATCTTAGGCATAATGTTCCTCCTGTTAAAGCAAATATTTTTGTGTCAAAACTTATTTCGGTGCCAAAATCATTGTCATATTGCGACCTTCAACCTTGGCGGGCTTTTCCACCGTGGCAACGTCGGCCAAGCGTTCCGCCATCTTCTGGCAGACCTCAATACCAAGCTCCGGGTGAGTGATCTCGCGCCCACGGAACATGATAGTGACCTTGACCTTGTCACGCCCGGCCAGAAACTTCTCGGCGTTTTTGGCCTTGACCTCAAAGTCGTGCGCTTCGATGTTGATACGCAGCTTCACTTCTTTCAGGCTGATCGTGCGCTGGTTTTTCTTGGCTTCTTTCTCGCGTTTCAGCTGTTCAAAGCGATACTTGCCGTAATCCATCAGCTTGCACACCGGGGGTTTGGCATTCGGCGCAATTTCCACCAGATCCAGCTCCCGCTCGTGCGCCGTTCTTAATGCGTCCTTGGTGGCCACGATACCCAACTGCTCGTCGTTATCGTTGGAAACCAAACGAACTTCTGCCGCTCTGATCTCCTCGTTGATTCGCAACTCCTTAAAAATAACCTTTCACCTCCATCGTTTGACCGCGCCCGTCTCCGGGCATAAAAAAAGTGGGAAGAAATCCCACTCCTCACATTCCAATCAAGCCCGCCGGCCGCTTGCGATAAGCCGGCCTGCGCCTTGATTTGACGGATTTACCCGCCAGCCTTTGGCCGGCCAGGTGAGAAGCGAAACTTCTGCTTTAGTTGTTCCGTCTGCGGCATAACCGCCGCAAACGCTATATTATAGTAACACAAACGCCCGGCCGTGTCAAGCCCCACGCGTTAATATTTTCCTAATACCGCCGCAAAAACCGCAGCAGGTTTTCGCCCATCACGCCGCGCGCTCCCGCCGCGTCAAAACCCGCCGAAAGCAGCGCCCGATACAGCACCCCGGCGTCCTCCACGCCGCCGATACCGGCAGGCAGCCGATCCACACCGTCAAAATCGCTGCCCAGGCAGACATGCTCCGCGCCCGCAAGCTTCGCCGCGTGCGCCGCGTGCCGCGCCCAGTCGGAGATATCGGCCGCCCCGCTTGCCTGCAAAAACTGCGGCACCAGCGCGATACCCACCATGCCGCCGCTCTCGCCCACCGCCCGAAGCTGCTCATCGGTCAGGTTGCGCCAATGCCCGCAAAGCGCCCGGCAGCAGGCGTGGCTGACGAACAGCGGGCGGCTTTTGCTTTGCAGCAGCTCCGCCGCCTGCCAAAAGCTCTGCTCCGAAGCGTGCGCCAAATCGACCAGCCGTTCCTCCAGCGCCAAATGCAGCACCAGCTCCCGCCCCGCCGCAGTCAATCCGTGGTCTTTTGCCGGGGTTTGGTTGGCCGCCGCGCCGCAGCCCAAAAAGCTGTCGTGGTTCCAAAAAAGGCCGAAGCTGCGGAAGCTGCGGAAGCCCCATTCGTACAGCTTATCCACCCGCCGCCAGTCGCCGCCCAGATAGTCCAACCCCTCCAGCGCGGGCAGCAGCTGCACTTTGCCGCTCTCCCCCGCCGCGCTCAAATCGCCCAAAAGCTCGGCTTCACCGGATAAGGCCGCCGCATAACGCAGGTCAAGCAAATGCTGTCTAAGCCTGCGCATAGCCTCATCGGGTGTCAGATCCGCGCCGCCGGAGAGCCAGCAGGCCATAAACTGCAGCTTGCTCCGCCCGATCAAACGCGCCAAGTCCAGCTGGCTTTCGCGTCCCCCAAACGCCAGCCGCCAGGGCGTAAGCACCGTCGCCGTGTCGCAGTGCGCGTCGGCCAGCCGAAATTTTTCTTCTATTATATTATCCGTAATATTATCCTGCGCCATCTCGCCGCCCCCATAAACTTTGTTAACGGCTTAATGTATGCCGGGGCGGGCGGAATTATACCAAAAAATACCCCCGCCGTTGGGCGGGGGCAGCAAACTCAGAATTTTTCCGGCTCGGGATAATCCACCCCGAAAAGCTCCACGGTCACTTGCTTCATCACCACAGGGGAAAGCGGTTTATCGTTGCGGTCGCGCTCCACCTCGGCAATGGCGGTGCAGTGCTCCTGCCCCTCGATCACCCGGCCAAACGCGGCGTACTGCTTATCCAAAAAGCCGCAGTCGGCCACGCAGATGAAGAACTGGCTGCCCGCCGAATTGGGCGGCATTGCCCGCGCCATCGAAATGACGCCCTCGGCATGGTGCAGGTCATTTTTAAAACCGTTCTGCTCAAACTCGCCGCGGATCGCATAGCCGGGGCCGCCGACGCCGATACCTTTCGGGTCGCCGCCCTGGATCATAAAGCCGGGGATCACGCGGTGAAAAGTCAAGCCGTCGTAAAAGCCCTTTTGCACCAGGCTGATAAAATTGTTCACGGTGTTCGGCGCGTATTCCGGCAGCAGCTCCACCAGAATTTTGGCGCCGTCGGCCATCTCGATCGTCACCAGCGGATTTTTCTTCTCAGTCATCTTCTTTTCTCCTTATATAATTATTTTTTGACGCGCCCCAGGCTGGCGTCAATTTTCGTATAGCAGGGCAGACCGTTCTGCGTCGGCACGGGGAGGGTTCCCTCGATCAGCGGCTGGGCATAACGGATAAAATCCTCGGTAACAAAATTGCCCGCCGCGTTGATCCATTCGCGCGGCACTTTCTTCTCCACATTCGCCACGTTGGCGAGCGGCGCTTCGCCCAGCGTGCAGACATACGGCTCGCCCGGCTGGCGATCCAGCGTCACCATTACGCCGGTTTTGCCGGCCAGCGCCAGCTCCACCGCGCGTTTGCCGGTGGCGTAGGCTTCGTCCGCGTCCGTAAGGCTTGCAAAATGCGCGGCGCTGCGCTGCGCCGTGCCGAGGGTGTTGCAGCGGGCTTTTAAGCCCAGGCGCTCCTCCACCAGATTTTTCAGCGTTTCGCCCGCACCGGAAAGCTGCACGTGGCCAAACGCGTCAACCTTGCCGTCCGCCGCGATGTAGTTGCCGTCCTTATCCATAATGCCCTCGCTGGCCACCACAAAGCAATGCCCCAGGCGGTCATAAACGCTCTTAACGTCCGCCAAAAACTGCTCGGTGTCAAACGGCACCTCCGGCAGATATACCAAATGCGGCGCGTCGTCGCAGGTTTCGGCGGGCAGGCTTACCGTGCCGTCAGCCGCCACCTCATAGCGCTTTGCCAGCGCGGCAGCGGCAGTCAGCCAGCCGGCGTTCCGCCCCATCGCCTCGATAATGCAGACCTTGTTCTTCGTCGCCACGCTGGCCAGGTCAATGCCGCATTCCATCACCGTCGCGGCCAGATACTTGGCGGCGCTGGCATAGCCGGGACAGTGGTCGGTGATCGGCAGGTCGTTATCCACCGTTTTGGGTATGCCGATCACGCGCATTTCATAGCCCAGCTTTGCGGCGGCGATGCTCATTTTGTTGCAGGTATCCATCGAATCGTTGCCGCCGTTATAGAAGAAGTAGCGGATATCATACTTTCGGCAGATTTCCACCAGCCGGGGGTATTCCGCCTCGCTCACCTTATAGCGGCAGGAGAACAGCCCCGCGCCCGGCGTCCATTTTAAAGCGTCGATGACCGCCGGATCCTGGGCGGCCAAATCGATAATATCCTCTTCCAGAAAGCCCTTGATACCGGAAACCGCGGCGTAGATTTTGCCGGGCTGCTCGGAAAGTGCGAGCCATGTCTGCACCGCCCCGCAGACGCTGCTGTTGATAACGGCGGTCGGCCCGCCGGACTGCGCGATCAGCGCGTTGCCTTTCAGCATATAAAACACCCTTTCTCATTCAGATTTTTGTGGCGTATTTTTACTCATAAGTTTATTATACCAAAATTTGCCGCGCTTGTATAGACTTGCCCCGGCGCTATTTTTCACAACTTTTTGCGCCAAAACTCTTTACATCTGCCGCCCGGATAATTTATAATAGAAAAGTTGAAGATTTGACATATTTGCAAGCTTTGGAGGAAATTTTATGCAGCGAGAGGATTTACGCAACATCGCCATTATCGCCCACGTCGATCACGGCAAGACTACGCTGGTGGATCAGCTTTTGAAGCAGAGCGACACGTTCCGCGCCAACCAGACGGTGCAGGACAGAGTTATGGACAGCAACGACCTGGAGCGCGAGCGCGGTATCACCATTTTGGCCAAAAACACCAGCGCCACCTATAAGGGCGTGAAGATCAATATTGTGGATACCCCCGGCCACGCCGATTTTGGCGGCGAGGTGGAGCGCGTTTTGAAAATGGTCAACGGCGTGCTGCTGCTGGTGGACGCGTTTGAAGGGCCCATGCCGCAGACGCGCTTTGTTCTGCAAAAGGCGCTGGAGCTGAACCTGCGCGTCATCGTAGCCATCAACAAGATCGACCGCCCCGACGCCCGCCCCGACGAGATCGTGGACGAGGTGCTGGAGCTGTTTATGGAGCTGGACGCTTCCGACGAGCAGATGGACAGCCCGTTCATCTTCTGCTCGGCGCGGACAGGCATTGCGGGCAAGGATTGGCACAACCCCGCCGATAATATGCAGCCGCTGCTGGACACCATTTTGGATTATATCCCCGCCCCCACCGGCGACGAGGCGGGCGACCTGCAGGTGCTGGTCTCCTCCATCGACTATAACGATTATGTCGGCCGTATTGCCGTCGGCCGCATTGAGCGCGGCGAGATCACGCAGAACCAGGAGATCGTCCTCTGCGACTACCACGACACGGCCATCAACCAGCGCGCCAAGGTAACGGCCATCTACCAGTTTGACGGTCTGAAGCGCACCCCGGTGGAAACGGCCAAGGTCGGCGATATCATTGCCTTTTCCGGCATTGAAAACGTCACCATCGGCAACACCGTCTGCGCGCCCGGCCACCCGGAGCCGATACCGTTCGTCAAAATATCCGAGCCGACGGTGGAGATGACGTTCTCCGTCAACGACAGCCCGTTTGCCGGCCAGGAGGGCAAATTCGTCACCTCGCGCCAGCTGCGCGACCGTTTGTACAAGGAGACGCTGAAAGACGTTTCCCTGCGCGTGCAGGACACCGACAGCAGCGATTCGTTTCTCGTCTTGGGGCGCGGCGAAATGCACCTCTCCATTCTGATCGAGACCATGCGCCGCGAGGGCTATGAGTTCCAGGTCAGCACGCCCCGGGCGCTGATCCGCGAAATTGACGGCGTTAAGCAGGAGCCTTATGAGGAGCTGACCATCGACGTGCCGGAGGAAAGCATGGGGCCGGTCATGGAGAAAATGGGGCTCCGCAAAGCCGAATTGCAGTCGATGGAAAAAGCCGGCAACCGCATGAAGCTGGTGTATATCATACCGACGCGGGGGCTGTTCGGCTATCGCGGCGAGTTCTTGACCGATACCAAGGGCGAGGGCATTATGAATTACATTTTCTCCGGCTACGGCCCCTTAAAAGGCGAGATCACCAAGCGCGCCAACGGCTGCCTGATCGCGTTTGAGCGCGGCGAGTCTATCACCTACGGCCTGTTTAACGCGCAGGAGCGCGGCACCCTGTTCATCGGCCCCGGCGTGCAGGTATACGGCGGCATGGTGGTGGGCGCCTCCCCCAAGGCGGAGGATCTGGTGGTGAACGTCTGCAAGAAGAAGCAGGCCACCAACACCCGCGCCGCCGGCTCGGACGAAGCGCTGCACCTCTCCCCGCCCGTACAGATGAGCCTGGAGCAATGCCTGGAGTTCATTCAGGAGGACGATCTGCTGGAGGTCACGCCGCAGAATATCCGTATCCGCAAGAAAGAGCTTGACCACGCCCAGCGCATGAAGCAGCTGAAGCGCGGCCAAAAATAAGCATTGACAAACCGTTTGGTTTCCGATAAAATATAATTTAGCGCCGCCATAAGGCGGCTAAGCCCGCTTTCACACCGGCCACGCCGCCGGCCTGAAAGCAGGGCGCCGGGCATGGGTGTTGACGCCCCGGCCCCGCGCAGCAGAAAACCGTGAACCGTGTCAGGGTCGGAAGGCAGCAGCACTAAGCGGTATTTTCTGGGTGCCGCGGGCAAACCGGGGCTGAGCCCAGCGTCCGCCGTCCTGTTTTCCGGCTGGGACGCGGCCTTTTTTTATAGCAAGGAGCATGTTATGGACAAAACATTACAGGAACAGTTAAGCCGCACTGCCCTGCTCTTGGGCGGCGCAGCCATAGAACGCCTGCAACAGGCGCATGTAGCCGTTTTCGGTCTGGGCGGCGTGGGCGGCCACGCGGCGGAAGCGCTGGCCAGAAGCGGCGTCGGCCATCTTACGCTGGTGGACGGCGATACGGTGGCGCTCTCCAACCTGAACCGCCAGCTTTTTGCCACCCGCGCCACGGTGGGAAGCCCCAAGGTGGACGCGGCGGCAGAACGTCTGCTGGCCATCAACCCGGGGCTTCATATCACCCGGCGGCAGGAATTTTTCAGCCCGGAAAACGCCGCCGCCTTTGATTTTGCCGCCTACGATTACGTGGTGGACGCGATCGACAGCGTCACCGCCAAAATCGCGCTGATCCTGGCGGCGCAGGCGGCGCAAACGCCGCTCATCAGCTGCATGGGCGCGGGCAACAAGCTGGACGCCACCCGCTTTGAGGTGGCGGATATTTACCAGACCGCCGTCTGCCCGCTGGCCAAGGTTATGCGGCGCGAGCTGAAAAAACGCGGCGTCACCGCGCTTAAGGTGGTATATTCCCGCGAGGAGCCATGCGCCGCGGTGGCGGCAGATTCCGCCCCCGGCCGCCACGCCCCCGGCAGCTGTGCTTTTGTACCCGCCGCGGCCGGCCTGATCCTGGCGGGCGAAGCGATCAGGGATCTGGCCGGTTTCAGCCGCTGAAAAACCGCATATCCAACTGAAAAGGCGTTTCCGCTGCATTAAGCAGCTCGGAAACGCTTTTTTTATTATCGCCTTTCACAGCGCAATTACTGCCAAAAACCCCATGCTCGAAAAAAAATTTTTTGCGGTAAAAATCCTAAAAGGATATACAAACCAACATTGACCCATCATGCCGCATAGCTGGGGTTTTGTCAGCAAAAAAAATGTTGGAAACCGTAGAAAAAACGTCTCTCCTCCGACAAATTTCTTGTATATCCGCACATCGTTCATGGTACAATAAGCTCATTATACTTTCCGTCAAGGAGGTTTGGACATGAACGAATTTATACTGACCGAAGCGGCCATTGCCGCCTATGCCGGAGAACTTCAAGCCGAGCAGCGCGCCCCCGGCACGGTGACAAAATACCTGCGGGATATCCGCGCTTTTGCCGCCTGGCTGGCGGGGCAAAACGTGACCCGGGAGGCCGTGAACGAGTGGAAAGATGTCTTGCTGGCCAAAAATTACGCGCCCGTCACCATTAACGGTATGCTGGCCGCGTTGAACGGCCTGTTCCGCTTTATCGGGCGGGAGGACTTACGCGCCAGATTCTTAAAAGTGCAGCGGCGGCTGTTTCGGGAGCCCCGCCGCGAGCTGACGCGGAGCGATTATGACGCGCTGGTCGCCGCCGCCGAAGCACGCGGGCAGGCTCGTCTTGGTCTGTTGATGGAGACCATCTGCGCCACGGGGATCCGCGTCTCCGAGCTAAAGTATATCACAGTGGAAGCAGAGCGGCGGGGGCGCACGGAAATCTCGCTTAAGGGCAAGATACGCACGATAATACTCCCCGCGAAGCTTTGCCGCAAGCTGTTGAAATACGCCAAGAAACAAAAAACCGCTTCCGGCGAGATCTTTCTCACCAGAGGCGGCAAACCGCTTTCCCGCCGCCAAATTTGGGCGGAGATGAAAGCGCTGTGCAAATACGCCGGCGTCGAGCCGAGCAAGGTGTTCCCCCATAACCTGCGGCACCTGTTCGCCACGGCGTTTTACCGTGCCTGCAAGGATATCGTGCGGCTGGCCGACGTGCTTGGTCATTCCAGCATTGAAACCACGCGCATCTATCTTCTGACATCCGGCGCAGAGCACCGACGACAGCTTGACCGTCTGGGGTTAGTGTCATAAAACAGAATACACATTTTGTGACTGTTCCTGTATATGCGACCTGGCGGATAAGTATGTCTAGGGTCTTTAAGCAGACAAAAAAAGGTCTTTTTGCCACCCATATGGGCAAAAAGACCGTAGATAACCAAGCTGCCAAAAACACATTTTTAGCGGCTTGGATTTTCGCGTTCAAAAAGCAATAAGATTATTGCGCTTCGGATAAAAATGTGCTACAATTTTAATAAGTTATGTAGCCGTGCAGAACTTGTGCGCGGTATTGACATGACAAAATGTGTATTTTGTCCATATCGGGGCGCTCGCACGGCTGCCTGCTCCGGTGTGGCCAAGGTCCGGAAGTGGTGATGAATGATGAAGAAAAGTTTGTATGACTATTGCCGGGAAAACGGCCAGCAATACCTGCTTAAGGAGTGGCACCAAAAGCTTAACGGTGAACTCACGCCAAAACAGATCTCCTACGGCAGCAAGAAAAAAGTCTGGTGGCGCTGTGAGCATGGGCACGCCTGGAACTCCGTTGTGTTCAACCGCACCGGCGCCGACAGCGGCTGCCCCTACTGCACCGGCAAAAAGCCCTGGCCGGGTGAAAGCGATCTGGCGTCGCGCCGGCCGGATCTTGCCGCCGAATGGCACTCCACTAAAAATGGCAATGTTACCCCCAAAGACGTGCTGGAGGGCAGCCATTACGCAGCCTGGTGGATATGCGACAAAGGGCATGAGTGGCAGGCGATGGTAAAATCCCGCGTCAGCGGCAGCGGCTGCCCTTACTGCGCCAACAAAAAGGTGCTGCCCGGGTTCAACGACCTGGCGACGCTGGAGCCGAAGATCGCGGCGGAATGGCACCCGACGCTGAACGGCGACCTCACGCCGGAGCAAGTGACGATCGGCAGCCACAAAAAGGTTTGGTGGCAGTGCAGCAGCGGCCACGTCTGGCAGACGGTGGTTTATTCGCGGGCGGGGCTGGGCTCACACAAAAGCGGCTGCCCGGTCTGCACCGGCCGCTATAAAGCCAAAAAGATGGCGCGCTACCGCCTGAGGGTGATCGAACAGCAGATGCCGCTGAAGCAAGTCGTATCCAAATAACACGGCATAGGAAAGGATAATGATCATGAAAAAGCTGAAGCGTCTTTTAAGCCTGTGCCTGATATTGGCGCTGGTGCTGGGGCAAATGCCGGCCAACCTACATACCGCCTATGCGGCGGACGAAGCTGACCCGCCCCAAACCAAAGCAATTACCGGCGTGACGCCAGTGGGCACCACCATCGACCTGTTCGATTATTGGGTGAACCCGGACAAACCTAACGATATTTTAAAATATTATGATAGCGCTAATGCAACCCGAGGTATCAACCAGTACAGCCCGCTGAAATTCTGGTACACCGGCCCGGAACCTAAAAATCACATGAATGTCTGGACAGGAGACCGCGGCGCTATATTCCGCGGCATTGTGCAAAACAAGCTGGGCGCGGATAACTACCCCGTTTTGTAAAAGGACTTGGATACCGGCTTGGGCACTACGACCGCAGGCAATGAGTCCCTCGCCTACCTGTTTGATGACGACACCAGCGTTGTTGGCAAAACCGTACGTAACAACGTAAGCGGCCTGTTTCAGGTTGACAACACCGGCTATTATTATTTTGACAGCAACAAAACCGGCGCACAGCTTAACCCTGACAATTCGTTCACACTGATAGATTTTGCCGATGGCCTGCTCGAAAACTCCACGGGCTTCTTTCCGTTTAACACGCTGGACAAGAACGGCCAGGGCTATGTGAAAAGCGATGGAACAGTTATAAACAACACAACCGCACCGAACGGCGTTAAGGAAAGCGAGGACATCAACCACTTCTTCGGCGCGCATATGACGACGCAGTTTGTGCAGTCGGAGGACGGCCTGACCAAGGACGGCCAAACCCCCGTAACCTATGAATTTGTCGGCGACGATGACGTTTGGATCTTCATTGACGGCATACTGGTGGGCGACGTGGGCGGTATCCACAACCCCGCCCAAGTAAGGATCGACTTTGCCAGCGGCGATATATCCTATTATCTGAACGCCGACGCCAGCAAAACTCCAGACAACGATAACGCCTCCACCCTTTTGCAGCAATACATCAATGCAGTAGGCGAAGAAAATGTGACATATTGGGTTCGCGTTTCCACCTTTGACGGCAAAAGCGTCAGCGATACGAATACAACAAAAGACGACCCCAACGCAAATATCATCAAGGTGCGAAACGGCGCAAACACACACATCTTTCAGAAAACGACCGACGGCGGCGAAACCAAGTGGACATTTGCCGACGGTACCTATCACACGCTGGACTTTTTCTTCCTGGAGCGCGGCGCGGGCGGCTCTAACATGAACCTGCAATTCAACCTGGAGGAAATTCCCCCCACCTACATTCACAAGGTCGATCAGGACGGCAATCCGATCGCGGACGTGCAGTTTGACCTTTGCGTGGTGAGGCCGACCAACGACACCGAGAAATGGGACACCAACACCGACAAAACCAACATTACAGACGTCGAAAAGGTGGCCACCGGCACAACCGACGCGGACGGTATGCTGACGCTGCGATACAGCGAAAATATGGGCGCGAAAGCGGATAAAATGGCCAGCCTGGCCGATATTTTCACCAGCTATCAGCAGTATACGGTGAATAAAGTCATCTCCTCCGGCGGGCTGGAATATGAAAATGCCCTGCTGCTGGAACTGCGCGAAGCGGAAGAAACCGGCAAACACAGCGCGGCGCTGGCCGGATACCGCCACGCGGAGGCGACCTCGCTGCGTCTGGAAAACATCAACGGCACCTATATCCTGCGCTCTAACGACCGCTGGAACAACGGCGTTTACGCCACGCCGCTGGCCGTGGTCTCCGCCCCTGAAGAGATCAGATCCTTCGATATCAGGCTCGTTCCAGACCCCCGCGACCGCGAGCCTACTATAATCCACCTGAGCGACCAGGAATATGAGAACAAGGTGGGGCTGTTCGCCGTGGTGCTGGCCTGGGTCGGCAAGGGAACGCCCACGATGGCGACGATTGGTGTTGAGGAGAACTGGGCGCCCGTTTACGGCAGCCCGGAAACCGGCTGGACGATAGAAAAGCTGGATTTGGAAAAGAATGAATACGATTACGCCAAAGCGCTGGGCGCGGCCATTGGCGAATATGCCCGCCGGAACAAGGGCAGCACGGACGGCTTTATCTATCCGTTTGAGCCCACGGCCTCCGGCAGCTATAACGCCGAGATCAGCAACCTGCCCGGCGAAATTGACAGCTATTATTTTATGATTGCCGACCAAAAAGGCAATATCATTGAGGACTTAAACAAAGACGGTCAGCATGACGCCGAAGACTTGGCCTTGATGACCGCTGAACAGCAAGCGGAATTAGACGCCAAGCTGGCTAAAATCAAATACACCACAACGTTCTATTTCTCTACGGCGGACGACCCGGAGCAAATGGACGGCAACCAGACTTTCCGCATCGACCACAGGGGCAGCGGCTTTCAACGTAACTTCGGCGCCACCATCGGCGTGCCGAATATTCAAAACCGCCTGATGGTGCAGCGGCTGGACGCGCAGGGCAACACCATCTGCGACGCGGAATTTGCGCTTTATAAACAGGACGCCGTGGACGAAGATACCTTAACGCTGAAAGCGGGCGCACAGCCGGTGTATAAGGCTAACCACACCAGCGACCTGGAGCAGGGCGTTTTGGGCTCGCATGTTACGCTGGGCGGCGGCACGGCGTTCCACGGCCTTGCCACCGGCGTCTATTATTTGCAGGAGACGCAGGCTCCCGTCGGCTATGCGCCGAACCAACGGCTGGTCAAGGTCATCGTTGACGAAAACGGCGTGCACGCCTATGCGGGCCAACCCCTGCTGGACGGCGCGGGCGCCGAGGTCATTGACCCCGACAAGGGCGTGGCCAAAGGCGACGGCGACGGTATTTCCGTGCTGGTGGGCGTGGGCAGGCTGGTCAGCACGATGGCCAATTTTGGTTCCGCCGGCATGATCGACACCACGCTGACGGATATTTACGCGCTGCGCGCCAAAGGCACCGAAACTGACGGCAAGCTCAGCTGGGAACAGGTCAACACCAACGACTATAACTTGCAGCGCAAATGGCGCAGATATGACACGGAAGCCCGCATGCAGTATTCCACCGTCGAGGATGACTTCGATATCCTCGGCGAAACAAACCCACTGGACGATAAGGAAAACCCCTACGGTTATGTATCGGCCAGCGGCTGGAACTGGGATCTGATCACCCAGAATTATTACGGCATTTATGACCCCGGTATGCACTATTCTGAGCTGCTGAAAGAATTAAACGCGGTCGGGAATGAGGAGAAGCTGGCCGCCATTAATGATGAGATCCGCACAAAAACGGCGCTGCCTACGCTGGAAAGTGACGAACAAGATGACAAATTTGATACCTCCAACGGCTACACCAGCTTCGGCAATAAGATTTTGAACGGCCTGTTCAGCGGCAGCACCATCGTGCGCGTGGCCAGCACCGCCGTGGGCGATCTGGTCATCACAAAGCAGGTCAGCGACGCGCCCGCCGCACGGCAGGCCAGCCAGCCGTTCAATTTCTCCATCGGCTTCACATATGACGCACCGGAAGTTACCGGCTCCGTCGAGCGCCCCCGAAACACCATCGGCGATATCGACATGACGCCGGAGCTTGCGGGCGAATATGCTTACACCATCACCAACGGCGGCACGGCGACAGAGACCGGCACGCTCACCATCGAGGCGGACGCGGCGGGTGACGGCTATCATATCGCGAGCATGACGGCAAACGACACGCATTTTAACACGGAAACGAACGGGCTTAAGCTGGCGGGCGGCGAGATCATCACCATCAAAGAGCTGCCGCGCGGCACAACGTATACCGTGGCGGAGGAAACTATCCTCGGCTATGAGCAAAGCGTGACGGCCACGGCGGCAGTCACCTCGCCCAGCATACCGGAGGCAGAAAAAGCCAAGCTGACCCAGCCGGCCACAAACGGCCTCAGCGTAACGCACGACATCGGCGTACCCAGCCAGCAGGATACCCTTGTTTACAGCAACGTATCGTATGGCGAGAACACGTATGCCTACACCGTCAACTATCTGGAGAACGGCACCGGCAAAGTCCTGCAACCCGCCAAAACGGGCGAACCGCAGGCTTACGGCACGGAAATTGCCGCCGCAAGTGAAGCGGTTGCTATCACCGGATATACATTCAGCCACGCCGATAAGGCAACCCTGCGCATTACCGACGCCGACAACGTGCTGAACCTTTATTATGAGGTGGACGACGGGCAGACCAAAGAAATCTCCTACACCGTGGAGTATTACAAGGACGGCGTAAAGGTCACCGGCGACACGCAGACCTTTAGGCAAACCGTGCAGGTGTTGCAGCCCGATACCCTGACCGTGGATAAGAGCAAGATCAACATCACCGACAAGTACATCGGCTATAAATGCACCACTCTCGCGGCGGATATCCCGGACATGATCGCCGACGGCGGCGTCATCAACGTGTATTACGTCAAAGACGACGGGCAGACGAAAGCTATTTCCTACACCGTCGAGTATTACCGGGACGGCGTCAAGGTCACCGGCGACACGCAAACCGTCAC
>CANQPG010000002.1 GCA_947625705.1 uncultured Peptococcaceae bacterium | reverse complement strand
GCAGACCAGCGGCCTTTGCGAGGGCGAAGAGCTGCTGGCGTTTCTGAAGCCCGCGCTGGCTGACGCGTCCCCCAACGTGCGTATGGCCGCCTGCGAAACGCTGGGGCTCTTGGGCGGCACGGCGGCGATACCGGAGCTGCGGCGTATTTTGGCGGCGGACGCTGCCTGGCAGGTGAAAGCGATGTGTTCGTCGTTTATCGACCGCTGGGAAAAGCGGCTGGCCGAGGAAATTTTGCGCGACGAGGGCGAATTATATCTGAAGGACGGCGATAAGCGATGACGGAGCGGCACGACTGGCAGCTTAACGACGTGGCGCGTCTGAAGAAGCCCCACGTCTGCGGCGGCCGGGACTGGCGGGTGACCCGTGTGGGCATGGATATGGCTATCTGCTGCCTCACCTGCGGGCGGGAAGTGAGAATTCCCCGCTGGGATTTTGAGCGGCGTGTGGCGGCGCAAAACCCCGAAGGCGCGCTGAAATAGGCGAATAAACGGCAAATTCCCGGAAATTGGCCGTCGAATTTTTGCGCGGCGCGGCTTGACGGCACCCCTCGGATAAGCTATAATGGTTTATAGTAGGGGTGAAATAGCATGAAGCTGGGTGTGGCCGGCGCAATGCTCCCGGATTACGGCGCGATGACCGACGAGGAGATCGTCGAAATTGCGCGGGCGGGCGATATTGACGCGCAGGAATTTTTGATCAACAAATATAAAAATTACGTGCGTGCCAAGGCGCGGACGTATTTCCTGCTGGGCGGCGATAAGGAGGACTTGATCCAGGAGGGCATGATCGGCATGTATAAGGCGATCCGGGACTTTAGGAGCGACAAGCTTTCCTCGTTCCGCGCCTTTGCCGAGCTTTGCATCACCCGCCAGATCATCACCGCCATCAAAACGGCCACCCGCCAGAAGCACATACCCCTCAATTCCTACGTCAGCCTGAACAAGCCGATCTACGACGAGGATTCCGACCGCACCCTGCTGGACGTCATCACCGGCAACAAGGTGACCGACCCGGAGGAGCTGATCATCAGCCGCGAGGAGTTTTCCGAGATCGAGTCGAAGATGGGCGAGCTGTTAAGTTCGCTGGAATGGCAGGTGCTGATGTATTATCTGGAGGGGAAATCCTATCAGGAGATCGCCGAGGATCTGGGGCGGCACGTTAAATCCATCGACAACGCCTTGCAGCGCGTGAAGCGCAAGCTGGAAAAATATCTGGCCGAGCGCGACCAGGCCGAAGCGGAATAATTTGATACATATTGGAACCGGCTGCTTTTTGCGGCCGGTTTTTTATTATCGGAGCCCTGAATGTTGGCGGGGCATTGATAAAACTTTTCACCTTATGACCTCCGCTGCGCTTCGCTAAAATCGGTGAAAAGTATTATCAATACCCTTCCCCGCCGAAAAATTCTGCCAAATACTGCCTGAATTTGGCGAGAGAAAACAGGCATTGGCCGCCCCGTTGCGACAGAATTTGCCGCCCGATGCGTATATACTTAAACCTGACATAAGTTTTAACGCAAAGCAGGGTGGTAAAAATGGCGGACAAGCCGCAGGTGTATCCTTTCCGCAGAGAGGCGGAAACTGAACATAAAGAAGAGGGCAAAAAGCGGGGTTTTCGGTTGTTCCGGGGCAAAAAGCCGCCAAGCCCGGAGGAGAAATTCTGGGGCAGATCCCGGGCGCTGCCGGATATCGGGGCGGCGGACGTTTTCTGCCTGGCCGCCGGTTTCATGCTGGGGCGGGCCGAGGTTTTGGGCGGGCTTTATCCTTTTGGCGCGGCGTTTGCGGCGGCGGCGGTGCTGAAATACTGCCACCTGGCCGGGCTGCTGCTGCTCTCGGCGGCGCTGTGGAGCGTTTCGGCGCTGGGTATCAACGCCTGGCCGTATATCGCGGCGGAGGTTCTGGCCTGCCTGCTGCTCTACATAAAACCCCGCGATGAAAAGCGCGACTGGCTGCTGGCGCCGATGCTTTGCGGCGCGGCGCTGATCACATTGCGCGCGCTGTTTTTGCTGATCTCCGCCGAGGCGTCGGCCTATAACCTGCTGGTCATCTGCTTCGAGGGGGCGTTTGCGGCGGGGCTCTCGCTGATCATGCTGATCGCGCTGGGTATTTTGCAGGAGCTTGGCGACGTGAAAAGCCTCTCCGCCGACGAGCTGGTCTGCCTGTTCGTGCTGTTTTTGGGCTGTATCTGCGGGCTGGGCGAGTTCAGCGTGGCCGGCTTGCAGCTCCGCGATATCATCAGCCGCTTTCTGGTCATGCTGGCGGCGTTTTGGGGCGGCGCAGGCGCGGGCGCCGGCGTCGGCGCGCTGATGGGGATCATGCCGAGCCTGGATCAGGCGGTTTCCCCCGCCGTGATCGGGCTATACGCTTTTGCCGGCCTTTTGGCGGGGGCGTTCAAGGGTTTCTCGCGGCTTGGGGTGGCGGTCGGCTTTGTGCTGGGGAACGTCATGCTGGGGCTTTACGTGATGGAGATGAGCGCCATTCAGCAGCAGCTGATCGCCAGCTTTATCGCGGTGGGTATGCTGTTTCTGCTGCCGGAGAAATGGCTCAGCCGCGGGGAGCGCATGTTCACCGGGCTCAATCTGAAGACGGCGGAGGAGGAGAACAACCGCCGGCGGCTGCGCTTTTCCGCCCGGCGGCTGCAAAGCGCGGCGCAGATCTTCCGCGATTTGGCGGCGGGCTGCCGCAGTGTGAATAACGACGACGGGGCGGAGCAGGAGAAAAACGTGGAAATGGTGCTGAACCACCTTTGCGGCCAGGTGTGCAACCGCTGCTCGATCCGCAATCTCTGCTGGTCGGTGGACGTGGCGGAGACTTACCGCGGCGTGATGGGGCTTTTTAACGTGGCGGAACAAAAGGGCGCGGCCACCGTGCAGGACGTGCCGGATAATTTCTCCCGCCGCTGCCCGCATATGCGCGAGCTGGTGGCGACGATCAACTGCCTGTACGAGCTTTACTGCCAGAGCAATTACTGGCAGCAGCAGAAAAGCGGCAGCCGGCTCTTCCTCTCCGGGCAGTTGGAAGGCACGGCCGAGGTGATGGAGAAGCTGGCCGGCGAAATGCTGGACGCGGGCGGCAACCTGAATTATATCGAGAAAGCCTTGCAGCGGCGCTTTGCCAAACACGGCCTGGCGGTGGGGAGCGTGCAGATAACCCACCTGGGCGAAAAAAATCTCGATTTTTGGGTGAACCTGGAGGAGTGCCCCGGCGAGGTGGCCTGCCGCGATATGGCCGCGCGCGAGGTGAGCCGCGTGCTGCAAAAGCGCTTCCGCACCCAGGAGGTGAGCTGTGGCAATAACTGCGGCGTCGGCTGCTGCTTTCATATGCTGCGCGAGGGGGCGAACACCCTCGTCACCGGCAAAGCCCAGCTTTCCAAGGACGGCAACCCCGTCTGCGGCGATTCCGGCGACGCCGTGACGCTGGGCGAGGGGCGGCAGCTTTTGATGATCAGCGACGGCATGGGGGCGGGCATACCCGCGGCGCTGAAATCCGGCAGTGCCGTTAATATGCTGACGCACCTGCTGGAAGTGGGTTTCGACCGCCACACCGCCGTGGACACCGTGAACACCGTGCTGATGCTGCAAGGCGGCGAGGAGGCGTTCGTCACGCTGGATATGTGCATTATCGACCGCTATGACAACAGCGCGGAGTTCATCAAAACGGGCGCGGCGCCCAGCTTCATCAAGCGCGGCGGCGAGGTCAAAATTATCAAGAACGCTTCGCTCCCCGTCGGTATGCTGCAAACGGTGGATAAGACGATCTATCAGGCGCAGCTGGAGGCGGGCGACATGGTGATCATGGCCAGCGACGGTCTTTTGGACGCGGACAGCGAGCAGGATTTGGAATGGCTCGTCCACCTGATCGAGGACAACAACATCGACGACCCGCAGCAGATGGCGGAATTTCTGCTGGAACGCGCCGTCACCATCAGCGGCGGCCGGGTGCGCGACGACATCACCATTTTAACCGCCAAAATAGCATAAAAAAGATACCCGGGCATAATTGCTCGGGTATCTTCATGTTGGCGTTAATATCAGTTGTTGGCGGGCTGGGTTTCGCCGCCGTTATTCTCGCCGCCGTCAGCGGTGCCGCCGTCGGTGGTATCGTTATCGGCCGGCTCCTCGGGCAGAGCGTATTTACGCACGTAATCCTGGGTGATCTCCACGTTCTGCATGGCTTCGTCCACCTTTTCAAAGTAGTGCTGGTCGCGCTCGGTGCCCAGCTTGTCTTCGAGAATGGCGTCTTTGGCCTCGCCCACGCCGGTGGTCTTATCCAGCAGCTTGATGATGTGATAGCCGAAGCTGCTGCGCACCGGCTCCTGCGTGATCTCGCCCACCTCGGTGAGCTTAAACGCCGCTTCGTTGAACTCCTCCACATAAGGCGAGTCTTTCTTGGTCACGTATTGCCCCAGGTCGCCGCCGGTGGCTTTGGTGCTGTCGGCGTTGTAGCGCTGCGCCAAATCCTCAAAGGTGGCGGTGCCGTCGTTTATCTGCTTGATCAGGTAAACCGCGGTGGTGCGGGCTTCTTCCCAGGCGGCGTCGGTTGGCTCGGTGGTGTTGCCCGCCTCGTCCGTTTCGCCCTGCACGGATACCAGAATGTGGGCAAATTTGTAGGTGTCGTAAGCGTCGGGGTCGGCGTTGTAAGCCTCGGCCAGCTCGGAATCCGAAAGTGTCAGATCGCTGTTCACCTGCTCATAAAGCGCGTCGGCCAAAAGCTGATATTCCAATATCCAGTTGACGTCGTCCTCGGTGAGCTCATAGGTGTTGAGCCAGGTTTCCCAGGCCGCGTCGTCGGCAAAATGCGCTTTCTGGTCGGCCAAAGCGTCAGAGAGCGCCGTTTCGTCCACGGTGATCCCGGCCTCCGTCGCCAAAGTGCGCACCACGGCCACCTCGGTCACGATATCCACGGCCTGTTCCTCCACCATGCTCATATACTGCGCGCCGTTTTTCTCGTCGGTGAAGTCGATACCGTAGCTGGTCAGATAATCCTTGCCATAGTTCAGATAATAATTAACCACGCCCTGCGGAATTTCCACCCCGTTCACGATCATTGCCGGGGGCTCTGCCTTTTCGCCGCAGCCGCCAAGGGTCAGCGCCGCCAGCAGCAGCAGGCCGGAGAGCAGCAGGCTCAGAGTTTTCTTCATGTTTGATCCTCCTGAAACAAAATTTTGTAGTTTGTGTGTGTCAACACTACTATTTTACACTTATTCGGCGGGGTTTGCAACATTTTCCGCCGCGGTTTTGTTAAGATGTGTCAGTAAGTCCTCTAAAAACGCTTTGATCTCGGCCAGGCGCGCGTCCTCGGTGCGGTTTTCCAGCGAGAGGCGCAGCAGCAGCTCCTTTTTGCCGAGGAATTTCAGCCGCCGGCCGTAAGCATTGGCCAGCTTCAGCATGGCCTGCCCGTCGAACGGGTTTTTCGGCCCAAAGTTCAGCGTCAATATCTGGTGCGGCGCGGTCAGCGATTTGGCGGCAAGCGCCTCGGCCAGATTGCGCAGGCTGAGGATAACGAAAAGATTTTGCACCGCCTTGGGCGGCGGGCCGAAGCGGTCGGTAAGCTCGCTTAACAGCTGCTCGGCTTCCTCCGGCTGCTCGCAGGCGGCGATTTTGTTGTATATCTGGAATTTCAGCGTGCCCTCGCTGACGTAATTGTCCGGGATAAACGCGTCCAGCCCCAGGTCGAGCTTGCACTCGGCGGCCGGTTTCGGCGCCGCCTCGCCCATGCCCTGCTCGATGGCCTCATTGATCAGCTTGCAGTAAAGATCGAAGCCGACGGCGGCAATGTGGCCGTGCTGCTCGGCGCCAAGGAGGTTGCCCGCGCCGCGAATTTCCAAATCGCGCATGGCAATTTTGAAGCCCGCGCCCAGTTGGGTGAAATCGCGGATAGCCGAAAGCCTGCGCCGCGCGTCCTCCTGCAAAATTTTGCCGGGGCGATAGGTGAAATACGCAAACGCCTGGCGGTTGCTGCGCCCCACGCGCCCCCGCAGCTGATAAAGCTGCGCCAGGCCGAAGTTTTCGGCGTTCTCCACGATCAGGGTGTTGACGTTCGGGATATCCAGCCCGGATTCGGCAATGGTGGTGCAGAGCAGAACGTCTGCCCGCCCCTCCAGAAAATCAGTCATGATCGGCTTCAGCTGGCGCTCCGTCATCTGGCCGTGGGCGGCCAGCACGCGCGCCCGCGGCACCAGCTCCTGAAGCTCCGCCAGCTTCTCCTCGATACTTTTTACGCTGTTATAGATATAATATACCTGGCCGCCGCGCGAAAGCTCGCGCTCGATGGCCTTTTGCAGCAGCCGGGGGTGGTGCTCGATGACGAACGTCTGCACGGGCAGCCGGTCTTTCGGGGGCGTGGCGATCACGCTCATGTCGCGCATGCCCACCAGCGACATATGCAGCGTGCGCGGGATCGGCGTGGCGGATAAGGTCAAAACGTCCACCGAGCCTTTCAGCTGCTTGATCTTCTCCTTGTGGGCGACGCCGAAGCGCTGCTCCTCGTCCACCACCAGCAGGCCAAGCGACTTAAACTGCACGTCTTTGGAGAGCAGGCGGTGCGTGCCGATCAAAATATCCACCGTGCCCGCGGCCAGCCCCGCCAGCGCTTCTTTCTGCTGCTTGGCGCTGACAAAGCGCGAAAGCAGCGCAATTTTAACGGGATAATTGGCGAAGCGCTTGCAGAAATTCTGGTAATGCTGCTCGGCCAGCAGCGTGGTGGGGGAGAGCATGGCCACCTGCTTGCCGTCCTGCACGGCCTTGAACGCCGCCCGCATGGCCAGCTCTGTTTTGCCATAGCCCACGTCGCCGCAGAGCAGCCGATCCATCGGGCGGGGGCTTTGCATATCGCGCTTGATATCGGCCAGCGCTTGCAGCTGCCCCGCCGTTTCTTCATATTCAAAGGCGTCCTCAAACTCGCGCTGCCAGTTGGTGTCGGGCGAAAACGCGAAGCCCTGTGCCCGCTCGCGCGCGGCGTATAGCCGCAAAAGCTCGACGGCCATATCGCGGACGGAAGCGCGCACCTTGGCTTTGGTTTTTTCCCAGGTGCTGCCGCCCAGGCGGTTCAGCTTGGGGGCGGCGGAGTCGCTGCCGATGTACTTCTGCACCAGGTGCATTTGCTCCACCGGGATAAACAGCTTGTCGCCCGCCGCGTATTCGATTTTCAGATAATCAGCGGTCGCTCCGTCCGCCGTGATGCGCTCAATGCCGGCAAAGCGGCCGACGCCGTGGTTGGTGTGGACGACGTAATCGCCGGGCGAGAGCTCCACGAACGTATTGATATCGGCCTCACGCTTGGCCTGGCCGCGTTTAGCCTTGGCCGCGCGCCCCAGAATTTCCCGCTCGGTCAGCACGATCAGCTTGCCGGCGGGATATTCAAAGCCGGCGGCCAGGGGCGATACGCCGATGGCCGCTTCCGGATAGTCGTAATCGCTTAAAATGTCGCGCAGATTGCCGGCGCGCAGCTTGGAGCTGACGCAGAAGAATATGCGCCGCCCGGCCTTGCGCCATTTTTGCAGATCCTTGGCAAAAAGCGGCAGCTGCCCCACGTAGGACGGGATCGGCGTAGCCTTGAGCTCAACGTGCTGGGTCTGTTTGATCGCGCCGGCGGCAGTAAGCTGCATAAAGCTGCTGTGGGGGCGGGCGTTGATCTGGGCAATGGCCTCGTCCGCGGGGAGGAACGCCGCGGCAAATGCGTTAAGCTCCTTTTTGCCCAGGCGGTGCGCGTCCAGCAGGCCGTCAAAGTAAATTTGGCGCTCCTGCTCTGCCTCGCGCAGGCTTTGCTCACACTGCGCCGCCTCGTCCACCAGCAGATACGCTCCCGCCGGCAGATAATCCAGCAGCGTCACCCCACCGCCTGTCAGGCGGCAGGGGAACAGCTCCGGCTCCTTGAGGCAGGTTTCGGCAGAGCGCTGGGTGTCGGGCGCAAAATAGCGCACCGTTTCGATCTCGTTATCGAAGAAATCCAGCCGCACCGGGCGCTCCCAGCCGATGGGGAAAATATCCGCAATGCCGCCGCGGCAGGCAAAGGTGCCGGGCGTGTCGATCATGCTTTCGCGCTGATAGCCGAGCTCCACCAGCCGCCGTGCCAGCTCGTCCAGCTCGATGGTGACGCCGGGGGCAAGCAGCAGCCGCTCTGCCGCAAAGGCGTCTTTCGGCTGAAAGCGACCCAGCAGCGCCTCCGCCGGGGTCACCACGCAGACGGCTTCCCCTTTAGCGAGCGCGGCAAGGGCGTTTAAACGCGCCGCCACCACCTCGGCCTCCGGCTGGAAGTCGGTAAAGGGCGAAAGCTCCACCGGGGGCAGCAGCAAGGCGCTGCCGGCCATATCCCCCGGGAGCAGCGCGCGCAGGTTTTCCAGCCAGCGGGCGGCGCTTTCCGCGTCGGGGGAGAGCAGCAATATGGGCTGCTTTTGCTCTGTAAGCAACGCGGCCACTGCCGCCGCCTTAAAGCTTTCCGCCAGCCCCACGGCAAAGGGAAAGTTGCCTTTGGCCGACGCGAAAAGCCTGCCCAGCTTGGTGTCGCCGGTCAGGCTGCTTAACAATTCCTGTTGAAATTGATCGGTTTCGTTCATCATTTCTGGTTTATCATTTCTCCAAGGCGCGGGCGGCTTTGCCGTTAAAGCGGTTCATGGCCGCCGTCGTGCCGAACTCCGCCCAGCAGAGCGCCGCGTCCGCCGCGTCTTCCACCGCCGGGCGCAGCAGCAGCTTCTCCTCGTCGCTGAAACGCCCCAGCACGTAGGCCGCCGGGTCGCCGAAAAGCGGGTGGCTGATACCGAGGCGGAAACGGCTGATGTTCTGGTTGTTGCCCATCTGGGCGATAATGTCTTTCATACCGTTGTGGCCGCCCGCCGAGCCGCGCGCACGTATGCGCAGCTGGCCGCAGGGCAGATCCATGTCGTCGAAGATGATAAGGATATCCGCCGGGTCAATCTTATAAAAATCCGCCGCCGCCCGTACGGCCTTGCCGCTTAAATTCATGAACGTCTGCGGCTTCAGCAGCAGCAGCTTTTCGCCGTGATAATTCGCCTGCGCCGTCAGGGCGAAAAACTTGCTTTTGTTGAACTCCGCTCCCAAGCGTTCGGCCAGATAGTCGATGGCGATAAAGCCGATGTTATGGCGGGTGTTCTGGTATTCGATGCCGGGGTTGCCCAGCCCTGCGATTAGTTTCATCTGTTCAACTTCCCACATATTTAATATGCTTATCTTATATATTTTAGCACAATTTGCGCCCGCTGAAAAGCCCGCGCGGAAATATTTTCAGGCATAAAACGCCCTGCTTCGCATATGCTTTGGCAAAGCGACGAGGCAAGAGGGAGCGTGGTTTTGGTGGCAAATTTAACGAGGGATCTGGAGCGGCGCGGCGAAATTTCGGCGGAGATCAGCGCCATTGACCTGCCGGATATGCAGGTATACAGCTTGAACGAGGCGGCGGTCATCGGGCGGGTGAAAGACGCGGTGATCGACGCGCGGGATAAACGCCTTTTGGCGCTGGCGGTGGATAAGGGCGGCTGGTATCATGACGTGCGGGTGATCCCGGCGGGGAAGATCCACACGATCGGCGACGACGTTATCACGGTGGACGAGAAGCAGACGCCGAAGCACCCGGTCAATCTGCCGCGTATCGTGGAATACATGCGCCGTCCCTGCAATCTGATCGGCGCGCATATCGTCAGCGACGACGGGAGCGCGCTGGGCCGGGTGGAGGGCTTTTATCTGAACCGTGAAACCGGCGATATCACCCGGCTGGAGATTGCGGGCGGCGTGTTCAGCTGGCTGTGGGCGGGCAAGATCGCCGTTCCCGCGCAGTATATCCAAACGCTGGGCGAAGAGTCGGTGGTGGTGGACGCGGCGGCGCTTGCCGATCTGCGGGTCTCGGCGGGTCTCTTAAAAGTAAACTTTGCCGCGGTGGCCGAGCTGGCAGAGCACGGCGGCGAAAACGTTAACCGCCTGCGGCAGCGCGCGGCGCAAAGCCTGAAAGCGTTGCAGGAAAAGCGGCGGCAGCAGCGCGAACAGGCTGCGGCGGAAGCCTTGCCTGCGGGCGCGGAGGAGCTGCCGGTCAATCTGTAAGATGTGCGGCGCGCCGTGCGGGATTTTGGCTCGGCGGCGCGCCCACGCATAAGCTGCGGCTTTTCGGCGCATAATAAGCCCAAAACCCGGAAGAGGTGGCAATATGCGCAAGCTGTGGTTCGGTTTATCGCTGGCGGTGGTGTTCGTGTTTGCGGCCAGCGCCTCATATATTTATTTTGTGCTGGCCGAGGGCGCCCCGGAGGTGGACAAGCCATACAAGGCGGCGACGGAGATCGCGGCGCGCTCGCCCCAGGTGGCGGCGGATATGCGGGTGACGCGGCGGGAGATTTACCCCTGCGGCTACACGGCGGAAGAAGTGCTGGTAGAGGGCGGCGAGTTCCGCGGGCTGACGTTTGATCAGCTGGCGGGCGATGGCTGGAATGTGGCGCAGACCGGTGAAAAATCGCTGGAAATTACGCGCCAGGTGGAGGACATCTGCCCGATCGAGCAGGAAAAGCGTTTGATAGTGGATAGCGGGCGGGGTCTGGCGGTATACCGCGGCACGGCGGAACACCGGGGCGACCTGCTGCTGGAAATGCCGGTGGATATGAGCGAGCTGCCGCCGGAGCTGGCGGAAGCGCTGCAAAACGGCGGCTATCAGCTGGAGTCGCAGGCCGAGCTGGATGAAGTTCTGGAATCGCTGGACGAGCTGATCGCTGCGCCGGGGGAGGAATGAGCGCCGGCCGCTGGATTTTTTGCCGTCTCTGTGCTATGATATAGCGAGAGACGGCATTTTTAGGTATACGAGGTCATACATATGCAGGATTTAACGCATGATTTAACGCCGCTTGACGCGGCGCACTGGCCGCACCCGCAGGAGCGGCCGCTGACGCCGGCGGTGCTGAACGTGGTGCTGTATCAGCCGGAGATCCCCGCCAACACCGGCAACATCGGGCGCACCTGCGCCATCACCGGGGCGGCGCTGCATTTGATCGAGCCGCTGGGCTTTGATCTGTTCGACCGGCGGGCGCGGCGTTCCGGTCTGGATTACTGGGACAAGCTTTCGCTGTACGTTTATCACGATTGGGCGGATTTTATCGCCAAAAATCCCGGCGCGGAGATTTTCCTCGCGACGACGAAGGGGAGCGTGCCGCACACCGACGCGGCATACCCCAAGGGGGCGTATCTGGTGTTTGGGCGGGAGACGGCGGGGCTGCCGGATTTTATCCACGCGGCCTACCCCGGCCGGCGAGTGCGTATCCCCATGCGGGCGGAGTTCCGCTCGTATAACTTATCCAATTCGGTGGCCGTGATGGTGTTTGAGGCGCTGCGTCAGCAGGGCTTTCCGGGCATGGTTTAGGAGGGCGTATGGATATCATCACCATTGCCGCCCCGGCGCAGGCGGAGTTCATCGAGAAAAAATCCCGCTTCATCGGCTATATCAGCCCGGCGGCGGACGAGCAGGCGGCGCAGGCGTTTTTGCAGGCGATACGCGCCCGGCACCGCGACGCCACCCATAACTGCTATGCCTGGCAGACGGGGGCAAACGGCGAGTTTCAGCGCTCCTCGGACGACGGCGAGCCGAGCGGCACGGCTGGGCGCCCCATTCTGGAGGTGATCCGGGGGGCGGGGCTGGCGAACGTGGTCATCGTGGTGACGCGTTATTTCGGCGGCATACTGCTGGGCACGGGCGGTCTGGTGCGCGCCTATACGCAGGCGGCGCAGCAGGCGGTGCAGGCGGCGGAATTGGTGCGGCTGATACCCGCCCGGGCGCTGGCGCTGACGCTCACTTACGCGGACTGGCCGCGGCTGGAACCGCTTTTGGCCGGGCTTGGCTGCCAAGTGGCGGACGTGCGCTTCACCGATAAGGTGGACGTGCGGCTGTTGGCGCCGCTGGCGGCGAGCGAGAATTTGCCCGCCCGGCTGGCCGACGCGCTGGGGAAGCCGGTGCAGCCCGTCTGGCTGAGTGAGGCGGCGCAGCTGGCGCAGCCGCTGAAGCAGGCGGAATAAATTTCGGCACACAAAAAGAGCAGAGCCAATTTTGGCTCTGCTCTTGCACTTTGTTCGGAATATTTACGATAACAAAATGCGGTCGTTATCCAGCATTTCGCCCTTGACCTCGCGGTATTTTTGCAGCAGCCCGGGTACGGTCAGCGACTTGCGCTCCTCGCCCTGAATATCCAGCACTACGTTGCCGTCGTCCATCATCAGGGTGCGGTTGCCCAGCTCCAGCGCGGAAGCGATGTTGTGGGTGATCATCAGCGTGGTGATACCTTTTTCCGCCACCACCTCGCGGGTGATCTGGAAGACTTTTTCCGCCGTCAGCGGGTCAAGCGCGGCGGTGTGTTCGTCTAAGAGCAGTATTTTCGGCGTGACGATGACCGCCATCAGCAGGGTGACGGCCTGACGCTGCCCGCCGGAGAGCAAGCCCATTTTGGTTTTCATGCGATCCTCCAGCCCCATGCCGAGCCGGGCGAGCGCCTCGCGGAACACCTCGCGGTCGCGCTTGGTGATGGCGGGGTGCAGTCCCTTTTTCTGCGAAGCGTAAGGGATCGCCAGATTTTGCTCAATCGTCAAATCGGGCGCGGTGCCTTTCATCGGATCCTGGAAAATGCGGCCGATCACTTTGGCGCGGTAAGTCTCGGGCTTAAACGTTACGTCTTCGCCGTCGATCAAGATCTGCCCCTCGTCGGTCAAAAAAGTCCCGGCGATGGCGTTGAAAAGCGTCGATTTGCCCGCCCCGTTGCTGCCGATAATGGTGGCGAAATCGCCGGGCGCCAGGTGGAGCGACAAGCCCTTAAGCACCTTTTTTTCGTTGGCGGTGCCGGGGGCGAAAGTTTTGTGGATATTACGAATTTGCAGCATTTTCCCGCTCCCTCCTCGTCTTGTTGCGGCGTTCGGCCATCGCGGCTTTGACCGGCCCCACGGCCAGCGCCACCGCAATGATCAGCACCGAGATCAGCTTCAAAAAATACGTCGGGAACAGGTTGGTTTTAATGGCGACGGCGATGATCAGGCGGTAAGCCACGCTGCCCACAATGGCCGAGATAAAGCCGATGGGCAGGCTCCGCTTGACGCACAGCGTTTCGCCGATGATCACCGAGGCAAATCCGATAACGATGGTGCCGCTGCCCGCAGTGACGTCGGCATAGCCCATGTACTGGGTGTATACCGCGCCGGAGATGGCGACGCAGCCGTTGGCAAGCGCCAGCGCGATCCACTTCATTTTGGTGGTGGAGACGGAGGTCGCCCGCACCATTTCCTCGTTATCGCCGGTGGCGCAGATACAAAGGCCGGTATGCGTGGTGAAGAAAAACTCCACCAGCGCCACCACAATGCCGCAGATCAAGAGACCCACGATGATCAACGCGGCGTGCTTCGATACGCCTGTCATGTCCTGGAATAGCGAAAAAACGGTGTCCGCGCCTAAAATGGATATGTTCGGCGTGCCGTTGTTCATGATCAGCAGGTTGATGGAATACAGCGCCGACATCGTCATAATGCCCGCGAGGATCGAGGGTATTTTGACTTTGGTTTGGAAAAAGGCGGTGCAGCTGCCGGCCAAGGCGCCCGCCGCCAAGGCGATAAGTATGGCTAAGATGGGGTGGCCGGCGTTGGTGAGCATGGCGCTTACGGCCATGCCGAGCGTAATGCTGCCGTCTACGGTGAGGTCGGGGATTTTAAGTATACGGAACGTGATGAATACGCCCAGCACCATCAGGCCGTAGACCAAGCCCAGCTCCACCGCGCCCAGTAATTGATTGGTCATGCGAAAAACTCCTTAAACGAAACGATCGGAAAAACAAAACGCGGGGAGAGCCAGGCACTCCCCGCGCTGCATTCGGGCTTGATTACTTGGTGGTCACATAGGTGGCCTGGGCGGCGTAATCCTCCGGCAGAGTGATGCCGAGGGCTTCCTGAACGTCGCTGTTGATAACCAGAGTAAAGTTGCTGTATTGCTGGCAGGGCATATCTTCCAGAGCCTTGCCGTTATACCAGTCGATCACCATATCGGCGGTCATCTCGCCGACGGTGGCGTAATCCACGCCATAGGAGCAGAACGCGCCGCCCTGCGTCATCGCGTCAGCCGCGCCGTAAACGGGGATACCCATTTCGGTCAGCGTCTGACCCAGCTGGTTGAAGTTGCTGGCGATGATCGAATCCAGCGTCACATAAACATAACCCACCTCGTCGGCGGAAAGCGCCTGCGCCTGAGTGATGGCGTCGGTCACGTCGGCATAGCCCACAACCTCATAGGGGATAGACTGCGCGTCGCAGTATGCCTTGGCCGCCTGCATGGTGCATTCGGCGTTGTTCTGCGAGGTGTTGTACATAATGCAGACTTGCTTGCCGTCCGCCAGCGGCGTGATGGCATTGGCCGTGTCGATGATCAGATCGGCCGGAATGGTGTTCGACGTGCCGGTGGCGAGATTTGCCGGGTCAACGGTGTTCAGATCGGGCATGATCTTGGAATATACCGGATCGACTACCGACATGAAGATGATCGGGGTCTCGCCGCCGCAAATGCTGACAGCTGCCTGCGCAGGCGGGGTCAGCATGGGCACGACCAGGTCATAGCCGTTATCCACAAAGCCCTGGATAATGGTGGACATGGTGGCTGCGTCGCCGGAAGCGCTTTCAAAGTGAATGTTGATCTTGTCGGCCAGGCCGGCGTCAGCAATGGTCTGAATAAAGCTGTCGTGCATCTGCACAGCGTCGGCCATATCCACCAACTGCACAAAACCCACATCGATAACGTCTTTTTCGTTTACGGTGCCGGTCGTGGTGTCGCCGCCGCCCTGGGGCTGATCGCCGCCGCCGCAGCCGGCCAGACACATTACCATCATCAGGCTCAACATCAATGCTACTAATTTCTTCATCGTTCTTTCCTCCCTTGATACCTTCCTAATTTTTCGGTTTAACCAACTAAATGGTTAAACTATTATATCCTACATTTTAACATTTTTTGTGTGTTTGTCAAGCGGGAGGCCAAATTTTCCTGTTATCGCGGCGGAAAAGCGGGCAAATTGACGCTGCCGGGTCGTTATGTTATAATCTTCCTATATAAAAAGGCGGCAGGGCGGACAAGCCGTTGGAGGAGGTATATTAATATGTACGAATTAAGGCAAATCACGGCGCAAAGCTATTATATCGAAAGCCCGGCCAAGATCGGTCTGGTGAAGTTGGGAGAAAATGAGGTCTGCCTGATCGACAGCGGCAACGACAAGGACGCGGGCAGAAAAGTCCGCCAGCTGCTGGACGCGCAGGGCTGGCGGCTCCATGCTATTTACAACACCCATTCCAACGCCGACCACATCGGCGGCAACCGTTATTTGCAGGGGCAGACGGGGTGCCAAATCTACGCGCCGGGGATCGACTGCGCTTTCACCCGCCGCCCGCTGCTGGAGCCGTCGTTCCTCTACGGCGGCTTCCCCTGCAAGGATCTGCGGCACAAATTTTTGATGGCGCAGGAGAGCGACGCGCAGGAGCTTACCTCGGAAGTTTTGCCGACGGGCTGGGAGATCATACCGCTGCCGGGGCATTTCTTTGACATGGTGGGCTTCCGCACCGCCGATGATGTGGTTTATCTGGCCGATTGCCTATCGAGCCGCGAAACGCTGGATAAATACCAGATCGGCTTCATCTATGACGTGGCGGCATATCTTAAAACGCTGGAGCAGGTTATGACCATGCAGGCGGCCATGTTCGTGCCGGCGCACGCGGCGGCGGCGGAAGATGTGAGCGAGCTTGCCCGGTATAACATCGACAAGGTGCTGGAGATTGCCGAAAAAATCGTTGATATCTGCCGCGAGCCGCTTTGCTTCGAGGTTATACTGCAAAAGCTGTTCGGCGCTTACGGCCTGACCATGAACTTTGAGCAGTATGTGCTGGTGGGCAGCACCGTGCGCTCGTATCTGGCCTGGCTTAAGGACGCAGGCAGGCTGAACGTGCTGTTCGAAAACAATCTGCTGCTGTGGCGGCGGGCATAAAAATGAAACCGCCCTGTATGGCGGGCGGCTTGATATATAAAGTTAACAGCAGCTTCCTTTTGGCGGGAAGCTGCTGTTTTTAATCGGGTATATCCATATTATTCTTCAATTCCCAGCAGCCATTCAACCGATACATTGAGGATACCGGCCAGGGCTTTCAGCTCTTTATCCGAAACCGGGCGTTTTTGCCCTTCCAAAAGTGAGAGAGCGGGGACGCTGATACTTATGCCCGCAAGTTGTAATTTTGCCAGCAATTCGACCTGTTTCATATTTTGACGTAATCTGGCTTCGGTTACACGTGCGCCGACAATGTTTTGGTCGCCAAGTTCCAGTTTGCGCATTTTCAGGGTAATCACCACCGACCTCATATTATTGATATTATATGAGAATTTAACCTTGCCAAATTTGGTATTACCAAATATAATGAAATAAATTTGGTAATGCCAAATTTAACGCCAAGGCATTGGGTGATTAACAGCGGCGGTGCGTATGAAGCCATGCGTTGTCATTGATTATTTGCAGGAAAATATATATAATATGATATAGATAAGTTTTGCAAATGAACAATGGAGGGCAGGGCAATGGATAACAACACGTTTGCGGCAGGCTTGGAGTTTCGGGATATTGAATATGTCAACATGATAATTGAGTGCGGCGGAGTTTCCAAGGCCGCTGAGGCGCTGCATATCACCCAGCCGGCGCTGAGCATTTATATCAAAAACCTGGAGCAGCGCCTGGGGCTGACGCTGTTCAGCCGGGTGGGCAAAAAAATCTACCCCACCTATGCCGGGAAATGCCTGGCCGAGCAGGGCAGGGAGATTTTGTTTCAGCGCAACAGCCTGCAGCGCAACCTGAACGATATCAAAAATCAGGAGCAGGGCGTGCTGCGTATCGGCTTCAGTTATATGCGCGGCGTTTCTTTTTTGCCGGTTATGCTGAAGAATTTTGCCCGGCTTTATCCCGGTATCGAGATCCGGTATGAGGAGCAATGGATCCAGACGTTGGAAAAAATGCTGCTCAACAACGAGCTGGACGTGGCCTTTTTTGATTTGGTGGACAAGCACCCCAAGCTGACATATGAGCATATTTTTCTGGATACGGCCGTGATTTATATGTCCAAGGAGCTGGCGGCGGCGTGTGCCATCGAAAACCGGGAGGGCTATCCTTACCCCTGGATAGATATCCGCGATCTGGCCGACCAGCCGTTTATCTGCAATTTCCCGGAGCAAAATTCGGAGCGTATTATCCATCAGGTGTTCCGGGATTACGGCATAGCGCCCCAAATTGCCATGCGGGTGCGCAATCAGGTGACGTCCATCAGTCTGGCCGCTTATGGTTACGGCGTCTACATCGCGCCCAATTTCTTTGTGTATAATCTGGCGCAGCCGATGCTGCCGGCCATGCTTTCTTTCGGCGAAACGCCCGGGCAGTACGGCATGGAATTTGTGGCCGCCACGGTGCGCGGCAGTTACGTCAACAAGGCCGCCCAAAACTTTATCCGGCTGGCCAAAGAAGTATACGGTTACAATGATTTGCAGCTTTAGGCGTATTAAATGGAGCGGGGGATTGTTTTTCGCCGCTGCCCTGTGTATAATAAACCCATTCAAGCGATACTGTATTGTCATAGGAGGAAGAGCCATGGAAAAACTGCTGGAGCTGTTGGAGAGAGACTGCACCATGCCGGTGTCGGCGCTGGCCGCGGCGGCGGGCGTCTCGGCGGACGAGGCCAAGGCCGCCATCAAGCAATATGAGGATAACCACACAATTTTGGGCTATCAGGCTATCGTGGACTGGGACAGTATTCATAAGGATACGGTGACGGCGCTGATCGAGGTCAATGTCACGCCCCAATCCAAGGACGGCTTTGACCGTATTGCCGAGCGCATTTACCAGTATGACGAGGTGGAGAGCATGTACCTGATGAGCGGCTCTTTCGACCTGACCATCATCATCTCGGGCTGCACCCTGCGCCAGGTCGCCCAGTTTGTGGCCGAGCGGCTGGCGCCCATTCAGGGCGTCACCGGCACGTCCACTCACTTCATTTTGAAAAAATATAAGGAAAAGCACCTGGTGTTTCAGCCCCAGGCCCCGGAGGAAAGGGAATATATCTTCGTATGAATTATGACAGCGTTCTAAACGAAAAAATACAGAACATCAAGCCCTCCGGTATCCGGAAGTTTTTTGATATTCTGGACGAGATGACCGACGTTATCTCGCTGGGCATCGGCGAACCGGATTTTGTCACGCCCTGGCACATTCGCCATGCCGGTATCTGCTCGCTGGAACAGGGGCGCACCAAATACACCTCCAACGCCGGTATGCTTCAGCTGCGCCGGGAGATCGCCGCTTACCTTGAACGCCGCTTCGGCCTCCGCTATGACTATGCCGGAGAGCTTCTGGTCACCGTGGGCGGCAGCGAGGCCATTGACCTGGCGCTGCGGGTGCTGCTTGACCCCGGCGACGAGGTCATCGTGCCGACGCCCTCCTTTGTTTGCTATGGCCCTTTGACTGAAATGGCCGGCGGTATACCCAAATATCTGGAGCTGAAAGCGGCCAACGAGTTTCGCCTGACGCCGGCGGAGCTTAAGGCGGCCATCACCCCCCAAACCAAGGTGCTGGTGCTGCCTTTCCCCTGCAATCCCACCGGCGGCACCATGGATCGCCAGGATTTGGAGGCTATCGCGGCGGTGCTGCGCGGGACGGATATCATGGTCGTTTCCGATGAAATTTACGCCGAGCTGACCTATGGCCGCCGCCACGTCTCGCTGGCCAATATCCCCGATATGCGGGAGCGCACCGTGGTGGTGGGCGGCTTCTCCAAAAGCCACGCCATGACCGGCTGGCGCATGGGCTATGCCTGCGCGCCTAAGCCGATTATCGCCGCGATGACCAAGCTGCACCAGTTCGGTATTATGTCGGCGCCCACCACCAGCCAGTATGCCGCCGTGGAGGCCATGCGCAGCGGCGACGAGGACATCGAGCGAATGCGCGGGGAGTATGACGGCCGCCGCCGCTATCTGGTGGAAAATCTGAACCGCCTCGGCCTGTATTGCTTCAAGCCCAAGGGGGCGTTCTATGTGTTCCCCGACATTCGCTCCACCGGCTTGACCTCTGATGAGTTCTGCGAGCGCTTTTTGATTGAAGAAAAAGTGGCCGTTATCCCCGGCAGCGCCTTTGGCCCCGGCGGGGAGGGCTTTGTGCGCGCCTGTTATGCCGCCTCCATGCGCGACATTGCCGAGGCTGTGGCGCGGCTGGAGCATTTTGTGGCAGTGCTCTCCGGCAACTGAATGACAAAAATGGTATGACATGGCAAATGTTGTTACTTCTGTGGATTTGTTGACAATATCTGCGTAAAATGCTACACTTGAATATTATAATAGGAAGCAAAGCAGAAGAAGCGGGTTTTAGTTAGCGCAGACTATCTTCAAAGGCGTTTGTTTGACTGAAATGCACGTTTCAAATTCACGGAGGGTTCATTATGAGGCGCAGACTTGTTGTGCTGCTGACAGCGGCAGTCATGCTGGCGGGGCTGTTTGGTACATTCCCGGCGGCGGCTGCGGAGAGCAGCGAGGAGATCATGGCGGAAACGCCGGTGGCTCAGTTTCCGGCAGAGGAGGTGGAACCGGGCGAATCCGACGCGGCAGGGAACGATATATTTCCCGCGCTGGAGTTTGAAGAGTGGGAACCGGTGGAAAACACCGAGCACCCCGGTGGACTGGCACCTAACCCATTCTGGCGGTCATATATTGGCCCGGTGGCTCCTGCGGATATTTCTCTGCAGAGCGAGCTGCCGGCGAAGTATGATCTGCGCACACTGGGGCGCTCCACCGTTGTCAAGGATCAGCACAGCTGGGGCACCTGCTGGGCCTTTGGCTGCCTGAGTGCGCTGGAGAGTAATATCCTGACCCAAGTCGGCGCGGGCGGCAGCGAGGCTAAGACTGAGCCGGACTATTCGGAACATCATCTGGCCTGGTTTGGTTATCATCCGCAGACAGCTGAATCTCTGGCCGACAGCGAGGTGGGGCAGGGTCAGCTGGGAGAAGGCCGAGCCGCCGATTCTGACGGTTTGCACTATGGCGGAAATATTGATATAACGACCTCTGTGCTGGGCGCATGGCAGGGGGCGGCTTCTGAAGCATCCATTCCGTATCAGAACACTGACGGAGGAACCGGGACGGACGGGGATTGGAGTGTGCCGGAATCTAAGCGGAATGAGAGCGTCGTTCACCTGACTGATGTGGACTTTCTGCCCTCTCCCGCAAGCTTTTCTGCCTATAAAAGCAACGGCCTGCCCGCGGCTAACGCTACATACAGCTATGATGAAACAGCGGTAGAGCATATCAAGCGGGCCATCATGGAGCATGGCGCCGTGGCGGTCGCCTATTATGCCGATCAGTCCAGACCAGGCGGCTCCAAGGATGGGACATATTTCAACTACACCAACAACTGTCAGTTCGTCAACGTGTCGAACGAAAGTACGGCCGTAAACCATGAGGTCTGTATAGTGGGTTGGGACGATAACTATCCCCGCACCAATTTTAATGCCGGTATCCAGCCGGAGGGGGACGGCGCTTGGATTGCCAAAAACAGCTGGGGAGCCGGTTGGTGCGAGGATGGATACTTCTATCTCTCCTATTACGACCGTACCATCAGTGATGTGTCCAGCCTGCAGGGGGAAACCGATTTTAGCTATGACCACAATTACCAGTACGATTACCTCAATTTGGGCAGTTATAGGAACATTGAGTATACTTCTGCGAAGATGGGCGTGGCTAATGTGTTTACAGCCAACGGCAGTGAGACGTTGAAGGCGGTATCTCTGGTGACTAATGCGGCTGGTTCCGATGTTACCATTGAGGTTTACCGGCTTAAGGCGGATGCCGTAGGACCTTATGATGGCGTTCTTGCCTCCGTTTGCAGCGAGACGCTTCTCTATGCGGGTTATCATACGCTGGATATGGATACACCGGTATATCTGTCGAAAGATGACCGTTTCTCCGTGGTTGCGTTGATTGAGAGACCGGACGGACGCTACTATCAGCCTCTGGAGGTTGGCTGCGAGACGGAAGGGTACATAGCTGTCGTCAATCCTGGAGAGACTTACCGTGTCTATCCTGACAATCATACATTCAAAGACGTGTCAGAGGAGACAAAGGGTAAATACACCGTCGGCAATGCCATGGTCAAGGCTTTTACGGTGGAAACCGACCCGAATCTCCCCTCGGTAACTGTACAGCCTATCGACCAGACGACCCGGGTGGGTGAAACAGTTGCTTTCTCCATTACCGCCGTGGGAGATGGACTCTCCTATCAGTGGCAGGTGAGCACTGACCAGGGAGCCACATGGGCGGATGTGCCGGGGGCAACCTCTGAAAGCTACACCACCCCGGCGCTTACCTATGCCATGGAGGGCAATCATTACCGCTGCCGGGTTTCCAACAGTTACGGGACCATCTTCTCCGACGGGGCGGCCATCACCCGTGTCTTCCCGGCCTCAACCACGGAGATAGCCAATCTGGCGGAACTGGAGGCGTTTCGGGATAACGTGAACGCCGGAATCGACTATACCGGAGTAACTGTGCGGCTTACGGCGGACATTGACATGTCTGAGAATTATGGCTCCGGCAAGGCGGATTGGACGCCTATCGGCAATTCCTATTACTGTGCTTTCCCGGCCACCGCCATCTTTGACGGCGACGGTCATACCATCAGTGGCTTGTACATCAACCACGAACTCTCTGGCTCTTATTATTACCGCGATGGGCTCTTTGGCCATAACAAGGGAACGATCCAAAATCTGGTAGTTTCCGGCTCCGTTACCGGAAAGAATTATGTTGGCGGCGTCTGCGGAGAAAACTACGGCACTATGACAGACTGCTGCAACACAGGGATTGTATCAGGAAGTAATAATTATGTCGGCGGCGTCTGTGGATATAACGATGGCGGCTCCTTGACAAATTGCTGTAGCACAGGGGAGGTATCAGGTAAAAATGATGATGTTGGAGGCGTCTGTGGATATAATGCCGGCGGCTCCATGACAGACTGCTACAACACGGGGGATGTATCAGCTTATAGTTATTCTAATCGTGTCGGCGGCGTCTGCGGATATAACGATGGCGGCTCTATTATAAATTGCTACAATACAGGGGATATATCAGGTGAATATAATTCTGTCGGCGGTGTATGCGGACAAAACTACGGTACCATGGCAGACTGCTGCAACACAGGGATCGTATCAGGTCGTGGTGATGTCGGCGGCGTCTGCGGATATAACTATAATGGCTCCATGACAAATTGCTACAACAATGGGGATGTATCAGGTACAGATTATTATGTCGGCGGCGTCTGCGGATATAACTACGGCAGCTCCATGACAAATTGCTACAATAATGGGGATGTATCAGGTGAAGGTGATGATCTTGGAGGCGTCTGCGGATATAACAAGGGCGGCTCTATTATAAATTGCTACAACACAGGGATTGTATCAGGTGATATTTATTATACTACTCGTGCCGGCGGTGTCTGCGGAGTTAACACAGGCTCCATGACAAATTGCTACAACACAGGGGATGTATCAGGCATTTTTTCGCTTGGCGGTATCTGCGCAAGGAATGATGGAGGAGCCATCTCAGATTGCTATAATACGGGGAACGTATCAGGTAGTCCTTCTGTTGGAGGCGATAGCGGTGTCGGCGGTCTCTGTGGAAAGAATACAAGTGGAACCATCTCAAATTGCTATAGTACCGGGCGTGTATCAGGCGGTAGTGAAGGAGTTGGCAGCTTCTGCGGTGGTAGTGAGACAACCGTTCCCGAAACCATAACAAACTGTTACTATCTGTCCTCTGATCCCTCCGACAAGGGGCTGCAATATGCGGACGATGTTGCCGGGCAGGTGGAAGCAAAGACGGCGGAGCAGTTTGCCTCCGGTGAGGTTGCCTATCTGCTCCAGAGCGCCAAGGGTGGCGTAAGTGCTGACCAAGTCTGGGGTCAGAGCGTTAAGGGGGTAAGTCTGGACGCCTCCCCGGTGCTGTCAAGTGATCCCGACAATACAGTGTATAAGGTCAATTTCTGTATCGCGGGCGGCGGTTCCAATAAGATCCATGCGGTAAAATACGCCAACCCCGCGGGTGTCAGCGGTCTGCCCGATCCCCCGGTCAGCGGCACGACCAAATTGAGCCGCTGGTTTATGACGGCGGACGTGGACGGAGATGAGTTCACCGAGGATACGCCCATTTCGTCGGATAATACCAACGTATACGCCATTGGCGAGACTATGTATGGTGAAAACGATGGTGAAAAGACCGTCACCCTCACCTATGGGGCAAACACCGAGCCAACCAAGGTGGATCTTTCGCAGTATGTGGTGATGGGGGATAACTCGGATACGCAGGGTCAGTTCAAATTTACCATCACCGACGGCGGGATAGACAGCGTTCAAATCACTGACCAGGAGGTTCTGGAGATCGCGGCGGATATTCCTGCCAATGAGGCGGGTTATCCCGTCAAGATCCGTGCCTTTAAAATGTCCTCCGATCCTGTTCTTATGACCGCAAGCTTAGGGACGGAAAGCTTCGAGTTCACGGTTACCGTGGTGGTGCATAAGGGCGCAGGTTCGGGCTCGGTCTCCCTGGAGGGCTGGACATACGGCGAGCCGCCCCAGACGCCGGCGGCAGTTTCGGAAACCAACGGTGTGGAGAACGTGACGTATTTCTACAAAGCAAAGGGCGCGGGCGACGATACATACAGCGCAACCGTGCCGACCGCAGCGGGAGAGTACACCCTCTTGGCGAAGTTTGCCGCGACGGATAACTACCGGGAAGTGCAAAGTACCGCGGATTTCACGATCGCCCAGGCCGCTTCTGGGATCGACAGCGCGCCTCAGGCACAGAAGCTGGTTTACACCGGGGCGGCGCAGGAACTGGTCACGGCGGGCACTGCCAGCGGCGGTGAGCTGCAATATTCTCTGGACGGAGTGAACTATTCGGCGGCTATCCCCACGGCGACGGAAGTGGGGAGCTACACGGTTTACTATATTCTGTCCGGCGACGCTAACCACGTGGGCTCTACAGGCGGAACCGTTGTTGTGCAGATCGATAAAGCCGAGCCTCCCTATACCGTTCCGCAGGGGCTTTATGCCGGCTGGGGAAGCACCCTCGCTGACGTAGCCCTGCCGAATGGCTGGCGTTGGGCGGACGAGACCCAAGTTATTAGTGAGGCCGGGATCAATACGTTTGACGCCATTTATACCCCGGAGGACACGAACCATTATCAGACTGTGACCGTGTCGCTGTCTGTCGCCGTAGATGTAAAGATCTACAACGTGACATTGGAGACCAATGGCGGTACGGTAAAAAGCGGTGACGTGAAAAGCTATATAGCAGGTATGGCGACTGCTCTCCCCACAGACGTGGTCAAGTCAGGCTATCGCTTTGCCGGCTGGTACGATAATGCCGATCTGACGGGAGATCCGGTCGTGGAGATTCCCAAGGACGCGGTGGGGGACAAGGCTTTTTATGCGAAGTGGAAGAAGCGGAGCAGTGGTTCGAGCCACTCTAAGCCTGTGACTGAACCTGAGCCTGATCCGGAACCCCAGCCGAAAGAGCTTCATTTCAAAGACGTGGAGGAAAGGGATTGGTTCTACGGCGCCGTGTATAAGGTGGTTGATGCCGGTTTAATGCAGGGTGTGAGCGACACGGAGTTTGTTCCCGGCACGGAACTTACTCGCGGCATGGTTGTGACCATTCTGCATAGGCTGGAGAACGAACCGGAGACAGATTTCGTCTCCACCTTTGAGGATTGTGCGGAGGGTATGTATTTTGCGGAACCCGTGGCTTGGGCCAACGAGCATAAGATCGTTAAGGGCTACTCGGCTACCCACTTTGCGCCTGATGACAGCATGACCCGGGAGCAGATGGCGGCGATCATCTATCGATACGCTGAATTCCGGGGACTGGATCTTGGCACTGACGGCACTGATAAGGCATTGCCATATGTGGACAGCGGGTCAATCTCGGATTACGCTCTGGAGCCGGTTCGGTGGGTCACGGAACGCGGGCTCATGCAGGGTAATGAGGCAAAGTGCTTCTCTCCCCAGGCTCGTATCACCAGAGCCGAGACGGCGATGATTTTCCAACGGATATTGGATCAGGTGGATTAGGCAGGCAATTAAAAAAAGCATAAAATGTGATTCGGCGCCGGCGGCGCGCCCTCTTCCCGGCCAGCTTGACAACGGCGGCGTTGATATGGTATATTGCAGTTGACAAAAGCTGTCATAATATGTCGGCACGGCATATGATGGCGGCCTTAAGCGTCAGGCATTATCCGTGCGTCACACCTCACAGAATGATCGAAGCTTTGGGTACGTAAAAGAGGTGAGCTTCCGTTATGCAACTTGCCAGGGAAGATTTTCAGCGCATTGACCGTTTCTTTTGCCGGGTCACGCAGAGCAAATTTCACGCCAACGATCCTTTGGACGGCCTGCGGGAGCGCGTGCTGCAGGCTATGGCAGAAGAAATGGGCTATCGTCATGTTACTTTTTGGCTGGCTGATTCTGCCAACATTCTGGTTGATCCGCGTTTTTATAACGTGGAGCCGTACATCATGGAAAATTACAGTAAGCAGTACCGGCGCTATGATCCTTTCGATTACCATAACCTGCTTGGTCATTTTAAACATTCCGGCGTGATCATGCTGAGCGATATAACCAACCGGGAGGATTATTTTGCCAACAACGTGTATCAGCGGCAGGTGCTGAATCAGTTTGCTTACCACGATAAGATGATACTGGTGTTATACGACGGCAAGCGCTATTTAGGCGGTATGTCTTTTTTAAGCGCCCTGGGCGAGCACGACTTCACCAACTATGACCGGACGGTTTTGGAAAAGCTGACCAATTACATATCTTATCTTTTGTTACAGCAGATGAAAATAAGCCGGCTGGAACAGGCTGCATACACGCCGCTGCCCGACTTGTGCCCCGACTGTTTGACGCCAAGGGAGCGCGAGGTCATGTCTTTGATACTTTTGGGCTTAAGCAACCGCGAAATTGCCGAGCGTCTGTACATCAGCCTCTCAACTGTAAAGAGCCATGCCTGGTCGATCTATAAAAAACTCGGCATCGAAAAACGCTCGCAGCTGATCGTCCGCGTGAAGCAGACACCGTATCAACGCTGAAAACCGAATAATATGCCAAAATAAGCAGGCAATAAAAAGGGCTTGCCGTCCGTAAAATGCGGACGGCAGGCTCTTTTGCTTTGCCCGGCCGCCCCAAAATCATACTTTAGTTCAATTGTCTGTAATACCAAAGCATGATAACATTATATTGTAGAAAAATTTTTTAATATCACCCTTCCAATTAGTTATTTTTGGCTAAAATAGCGCGCTTTAGCAATGTATAAATCTTGAGGAGGGATAAAAATGCAGGAAACAGATTATTTGAAAATTGCCAATGAACCGGGGCTTTGGCTGGCCTGCAGCTTCATCATTCTGGTCGTGATCTTTCAGGCGCTGGTGTTTATGAAAAAAGCCTGGAAAAGCGGCGAGGAGATGGGCTTGGCCAAGGAGCAAATGAAAGCGGCGATACGCTCCGGTGCTATCACGACGATTGGCCCCGCTATCGCGATCGTTATTGCGCTGGTGTCGCTGATGGCTGTTTTGGGCGGCCCGTTTGCCTGGATGCGGCTTTCGGTCATCGGCTCGGTGCCCTTTGAGCTGATGGCGGCCGAAACCGGCGCCGAAGTGGTCGGCGCTTCCATGGGCGACGGCTACACTGCCGAAGCTTTCGGCGGTTCGGTTTGGGCCTGTACGCTGGGGGCGCTTGGCTGGCTGATCTTTTGTATTCTCTTTGCGGATAAATTTGATGTGATTCGCAAAAAAGCCGTCCGCGGCAACGACGCCATGCTGCCGATACTTTCCGTGGCGGCGATGATCGGTGCGTTCGCTTATTTCGGCGCGCCTTATCTTACCAACAACGGTCCGGCCGGTACGGTATCGTATCTGACCGGCGCGGCGGTCATGCTGATACTGCATTTTGTCGCCAAGGGTCTGAAGGCGCACTGGCTCAACGAATGGGCGCTGGGTATTGCCATGGTATGCGGTATGGCTACGGCCATGCTGTGCGTCTGACGGGAGGTGACGCTTTATGAACAAATCCGATATTTATAACGATTTCTTAAAGGGGATAATCTTTTGGGGCAGAATAACCCTTATATTGGCGCTGGTCATGAGTTTTATCCCGGCGGCTTATCTGTATTTTATGCACGGTATCATGCCCACCTGGGGGCAGATCGTTGCTATCATGGGCAAGCTGTTCACCATTCTGATCGTCAGCTGGATCGTGGAGCCCATCGCCTATTTCCCGATCGTCGGTACGTCCGGTACGTATATGTCCTGGCTGGCCGGCAATATCTCCAATATGCGCGTGCCGGTTTCCGCTATTGCCCAGCAGGCGGCGGAGGTGCAGGAGGGCACGCCCGAGGGCGATATCATCTCCACGCTGGGTATCGGCGTTTCCGTGCTGATCAACCTGATCATTCTGGCTTTTGCCGCTGTGTTCGGCGTGCAGATAATCGCGGCCTTGCCGCCGGCGATCACCCAGGCTTTCAATTATATCCTGCCGGCCGTTTTCGGCGCCGTATTGGCCAATTTTGCGCTGCGCAATTTGAAGCTGGGCGCTTTTGCGCTGGCCATGGCGTTCATTTTGGGCAAGCTGGGCACGCCCACCTGGCTGCAGCTTTTGGTTTGTGTATTCGGCACCATTTGCATGGGTGTGGTATTCTTTAATATGGAAGAGAAAAAGAAAAACGCCGCTCAGTAAGATGACGGCAGAACAGGGGTCATAATCAAACTCGCCAAGCAAAAGAAGGAAGGATAAAAATGAACAAAACCATACCTTATTTTGAGCTTTCCGGTAATGCGTATGAGATCGGGCTGCAGCATGGCCGGCTGGCCGCGGCACACGTTAAGCGCAGTATCGCCACCTATCAGAAAATGTTTAAGACATACGGCGGCCTCACCTGGGACGAAGCCAAACGCCGCAGTTTAAGCTATGTGGGGCATATCGAAAACTTTGACCCCGCCATGATGGACGAGATGCGGGGGCTGGCCGAGGGCGCCGGTGTGGAGCTGCAGGATATTCTGGCGCTGAACGCCCGCAGCGAAGTCGTGATGATGCAGAAAAGCGATAAGCACGAGGTGCATATCGACAGCGACGGCTGCACCGCCCTGGCGGCTTTGCCCGAGGTAACTGCCGATCATCACACCTGGCTGGCGCAGAACTGGGACTGGAAGTCCACCCAGTTGGATTCGATCATTCTGCTGCGGATCAAACAGCAGAACGGGGCGGAGCTTTTGATGGTGACGGAGGCCGGTATCATCGGCAAGATCGGCTTTAACTCGGCGGGTATCGGCGTTTGCCTGAATGCGCTCGGCACGGTGGGCTCCCCGGACGGCGTGCCGCTGCATATCGTGCTGCGCGGCATATTGAACAGCGTCAAGCTGAGCGACGCTCTGGAAAAGATCAACAAGCTGCCCAATGCCTGTGCGGCCAATTATCTGATCGCTTCCGGCTGCGGCGAAGCGTTTGACGTTGAAAAGGCGCCGGCGGATTTTGATGTGCTTTATCCCGAGCGGGGCTATATCACACACGCCAACCATTTTGAAAGTATGCGCATGGACGTCGTGGATATGTCGCGCCTGATGGCACCGGACAGCTTTATCCGCGCCAACCGCAGCCGCCGCCTGATCGGCCGGGCGGTTGAACGGGGCGAGTTAGACGAGCAGTTTATCAAAGGTCTGCTTTGCGACCACGCGGAATATCCCGATTCTATCTGCCGCCATGAGGATCCGTTGGATCCGCCGCAGCTTAGAATGTGTACGATCTTTTCCGTGGCAATGGATCTGACGGAAAAGCGTATGCTGCTGGCTAAGGGCAGCCCGTGCGAAAGCTCTTATCTGGAATATACGATTTAGCGGCTTGCTGTTAAAAAACTTAAAAATGAAATTTGCTGCCGACCCCGCCCCGGCGCATAAAATTCCCGCCTTTGCAAAGAATAGCTACTGCAAGAGTAATTTGTAAAAAAAGGAGAGCTTGATGATGAAAGCAACAGGCATTGTGCGCCGCATTGACGATTTGGGCCGCATTGTTATCCCCAAGGAAATTCGCCGGACCATGCATATCCGCGAGGGTGACCCGCTGGAGATATTTACGGCCAAGGACGGCGAGGTTATTTTCAAAAAATATTCGCCGATGGGGGAGTTTACCGACTTTGCCGCCAATATGTGCGAGACGCTGAACCGCACCACCGGCTATATCTCTGCCGTGGCTGACCGGGATTCGATCATTGCCGTTTCCGGAGCACCCGCGCGTGATCTGAACGAGAAGCGGATCAGCAGCGAGCTGGAGCGTCTGATGGAGGATCGGCAGATCTACCAGTATCAGCCGGGTGGGAAACTTATGCCCGTGGCGGCGGGGGAGGACAAATACAAGCTGGCGCTGGCCGCGCCCATCATTGCCGAGGGCGATGTGCTGGGCGGCGTGATCTTCCTCAGCGATTCCGATACGCCCCAGAGCGGCGAGGTGGAATACAAGCTGGCGCAGACGATTGCCGGCTTTTTGGGGAGCCAGCTGGCCAACTGAATTTTGGGCGCAAAAAAAGAGCCGCAGTCGGCAAAAACTGCGGCTCTTTTGTTATTTCAGCATATCGAGAAAATATTGGTGCACCGTCAGGTCGCCGGTCAGCTCCGGGTGGAACGCAGTGACCAGCTGCTTGCCCTCGCGCGCGGCTACGATATGCCCATCGACGGTGGCCAGTACCTCCACATTTGCGCCGACGCTTGCAATATACGGGGCGCGGATAAACGTCATCGGTATCTCGCCGCGGTCGGCGAAAGGGGAGACGGTGTGGAAGCTGCCCAGCTGCCGCCCGTAGGCGTTGCGCACGGCGGTGACGTCCAGCGTGGCCAGATGACGCCGTTCGTCGTTGGCAATATGTTTGGCCAGCAGCAGCAGCCCGGCGCAGGTGCCGAAGACGGGAAGCCCCGCCTGCAGCATTTTTTGCAGCGGCTCAAACAGCCCCAGGTCATGCAGGAGTTTCCCCTGCACGGTGCTTTCGCCGCCGGGAATGATCAGGCCGTCCATTGGGCGGGCAAGGTCAGCGAGCTGGCGTATCTCAAAGCTATCCGCGCCCAGGGCAGAGAGCATTTGTTCATGCTCGATAAACGCGCCCTGCAATGCCAAAACGCCGATCTGCATTATTTGCCACGCTCCGCCATCAGAATTTCGATCTCCTGCTCGTTAATGCCCACCATTGCTTCGCCCAAGTCCTCGGAAAGCTCGGCCAGCATTTTGGCGTCGGTGTAGTTGGTGACGGCTTTGACGATAGCGGCGGCGCGCTTTTCCGGATTACCGGATTTGAAAATGCCGGAGCCGACGAACACGCCCTCGGCGCCCAGCTGCATCATCAGCGCGGCGTCGGCGGGGGTGGCCACACCGCCCGCCGCAAAGTTCACCACCGGCAGTTTGCCGTTTTCATGCACATACTGCACCAGATCGTAGGGCACCTGCAGCTCCTTGGCCGCGTCGAACAGCTCGTCCTCGCTCATCGAAGTGAGGCGGCGAATTTCCGCCTGCATCATACGCATATGGCGCACGGCCTGCACCACGTCGCCGGTGCCGGGCTCGCCCTTGGTACGGATCATCGAAGCGCCCTCGTTGATACGGCGCAGCGCCTCGCCCAAATCGCGTGCGCCGCAGACAAACGGCACCTTAAACGCGGTTTTATCGATATGATACTTGTCGTCGGCGGGGGAGAGCACTTCGCTCTCGTCGATATAGTCAATTTCAATGGCCTGCAAAATCTGCGCTTCGGCGAAATGGCCGATACGGCATTTGGCCATCACGGGAATGGAAACGGCGGCCTGGATACCCTTGATCATCTTGGGGTCGCTCATGCGGGAAACGCCGCCCGCCGCCCGGATATCCGCGGGTATCCGCTCCAGCGCCATTACCGCGCAGGCGCCCGCGGCCTCGGCGATCTTGGCCTGCTCCGGGGTGGTAACGTCCATGATGACGCCGCCCTTTAACATCTGCGCCAGATTTTTGTTCAGCTCAAATCTCTCGTTAATCATGTTGCTGCTTCTCCTCTTTTCAATATTAAAATTTAATATTAAATGATGACGCCGCCGCCGATAACCACATCGCCGTCGTAGATAACGGCGGATTGGCCACGAGCCGCGGCACGCTGCGGCTGGTCGAACTCGATGACCAGCTCGTCCGTTCCGGTTTGGTGGACGAGCGCCGCCTGCGCTTTTTGATTATAGCGTATTTTGGCAGTAAAACGCAAGGGTTTCGTGAGATTATCCGCCGCGATCAGGTTGATTTTATGCAAGGTGACGCGGCGAACGTCCAAATCTGCCGCCGCGCCGACGGTGACGGTGTTAGCCGCCGCGTTCAGGCGAGTGACGTAAACCGGCTCGCCCAGCGCCAAACGCAGCCCCCGCCGCTGGCCGATGGTGTAATGTATCAGGCCGCGGTGTTGGCCGAGTTTTTGCCCGGTGCTGTCAACAAAATCGCCGGGCGGGGCGGGGCGGCCGCAGAAGCGTTCGATAAACGCGGCGTGGTCGCCGTCCGGTACAAAGCAGATGTCCTGGCTTTCCGCCTTATGCGCATTGATAAAGCCCTGCGCTGCGGCAATGCGGCGCACCTCCTGCTTGGATAGCCCGCCCAGCGGGAAGACGGTATGCGCCAGCTGCTCCTGCGTCAGCATATACAGCACATAGCTTTGATCCTTGGCCGGGTCGGCGGCGGTGTGCAGCAGCCAGCGCCCGCTGCCCTTGTCGTGGGAAATGCGGGCGTAGTGGCCGGTGGCGATGCAGTCATATTGCAGCGTTTGCGCCTTTTGCAGAAACCGGTCGAATTTTAAGCGGCGGTTGCATTCAATGCAGGGGTTGGGCGTTTCGCCCGCCAGATAGGCCGCGACAAACGGCTCGATGACCTCCTGCCGAAAACATTCCGTCAGGTTGAACACATAAAACGGAATGTTCAGCCGCGCCGCGACGTTCCGGGCGTCCTCCACATCGGCCAGCGAACAGCAGGTCTGCGCGCTGCTGCCGATGGTCTCGTTGGTATACAGGCGCATGGTGGCGCCGCTGCACGCATAGCCCGCCTGCTGCATCAAATAGGCGGCGACGCTTGAATCAACGCCGCCGCTTAAGGCGATCAGCGCCTTCTTAGGCAAATCAACTTGGTTCATATTGATCAGTGATCGCCGCAGGCGCAGGTCGGCCCCTGCTTGAACTGCTCCTTGTCGTAGGCAATGCCGTTTTTGTCATAGTAATCCTTAACGGCGGCCTTGACCGCTTCCTCCGCCAGCACCGAACAGTGCAGCTTGTGGGCGGGCAGACCCTCCAGCGCTTCCACCACCGCCTTGTTGGAAAGCTGCAAGGCTTCCGAAACCGGCTTGCCCTTGATCATCTCCGTCGCCATCGAGCTGCTGGCAATGGCCGAGCCGCAGCCGAACGTGATGAATTTAACGTCGGTGATGATATCGTCCTTGATCTTCAGATAAATGCGCATGATGTCGCCGCATTTGGCGTTGCCCACTTCGCCCACCGCGTCGGCGTCTTCCATGGTGCCGAGGTTTCTGGGGTTGCGGAAGTGATCCATGACCTTTTCACTATATAACATGATTTTTCTTACCCTCCTCCAGATCGTGCCAGATCGGTGAGATCGCCCGCAGATAGGCGACGACCTCCGGCACGGCTTTAATAATATATTCCATCTCTTCCATCGTGTTTTCCTCCGAAAGCGAAAGGCGCAGCGACCCATGCGCCACCTCATGCGGCAGGCCGATCGCCAGCAGCACATGGCTGGGGTCTAACGACCCGCTGGTGCAGGCGCTGCCGGAGGACGCGCAGATACCCTTGTCGTCCAGCAGCAGCAGCAGAGACTCGCCCTCAATGCCCTCGAAGCACATATTCACATTGCCGGGCAGACGCTTTACATGGTCGCCGTTCACGGTGCTGTGGGGGATAACGCTCAAGCCCTCGATCAGCCGGTCACGCATGGCGCGCATTTTGGCCGCGTTCTCGTCCAGATGGTCGCAGGCCTCCTTGAGCGCCGCCGCCATGCCCATAATGGCGGGAATATTCTCCGTCCCCGCGCGTTTGCCGCGCTCCTGGGCGCCGCCCTCAATCAGATTGGTCAGCGGTATGCCCTTTTTGGCGTAAAGCACGCCGATCCCCTTGGGACCGTGGAATTTGTGGGCGGAGAGGGCGAGGAAATCTGCCTGCGCCTTTTGCACCGAAACCGGGATATGCCCCACCGCCTGTACGGCGTCGGTGTGGAACATCACGCCCTTTTCCTTGCAGATACGGCCAATTTCTTCGATCGGCTGAATGGTGCCGATCTCGTTGTTGGCGAACATCACCGAGACCAGGCAGGTATCGGGACGAATGGCGGCGGCCAGTTCCTCCGGCCGCACCAGACCGTCTTGGTGCGCGTCCAGCAGCGTCACCTCAAAGCCCTGCTTTTGCAGGCGGCGCAATGTGTGCAGCACGGCGTGATGTTCAATGGCCGTGCTGATGATGTGTTTTTTGCCCTTGCGCTCGCCGATCATGGCGGCGGAGAGCAGAGCTTGATTGTCGGCCTCGCTGCCGCCGCTGGTGAAGTATATCTCCTGCGGCGTGCAGTCCAGACACGCCGCAATTTGCGCGCGCGCCAGAGTGATGGCCTCGGCCGCCCGCTGCCCCACGCTGTGCAGGCTGGACGGGTTGCCGTAAAATTCCGCCAGATACGGCAGCATGGCGTCCACCGCCGCTTGGCTCATCTTGGTGGTGGCCGAGTTATCGACGTAAATAAGTTTTTGTTCCGTCATGGCTTTCTCCTTCTATTAAATTGGGCTTTGCAGCCGCCGCCTATGCGGCAAACTGACAAAACCTAGGTGTTTGGTATACTATCAACAAATGTATTCTACACATAAACGGAGAGTTTGTCAATAGCGGGGGCGAAAAAAAACACTGTTGACAACGCGGGCGGGCGGTGTTATAATAACACCTATAAAACTGATAGGTTTACAGGGTGATGGCGTACAGGCCTAGTATTCCCAAAAAGGAGAGGATATTATGAGTTGGGCAAAATCCATTGACGAGCTGATCGGCAATACCCCGCTGCTGGAGCTGACGAATTACCGGCGGGCGCACGAGCTTACGGCAACATTGCTGGCCAAGCTGGAATATTTTAATCCGGCGGGCAGCGTTAAGGACAGGATCGCCCTGGCAATGCTGGACGACGCGGAAAGGCGGGGCTTGATCAAACCCGGCGCGCTGATCATTGAGCCGACCAGCGGCAACACCGGTATCGGGCTGGCGGCGGTGGCGGCGGCGCGCGGCTATCAGGTCGTTTTGACCATGCCGGAGACGATGAGCGTGGAGCGGCGCAATCTGCTGAAAGCTTACGGCGCCAAACTGGTTTTGACCGACGGCGCCAAAGGCATGGCGGGCGCCATTGCCAAGGCGGAAGAGCTGGCGGCGGCCACCCCGGGCAGTTTTATCCCCGGCCAGTTTACCAATATGGCCAACCCGGCAATGCATAAAGCCACAACGGGGTCGGAGATCTGGCGGCAGACGGCGGGCAAAGTGGATATCTTTGTGGCCGGCGTGGGCACAGGCGGTACGCTTTCCGGTGTGGGCGCTTATCTGAAAGAGCAGAAGCCCGATGTTAAGATCGTGGCGGTGGAGCCGGCCGGTTCACCCGTGCTTTCCGGGGGGCAGGCCGGGCCGCATAAAATTCAGGGTATCGGCGCGGGCTTTGTGCCGCAGACGCTGGATACCGCAATTTATGACGAGATCATCACCGTGGAAAATGAGGACGCTTTCAGCGTTGGCCGAGAGCTGGCGCGGGGCGAGGGCTTGCTGGTCGGCATATCCTCGGCGGCGGCGGTATGGGCGGCGGCGGAGCTGGCGAAGCGCCCGGAAAATCGCGGCAAGGTCATCGTTGCCCTGCTGCCGGATACGGGCGAGCGGTATTTGTCCACGCCGATGTTTGCGGAATAATGTTGCTTTCTGATATAATTTATGTTATATTGGCATACAGGAGCTACCAACAGCGGTAGGCGGTTAGCCCTCTTTCCCGGAGGGAGATAAAAAAGCCCTCCGTTTACATAGAAACCCAAAAGGGAATTCTGCGTAAAGGAGGGATGTCAGGATGAGTATCGAAAATTTCGTTGGAATTTTAAGCTTATGCTTGACTTCCTTCAGTATCGGATATTTACTTGGCAATAAAAAATAACCGCCCACACCTCGTAAAGTCGGCGGTTATTTTTTAACCAAAAAACTTTCGGGGGCTAGCCGTCTATCGGTAGCTCCTTATTTATTATATAGTGTTGTTGTTGTTGTTGTCAATACTTATTACGCAAAAAACCGCTGCTTTAGATGACGTAATCGTTGCTGTACATCTGCCGCTGCTGGTCGAGGATATCCTGTAGGGTTATGCCGTCCAGATATTCGTTGATGACACGGTCTAAGCCCCGCCAGACGGGCAGCGTGGCGCAGCCGCAGCCGCGCGTGCAGTTCAGCGTGCCGTGCGCCAGGCAGGCCACCGGTTCCAGCCCGCCCTCCGTCAGCCGCAGTATCTCGCCCACGGTGTATTTATCCGGCGTGCGCGCCAGCTTATAGCCGCCCTGAAAGCCGCGGTTGGTTTGCAGCATATCGGATTTATTCAGAATGGCGACGATCTGTTCCAGATATTTTTTGGAAATATCCTGGCGGGCGGCAATATCTTTCAGCGCGACAAAGCCGTCGTTCTGATGTTCGGCCAAATCCAGCAGCATACGCAGCGCGTAGCGCCCTTTGGTGGATATTTTCATATTTTTCACCTCTTCGCCTAATAATAACATATATTTACTGGGTTTTCAAGCGGCGGCAGACGGCAAAATTTGCCGGGGCGCTTGTTTTGCTGCGCCAAATCGTTTATACTGATTATAATAAGCAGAATTTTCGGTATGGATACGGAGGTTATATTATAATGGAAAATAAAAACGCATTTTTGTCGTATAACAAGCATGCCATGCAGGAGCTGGAGCGGGTGGCGGCGGGCTACCGCGATTTTCTTTCCCGCGGCAAGACCGAGCGGGAATGTGCCCGGATCATCGTGGCCAAGGCCGAGGCGGCGGGCTACCGTAACCTGGCCGATTTAACGGCGGCGGGCACGCCCCTTAAGGCGGGCGATAAGGTGTACGCCGTCTGCATGAAAAAGGCGGTGGCGCTGTTCCAAATCGGCGCGGAGGGGCCGGAAAAGGGCTTGAATATCCTGGGGGCGCATATCGACTCGCCCCGGCTGGATATCAAGCAGAACCCGCTGTTTGAAGACGGTGAGCTGGCCTATCTCGACACGCACTATTACGGCGGCATCAAAAAATACCAGTGGGTGACGCTGCCGCTGGCGCTGCACGGCACGGTGGTGAAAAAGGACGGCACGGCGGTGGATATCGTGATCGGCGAGGACGCAGCCGACCCGGTGTTCTGCGTGACCGATCTGCTGATCCATCTGGCGCAGGAGCAGCTGGAGAAAAAGGGCGCGCGCGTGGTGGAGGGCGAGGATCTGAATATCCTCGTCGGCAATATGCCGCTGAAAGGTGAGAAGAAAAAGGCTGTGGCCGCCAATGTGCTGCGGCTGCTGAAAGAAAAGTATGACATCGAGGAGGCGGATTTCATCTCTGCCGAGCTGGAGGCCGTGCCCGGTTTTGACGGCAGCATGATCCTCTCATATGGGCAGGACGACCGTTCCTGTGCTTACACTTCGCTGCTGGCCATGCTGGAAGCGGAAAATATCCGCCGCACCGCCTGCTGCCTGCTGGTGGATAAGGAGGAGATCGGCAGCGTGGGCGCGACGGGTATGCAGTCGCATTTCTTTGAAAACGCGGTGGCCGAGGTTTTGGAGCTTTGCGGCAAATATTCCGAGCTGGCGCTGCGCCGGGCGCTCCGGGACAGCAAAATGCTTTCCTCCGACGTCAGCTCCGCTTATGATCACGCTTATGCCGCGGCGTTTGAGAAGCAGAACGCGGCTTATCTTGCGCATGGGGTGGTGTTCAACAAGTTCACCGGGGCGCGCGGCAAATCCGGCAGCAACGACGCCAACGCCGAGTATCTGGCTTATATCCGCCGCGTGATGGACGACGCGGACGTGCATTACCAGACGGCGGAGCTGGGGCGCGTCGATCTGGGCGGCGGCGGCACCATCGCATATATCCTCGCGCTTTACGGCATGGAGGTCATCGACAGCGGCGTGCCGGTGCTGAGCATGCACGCGCCGTGGGAAGTGACCAGCAAGGCCGATATTTACGAGGCGTACAAGGCGTATAAGGCATTTTTGGAGGCTTAAGATTATGAAAGTTGTGATCGTCGGCGGGGTGGCCGGGGGCGCTTCGGCAGCCGCCCGCCTGCGCCGTTTGCAGGAAGACGCCGAAATTATCATGTTCGAGCGGACGGGTTACGTGTCATACGCCAACTGCGGTCTGCCCTATTACGTGGGCGGCACGATAACCGAGGAGAGTGCGCTGACGCTGCAAACGCCGCAGAGCTTCCGCGCGCGCTTTAATATCGACGCGCGGGTGCGGCACGAGGTGCTTGCTATCGACCGGGCGCAAAAGCAGGTGCTGGTGCGCGATTTGAACAGCGGGCGGGAGTTTGCCGAAACATATGACAAGCTGGTGCTGGCGCCCGGCGCGCGCCCCGTGATACCCGATATCCCCGGTGCGGACGACGAGCGCGTTTATACCCTGCGTACGGTGGAGGATACGTTCCGCCTGCGGGCAAAAGCGGCGGCTGCCGGTATGCGTTCCGCCGTTATCGTGGGCGGCGGCTTTATCGGGCTGGAAATGGCGGAAAACCTGCGCGGCCTGGGGCTGGACGTTGCCATTATCGAGCGGAACGAACAGGTTTTGACGCCGCTGGACGCCGATATGGCGAGCTTTCTGCACGCGCATTTGCGGGAGCAGGGCGTGACGCTGCTTCTGGGCGACCGGGCGGCGGCGTTTGTACCGGAAGCGGATGGCTTGCTGGTGAGAACAGCGGGCGGTGCGGCAATTCCCGCGGATATGGTGCTGCTGGCCGTGGGCGTGCAGCCGGAAAATGAGCTGGCACGGGAAGCCGGGCTGGAATTGGGCGTGCACGGTACTATCGCGGTGGACGAGCATATGCGGACTTCCGACCCGGACATTTACGCGGTGGGCGACGCGGTGCAGGTCAAAAACCGGGCGTCCGGTGAGCTTTCATTTATACCGCTGGCGGGGCCGGCCAACCGCGAGGGGCGCGTGGCGGCGGATAACATTGCGGGAATTGCGAGCATATATCCCGGCTCGGCGGGTTCTTCCGTATTGAAAGTGTTTGCGATGACGGCGGCCTGCACCGGGCTGAACGAGCGGGCGGCGGGGCGCCTGGGGCTGGATTACGCCAAGGTGATACTTTCGCCGGCTTCGCACGCGGGCTATTATCCCGGCGGGCGGGTGCTGAACATGAAGGTGCTGTTCGACCCGAAAACGGAGCGCATTTTGGGCGGGCAGATCGTCGGATTTGAGGGCGTGGACAAGCGTATCGACGTGCTGGCCACGGCCATGCAGGCGGGGCTTAAGGTGAGAGACTTGAAAGATCTCGACTTGGCCTATGCGCCGCCGTATTCCTCGGCGCGCGATCCCATCAATATGGCGGGCATGATCGCCGAAAACGTGCTCGATGGGCGGGTGCGCCAGTTCTTCTACGAGGATATTCGAGAGCTGGCGGCCGGCGGCGCGCAGCTGATCGACGTGCGGACGGCGGAGGAATATGCGCGCGGCGCTGCTGCGGGCTTTGACCGGAATATACCGCTGAACGGCCTCCGGGAGCATTTGGCGGAAATTGACGCGAGCCGCCCGGTATATGTGATGTGCCAGGCAGGGTTAAGAAGCTACATTGCCTGCCGAATACTCACCCAGCACGGATTTGATTGCTATAATTTTGCGGGCGGCTACCGCTATTACGCCGCCGTGCGCGACGGCAGCTTTGACGCGCTTTGCCGTACGGATTGCGGCCAAAACTGAAAGGCGTATCCTCTGGCATAAAAGAGCCTCTCCGGCCATAGACTTTAACAAAGTTTAGGCTTGGGGAGGCTATTTTCATGCAGGAATATATCGCGAAGCGCGTGTTGGAAATCAGCAATTACATAATCGAGAGCAAATCGACCGTGCGGCAGACGGCGGGCGTTTTCGGCGTCAGCAAAAGCACGGTGCATAAGGACGTGACCGAGCGGCTGCCGCTGTTGAATGAGGTGGTGGCCGGGCAGGTGCGGGAGATCCTGGCCAACAACAAGGCGGAGCGGCACCTGCGGGGCGGCATGGCCACCAAACGGAAGTATGAGCATTTGGCCGAGGGGCAATAAAGGCAGGAAATTTGTGGAAATTTGCGGAAAAAACGGCCGCGGGGCTTTCCTTGCGGGCGTTTTTTTGCTATAATATAAACTCTAAGGCAGTAAATGGGTGATAGGTATAAGGAGGAACATTTCATGCATTGGAACGCGAAGATCAGGGCGGTGCTGCTGGCGCTGCTGCTGGCGGTGATGTCGGCCAGCCCGGCGTTGGCATACACGGCGGCGTATTTTTACCCGCAGCAGTATGCGCTTGGGCCGGGGGTGACGTATTACGACGCGGCGGCGGAAAACTCGCTGGGCGTGCAGCGGCTGCATTATATCGAATACCAGCCGAATGAGGACGTTGTTCCCATTGTGGCGTTTGGCCGGGGCTTTTACGGCCGCTCGTCCATCGGCTATGTGGCGGATTATCTGAAGAATGACCTGGGCTATGACGTGCTGGCCGGCTTTAACGCCGATTTCTTCAACACCAACAGCGGCGTTCCCATCGGTATCGTGGTGCAGGACGGGAAGCTGATAACCTCCGCCGGGGGCGCATATGCCGTGGGCTTCCGCGTCGACGGCAGCTATATCTTCGGCAAACCGGTGCTGACGATGTACGTGAACGGCCCCCGGGGCGGCGTGACGGTGGAGAATTTGAACAAGACGCGCTCCTCCTATACCGTGAACCTTTATGACCGTAACTGGGGCGATAACACCCGGCTGGACAAGCCCGGCACCAACGTGGTGCTGGAGAAGCTGGACGATGTTGACCCGTATATCGGCTGCTCGATCCGCTGCCGCGTCGTTTCGGTGCGGGAGGAGACCGGCGCCACCCCCATTGCGGCCAACCAGATGGTGCTGACCATTGCGGCCACGGGAGATGCGACCAAGCTCGGCATTTTCGCGGCGGGCGACGAGGTGACGCTGACCGTTTCCGCCGACGACCCGGCCTGGAAAGAGGCCGTTTACGCCGTGGGCGGCAAGAAGCTGGTGCTGAACGGACAGATATCGGCGGGCGACACCCCCACCGGCACGGCGGCCAGAACGGCGATCGGCTTCCGGGCGGACGGCTCGATGTTCTTCCTGGAAAATGACGGGCGGCAGGCCGATTACAGCGTGGGCTTATCCCCCGCCGTGCTGGCGCAGGAAATGATCGATCTGGGCGCGGTGAACGCAATTAACCTGGACGGCGGCGGCTCCTCCGTGATGTCGGTGAAGCGGCTGGGGCGGGAGATCGGCGTGGTCAATTCCCCCTCGGACGGGCAGCCGCGCCTTTGCGCCAACTACATTTTCCTGATCAATAACCGTGACGCCGGGCGCGACGCCGAGGTTTTGCAAATTGAGGCCGGGCGGCGCTATCTGCTGGCGGGTTCGGAGCTGGCTTTGCGCGCCGTTGGGCTGAACGCCGCGCTGGATACGGCCAGTCTGCCCGATTATGTGGACTGGGAAGTTTCGGAGGGCGACGCGGAGATCGCGGATACCGGCGACGATACTGCTCTCTTAACGGCGGGCGATACGGCGGGCAAGGTGACTTTCCGCGCCATCTGCGGTGATTTGGCCGCCGAGCAGAATGTTTACGTTTTGAAGTCCGTCAGCCAGCTGCAAATCATGCGCGACGGCACGGCGCTTGCCACTCTCAATGTGCTGCCGGGCGACGAGGTGACGCTTGCCGCCGCCGGCGTTTATAAGGGCGAGGCAGTGGCGCTGGATAACCGGGGGCTGACGTGGTCGGTATCCGGTGATATCGGCATGATCGACGAAGACGGCGTTTACCACGCGGGGGGCACGGATACCTCCGGCCAGATCATCGCGCAGGCGGGCAATACCACGGCGCGGCTGGTGGTTTTGCAGCAGGCGGCGGGCGACGGCCCGGCCATTGTGGGCGTTAACCTGCCCACCAAGGTGGCCAGCGGCGCTGCGGCTTCGTTCAGCTTCCGTGTGGCGGTGGGCTATGGCGGCGAGCTGCCGGGCAAGGAAGATCTGACGCTGACGCTGGACGGCCAGCCGGTTGATTTTGACTATGCCTGGGCGACGGGTATCGTCACCTGTGAAATATCCGGCCTGGCTGACGGCCAGCACCGTCTGACCCTTTCGGCTTGTGACGCGGCGGGCAAGCGTTCCCGCAAGTCGCTGACGTTCACCGTGGGGGATAAGAGCGCCGAGCTTAAGTATACCGACGTGCCCGCCGGGCATTGGGCGGCGGAAAATATTGCGTACCTTGCGGAGCGCGGCCTGATGCAGGGCGAGACGGACGCGGCGGGCAACCTGACGTTTAACCCCAGCCGCAACCTGACCCGGGCGGAGTTTGCCGTGATCGCGGCGCGCTATTTGCAGCTGGACACCTCGCAGCCGATCAGCCTGCCGTATGCCGACCGGCCGGATATCCCCGGCTGGGCGCTGGGCGCGATCCGCGCGGTTTATGACGCGGGCATTATGACCGGCGAGGACGTGAAAGGGACGATTTATTTCTATCCGCGCAACAACATCAGCCGCCAGGAGGCGATGGCCGTGATCAGCCGCATTTTGGGCGAGGAATATGCCGCGGGCGAGCAGACGTTTGCCGACGGCGACCAGATCAGCGGCTGGGCGAAAGATCACGTGGCGCGGCTGGTGACGCTGGGTCTGGTGGGCGGCTATGAGGACGGCACCATCAAACCGCTTGACAACATCACCCGCGCGGAAATTGCCAAGATTTTGTTCAACTTGTATTAAAACGGGGCTGCTGAACGCGCTCTCCTGCCAGCCGGTATCGGCCGCGGCGGGAGGGCGCTTTTGCTTGGTGCGCTTTGCAAAAGTGGCGCATTTGGCATAGACAGCCGCCGAAATATCTGCTATAATCTAATAGGTTAGGGTAAAATTGCCTGCTTTCGTCTGCGGGCATTTTTGGCGTGAAAAAAGCATTTTTGAGGTGAAGCGCATGGCGGAAGCACTGCGCCCGGCGTTTAAGGACGCGGATTGGGCGACGAAGATCGAGTATATTAACGAAAACGAGAACGCTTACTATTCCGACGGCATTGAGCTGGTGGATTTGGGACCCGGCTTTGCCACGATGGTTATGCCGCTGCTGCCCCGGCATTTGAATGTGCAAGGCAACGTCCACGGCGGCTGGCTGGCCACCATGGTGGGGCAGGCGGCGGGCAAGGCGGCGATGTCTTACGGCTATTTTGTGACGCCGGAGCAGCTTTCGATGAATTATCACACCACCTGCAGCGGCGGCACGCTGCGCGCCGAGGCCAAGGAGAAAAACCGCGGCAAGCACCTGGGCATTTACACCGTGGACGTGACCGACGACAAAGGCGAGCTGATCGTTTCCGGTACGGTGACGCTGTTTATTCAGGATAAGGAGATCGACTTCCCGCGCGAGAAGCGGGACGTGGCCGGGCTGGGCTTTGCCCCCGGCAGACAGGAGGATATGCGATGAACTGGTTGGAGGAAACGCGGCGGGAGCTGAGACTGGATTTGACGCAGGCGGCGGAAAGAGCCCGCGCGGCAGGTGAGATATCCTTTGAAACACTGCCGGATTTTGTCATCGAACGCCCGCGCGAAAAGGCGCACGGCGATTTTGCGGCCAATCTGGCCATGCTGCTGGCGCGGCAGGCCAAAATGCCGCCCCGGAAGATTGCCGAGGCCATTTTGGCGCATTTATATAAGGAAGAAACGCCGAAGTTTGTGGAAAACGTCGAAATTGCCGGGGCGGGCTTCATCAACTTCCGTATGCAGGCGCACTGGCTGACCGACGGGCTGGCGGACGCGGCGGCGCAGGGCAAACACTTCGGCGAGAGCGACGCGGGCGGCGGCCAAAAGGTGAATGTTGAGTTTGTTTCGGCCAACCCGACCGGCGAGCTGCACCTGGGGAACGCGCGCGGCGCGGCTATCGGCGACAGCCTGGCCAACATCATGCAGGCGGCGGGTTACAGCGTGACCCGCGAGTATTACATCAACGACGCGGGCAAGCAAATTGAAAACTTCGGCCTCTCGCTGGAGGCGCGTTATTTGCAGCAGTTTGGGCAGGACGTGCCGTTCCCGGAGGACGGCTATCACGGCGAGGATATCATCGCCACCGTTAAGGAGTATATCGCGGCGGAGGGGGATAAGCTGCTGGCTGCCCCGGCGGCGGAACGGCAGCAGGAATTGACCCGCTATGCTCTCGCCAAGAAGATCGGCGCGATCAAAGAGGCGCTGGCGCATTACGGCGTGGAATATGACGTGTGGTTCAGCGAGCAGACGCTGCACGACGCCGACGAAGTGATGGGCGCGGTGCAGCAGCTTAAGGCGGACGGCAATGTTTTGGAGCAGGACGGGGCGCTGTGGTTTGCGGCGGACAAATTCGGCTGCGAAAAACCGGAGGTGCTGGTGCGCGCCAACGGCATACCGACCTATTACGCGGCGGATATTGCCTATCATAAGAACAAGTTTCAGCGCGGCTTTACGCGGCTGATCAACATCTGGGGGGCGGATCACCACGGCCATGTGGCGCGGCTCAAGGCGGCGCTTGCGGCTTTGGGCTACCCCGCCGAGGAATTGGAGATCATTTTAATGCAGCTGGTGCGTTTGTTCTCCGGTGGCGAGATCATGCGTATGTCCAAGCGGGCGGGCACTTATGTGACGTTGGAGGAGCTGCTGGACGAGGTGGGGAAAGACGCGGCGCGTTTCTTCTTCGTGATGCGTTCGGCGGACAGCCAGATGGATTTTGACCTCGACTTGGCCAAAAGCCAGTCGATGGACAACCCGGTCTATTATGTGCAGTATGCCCACGCGCGGATCAACAGCATTATCAATCAGGCGGCGGAGCAGGGGATATCGCTTGCCGACGCGGCGGACGTCAACTTCGGCCTTTTGACGGAGGAAGCGGAGCGCGATCTGCTGCGGCGCCTTTTGGAGCTGCCGGACGAGATTGCCCAGGCGGCGGCGCAGGAGGCTCCCCACCGTATCGCGGCCTATGTGATGGAGCTTTCCGCCCTGTTCCACAGCTTTTACGGCGCCTGCCGGGTGCTGGGGGTGGACGCTGATTTGCAGGCGGCGCGGCTCTGGCTCTGCCGGGTGACGGCGGACGCGGTGGCGAAATGCCTCTCGCTGCTCGGCGTTTCCGCCCCGCAGAAGATGTGACGCTTACAAAGGGAATTATATTGGGATAGATCAGCGGTTGAATATATTGGGATAGCTTTTGAGGGTAAGGCGATGACAAAATACATCTTTTTCACCGGCGGGGTGGTCTCCTCGCTGGGCAAGGGGCTGACGGCGGCGTCACTCGGCAAGCTGCTGAAAGGGCGCGGGCTGAAGGTTGGCGTGCTGCGGCTGGACACCTATTTCAACACCGATAACGGGCTGATGAACCCGTATCAGCACGGCGAGGTTTTCGTCACCAACGACGGCATGGAGACCGATCTGGCGCTGGGGCATTACGAGCGTTTTATGAACGTGAGCCTTTCCGGGCGCGCCTGCTCGACGCTGGGGCGCATTTACCGCCGTATCCTCGACCGCGAACGGGCGGGCGATTTCGGCGGCAACACGGTTCAGGTCATTCCCCACGTCACCAACGAGATCAAGCGCACCATCACCAACGATCTGGCCGATTGGGCGTTTGACGTGATCATCGTGGAGATCGGCGGCGTGGTGGGCGATATCGAGTCGCTGGCGTTTCTGGAAACGATCCGCCAAATGCGGCGCGATCTGGGGCGCGAGAACACGCTGTTCGTGCATGTGGCGCTGGTGCCGTATCTGCACGTGGCGGGCGAGGCCAAGACCAAGCCCGTGCAGCACAGCGTGAAGACGCTCAGAAGCCTCGGTATCCAGCCCGACGTTATTGTCTGCCGCACCGAGGTGGAGCTGGACGCGGGCGCGGTGGGCAAAATTTCGCTGTTCTGCGATATCGACAAGCAGGCGGTGATCCAGCAGCTTTACACCGACAATGTGTATGAGCTCCCCTTAAGCCTGCACCGGCAGGGGCTGGATAAAATCGTGGCCGAAAAGCTCGGTCTGGCGCCGGCGGAGGCCGATATTAACGGCTGGGAGGAATTTTATCAGCGCTCTTTGGCTAATAATAAGGTGGTGAAGCTGGCGCTGGTCGGCAAATACACGGCGCTGCCCGACGCTTACATCAGTCTGGTGGAGGCGCTGCACCACTGCGCCATCAATCTGGGGCTTTCGGCCGAGGTGGAAATGCTGGCCGCGCAGGATATCACGGCGGATAACGCGGCGGATATGCTTGCCGGCTACGCGGGCGTGGTGATACCCGACGGCTTCGGCACGCGCGGGGCAGACGGCATGATCGCCGCCGCGGGCTATGCGCGGACGCATGATGTGCCGCTGCTGGCGCTCGGTATGGGCATGCACGCCGCCGTAGTGGAGTTTGCCCGCAATGTGGCGCAGATACCCGCCGCTATGCCGGAAAGCGGCCAGGCTGACGTGCTGTTTGACGCGCGGGGTCAGGCCAAGCAGGGCGGAACATTGGAAAGCGGTCTCTCCGGAGTGACGCTCGCCGAGGGCAGCCGGGCGGCGCAGATCTATGGCCAACCGGAAATTTTGGAGCGTCACCGCCACCGTTACGTATTGAAAGAAGATGTGGAAGCGGAGCTGGCGGCGGCCGGGTTAACGCTTTCCGGACGTTCGGCGGAGGGCGGCTTTGTGGAGATTGCCGAGATCCCCGCGCATAAGTGGTTTGTGGCGTGCCAGTATCACCCGGAATTTATTTCCCACCCTGAGCGTCCGCACCCGTTAGTGACGGATTTTTTGCGCGTGTGTGCAGACTAGGCGGGTATTGCTAATACTTTCCGCGTAATTTGCGCAGGTCATGAAGCGGAAAGTTTTATCAATGCCCTGCCCAAAAGCAGCGGGCTCCGATAAATCTTTTCCACTACATGACCTCCGCTTCGCTGCGCTAAATTTCGTGGAAAAGAATTATCCGAGCCCCGCCAAAAATTATTTTCATAAGGAGAATATAGCTTGAATATCACAGGCGATTACAGTTATAGATTGTTGGAAGACACCCCGGAGAATGTGCGGCTGTTCAACGACTTCGTGGCGGCGCACCCCAAGGGGCACGTTTTGCAAAGCTGGCAGTGGGGCGCGGTGAAACAGCCGGCCTGGCAGCCGCTGCACCTGGTGCTGGAAAAGGACGGCGCGGTTTGCGCGGCGGCGCTGATCTTGCAGCGGAAGCTGCCGGCGGGCCTCGGCAACATTTTCTATTCGCCCAGGGGGCCGGTGCTGGATATCGACGATACGGCGCTGTGGCGGGCGGCGGTGGCTGCCGTGCGGGCGCTGGCCAAGGAGCGCGGGGCAATTTACTGGAAAGTTGACCCCGATATTGATATTGACCTGGCGGCGGCGGAGACCTGGCGGGCGCGCTTAAAGGAGAGCGGTTTTGTGCCGGCCGGGCAGGGCGAGGGCTTCGAGGGCGTGCAGCCGCGCTTTGTGTTCCGGTTGGATATTAACCCCACGGTTGATGAGCTGCTGGCGGCCTGCCACCAGAAAACGCGTTATAATATCCGTCTGGCGGGCAAAAAGGGCGTGGAGATCGTGACGGCGGCGGGGCGTGAGGCATTGCCGGCGTTTTACCGCATTTTGACCACGACGGCCAGCCGCGACCATTTCCTGATCCGCCCGTACAGCTATTTTGAGCGTTTCTATGACAACCTGCACCCGGCGGGGCTTTGCGAGCTTTTCATGGCTTATTATGAGGGCGAGGCGATCGCGGGGACGCTGGCGTTCCGCATGGGCGACAAAGCGTGGTACATCTACGGGGCGAGCGCCAACTCGCACCGCAACCTGATGCCCAACTATGCCATTCAGTGGACGATGATCGAATGGGCGAAAGCGCAGGGCTGCACGATGTATGACTTCCGCGGCGTGCCCGGCCACGTACCGGAGGATCACCCGCTGTACGGGCTGGTCAAATTCAAAAAGGGCTTCGGCGGCAAATACACCGAGTTTATCGGCGAATATGACCTGCCGTTTAAGCCCGGCAAATACAAGCTCTATAACTTTTTGGAGCCGATTTACCAGAAGAATGTGCGCCGCCTGATCAACCTGAAAAAGCGGCTTAAGGGCGGCAAATAGCGGGGCGGTGAGGATATGAGTACAGTGCCGGCGGGGCTTTCCCATTGGATCGAGATTGATTTGGATAAGCTGGCCGAGGGTTTTGCCGCCGTGCAGGAGCTGGTGCAGACGCCGGTGATCGCGGTGGTGAAGAACGACGCTTACGGCTTCGGCGCGGTGGAGTGTGCCAAGACGTTTAGCGCGGCGGGGGCGGCCATGCTGGCGGTGACCACGCTCTCCGAGGCGCTGGAGCTGCGCGAGGCGGGGATAACCGCCCCGGTGCTGGTGTTTCTGCCGCCGCAGGCCGATGAAGCGCCTTATTTTGCGGAGTATGACCTGACGGCGACGCTGGACGGTATCGATACGCTGCAAAGGCTGGCGGCGCCCCCCGGCGTGGCGTGTCATCTGAAGCTGAACACCGGCATGAACCGCTTTGGCGCGAATACGCAGGATCTGCCGGAGCTGCTGCAAGCGCTGGCCGATTGCCCAAATGTGCGGCTTACCGGGGCGTATTCCCATCTGGCGACGGCGCTGGAGCAGGACGAGAGCTTTGCCAAACGTCAGCTGGCGGAATTTACCCGCCAGCGCGAGCAGATATTGCAGGCGGGCTTCGACGGCGTTTGCTTTCATCTGGCCAACTCGGCGGGGGCGCTGAAGTTCCCCGCGGCGCGGTTTGACGCGGTGCGGCTGGGCTCGGTGCTGTATGCGCAGCTGAATTTGGCGCGGCAGTTTGGCCTTAATTTAGCCGAGCCGTTCTGCGCCAAGGCGCGAATTGCGGCAGTGCGCGATCTTGCCCCCGGCGATACGGTGGGCTATGGCCGCGAGTTTACCGCCAAGCGCCCCATGCGGGTGGCGGCGGTGCCGTTTGGCTATGGCGACGGCTTCGGCGTGCAGGCAGGGGCGCGCCCCGTCACTGTAAAAGACAGCGTGCAGACGTTTTCCCGTAATCTGGGGAAGCTGGCGCTGGGGCGGTATCACCGTTTGGTGTATTGGCAGGGCAAGCCCCTGGAGGTGCTGGGGCGGGTGGCCATGCAGACGCTGCTTTGCGACTGCACCGGGTGTGATATCAAGGTGGGCGATGTGGTGTCGGCGCCGCTCCGGCGGACGGCGGCTTCGGCGCGTATCCCCCGCGTTTATTTGCGCCGGGGGGAGGTTTGTGCAGTGCGTTCACCGCTTACGGCAGTTTTTCGCCGTAATTAATCGCCTAAATTGGCAATTTTGCCAAAAACCCAGCAAAAAAGCATTGGTTTTAGGGGGAAAAAACCAAAAAAGGCTTGAAACTTCGTTTTCCCAGTGTTAAAATATATATGATTTTACATTTATCTGCTCATAGCGCCGGGACAAGCCGCGCAGAGCAAAAATATTTAGGAGGCTTGAATGATGAACAAAACCGAATTGATTAATGCCATTGCGGCGGAAGCGGAAATCAGCAAAAAGGACGCCGGCAAGGCTCTGGACGCTTTTGTGGAAGTGGTGACCAAGAGCTTGAAGAAAGATGACAAGGTTCAGCTGATCGGCTTCGGCACGTTTGAAGTGCGCGAGCGCGCTGCCCGCGAGGGTCACAATCCGCAGACCGGCAAGAAGATCACCATTGCCGCTGCTAAGGTGCCTGCGTTTAAGGCCGGCAAGGCTTTGAAAGACGCCGTGGCGAAATAAGCCAGCCAAACTATTTCGGCTTTGGGAGAGGAGAGGCAGCAGCTTCTCCTCTTTTCTTTATCTGGCAGGAGGAACGTTATGCGATTGGATAAATTTTTGAAGGTGTCGCGCCTGATCAAGCGCCGCACGGTGGCCAAAGACGTGAGCGGCGCGGGCAAGATCCTGATCAACGGCCGCCCGGCCAAGGCGGCCACCGATGTGAAAGTGGGCGATAGGCTGACTTTGCTTTTCGGCCGCCGCGAGGTGGAGCTGGAAGTTCTTGAGGTGGCCGAGACCAAGCGCGCCGACCAGGCGCAGGAGATGTACAAGATACTGCGCGAGGAAAATATTGCCAGCGAAGACCAGACTTTTTAAGCCGGGCTTTGCCCAAGCATACGCCGCGCCCCCGCCGCATATAATGCAGCAAGCGCAAGCTGAGAGGAGCGTATGCCGATATGAAGCCGGAAGAAAACGGGAACGCCGGTGAAAACACCATACTGATCACCGACCGCAAGCTGCTGGAGCTGCACGGGGTGCTGCGGGTGGAGGATTTCGATAACGGGCAGGTCAATCTGGAGACGACGCAGGGGCGGCTGGTGGTGCGCGGGCGCGATCTGCACGTGGCGCAGCTGCTGCTGGAAAGCGAGGAGCTTTCGCTCACGGGCGAGATCGACAGCCTGAGCTTTGAGGAAGCCCCCGGCAAAAAGCGCGGCCGCCTGCTGGCCCGGCTGACCAAATAGATGGACCGGGCAGAGTTTCAGGCCGTGCAGCTGGTGCTGGCGTTCGCGCTGGGGCTGGCGCTCGGCGTGTTTTATGACGTTTACCGGGTGTGGTTCCGGGGCGCCCACCGCCGCGCCGCCAAGGGGCTGGGCGATATCATTTGGTGGCTTTTGGCGCTCTCGCTTGCGGCCGGGGCGTTTTACCGCATCAATTCGCTTTCGCTGCGTGCCGCGCCGCTGGCGCTGGCGCTTTTGGGTGTGGCGGTGCAGCAGGGGCTGATCAGCCCTTGGGCGTTTCCGCTGCTGCAGCGCTTCTGCCGTGCGGTGGGGCGGTTTTTGGGCTGGCTTTTTGAGCTTTTGCAGCGGGCGGTGGCCTTTCTGCTGCTGCCGCTGGTTTGGCCGGTGGAGCTGGCGTTTCGTCTGTTGCTGGTGCTGGCGCGTTTGGTTCGCCGGGTGACGAGCCTGTTTGGACGGATATTGCGCTGGCTGTTCGCGCCGCCTCTGCGCCTGGCGCGGCGGGTCGGCGGTGCGGTTAAGCGGCGGCTGCGGCGGCTTTTGGCTGCCACGCCGGCGGAGCAGGCGGAAGAGCCGGTGGACGATGTGTAAAAATTTGCGATTACCTGTTGATTTTCCCCCGGCGGTTGTTATATAATTAAGGATAATCAAGCGTGTTAGTGTAATTTTGGGGGCAAGGGGTTCAGATATGAGCAAGAATAAACCGCGCCGCAGGCTTCGGATCAGCACGTTGGTGCTGCTTTGCTGCTTTGTGGTGGCTGGGTTTGCTTACGCCAACCAGTTTGTTAAATTGCAGCAATTACAGGAGAAGCAGGCGTATTATGCCGCCGTGTATGAGGACTTGCAGGCACGCAACGCCGAGCTTATGGAGACCCGCGCCTTAATCAACGACGAAACCTATATGGAGCGTTTGGCGCGCGAGCGCTTTAAGCTGATCAAACCGAATGAGTATCTGGTGCTGCCGGCGGAGACCAACGATGACGTTGACGAATATGCCGGCGTGGACGATAGCAACATACATTAAGGGCGCTTGAGGAGGATTTTTAACGCATGGCTATTGCTGAGGGCGATATCTGCACCGGCGTGGTGACGGGTATAACCAAGTTCGGCGCGTTTGTGAAGCTGGACGAACAGACGACGGGGCTGGTACATATTTCCGAAGTGGCGGATACCTATGTGAAAGAGGTCAGCGATTTTATCAGCGTGGGCGATGAGGTCAAGGTGAAGGTTCTTTCGCTGGCCGCCGACGGCAAGATCGGTCTTTCCATCAAAAAGGCCGTGGCGCCGCCGCCGCGCGACACCGCCGCCAAAAACGACCGCTTTGAGAACAAGCTGGCCGAGTTTATGAAGAACAGCAACGAAAAACTGAGCCAGCTGAAACGGCATCAGGAGGGGCGCCGGCGTTAGCCGCAGCTTACGAGAATTGGGGAAAGGCATCCGCCGGGTGCCTTTCCTTTTTGAATAAGGGGGAGTTTTAATGCGGGCAGCAATCGATATCGGCAGCAACACCGTGCGCCTGTTGATCGGCGAGGTGCAAGGCGGGCGGGTGCAGGTGAAGCACCAGCAGCTGTTCACCACACGGCTGGGCGAAACGGCGGTGGGGGGAAAGTTATCCGCCCGCGGGCGCGCCAAAACCATCGCGGCGCTAAAGGAATTTGCCGCCGTTATGCAGGCCGCGGGCGTGCAGGAGCCGCCGATCGTGGCCGCCACCAGCGCGGTGCGCGAGGCCGCCGACGGCGCGGATTTTCAGGCCGAGGTGCGGCGCGAGCTGGGTTGGGAGCTCCGGATTTTAAGCGGCGAGGAGGAGGCGGCCTGCTCTTATGCCGGGGCAGCCTCCGTCGGGCAGGGCGACGCCGCCATCATCGACGTGGGCGGCGGCAGTACGGAGCTGATCTGCCGCCAGCCGGGGGGCGAGATCCGCGGCAGAAGCGTGAAAGTGGGCGCGGTGCGGCTCTATCTGGGCGAGGTGCAAGAGGCCGATTTGGCGGATATCTTGGCCGGGCTGCTGCCCGTTCTGCCGCCGGAGGGGAAACCCCGGCAGTTTATCAGCGTGGGCGGCACCATCACCCTGCTGGCAGCGCTTTTGGCCGGCATCACCGTATATGACCGCGAAGCGGTTTCCGGCCGCGTGGTGACGGTGGCGGAGCTTAAAGCATTGCAGGCGGAGCTGCTGCCGCTGACCCCGGCCGAACGTCTGGAAAAATACCCGCTGCTCACCGGGCGGGAGGACGTTATCTGCGCCGGGATCGCGATATATTTGCAGCTGGCGGCGCTGCTTGAAACCGACGCATTCACCGCCAGCGACGCGGGGCTGTTGGACGGCCTGCTGCTGCAAAATCAAAAAAATCAGTAAAATTGGCGCATGCAATGGCGCGAAATTTGTGCTAAAATAAAAGGAGAGCGAAGATAATGGCGGATCCTGAAGCCAGAATTTATGACGCGGCGGCAGTGAAAAAGCTGGCGCTGCATGTTTCCGCCGTGAGCCTGGCGGTGAATATCGTGCTGTCGCTTTTGAAGCTGGCGGCAGGTATTGTGGCTTCCTCCGGTGCGATGGTTTCCGACGCGGTACATTCGGCCTCCGACGTGTTCAGTACGCTGATGGTGATGTTCGGGGTCAGCATGTCGGCCAAGGCGGAGGACGCCGACCACCCCTACGGCCACGAGCGTATGGAGTGCGTGACGGCGCTCTTGCTCGCGCTGCTGCTGTTTGCCACCGGGCTGGGCATTGGAGTGAGCGGCGTTAAAAACGTCTCGCTGGCGCTGGCGGGCAAGCTGGCCGCGCCGGGTATGCTGGCGCTGATCGCGGCGGCGCTTTCCATTGCCGTGAAAGAGTGGATGTTCCACTATACCAAGCGGGCGGCGAAGCGCACCAATTCCGGCGCGCTGATGGCCGACGCCTGGCACCACCGTTCCGACGCGCTTTCTTCCATTGGCAGCTTTGTCGGCGTGCTGGGGGCGCGTTTGGGCTGGCCGGTGCTGGATCCGGTGGCGGCGCTCATCATCTGCCTGTTCATTCTGAAGGTGGCGTATGATATCGCCATGGACGCTTTCGATAAGATGGTCGATCATGCCTGCGCCCCGGAGGTGGTGGCGAGGATCCGCGAGCTGATTTTTGCCACCCACGGCGTGGAAACGCTGGACGATTTGAAGACGCGGCGTTTCGGCAACAAAAGCTATGTGGATATCGAGATCGGCGTCGATCCGACGCTTTCGGTGGTGGCGGCGCACGATATCGCCGAGGATCTGCACCACCGTATCGAGCAGAACCTGCCGGAGGTGAAGCACTGCATGGTGCATATCAACCCGAATTTGGCCGGGCACCCGGAGGTACTGGGCGCTGAACAGGAAAAGCAACAATAAGAGGTATAAAAATGAAGACTTTGATTACGCGCAGTTTAAAATTGACCCCGCAGGAGCAGACGTATCTGGCCGAACTGGGGCTGGAGATGACGTTTCATGCGGACGAGACCGCTCCGGTGGTCGATCCGGAGCAGTATGAGGTGGTGATCGCCTATGACCTGTTCCGCGCCAATCCGATTGAGCAGTTTACTAACCTGAAATATTTGCAGATAACCTCCGCCGGGCTGGATCATTTGCCGCTTAGCGAGATCAATCAGCGCGGCATTGTGCTGAAGAACGCGCGCGGCGTATACAGCGCGCCGATGGCGGAGTTTGCCCTCTGCGGCGTATTGCAGCTTTACAAAAAATCCCGCCAGTTTGCGGCGGCGCAGGCGGCGCACCGCTGGGAGCGGCTGCGCGGCATACAGGAGATCGCGGGGAAAACCGTCTGCGTAATTGGCGCAGGCAGTATCGGCAATGAGATTGCCAGGCGCTTTGCCGCCTTTGACGCCGAGGTTATCGGCGTGGATATCGCGCGGGTGAAATCGCCCTATTTTGCCGAGGTGCTGCTGGCGGACAGGCTGGACGAGGCGCTGAGCCGGGCGGATATCGTGGCGCTGACGCTGCCGCTGATGCGCAGCACCCGCCATATGTTCGACGCGGCGCGGTTATCTGCCATTAAGCCGGGCGCGCTGTTTGTGAACGTGGCGCGGGGCTCGCTGGTGGACGAGGCGGCGCTGGTGGCGGCGCTGCAAAACGGCAGCCTCGCCGGGGCGGTGCTGGACGTTTTTGAGCAGGAGCCGCTTCCCGAGGCCAGCCCGCTTTGGGACATGCCGAACGTCATCGTGACGCCGCACAATTCCTTCCTGGCCGAGAGCAACAGCCGCGCCATGTTCCGCGTGGTTTCGGCGAACCTCAGGGCATATCTGGCCGAACAAAACTGAAAAATGCGCAAAAAAAATAACGCCGCCGGGGTTTGCCCCGACGGCGTTTGGCTTTTATAGATATTTGCGCAATTCTGCGATATCCTCCGGTGTGGTTGACCAGCAGGTGGCCAGCCGCACCGCCGTGTGCTCATCGTCCACCTTTTCCCAGAACGAGACGGCAACGTGCTGCTGAAGCTCGGCCAGCTTGGCGTTCTCCAGCACGATGAACTGCTGATTGGTGGGGGAATTAAGCAAAAAGCGGCAGCCGGCGTCACGCAGGGTCTGCTTCAGAAGCTCCGCCATCGCGATGGCGTGGCGGCCGATCTCCAGGTAGAGACCGTCGGTGAACAGCGCGTCGAACTGCACGCCCAGCAGCCGCCCCTTGGCCAGCATGGCGCCGTGCTGCTTGGTCATGGTGACGAAGCCCGGCGGCGTAAATTCCGGTTTAAACACCACCGCCTCGCCGCAGAGCGCACCCGCTTTGGTGCCGCCGATGTAAAAAGCGTCGCAGAGCGCGGCAATATCCGGGAGGGTCACGTCGGTTTCCCGGCTGGCCAGCGCGTAGGCCAGCCGCGCCCCGTCCATAAACAGCGGTATCTGATAGCGGCGGCAGGTTTCGGCGATGGCGGTAAGCTCCGCCTTGCTGTACAGCGTGCCGTATTCCGTGGGGTGAGAGATATAGACCAGCCCCGGATAGACCATATGCTCATGGTTGGCGTCGGCGTAGAAATCGGCCAGATATGCGGCCAGCTCCGCCGGGTCGATCTTGCCATCATGGTGCGGCAGCGGCAGCACCTTATGGCCGGTATATTCCACCGCGCCCGCCTCATGCGCGTTGATATGCCCGGTGACTGCGGCCACCGCGCCCTGATACGGCGCGAGCATAGTGGCGATGATAACGGCGTTGGCCTGCGTGCCGCCGGCGAGGAAGAAGACGTCCAATTTGTCATTGCCGCAGGCGGTGCGGATCTTGGCGGCCGCTGCGGCGCAGTATTTATCCGTGCCGTAACCGGGCAGCGGCTCCAGATTGGTCTCCAGCAGGCGTTCTAACACTTTCGGGTGCGCGCCGGTGATGTAATCGCTGGCGAAAGAAATCATATTTATCCTCCTTTTGTTTTCTGACGTCAGAAGCGACAATAGCACGCCATCTGCGTTGTCATAAGTCTTTTGCCCTCGCGACGCGTATTTCAATACAGCTTGCTCGGTCAAAAGCCTTATTCCTAGCATCTGACGCACTCTTGCGCTTCTGAATAGTGGGCGGTATGCAGTATTTGAGCTCCGCAAAAAGATTTCTTAAATCTTATTTTGATAACAAAAAAGAGCCTCCGCCGGGAAGCTCTTTTTATGGTGCGGATGAAGGGACTTGAACCCCCACGAAGTCAACCCTCACTAGAACCTGAATCTAGCGCGTCTGCCAATTCCGCCACATCCGCAGGTACTCGTATATAATAGCACGAAATCCGCCGCTCGTCAAGCGTTTCTGCCGATAATTTTTGCGTGAATTTGCAAAAAAATTGCGGCAAGGCATAAAAAGCGGGCGCAGGTTTTGCCCCGCGCCCGTCTGCTATGCAATTAATAAACCGTCACGATATAAAGCGCGTCCTGCGTGTCGCCCTCGGCCACATAAAGCAGCGTCTTGTTGTCGGTGCTCCAGCAGACGTCCTTAACGTTCTGGTCGGAAATCTGATAGATGCGCTGCTCCAGCGGATAGCCCAGGAACAGATTGCCCGCCGCGTTGGTGAACAGCAGCTTGGAGGAATCCGGCGACCAGGCGACGATTTTGCCGCCGCTTTCAGCGGTCAGCTTAAAGACGTCGCCGTCCATCAGCGATATCCACATGCCGTTGGCGCTGTTCTGCGCCAGCATGGTGTTGTCCGGTGACGTCACCAGAGTGGTGTTTTCCACCGGGGCAGTCGTCGCGGTCAAAAGCTGCGCTACGCCGGGCAGATCGCTTTTAGCGGCCTGCACGGAGGCCTGCGGCTCGCCGGCGTTCGCCAGATCGACCCGCCAGGAATAGACGTTCACATCGTCGGCCGTGTAGAAAACGGCGTTTTTATCGGCAAAACCGGGCTGATAAATGTGGCTGTTCTCCACCTCCGCCACCAGGCGGGTGGCCAGCGAGTCTTTCATTTCCGTGCCGTAAGCCGTGCGGGGCAGGATCAGTTCGCCGTCCTTCACTTCTGCCGGCGGTTCCGGGTCAGCTGCGTGTACCGGCTCCGTCGGCTCCGGTGCGGTCACTGTGGCCGGCGTGGGCGTATCAGGCGTAGTCGGTGTATTGGTATCCTCCGGTGCGGTGGTTTCCGGTGTTTGGGTCGGCTGTTCGACTTTGGCTGGCTCCGGTGCGGTGAACAATGGCTGCTCCGCAATTTGCAGCGGCTTGGCGGTGGGAATGGCGGTCTGGTCGGCTGATGGCGCCGCCACGGCCACGAACAGCAGCAGGGCGGCAGCGCATGACGCCGCACCCAGCGCGAAACGGCGGAACGGGAAGCGTATCACCTTGGCGGGAGCAGGCTGTGCCTGTTCCTCGGCGATGGCGTTCATCACACGGGCGGAAAAATCGCAAGGAGGCTCGACGGGCTTTAAGCTGGCCTTAAGCAATTTTTCAAAAGCAGCGTCGTCGGATAACGCGCGGTTTAAGCGGTCGTCAAGCTTTTTGGCCATGCCCTTCATCTCCTTTCATTTTGGTGCATATTAACAATGTTAGGCGGAAAGCTCAAAAGATTTCGGTCAGCGCAGCAGCTCGGTCAAGCGCTGCTGTAACTGCTTTTTACCGCGGAACAGCCGCGTCTCCACGGTGGAAAGCGGCAAACCCAGCTTTTCGGCGATCTGCTGATATGACATATCCTCGATATACCGCAGATAGATCACGTCGCGGTAATTGTCCGGTAAATCGGCGATGGCGCGGTCGATATTGTGCCGCAGCTCCCGGTTCAGATAATCCTGCTCCGGTTCGCTGCCGCCGGTTCCGCCGTCGTCGCTGAAATATTCCTCCGCCCGCTCCACGGGTATGACGTTGGCGGGCTTTTTGGCCAGCGCGTTCAGGCAGGTGTTCTGTGCCACGCGATACATCCAGGAGAAAAATTTTTTATCCGGGTCATAGCGGTTAAGCTGACTGTAAATCCTTAAAAAAGCCTCCTGCGCCAGGTCGGCGGCCTCGTCATAGTCGCCGATCAAGCGGTAAGCCATGCTGAAGATCTGCTTTTCATAACGTTTTACCAATTCGGCAAAAGCGTCCTGATTGCCCTGCTGAGCCAGCCGAGCCAGATCTTCATCAAGGAGGTTATTCATCTATTCTTCCTCCTACGCTATAATTACAGGCAGACCCGCCAAAAACTTGCAGGGCGGCGGCAAAAAATTCTGCCTGCACAACTATACTATCTCTCGTCAATTTATTATTGTACCATATTCATACGGAATATGTCACTAGGTTGAGCTAAAAAATAATGGCGCGGGGCGCAAAATACTCGCGCCGGCGGTGGTTAAAGATATGTAAAAAGCGTTGTGAGCGGGCGGCATTTATGCTATACTATACATTAGAAGAATTGTCAGCCGCTGCGCCTTTTAGCGGCAGATTTCCGACGCGGGGGTGAGACGCTGTGCAGGCATACCGTTTGCTGGACGAAAAAGCCGCCTATCTTTACAACCGGGGCGAATATTTCCATGCTTATCATAGCTTGGGCGCGCACCCGCAGGAGATTGGTGGCGTTTGCGGCACGGGGTTTGTCGTGTTTGCGCCCGCTGCCGCTGCGATAAGCGTGGTCGGCGATTTTAACGCGTGGCGCGGCGAGGGTTTCGCCATGCAGCCGCTTCCGGGCGGCTTCTGGCAGCTTTTTGTGCCGAACGTCACACCGGGCGCGCTGTATAAATACTGCATAACCACGCAGGACGGGCGGACGCTTTATAAGGCCGATCCTTTCGCTTTTGCCGCCGAGAAAAGACCAGGCACGGCCAGCCGGGTGGCGGATATTGCGGGCTTTGCCTGGCATGACGCCAAATGGCTGAAATACCGGCGGGAACATGCACATTTTGCAAAACCTTTGAATATTTATGAAATGCACCTGGGCAGCTGGCGGCGCGGCGAGGCCGCCCCGGATAACCCGGAGGGCTTTTTAAGCTATACCGAATTGGCGGAAGTTTTGCCGCCGTATCTGAAAGAGATGGGCTACACGCATGTGGAGTTTATGCCGCTGATGGAGCACCCGCTGGACGACTCCTGGGGCTATCAGATCACCGGCTATTTTGCGCCCACCAGCCGTTTCGGCGCGCCCGAGGGTTTAATGCGGCTGATCGACGCGCTGCACCGGGCGAATATCGGCGTGATTTTGGACTGGGCGCCGGGGCATTTCTGCCGCGACGCGCACGGTCTCTCTGAATTTGACGGCACCCCGCTTTACGAGGCGGAGGATCATGCCGTTTGGGGGACGTATAAATTCAATTTTGCCCGGCCGGAGGTGCAGAGCTTTCTGATCAGCAACGCGCTTTTCTGGCTGGAGCAGTATCACGCCGACGGCCTCCGGGTAGACGGCGTGACCAGTATGCTGTATCTGAACTTCGGCGTGGACGACCCTAAGCTGAAGCGGTATAACCCCGACGGCAGCGAGGAATGTTACCCGGCCTCGGCGTTTATCCGCAAATTGAACGAGACGGTGGGGGCGTATTTCCCCGACGTGTTTATGGCGGCGGAGGAAAGCACGGCCTGGCCGCTGGTGACGTATCCGCCTGCGGCGGGGGGGCTTGGCTTCCATTATAAATGGGACATGGGCTGGATGAACGACACCCTGCGCTATATGAGTATCGACTTCCCCGGGCGGCCGTATAACCACCGGCTGCTGACGTTTTCGATGATGTACGCGTTCAATGAGAATTTTATCCTGCCGCTTTCGCACGACGAGGTGGTGCACGGCAAATGCTCGCTGATCGGGCGTATGCCGGGCGATTACTGGCGGCAGTTTGCGGGGCTCAGGCTGCTGTATATGTATCAGCTGACCCACAGCGGCGCGAAGCTCAATTTTATGGGCGGTGAGTTCGGCCAGTTCATCGAATGGCGCTTTGCCGAGCAGCTGGAGTGGTTTTTGCTGGATTACCCGGCGCACGCGGCGCACCGGTGTTTTATCGCGGCGGCGAACCAGATGTATCTGAAGGAAAAGGCGCTGTGGCAGCAGAATTACGCCTGGGAGGGCTTCGTCTGGCAGGAGGCCGACAACGAGCAGCAGGGCGTGCTGATCTTCCGGCGGCAGGGCAAACGTCCGCGCGATTTTCTGCTGGTGATATTGAATTTTCAGCCGCAGACGTATTACGATTACGCGGTGGGCGTGCCGCACGGCGGCCGTTACCGCGAGATATTCAACAGCGACGCGGCGGATTTCGGCGGCAGCGGCAAGGTGAACCCGGCGGAGCTTAAGGCGCGCAAACTGCCGAAGCGCGGCGGCAAGGCACAGTTTATGCACGGGCAGCCCTACGCGATAAGCCTGACCATACCCCCGCTGGGCGGGGTTATAATCAAGCCCCATTCCTAATATACATAAACAATGCTTTTAAGGAGGCTAAACAATAGATGACGGAAACGCGGATATTTCAGGACAGCGCCGAGTTTGTGCGGGAATATAAAAACGAATTTCTGCGCTCGGTGGCCGAGCCCTTTGAAACCTGTGACAAGCAGGAAAAATACGCGGCGCTGGTGCGCCTGTTGGCCGGCAAGGCGGCGGTTTTGTCGGCGGAGACGCAGCGGCGGCAGCAGGAAGCTGCCGTCAAACAGGTCTATTACTTTTCGATGGAGTTTTTGATCGGGCGGCTGCTGCAAAATTACCTGCTGAACCTCGGCATCATTGACCTGGTGCGGGCGGGCTTGGCGGAGCTTGGCGAGGATCTGGACGAGCTTTGCGCCTGCGAACGCGACCCGGCGCTGGGCAACGGCGGCCTTGGGCGGCTGGCGGCCTGCTTTTTGGACTCTCTTGCCTGGGCCTGGCGGGGCAGGGCATGGGTATCCGCTATCGCTATGGCCTGTTCCGTCAGCGTATCGTGGACGGCGCCCAGCATGAAGAACCGGACGACTGGCTGGCCTATGGCTTCCCCTGGGAGCTTTGCAAGCAGGAGGACGCGGTGGAGGTGCGCTTCGGCGGCGAGGTGCAGCGGCAGTATCACGACGGGCGGCTGTTCTTCCGCCACCACGGCTATCAGGCGGTGCGCGCCGTGCCATATGACGTGCCGGTCGTCGGATTTGGCGGGGGCACGGTGAACCGCCTTCGCCTGTGGTCGGCGCAGCCCGTGCAGGAGAAGCTCGACCTGGCCGCGTTTAACCGGGGCGATTACAGCGCCGCCATGCGCGACCGCAACGAAGTGGAGGCCATCACCTGCATTTTATACCCCGACGACAGCCTGGAGGCCGGCAAAGCCCTGCGCCTGAAGCAGGAATACTTCTTCACGTCGGCGGGCTTGCAGTCGATTTTAAGCCAGTATAAGGAGCGGTTCGGCAGCAATGCCTGGGCGAAATTCCCGGAGCGGGTGGCGGTGCATATCAATGACACGCACCCGGCGCTGGCCGTACCGGAGCTGATGCGTTTGCTGATCGACGAGGAGGACGTGGGCTGGGACGAGGCCTGGCAGATCACCTGCCATACCATCTCCTACACCAACCACACGGTGCTGCCCGAGGCGCTGGAAAAATGGTCGATCGATCTGGTGCGGCAGCTGCTGCCCCGTGTTTATATGATCATTGAGGAAATTGACCGCCGTTATCGCGAGAGCCTGGCGGGCACGGACGCGGGCTGGCAGGAGAAGCTGAAAGCCACCGCCGTGCTTTGGGACGGCCAGGTCAGAATGGCGAATTTATCGGTCATCGGCAGCCATGCCGTAAACGGCGTGGCCGAGCTGCACACTGAGATATTAAAGCATGACGTTCTGCGGGATTTTTATCAGCTTGCGCCGGAGAAATTTCAGAACAAAACCAACGGCGTCAGCCACCGCCGCTTTCTGCTGGCGGCCAACCCGGGGCTTTCCCGCCTGATAACCGAGGCGATCGGCGCGGGCTGGCAGAGCGACGCGGCGGAGCTTGAAAAGCTGCTGCCCTATGCGGCGGACGCCAAATTCCAGGCGGATTTTGCGCAGGTGAAGCGGCAGAACAAGCTGCGGCTGGCCGAATATGTACGGCATAACGGCGGCGTGCTGCTTGACCCCGACGCGGTTTTCGACGTGCAGGTGAAGCGTATCCACGCCTATAAGCGGCAGCTGCTGAACGTGTTTAAGATCATGCACCTTTATAACCGGCTGAAAGCCGGCGAGGCGGCGGAGCTGCCGCCGGTGTGCTTCATCTTTGCGGGCAAGGCGGCGCAGGGCTATGCGTTTGCCAAAGAGGTTATCCGCCTGATCTGCAGCGTGGCCGAGCTGGTGAACAATGATCCTGCCTGCCGCGGGCATTTGCAGGTGGCGTTTATCGAGAATTTCAACGTCAGCACCGGCGAGCTTATCTACCCCGCCGCCGATATCAGCGAGCAGATATCCACCGCGGGCAAGGAGGCCAGCGGCACCGGCAACATGAAGTTTATGTTCAACGGCGCGGTGACGCTGGGCACTTTGGACGGCGCGAATATTGAGATATTGGAGCGCGTGGGGCGCGATAACATCTGCATTTTCGGCCTGACGGCGGAGCAGGTGATGGAGTATTACCTTTCCGGCGGGTATCTGGCGTTTGACGAGTGCAAGAACGACGCGCGGCTGAAAAAGCTGACCGAGCAGCTGGTGGACGGTACGTTTGCCGCGCACGGCGGCGATTTCTGGGGTATCTATGACCCGCTGCTGCGGAATAACGACGAATATTTTGTGTTAAAGGATTTCGGCGCGTATCTGGCGGCCTGGCAGCAGGTGATGGGCTGGTATCAGCAGCCGGCGCATTGGCGGCAGATGGCGATAACCAACGTGGCCGAGGCAGGCTATTTCAGCAGCGACCGCGCGATCCGGGAATACGCACGGGACATTTGGCATTTATAGGCGGAAGTATTATATAGGAAGCAATTTGAGGTGAGGGAGGTTTTCGGAGATGAGCAAAAAAGAATGTCTGGCTATGCTGTTGGCGGGCGGCCAGGGCAGCCGCCTGGGCGCGCTGACCAGAAAGATCGCCAAGCCGGCGGTTTCGTTCGGCGGCAAATACCGTATCATTGACTTCAGCTTAAGCAACTGCGTCAATTCCGGTATCGACACCGTGGGTGTGCTGACGCAGTATCGCCCGCTGATGTTGAATTCCTACATCGGCACGGGCGCCCCCTGGGACTTGGACGAGGCCGCGGGCGGCGTTTACGTTTTGCCGCCGTATGCCACGCAGGACGGCGCGGAATGGTATAACGGCACGGCGGACGCGGTGTATAAAAATCTGGATTTCATTGAAAGCTATGACCCGGAATATGTGCTGATCATCTCCGGCGACCACCTGTACAAGATGGATTACAACCTGATGCTGGACTTCCACAAGCAGAGCGGCGCGGAGCTGACCGTATCCGTGATCGAGGTGCCGCCGGCGGAGGCGAGCCGCTTCGGTATCATCACGGCGGCGGCGGACGGCAAGATCGAAAAATTTACCGAAAAGCCCGCCCGTCCGGACAGCAATCTGGCCTCGATGGGTATCTACATATTCAACTGGCAGGTGCTGAAGCAGGCGCTGCTGGCCGACGCGCAGATCGCCGCCTCTGAACACGATTTCGGCAAAAACGTGATACCCATGCTGCTGAACGAGGGTAAACGCCTGTACGCCTACGCCTTTTCCGGTTATTGGAAAGACGTCGGCACCATCGAAAGCTATTACCAGACCAGTATGGATCTGCTGCGCGAGGACAGCGAGTTTGATATTTTCTCCGGCGGGCAGCGCATTTTCAGCAATTCCAACATTTATCCGCCGCATTACGTGGGCGAGAAAGCGGTCGTCGAAAATTCGGTGGTCTGCAACGGCTGCACGGTGCTGGGCGAGGTGAGGAATTCCATTATCAGCTCCGAGGCATATGTGGGCGCGGGGGCTAAGGTGGAAAACGCCATACTCCTCCCCGGGGCGCACGTGGAAAGCGGCGCGCGGGTCATGCGCGCTATCGTCGGCGAAGGCGCGGTGATCGAGATGAACGCTTATTTCGGGAGCCTGGACGAGGCCGAGCCGGTGCAGGTCTGCGGCGACGGCGAGCATATTAAGGACGATTTGTGGAGCAGGGGGTATTAAAATGAGCGGCAGAGTTTTGGGACTGATTTCCTGCAACTATAATAACGACGCGTTCGGCAGCTTAACCTCCGAGCGCGGCATGGCGGCGCTCCCGTTCGGCGGGCGCTATCGCGTGCTGGATTTTCCGCTTTCCAACATGGTCAATTCCGGTATACGCACCATCGGGCTGATCACGCCCTATCATTACCGCGCCATCATGGATCACGTGGGCGCGGGCAAAGAATGGTCGCTGAACCGCAAAAGCGGCGGCATGTTCATTCTGCCCGGCTCGATCTATGGGCTGAAAAATATGCGCTCCACTTTTTTGCTGCGCGATATTATTCAGAACCGCGCCTTTTTGGAGCGCGGCGACGAGGAATATGTGATCGTTTCCGGCAGCCATAAGGTATATAACATGGATCTTAGGCCGCTGATAGCCGCCCACCGCGCTTCCGGTTGTGATGTGACGCTGCTTTATAAGCAAACTGCCGACGCGGAAAACCACCGGGAGACCTACCTCTCGCTGGACGGCGACCGGGTGAAAGGCTTTGCGGCCGAGGCGCAGGGCAGCGCGGCCTGCTTTATGGACTGCTTCATCACCAGCCGCGAGCTGCTGCTGAAATTTATCGAATGGTATAAGGCGCTGGGCTATCTTGATCTGATGGATATTATGGCCGAGAACCTGCCGAACCTGAACGTGGGCGCGTACCCGTTTGCGGGTTATTTGGGGCGGCTGAACAATATCCGCGATTATATGGCCTGCTCGCAGGATCTTTTGCGCGAGGAGGTGCGGCGGGAAGTTTTCTCCGCCGAGCATAAGGTCTGCACCAAGGTGCAGGATAACCCTCCCGCCAAATACGGCGCAAGCCCCAATGTACATAACGCGCTGGTGCCCACCGGCTGCCTTATCGACGGCACGGTGGAAAACAGTATCCTGTTCCGCGGCGTGCATGTGGGCGAGGGCGCGGTCGTCAAAAACTGCGTCATCATGCAGAAAACCGTGGTGGAGCCGGGCGCGGTGCTGGAGAACGTCATCTGCGATAAATACGTGACCGTCAGCCGCGGCAACAAGCTGTTCGGCACGGCCGCCAAGCCGCTGGTGATACCCAAAGGCAGCGAAATTTAACTAAATTTTATGGAAACGGGTGAAATAATATGGTGAAAAGCAAAAACGCGCCGCGGGTTCTGTTTGCCAGCTTCGAGGCCGAGCCTTTCGGCAAAACCGGCGGCCTGGGCGAGGTGGCGGGGAGCCTCCCCCAGGCGCTGAAACGGGCGGGGGCGGCGGTGCGCGTGATACTGCCGAAGCTGCCGACCATGCCGGAGCGGCTGGCGGCGCGCCTTACGCACGTGGCCGATTTTCAGCTGCCGCTGGGGTGGCGCCGGCAGTATTGCGGCGTGGAGCGGCTGGACTATAAGTATCAGACCTATTATTTCATCGACAACGAATATTATTTTAAGCGCGACGCTTTTTACGGCTATAACGACGACGCCGAGCGCATTGCCTTTTTTGCCAAGGCGGTGCTGGAGGCGCTGCAATATATCCCGGATTTTCAGCCGCAGCTTATCCACTGCAACGACTGGCACACGGCGCTGGTGCCGGTGCTGCTGCGGGAGCAGTACATGCAGGCCGCGGGCTATGCCGCGATCAAAACGCTGTTTTCGGTGCATAACCTGAAATTTCAGGGGAAATACGATCCCAATTTTTTGGGCGACGTGCTGGGGCTGGCGGATAAAAAGGCCGCGCGGGATCAGCTGATCCGCGACGGGGCGCTGAATTACCTGCTGGGCGGGGTCTGCTATGCCGACCGCCTGCTCACCGTCAGCCCCACCTATGCCGCGGAAATTTGCACGCCCGCTTTCGGCGAGGGGCTGGACGATGTGTTCCGCCGCCGCGGCAATGTGCTGGCCGGCGTACTGAACGGCATTGACGTTCGGACTTATGACCCAGAGCGCGACAAGCTGATCCCGGCCTATTTCAGCGCGGCCAAAATGGCGGGCAAGGCCATCTGCAAGGCCGCCGTGCAGCGGGAGTTTGATCTGCCGGAGCGGGCAGATCGGCCGCTGCTGGTGCTCGTGAGCCGCCTGACCGAGCAAAAGGGACTGGATCTGCTGCTGCATATTCTGGGCGAGCTGCTGGAGCAGCCGGTGCAGGTGGCCGTGCTGGGCGTGGGCGATCCAAAGTATGAAAACTCTTTCCGCTGGTTCAATGATAAATACGCGAATTTTGCCTGCCGCCTGCAATTTGACGACCGCCTGGCGCATATGCTCTATGCCGGCGGCGATATGCTGCTGATGCCCTCCAAATTCGAGCCCTGCGGTTTGGCGCAGATGATTGCCATGCGCTATGGGACGCTCCCTATTGTGCGGGAAACGGGCGGGCTGAAAGACAGCGTTTCGCCCTATAACCAATACACCGGCGAGGGCACGGGCTTCAGCTTCGCCAACTATAACGCGCATGAGCTGCTGTTCACGGCCAAAATGGCGCTGGGCGTCTATTATGACAATCCCAAGGTGTGGCGCGGCCTGCAAAAGCAGGCAATGGCGCGGGATTTCAGCTGGAACCGCTCGGCGGAGCAATATGTTGAAATTTATAAACAATTATTAAACGAATGACGGAGATAGTGTTCGATGAGGCTTTTGCATGATTCCCACCGGGCGGAGTACCGCTCGCCTTTCGGCGCGCTGCCGCTCTCGGAGAGTTTGACGCTCTCGCTGGACGTTTGGGACGAGGATACCGAGGAGGGCGGCTGGGTGACGGAGGCCAAGCTGCGCATATGGTACGAGGGGCGGGGCGAAGAGCTGCTGCCGCTGACCCCGCAGATCATAAGCGAGAACTGCCGCCGTTTCAGCGTTACCCTGCCGCCGGAGGAGGCGCCGGGACTGATCTGGTATTATTTTCTGCTGCGCGAGGCTTCGGGCAGTCTGCTGTTTTACGGCAACAACGCGGCGCGGCTGGGCGGCGTGGGGCAGATGACCCTTGTTCCGCCGCCCTCTTATCAGGTGACGGTGTATCGCCCGGAGGCCGCGCCCGCCTGGTATCGGCGGGCGGTGTGCTATCAGATCTTCCCCGACCGCTTCCGCCGCGGCGCGGATTGGCAGGATTGCCAGCGGCGGGCGGCGGCGGAGGACTGGCAGGGCTCCTGCCGCGTGGTGCAGCAAAGCTGGCATGACAAGCCGTTCTATGGCTATGACGACCGGGGACGGGTGGTGCGCTGGCCATTTTTCGGCGGCAATTTGAACGGTATCCGCGATAAGCTGCTGTATCTGAAAAGCCTTGGCGTCACGGCGGTTTACCTGAACCCCATCTTCCGCGCCACCTCCAATCACAAATACGACACGGCGGATTACCGCCAGATCGACCCCAGCTTCGGCACCGAGGAGGATTTTTCCCGCCTGTGCGAGGCGGCCGAGCGGCTGGGTATCCGCGTGATCCTGGACGGCGTGTTCAGCCACACCGGCGAGGACAGCCGCTACTTCAACAAATTCGGCAATTACCCCGACCTGGGCGCGTATCAAAGTGAGGAGTCGCTCTATTATTCGTGGTATAAGTTTAAGAAATATCCCGACGAATACGCCAGCTGGTGGGGCGTTACGGCGCTTCCCGAGGTGAACGAGCAGGACGAAGCTTACCGCCGCTTTATGCTGGCCGAGGACGGCGTGGTGCGCCATTGGCTCGCGCTTGGCGCTGCCGGCTGGCGGCTGGACGTGGCCGACGAGCTGCCGGACGCGTTTATTCGGGATCTGCGGCAGGCGGCCAAGGCGGAAAAGGCGGACGCGCTGATCCTGGGCGAGGTTTGGGAGGACGCGAGCAACAAGCGAAGCTATGATGAGCTGCGCCCATACCTTTTGGGCGGCGAACTGGACGCGACGATGAATTACCCGTTCCGGGAACATGCGCTGGCGTATCTGATGGGCGAACAGGGGGCTGCCGATCTGGCGGCGGCGCTGCTGAGCCTGAAAGAGAATTATCCACCGGAGCATTTTGCCGCGGCGCTGAACCTTATCGGCACGCATGATACGGCGCGGGTGCTGACGGTGCTGGCGGGAGCAAGGGAGCCTGCCGATAAAATTGCGGCGGAGTATTATGAGCTTGCGGCGGAGCAGCGGCAGCTTGGCAAAAACCGCCTGAAGCTGCTTACCCTTATGCAGTTTGCCATGCGGGGCGTGCCGCACATTTATTACGGCGACGAGGCGGGGCTGGCCGGTTTTGCCGACCCGTTCAACCGCGCGCCCTATCCCTGGGGCGGCGAGGACGGCGAGCTGCTGGACTGGTACCGCCGCTTAAGCCGCCTGCGCGGGGAATATGACCTTTTGACCGACGGCGATTTTCAGCCGCAGGCGCTTTCCGATGACGTTTACGCCTGCCGCCGCTTCTGGCCTGAGACTGACGAAAATGATGATAATAATATAGAAGAAATTTGGCTGGTCTGCAACCGGGTGGGCGAGCCGCGGGAGGCCAAACTGCCTTTTCCCGCCGTTTTCGGCTGGGGGCTGGAGCTGCTTTCCGGTGAGGAAGCGGAGCTGAACGGAGGGCTGCGCCGGGCGCTTCCGCCTTACGGGGCGGAGATCTGGCTGATACGTGCCGCCGCGCCGAAGCCGCTGCGTCTGCCACGGGCGGCGGGGGTGCTTTGCCCGGTGTCGGCGCTGCCGCCCTCCGAGGGGGGCTGGGCGTCGTCCTGCCGCCGTTTTGTGGATTTCATGACGCTGGCCGGGCAGAAGCTCTGGCAGGTGCTGCCGCTTAACCCGGTGGAGGAAAATCTTTCGCCTTACACGCCGCTTTCGGTGTTTGCCGGGCAGGAGGAGCTGGCGGCGGCGCTGCTGCGCCGCACCGATTGGAGCGGCGAACCGCAGGCGGAGTATGACGAGTTTTGCCGGGCTAACGCCGACTGGCTGGACGATTATGCCCTGTTTGCCGCGATCCGCGAGGCGCGGGCGGGGCTGCCCTGGCAGCGCTGGCCGCAGGCGGAGCGTGACCGTGAGGATCTGCCCCGATTATTTGCGGCATATGCCGAGGGGGTGGAGAACTGCCGCCGCCGGCAGTATTTGTTCCGCCGCGAGTGGCAGGGTGTGAAGGATTACGCCAACAAGCACGGTATGCGTCTTATCGGCGATCTGCCCATTTACCCCGCGGCGGCCGGGGCAGACGTTTGGGCGCACCGCGAGCTGTTCCTGCTGGACGAGGCGGGCTATCCGCTGCTTGCGGCAGGCGTGCCGCCCGATTATTTTGCCGCCAAAGGGCAGAACTGGGGCAACCCGCTGTATAACTGGGAGGCCATGCGCCAGGACGATTACCGCTGGTGGCGGCGGCGCTTTGAGCTGGCGCTGGCGGATTACGATTACCTGCGGCTGGATCATTTCCGCAGCTTTGCCGCCTTTTACGCGATACCGCAGGGGGCGGACGCGACGCAGGGCTGCTGGCTGAAAGGCGCGGGGCATGGCTTCTTCCGCCGCATGGAGCAGGAATTGGGGCGTCTGCCTCTCTTGGCCGAGGACTTGGGTTTCCTCGACCGCGAGGTGTATAACCTGCTTAGGCTGACGGCGTATCCCGGCATGGCCGTCTATCAGTTTGAACCGGAGCGGCTGGCGGACGCGGCGTATCTTGCCGGGCGGGTTCTGTACAGCGGCACGCATGACAATCAGACGCTTGCCGGCTGGCTGGCCGCCAAAGGCGGCATACCGGCGGTGGAGCGCCAGCGGCAGCTGATCGAGGCGCTTTATCAAAGCGCGGCTCCCTGGGTGATAATTCCCTTGCAGGATATGTTTGCGCTGGGCGACGAAGCGCGGCTGAACGTGCCGGGAGAGCCGGAGGGCAACTGGCGCTGGCAGGCCGATTGGCAGCAGTTCAAGCTGACGCTGGCGGCGGCATACCAGAAAATGGCGAAAAATGCCGCGCGTTAAAATACGGTCAAAATGTTAAGGAGGCGGAAGCGATGAAGATAACCGATAAACCGAACTGGCAGCTGTATCTGGACGAGGCGAGCGGCTTATCGCTGGATTTCGGCGGGCTGCGCCAGCCGCTGGACTTGGCGGCATACGCGGCCAAGTGCGAGCAGGCGTTGGCCGCTATGCAGAAGCTGGAGGCAGGCGCCATCGCCAACCCGGACGAGGGGCGCATGGTAGGGCATTATTGGCTGCGCCGGCCGGAGCTTGCCCCCACGCCGCAGATCGCCGCCGAAATTACTGAAACGCGGCAAAAAATCAGCGAATTTGCCCAAAAGGTACACGCGGGCAAAGTCGTCGGCTGCACGGGGCAGCCGTTTACGCAGGCGCTGGTCATCGGTATCGGCGGCAGCAGCCTGGGGCCGGTGTTCGTGTCGCAGGCGCTTAAATCGCCCGGGGACAAAATGCCGCTCTATTTTATCGACAACACCGACCCGGACGGCATGGACAGCGTGTTTGCCGCAATTTGCGCCGAGGGCGCGCTGGCGCGGACGCTGGTTATCGTGATCAGCAAAAGCGGCGGCACTATCGAGACGCAGAACGGCCTAGTTGAGACACAGGCGCTGTTTGCCGCGCATAATTTGGATTTTTACGCCAACGCCGTGCGGATAACCCAGCGGGGCAGCGGCTTTGACACCGCCCCCGACGCGGCAAAATGGCTGGCCGCTTTCCCGATGTGGGACTGGGTGGGCGGGCGCACCTCGGTGCTTTCCGCCGTGGGGCTGCTGCCGCTGGCCTTGCAGGGCGTTGATACCGAAGCGCTGTTAGCCGGGGCGGCGGCCTGCGACGAGCTGGGTCGCGCGGAACCCGCCGCCAACCCCTCGCTGCTGCTGGCGCTCTTTTGGCTGGCCGAGACGGGGGGCAAGGGCGGCAGCCTGATGGCGGTTCTCCCTTATAAAGACCGCCTGGCGCTGCTGGCCAAGTATTTGCAGCAGCTGGTGATGGAGTCGCTCGGCAAGGAGCATGACCTGGCCGGGCGCGAGGTGCGGCAGGGCTTGGCGGTGCTGGGCAACAAAGGTTCGTCCGACCAGCACTCTTACGTGCAGCAGCTGGTGGCGGGTCCGAGGAACGCTTTTGTGGTGTTCATCGAGACCTTGCGGGATCGGGAGGGCGCTTCCCCCACCGTGCGGGAGGCGAGCAGCAGCGGCGATTATTTGCAGGCGTTTCTGCTGGGCACCAACCAGGCGCTTTATGACCACGGCCAAAGCAGCGTCATCATCACCGTGCCGCAGGTTTCGGCCTATTACGTCGGTATGCTGATCGCGCTGTTCGAGCGGGCGGTGGGCTTCTATGCCGATTTTATCGGTATCAACGCGTATCATCAGCCGGCTGTGGAGTTCGGCAAAAAGGCGGCGGGCGACATCATCAGCCTGAAGAACCGCGCCTATGACCACTTGGCGGCGCACCCGGGCGCGGCGTATGACGCGGCGGCGCTGGCCGAATTGACCGGCGGCAATGAGCGGCAGCTTTGGCATATTCTGCGGCATTTGGCGGCTAATCACGCCGAGATAGCCGAGGCTGACGGCAAGTTTTGGTATCAGGCGGAATAACAGGGGGTTTGTAAGCAGTATGAACACGTTTCAGCAGGCGGATTGGCCGGAAAAGATCCGCTATATGAACGAATATGACAATTTTGCCCGGCTGTACGGCATACGGCTGGTGGATTATAACGTGGGGTTTGCGCACATGCAGATGCAGGTGCAGGCGATGCACCTGAACTCGCAGGGGCGCATACACGGCGGCTGGCTTTCGGCCATGCTGGTGATCGCCGGGGGCAAGGCGGCGCGCTCTTACGGGCAGGAGGTGCGGATAACCGAGCTGACGATGAATTATTACCGCGGCGTGGAGGGCGGCCTGGTGGATATTTTTGCCGCCGAGAAGCACCGTAACCGCCACACCGCCGCCTATGACGTGGAAATGCGCACGGCAGACGGGAAACTCGTGGTGGCGGGGGTGACGACGTTCGTTCTGTTGGACGAGCCGGTGGCGTATCATTTGCTGGCGAAGCCCACGGCGGAGCGGGCGCTGACGCGGGAATTCCCCATCTGGCCGGCGGAGCGTGCCGACCTGCACGCGGATATTCCGGGGCTGCGCCCCTGCTTCCGCGCTTCTGACTGGGCGGCCAAGCGCGCTTACATGAACGAGAACGAGAACCTGTTTTATTCCGAGAACATCACGGTGACGGAATACGGCAAGGGGCTGTGCCGCGCCAAGCTCGATCCCCTGCTGCCGCGCCATTTTGACGCGCGGGGCAAGGTGGAGCCGGCCTGGCTGGCGGTGGTGATGGATCCGACCATGGGCAAACCCTCGCTTTCCATGGGCGAGTTCAGCGTTACCGCGCAGATGAGTATCAGCTTTTTCAGCGTGGACGCGGTGGGCGGCCTGTTCGCCGAGGGGCGAGAGCGCAGCCGGGGCGAGCATTTCGGCGTCTGCGAGGGCGAGATATTGGACGCGCGCGGCGAGCTTTTGGCCAGCGGCGCCTGCACCATGTATCTGCGCCACACCGAGATCAACTTCCGCCGGGAGCACCCGCTGAATTATCCCGAGGGGCCGGCGGGCGCCTAAGCCGGGCAAAACGGGGATTGCAATTTTGCCGGAATATGATACAATAATAGGCAGCAAAATTTTAATTGGGAGGGATCACTATGGATAAAAAAGTGGCAGAACTTTTAAACGATCAGATCAATAAGGAAATGTATTCCGCGTATCTTTATCTGGATATTGCGAATTACTATGACGCCAAGGGGCTGGACGGCTTTGCCAACTGGTATGAAATTCAGGCCAAAGAGGAGATGGATCATGCCCTGCTTTTCTACCGCTATCTGCACAACAACGACGCGCCGGTGACGCTTTCGGCCATCGCCAAGCCGGATAAGACCTTCAGCGATTTGATGGGGCCGCTTCAGGCTGCGCTGGAGCATGAGCAGTATGTGACGTCGCTGATCAATGCGATCTATGCGGCGGCCATTGCGGTCAACGATTTCCGCACGACGCAGTTTTTGGATTGGTTCATCAAGGAGCAGGGCGAGGAGGAAAAGAACTCGGCCGATCAGATCACCAAAATGGAGCTTTACGGCGCCGACCCGCGCAGTCTTTACCTGCTGAACAGCGAGCTGAAAGCCCGCGTTTACACGGCGCCCTCGCTGGTGCTGGATTAAAGCGATTGCCGCGCGGAATTCAGCTTATTTGGCGTTAAATTCAAGCCTCTGGGAGGTATGTGAGTGTTCAAAATTGCCATATGCGATGACGAAAGCACTGAGCTGGAGCAGACGGCGGCGGAGCTTAGGGAATATTTACAGGCGCGTCCGAACCTTACGGCGGAGGTGTCGCTGTTTGCCGGCGGCTATGCGCTGCTGGACGCGGCGGAAGCGGGCGCCGGCTTCGACCTCTACATCATGGACGTTATCATGCCGAGCCTGAACGGTATCGAGGCGGGCAAGGCGCTGCGGCAAATGGGGCGAGACGGGGCGATAATCTACCTTACCACCTCGCCGGATTATGCCGTGGCAAGCTATCAGACGCAGGCGTTTTTCTATCTTTTGAAGCCCGTGCAGCGCCGGGAGCTTTTTGACGTGCTGGATAGGGCGGTGGCCGCCGCCAAAAAGCGGCAGACCGAGACGGTCATCGTCAACACGCCGCGCGGGCTGCGCTCGCTGCTGCTTGAGGATATTTTATACGTTGAGCGGGTGGAACGTTTTATGCGCTATTATCTGGCGGGCGGCGAGACGGTGGACAGCCGGACACTGCGCGGCTCGTTTCAGGAGGCGGCGGCTGATCTGCTGGCGGACAGGCGCTTTATCCTCTGCGGCGCCAGCTTTGTGTTGGGGCTGCACCATGTGAAAGCGGTGGAGCGCGGCTCTGCTCTGCTGGACAGCGGCGTTAGGGTCGTTATTCCGCAGGCGTCATTCGCCGAGATCAAGCGCGCCTGGATGGATTATTGGCTGGGAGACAAGACTTTATGACGGGTTTGCTGGGATTTTCACAGTTATGGTCGCTTATTCACGTGGCCGTGGTTTTTCTGCTGCTCTTTCGCTCCAAATACCCGCTCCGGCGCACGTGCCTCACCATTTTCATCATCTGCACCGTTTTGCTTTCGGCGGCGTTTACGCTGCTGGCATTTTGGGGCTGGGCGGCCGTCGCCAGGGTGGCGCTGCTCACCTGCTCGATACCGTCGATGATTCTGTTCTATCTGCTTTCGGAATACCGCGACGGGCGTTTCTTCTTCACGTTCTGCCTCAGCGACACCTGCTGTATCTGGATAATGCAGACGACCGTACTTTTAGACCGCCTGTGCGGCGAAACGTATATCGTACTGTTTATCACCCGGCTGCTGCTGTTCCCCCTGTTCGAGCTGTTGCTGTGGAAGAAACTGCGCCGCCCTTATCTGGAGCTTCAGGCCGGGCTTCCCGGCGGCTGGTGGCTGGTAACCGTCATTTCTGCGCTGTTTTATCTGCTTCTGATGGCGGTCAACGTACCGGTCGATATTCCCATCACCAGCTATTCTCAGCTGATGGTGCTGCTGCTGGTGTTGGTTTTGATGCCGGTGACTTATATCACCATTTTTTTCTCACTGCGCCGGCAAATGCTTTACTATGAGGCGCAGAACAAGCAGGATCTGCTGGCGGCGCAGGTTTCCGGGCTGGAGGGGCGCATTGCCGCCGCCCGCACTGCCGAGGAGACCATTCGTATCGAGCGCCATGACCTCAGACACAAGCTGCTGACCGTGGAGGATATGCTGGCGCGGGGCGAAAACGACGAAGCGCTGGCGTATATCCACACGCTGCAGGGTGACGTGGCATATGCTCAACCGGAAAAATGGTGCGCCGATCCGCTGCTGGACGCGGTTTTTTCTTCTTATTTTGCGCAGGCGGAGCAGCAGGGTATCCGCGTTAAGGCGGATCTGGCGCTGCCCGATGAACTGCCCGTGGCTTCCGCCGAGTTATCGACGGTGTTTGCCAATGCGTTGGAAAACGCGATACACGCCTGTGCGGCGCTGCCGCCGGAGCGGCGGGAGATCGTCTGCACGTGTATCAGCCGGCCCTCGCTGATGTTCGAGGTGGCCAACCCTTACAGCGGTACCATTCATTTTGACGCAGAGGGGCTGCCGATATCGCATAATATGGGGCACGGTATCGGCACCCGCAGCATTGCTGCGTTCTGCGAGCAGCATGACGCCTGTTGTGTATACGAGACGAAAGGCGGCTGGTTCCACCTTAGGGTGGCGCTTTAAGCCGGCGGCCAAACAAGGTTGCAGATCGTTATAGTTCATTAAAAAATCGAGCAGCACCTTGCGGCGCCGCTCGATTTTTTTTGGTCGGGATGACAGGAGCACCTGAAGGTATCCCTCGCGTAGCCAATCACGCAGCACTTTCAGCTTGCGCTCTTGGGCGCTCGGTATTGAACCTGTGGCCCTCTGGTCCCAAGCTTAGTGCATATCCTTTTTTAGCTTATTTTCAGCGGTTTTTAGCCGTTTTCACTCGGCTTCATTTGCGCTTTAGCACTCTTCGACCACATAATCTCCGCTTGTTCCAATCAGGTCTGTGGAGGGTTGTGTGGTCAAAGTTTTTATGGTGTGGGTGGGGCAGATATTGGGATGCTGTAAACAATAAAAAGGCTTTGTTAGAGTCAAAGCGTATCTTCAAAATGGCCTTTAAGAAAAACCTCTAGTGAAGAGTATCACTAGAGTTTTTTTATGCCTTATTCTTCTTCCATAACAGAAACTCTTCAAAAAGTTTTATTTCGTCAAGCTCTTGATCGGAAAATCTTGTCAGCCTTCGTTGCTGAACATAGGAGGGATCGACATTGGACAGCCCCAGCAAATAATCCGCCGAAACATTATAGAGTTGGCAAATAGTCACCAGCATTTCCTGCGAGGGTGAGCTTTTTTCCTGTTCCCATGTGCGGACAGCGGAAACCGTGACATGCAATTTTTTTGCTAAACTCTCTTGTGTATCACCATGATCTTTTCTTACTTCAGCAAGGATTTCGCCAATCATATTGCTATCACCTCACCTATTAGTATAACTTAAAATGTTAGTTTTAATATTTTGTGATATTTTTGTTGATAGTTTCTGAAAATAATGATATTATAAATGGTAGTTGTCGAAAATAATGACATGAGTATTATTACTATTTGTGCCGGCGTTGCTAAAAGATTTTTGGGAGAGGTTGGATAAGAATGTTTTGCAAAAATTGCGGTAAGGAATTGCAAGATGATGTAAAGTTTTGTCCTGTTTGCGGGGCGGAGCAGCCAAATGTTGCTATGTCTGCGGTAGATTCGGAAAACGGAGAAGAAATGATCGGCAAGACTGTCAATAGCAAAGCTGTTAAGACTGGTTTGTTGGTGGGGGTACTGTGCTTAGGTATTTGTCTAGTGTTGGTTTTAGTGCTTATGAACCTAACGCCAAGCGCAAAATCAGAAAAAGATATCCTCGCCGATATTGAAGCAAACGATGAAATGTTCTTGCAAAACACAATGGTTGTTCAATCGGCGGAAATTACTCAGCGTCAAACTAACAAGGAAGATAAAACCGACTATGTTTGGCTGGAGCTTACGGCATCTACTGATGAATTTACTTATTACGCAGAATATGAATTAACATATGCTCTGTATAATGACGGCTGGAGTTTAGACAATATTGAGAAATACAATACAGATATGATGCCGTTAGTAGGATCCGATTGGTCAGACAATCAGATTTTGGAAACTATGCTAAACTTCGGTTATGATCTAAGCAGTATGGTTGTTTATGACCACACGACAGATTTGGCCGGGAAAAAGGATAATTATTCTTTTACGGCGGAAGAAGTACATAATTATATGACAGAAGAGTTTGATATAACGCTTACGCTGGACTATTGTTTTGGCGAATGGGGAGTTGCTTCTGACCCTGCATATATTATTAACGATTCTACAGAGCAATGGTATATCAATGGTGATTGGGTTCTTGATGTTGATAATTGGTCTGGTAATTATACGAGAAAAATAACAATTAATTCATTCGATGGCAAAAATTTAGATGCCAGTTGGAATTATATATGGTGGGGCTGGGGCGTTGATCGTGATACGCCCCGAACATCGGCGGATGGCAGCGGTATTTATGCTTGTGAGGAATGGGATCATTGTAGAAGCACTTCCCTTTCAGATGAATTTGGTAAGATTTATATATACAAAGATGATGGATTGTTTAGAAATACTGCCAATTCCAGCGACCACTATCGATTTCAGCGTGTTGAATAAGTACAAATACCGTGCAATAGAAGTACCGCTTAACTACAGACCGGCGAAAATAGCTGAATAGAAATTAAATTTTAAAGAAAAGGTGTGGTTGAAAATGTTTTGCAAAAATTGCGGTGAGGGAGGTAGATACATAGATGTATTGCAATAAATGTGGCAAAGAACTAAAAGATGGCGCGAAGTTTTGCGGCGCCTGCGGGGCAGAGCAGCCGAATGTAAGTGTGCCTGCCAAAACACCGCCGCGCCTGCAAACGCCAAACAACGATACGCCAAACAACGATGCGCCAAGTGCAGCAAGGGGCAGCGGCAAAATTGATACCACGCTGATTAAGGTATTGTTGCTGGCGGGTATGTTATGTTTCTTTTTGCCGTTTGTTATGGTGTCATGTTCCGGCGAGCAAGTTGAATGCAGTGGTTTTGAAATAATGATGGGCGGCTCGTCTCCGGAGAGTTCCGAATATTATGACGCGGATTTTGCGCCGAACATTTTCCTGATCGGCGCTTTAGTGCTTGGCGTAATTGCTCTTATTCATCTGTTTATGTCTAATCTTAAGGCCGGCGATCTGCTTATTTCCACCGGGCTGAGTATGGGCGCAGCCTTTATGCTGATACTGTGCAAATCGACTTTTTGGAGCTATTACGAGGATTTGCAAGAGGTGCGTGGTTATCTGCAGGTGGATTTTGAATATGGCTGGGTGCTTTCGCTGCTGGCATTTGGCGCTGCCGGTTTGCTGGCGTTATTCCTTTATATACTGCATAAACAGCAGCCGCTTGGGCAAGCGGTAAGCCCACCGCCAAAGGTTCAGCCCAATGAGGGGAGTACGCCAAATAATGAAGCGCGTTAATATAAATCCGAACATTGTTTAAGAACTTAATATGATGATAAATGCAAATGATGGCAGGAGGTGTTGGGTTAAAACATATAGGATTTGTATGCGGTTTAAAATATCTAAAACACAATTTACAAAACGAAAGGATGACAGAAATGAAAAAGTTTTTAAGTTTGGCTATGTTGATAATCTTGGTGGTTTCGCTTAGCGCTTGCGGGCAAGATGGGCAAGCTGCCGGCAGCTCTGACGACAAGCAGGAGGTTTTGTATAAGGTCGTTTCGGAATATGACGCTAATGAGAACGGCATTAAAATGACTGCGGAATACGATAAAAATTCTAATTTGCTTGCTCTTTATGATACTGATAATCCCGATGTCCAGTACGGTGATGAGGAATATGCGCAAAGAGGCATTTTATTGAAAAATACCGGCTACAATGAAGCGGGCGAGCAGTTGTGGTATGCTGAGTTTTATGATAAGCATGACGAAGAAAATGATACCTATACCAGAGCCGCTAAAGTTTATAATAAAGACGGCCAGCTGCAAAACAGTGTTCCTGCCGAACAACCGGCGGCAGAATAAAGGGGCGGTGTTTGATGAACAGAATACGCAAAGCTATTAGGATAATGCTGGTAACACTGCTGTGTATGGCGGCATTTTGCGGCACCTCTCTGGCGGGTACGTTTGCTGATGTGCCGGCGGGGGCGTCTTATGCGGCGGCAGTGGAAGAGCTGGCGGAGGCCGGCATTATTACCGGCGATGAAAACGGCCATTTTAATCCCAACAATATCATTACAAGGGCAGAGGTGGCTGCTATGATTTGCCGTATGATGTACGGTGAAGAAGCTGCCAAAAGCTATAATGAGTCGCCTTTTACCGACGTCCCGGCTAAGCATTGGGCTTCCGGGTATATTAAATGGTCGGTTGATTTTGGTATTATTAACGGCTATGGTGATGGCACATTCGGCCCGGAAGATGCTGTGACATATGAGCAGGTGGTCAAAATGCTGGTGTGTTCCCGCGGCTGGGAGCAAGAGGCCGAGGACGCGGGCGGTTATCCTGACGGGTATTTGGCCGTGGCAGAAGAAATTGGCATTACCGAGGATATGACGTTCACAGCTTCCGACAAAGCGCCGCGCCGTGCAGTGGCGCAGATGATAGCCAATACATTATTGTAATGAGAGGGGGTATTTGTGATGCAGAAAAGAATTATACAGATTTTATCCGTGGCGTTTTGTCTGGTATTTTTGTTTAACACTGCTGCATATGCCTTAACTGCTTCGGAGGTGAAAGATAAGATAGCAACCGTGCAGCAAACAGATGGATTTAAGGTGGGCCAGAAAACTTTTAAAGCCGGCGGCTGCCATAATTTTGTTAATGCTGTTTCCGGCAAGATTTTTGGCTGCAGCATACCGTCCACAGCTTCGCCGTATCAATTGAACTCTGATACTAACTGGACTTGCTTGGGCACCTCACAAAACGGTAAAGAAATTGCCGAATTAATGAAGCAGGCGCAGCCGGGCGATATTTACCGTGCTTATGATAAATATACGTCTAAGCACACGGCAATGGTATATTATACTGACAGCAACGGAGTTACCGTTTATCAGAGCACCGGCGCAGGCATTGGCACTCCTACATTGTCATATGACAAATATGCCACATTTTATGGCCTTTCGTTGTACAGATGTAATAAGGTTGACACTGACAAGAGCACAGATAACAATCGGGTAGAAGTAAAAGGTAATGATGAAAATTCTACGTTTCCTGTCACAATTTTTAATTGCTGGTACACGGTTGAGCCTAAATGCGCGCCGGGTATGCGTTTAGATGTGAGTGACGGCTCCTCGGACAGCGGCGCCAATATCCAAATTTGGAATAACAATTCCACCGATGCGCAGAAGTTCTATTTCGAGGGAGTGGGCAATGGCTATTACGTCATCAAAACCAGCAGCGGCAAGGTTTTAGACGTGGCAAACGGCGATGATGTTTCCCGCACCAATGTGCAGCAATGGAACGCCAACGGTACTGACGCGCAGAAATGGCAGCTGTTGGACGCCGGGGATGGTTATTTTTACATTGTGCCGGCCGTGAATACTGATCTTCGTCTTGATGTTTATGACGCCGATACGGATAATGGCACGAATGTTTGGATCTATTCCGCCAATAATTCTGCGGCGCAGCAATGGAAATTGTCTTCGTCGGTTGCACCGGAGTCAGGGACTATCGTTGATGGTGATGGTGAGAGTAGCCATACTCATACTAAGGGCAAGTATTTGTTCTATGAAGCGGCGCACCCGCATTACAACTATTACACCTGTGCCACCTGCGGCGAAAAGTTCACCGATGGCAGCACGAAAAAAATGGACGGCTGCACGGAATGTTATCCTGTGAAGATTTATTGGCATACCGATAACAGTCGCTTTAAAGTCTCGCGTAACAACGCCACGCTGGCAGTTAAGGGGACGGCCAGCAAATCTGTTGTGGGATCAGTCACTGAAGTGGGCGTTTATTTATATGACGCGCAGGAGAATTATCTGACCGGCAAAAGCGAGCACGGCAGCTTCAGCGGCAATTATGATTACTTCTATGTGTGGTATGACGTCAACAAGAGCATGGGCTATACTTTGCAGCCGGGGACGACATATAAGTACAGATTTTACGCCGTTGTCAACGGCAAAAAGTACAGCAGCCAGATGTTCAGCTTTACCGCGAATTGATTGGCTTAATGCGGCAAAACAACAGTATTAAGTACTATGATATTACACTTAAATAACACAGAAAGGACGACGGCGTATGCGAAAAAAACTATTAACAGCAGCGTTGGCATTTGTGCTGGTGTTAAGTTTCTCGTTATTATATACCGGCAGCAGCTTGAATAATGAGATGATCGGGAACAGTAATGTTGCTTTAGCAGCGAGCAAGGGAAGCGGTGCGGCGGCGTTATATAACACATATTGGTTTTTAGATAGCTATACCGGCAATAATTCTTATGTGGTATTTTACAGCAACGGCAAATATTTAATGGAGGGTGTGCGGGGTGACAGACGCGAATCCGGCACATGGTCATACAGCAATGGCAGTTTAAAACTTAATGGTCAAACTTATACCAAAAAGACTGATGGCGGCGAGACTTATTATGAAATGGAAGATAACGGCTGGTACAACATTTTGTACAGCGTTCCGGGTGCCGCTGGCTTTGATACGATTAAGGTTAAGGTTGACTGGCATGGAATTGACGCATATAATGAGATTACGTTTACAGACAGTAAGCCTTATGTGGACAGCAAAAACCGTATAATGGTGCCGTTGCGGACAATAGCCGAGGCAATGAGACTGGAGGTGGCATGGGATCAGAATACCAAAACAGCAACATTTACAGGCAGCACGTTATACAATGATGGACGCCAGCAAGATTGGGATATGGAGAAAGAAACTTATCAGAAGTATGCTCCTGAGTCGTGGGGAAGCTACGAAAACTATCGTCAAACCTCCGGCTATCTGTTTGGGCAATGGCTTTTGGGCGATACTGTTGCCACATTTAAGGCCAACAATAAAGCATATAACGTTACCTATAAATCGTCCGATATGGACATAAACGGTGATAAGACGGTTAAAAAGACTTTGCAGATGGACACCAGCCTTACTGTTCGTAATGGCCATGTTTATGCTCCCGTGCGTTATCTGGCGGAAACCTTTGGTTACACAATCGAATGGTCTGGTGATGTGAAAACATTGGAATTGCAAAGAAACCATATAAGCAATCCATTCAAATAAGTAGATAAATAGATTGTTGATATTAAAAACAAAAGTACGCAAGCGAATTTACGTTTGCGTACTTTTTGTTTGTTGCAATATAATCCATAGTTTTGCGTTTTGTTGAAAAGTGTCGGCAAAATTCAAATTATTGTGGTGGAATTTATGTGTATTTTGCCGATAGTGCAGTGTGATAATTGTGGGGAGACAATGTTATGAAATATATATCTGTTGTCAAGACAGCAGCTGCATAACGCGCTGAAAGCGGCGGTGCAGACACACATAATGCTGCAAAATCCTACCGAGGGCGCCGCGGCACCGAAAGCAAATTTCAAGACGGATATTCTATGGCGAGGGGTTATGCGACCGCACGGCGTTGGAAAAGGCTGTACAGGAGGGATTGATCTACAGCAACCCTGCTATCGGCTGTAAGCTGCCGCCCGTGATGTTAAAAATACTGCAAGAATACCACGAAACGGCGGAGTCACACTGGCTGTTTTCGTCCCCGCTGAAAGAGGATTCACCGCTTGATCCGGAAACAGCTAACCGGCGGCTGCATATAATTCTGGAACACGCTGGTTGCAGGCAGGTGCGCTTCCATGATTTGCGGCACACCTTTGCCAGCAACGCTTTGGCCAACGGTATGGACGTCAAAACGCTTTCCGCGATACTGGGGCATACCTCGGTGGCAACTACACTGGATATTTACACGCATATTACCAACGATATGCAAGCTGCTGCTGCCGCCAGCATTGACCGGGAGATTGGCAAAGCCATGCCACGGCAAGATAACACCAGTACGGCAAACCCTCTACAAGCATCCGGCAACGGTTTTCCACCCTTTGTACCGTACTGTGGCGGTAGGAGAAGGCCGGGAACGGGCTGTATAACCCAACTAGGGCCAAACCGCTGGGAGGGACGCTATTCTCCCATGTGGCCGGACGGCAAAAAGCACTCACGTAATGTTTATACTAAGACGCGGGAGGAATGCGAGGAAAAGCTGAAAGTACTGATTGCGGAGATGAAAGCAGAGATTCGGGATATCAAACTGAAGGGGAGTATGTCTGCTATGACGGGCAGAAATAGTGAAAAGAGGAAACAGATTGCCGAGTATATGCGCGAGCACCCTGAGGTTACGAATAAGAGCCAAATTGCCAGAGATACTCATACGAGCCGGGAAACAGTATATAGGTATTATGATGCGATACGCAGGGAGATGAGATTAGAAAATATAGGCGGGGGAGAAATTAGGGTGCTGTGAACAAAAAAAGAACGCTCGTGGGAGTTATGTTTATCTGTTTATTGGTGTAAATGCTTATAATAATTTTAGCAAAGTAATGAATATTAGAAAAGCTGAAAACTCTCGTTATGCAGACGAAGGCTGAAAGTGCTTAGAGAAAGTCTGCAGGTGTTTAACACAAAAAAAGAGTTTGAGTAAAATATATTACTCAAACTCCGCAAAATCATGATATACTATGGGTAAAGTTTAGATAAATTGGCATATCTAATATAAATTCATGAATATTATAACAAGTTTCACCAAAAGATTCAATTTTTGATTTAATGTAATTTATCTTTATCGAGATGCCACTTTTTTATAAATGAACTTTGGAGAAATGTTCCACAAACATTTTGTTTTAAGCTCATCTCTCTGCGATATAGTGGTAATTGATATTTTATCTCTCCTGCATGAACTCTTGCCACCCATAAATATCCTTGTTCTTTTTCGGAAAGATTGTTTTTGTCAAGGAATGGGTTATCTAATACGTCGAGATATTGTGAAAAGACAATTAGAAACACATCAAAGAGTAAGCATATTTCATTTAAGCAGGAATTCAAAAGAATATAGAAATTTTCTTGTTTATATGGTGTTTGTTGGGAGATATTGCTAGCATGGGTTAAAAGAGAATAATTGTGATACATTTGTTTCCCGTTTGTTTTTAATTCGGTTTCGCAACAAGAATCTTCATCAGTATCTATTTTAATTGCTTTAAGTATATCTGTTGCTGAAATCCTATGAGAGAGGTTATCTTTATAGAATGAAGCATTCAATTTCTCTAACGTGGCATTATCGGAATCAATACCAGATTTTGCCCAGACTAGAAACTCATAGATTTGTCTAAGTAATGCATTAGCTGATCCAATATATCCGTTTGAAACGAGTGATACACAACTTTCAATACAAATAAGGCACCGTTGTAATGTTCCCCATATTAGCATAAATTCACAAGGCTCGATAATTGCACACGTGTTATGCAAATGCTTGTATAACTTTTTGATTTGTTTTCTAATATGATTAATCCTTTGAGTTAATAGATTTTCTTCGTTTTCATTAATATTTTCTATGAATCGATCCCTTGTTCTCAAAACTACCACCTTCTTTAACCACTCTAATAGTCTTTTATATATCAAATTTTTGATAAAAAGAAAGGTGAGTTCTGTAAGGACTCACCCATGGTCGGAGTGAAATTATAGGAATTGAAGAAACGCAGAAATATCAAGAGTTTGCGGGCAGTCATCAAGCAGTATTTACACTGAAATTTTATGCTCAATATTATAATGTTGTTCTATAGAAACTATAGGCAGCATTTTAGTATAAGTTTTGCCGCTTATGGCTTTTGTGATTCTTTTCATAAGCAGATATGATCCGCCGATACTCTAGTGGATCGTTATTCTCGCAATCCAATCAAACGATTCTATCAACATTAGGCTTTAGATAATCCACACTATACCGAGGTTCACTAATTCTGAGATAGATAATCATTCAACGCAAGCAGGAATTTCAACTGGAGATTCCGTGGATTGCTGTGGTTCAGCGTCAAAAATACTATCATCTGGTAGAGTTCCATACACACGTGCCCGTTCAATTTCCACGATTTCTTTAATACAATCTACAGATACGACAACAGTAAGCCCACTGTTTTCTTCATTTATCATTCTCTGTTGATGCGTTTGTGTACTGGATAGTATCTCTCTATAGGGCAAGTATGCACTTACAAGCCCTATTAGATTGGCAGATGCATTGTACGGTGTGTTCGTAATAGACAGGTTCTCTGGACGACTGATAACAGGCCCGCCGGAGTTTCCTGGAAATGTAGGCGCATCAATTAAAAAGTATTTAGTACTTGAATCATGGTATACATTTTCCACTCTTGAAATACAGCCCATTCTGCATATAGGAGACTTAACAGTAGTATTGACAAAGTCGCTGGCTATACTCACGGGAAATCCAAGTGTATATGCCAATCCGCCTTCACATACGCCAGTGTCGCGCATCTGCTGTAATGTAAGGGAATGCTGTCTTAAATCAAAGAATGGTAGTTGTGCCCCCTCTGATAGTGCTTGGTTAATATTAATATGGCATGCTATCACATCTGCACTTTGATGAATACTGTATTGGGGGCTGCCATGTTCATCAAATAGGTTAATCAAATATTCCTTAACGCCATTGACCAGATTCACTTGCATTACCATTTTTTCTTCATTTTCAACAACATGTTTATTTGTTATGAGGTATGTGCTAAACCTATCAATTCCATCTAATACTCCCTCATAGCGTCCAACTACAAAGCCTGTAGCGCACCACTGTGGAGTGGATGTTGTGTTTCGTCCAAGCGCAACGGTTGCTTCCATAAAAAAATGCGGAATAATTGACATGAATATGCCTCCTTTGAATATATTATAATGTGTTTCGACTAAATTTTCAACTAAAAGCCGGCAAGAGCGAATATAAACATAGAAAAGACCGCCGACAAAAGTCGACGGTCTTTCAAGTTTGGTCCGAGTGGCGCGACTCGAACGCGCGACCTCCTGCTCCCAAGGCAGGCACCCTACCAACTGGGCTACACCCGGATATTAAATTGTGTTGCTGCGGGAATTTCTCTCTGTGGGAGTTGCTGTGGTCTTACCTGCGTTTTTGCAAACAACGCAATACAGCTTGTACCGCCGTTCTCGGCGCTTTGGCGCGTTGTGATATGCGGAAAAGGATAGACGAGGAGCTCTCCCAAACCAGATGCGCTACCAAACTGCGCTACATCCCGCAGCACAATAAACATTATATGCAAAACGGCGCGGCTTGTCAATCTTCGCGCGCCGGTCTTGTTAAATTCTGCTAAAAGGTTTATAATAAAACAAGGCGCTGTTGCAGCGGCCGGAAAGTTTTGGCAGGAGGTTGATTGTATGGATATGCAGAAGTATCTGAATCATCAGGTGGCGGCCATTCAGCCGTCGGTGATTCGTAAGTTTTTTGATTTGGCGGCGACGATCCCCGGCGTGGTGTCGCTCGGTATCGGCGAGCCGGATTTTGCCACGCCCAAGCAGTTTTGTGACGCGGGCTATTGCAGTATGCTGGAGGGGAAGACGGGTTATTCGCCGAACCCCGGTATTTTGGAGCTGCGGCAGGCAATTTCCGCTTATCTGGCCGATCTGATCGGCGTGGCATATAACCCGAAGAACCAGATCGTCGTCACGGTGGGCGGTTCCGAGGCGATCGACGCCACGTTCCGCGCCATCATGGAGCCGGGGGACGAGGTGATCATTCCCGAGCCGGCGTTTGTTTCCTATGCGCCCTGCGTGGAGCTGGCAGGCGGCAAGGCGATACACCTGCCGCTCAGCATGGAGGAGGGCTTCAAGCTGACCCCGGAGCGTTTGGAGGCCGCCATCACGCCGAAAACCAAGGCCGTGGTGCTGAATTTCCCCTGCAACCCCACCGGCGTGGTGATGACGCAGGCGGAGCTGGACGCGCTGGCCGCGCCGCTGATCAAGCACGGGGTGCTGGCTATTTCCGACGAGATCTACGCCGAGCTGCTTTATGACGGGCGCAGGCATGCTTCGATTGCCGCCGCGCCCGGTATGCAGGATCTGACGGTGCTGATCTCAGGCTTCTCCAAGTCGCTGGCGATGACCGGCTGGCGTATCGGCTATGTCTGCGCCAATCCGGAGCTGTTATCCGGCATTTACAAGATACACCAGTTCTCGCTTTCCTGTGCCAGCACCACGGGGCAATATGTGGCGCTGGAGGGCGTCACCCGCGGGCACGCTGAGGTTGAGCGCATGGTAGCGGAATATGACAAACGGCGGCGCTTCATCATCAAGCGGTTTGCCGAGATCGGGCTTCCTATGTGCGAGCCGGGCGGCGCGTTTTACGCTTTCCCGCAGATCTCCGGCACGGGCTTATCCTCCGGTGATTTCTGCGAGCAGCTTTTGCGGCAGGAGAAAGTCGCGTGTATTCCCGGGTCGGCGTTTGGGGAGAGCGGCGAGGGCTTTATCCGCTGCTCTTATGCCACCTCGATGGAAAATATTGCCGCGGCCTGCGACGGCATTGAGCGCTTTGTGAATGGCTTGAAATGAGGCGAGGGCGATGATAATCCAGACGGACGAAGATTTGGCAAAGCTGCAAAAAATTGGCCGTATCTGCGCGCTGACGCTGCAAGAAATGCTGGCTGCGGTGCGGGCGGGCATGACCACCAAAGAGCTGGACGAAATGGGCGGCAAGATCCTTGCCAGGTACGGGGCGACCTCCGCGCCGATGGCGGTTTATGACTTCCCGGGCTACACGTGTATCAGCATCAACAACGAGATCGCGCACGGTATTCCCGGCGACCGCATCATCAAGCCGGGCGACATGGTGAATATTGACGTTTCGGCCGAGCTGGACGGTTATTTCGGCGACAACGGGGCGACCATGCTGGTGGGCGGCGGCGACCGTATGGGGCAGCGGCTGCTGAAAGCTTCCAAAGAGGCGCTGGCCAACGCGATAACGGCGGCGGTGGCGGATTGGCCGCTGAACCACATCGGGCGCGCCATTGAGAACACGGCGCACCGCCACGGCCTGAAGCTGATCCGCAATCTTTGCGGCCACGGCGTGGGGCACACGCTGCACGACGAGCCGGAGATGATCGACAATTATTACGACCCGCGCGACAAGCGGCGGCTGACCGAGGGGCTGGTCATCGCGATCGAGCCGTTCATCAGCGAGCAGGAGAACATGGTGCTGCAAAGCAAGCGCGACGGCTGGACGCTTTACACGCCGCACGGCACCCGCGCCGCGCAGTTTGAGCACACCATCGTGGTGACGAAAAAGCGCCCCATCATTTTGACGCAGGCCGACTAACGGCGGGGCGTTTGGCATATTCTACATAGGAAAAGGGAGGTTGATTTTATGGCATTTCAAAAGGTGAAACTGACGGATCTGAGTCTGAACCCGTTTGGGGCGATCGGCGAGGACTGGATGCTGGTGACGGCGGGCGACGCCGCCAAAGCCAACACCATGACGGCCAGCTGGGGCGGTCTGGGCGTGCTTTGGGGCGAGGACGTGGCGTTTGTGTTTATCCGTCCGCAGCGCTACACCAAGGAGTTTATGGACGCCGAGGGCTGCTTCTCCTTGAGCTTTTTTGACGGCTACAAGCAGGAGATGGGGCTTTTGGGCAGCGTTTCCGGGCGTGAGCGGGATAAGATCAGCGAGGCGGGGCTGCATTTGACCATGCTGGACGGTATCCCGGCGTTTGAGGAAGCACGGCTGGTGCTGCTGCTGGACACTCTCTACACCGATGAGATCAAGCCGGAGAAAATGCCGCAGGATTTGGTGGAGAAGTGGTATCCGAAGAAGGACTTCCACACCGTTTATGTGGCGAAGATCCGCGCTGCTTACTGCCGTGAGGACTAAGCGCGGCGGCAATTTGCCGAACAAAAACCGGGCGTTCCCGCAGGGGAGTGCCCGGTGATTTTTTAATACTGCGCTTTGCGGCGCAGGCGGCGTTCGCGTTCTTTCTGCCGCCGGCGCTTGATGGCGCGGTTGATCAGATAGGGTATCAGCGAGAGGACGAAGCCCAGCAGGGCGGCGCCCGCCGTCAGCACGATCTTGAACAGCAGCATGGTGAATTTGAACTCCGAAAGCTCAAATAAATGCAGTGAGACGGCGACGCTGGTGATCAGATACACGGCGCCGATGACGTAGAGCGGAACGAGGCTTTGGCGCTTCACCACCGCGCCTGCCCAGAAGCTGCCGCAGAATACGGCGAGGCAGTACATGGCGGTGCTGGCGTAAACGTTGACGTCGCCGGGGAGCCCGCGCGAAAAGCAATACGCGCCATATAGCCCGGTGGCGGCCAGCAGAATGACGGCGGAGACCAAGAGGCCGGTTACGCTGGCAATGATGACCGGCGGGCGCTTGGGCTTGTCGCTTTTTTTGGCGGTGCGGCGCTGCCTTGGCGGTTCCGTGTCATTTTGCGGCGGCTCCGGCCGGGGCAAAGGCTGCGGCGGGGGCGCGGCGGGCGCGGTCTTGCGCTCGGCTTCACGCGCCAGATTGCGGCGGGCGCGCTCCAGCGAGGAGACGCGCAGCAAAAAATCGCCCGCACCGCTTGCCAGAGCGGGGGCAGGTTTGCTATAATCAATACTATACTTGTCCGGGTGAAATAAATTCATGTTTGGCACCAGTTAAGTAAAAATTCGCGCAAAAACTCTATAAAATTATTAAATTCGCGGTGGGCAGCGTATTTTCCTGCCCGGGCGGCAAGATTTGCCGTGCCGCGGTGGGAGGTTATGTCATGGAGGAGCAAAAGCTGCTGTTGTTTGCCGGTTTGTTGGCGGACGATTTTGTGGGCGCGCTGGCGGGGCACGATGATGACGCGGCCACGCGGGCGCTGTGCCGCCGGCTTTGCGAGGGCGGGCTGGGCTGGCGCCCGGCGGAAAATTATGTACTTTCGCTGCTGTTAAAGGAGCCGAGCCTGTTTGCGCTGCGGGCGGCGGCGGGGGAACACCTGGCCGCGTCCTTGCTGGCGCAGGCGGCGGCGGAGATCGCCGCGCTGCAAGGCTGGCTTTTGGCGTGCCCCCGGCCGGAATGGCTGGCGGACGCGGAGGAGCCGGACTGGCTGCCCGATAACCTGGCGGCCTGGGCGACGGAGCGGGCGGAGCGAGTTGCCGAGAAGCTGGCGGAATTTTACCGGCACAATGGCTTTGGCGAGCTGGCGCTGCACCGCGTCTGGCGCTGGGAGGGGCGGCTTGTCCCCGTGCATGATTTTGACGCGATACGCCTCGACGATTTGATCGGGTATCAGAGCCAAAAGGACGAGGTGATGCAGAACACGCGGCTGTTTGTGCGCACGGGGCGGGGCAACAACCTGCTGCTTTACGGGGCGCGCGGCACCGGGAAATCGTCGCTGATCAAGGCGGTGGCCAACGAGCTGGCGGCGGCGGGACTTTGCCTGGTGGAGCTGCCGCTGGACCGTATTGCCGACCTGCCGCATTTGCAGGCGGAGCTTAGCCGCCAGCCGCGCCATTACATCATTTACATCGACGACCTTTCATTTGAGAAAGCCGACCGGGATTATAAGCTGACCAAGGCGGTGCTGGAGGGAAGCGTGGCGGCCTTGGGCGGGAATGTGCTGATCTATGCCACATCGAACCGGCGGCATTTGATCGTGGAGAACTGGCAGGATCGGGAGGGCGTGCGGCATGAGAACGGCGAGGTGCGCGCCGCCGACAGCATGAGCGAGAAGCTCTCGCTGGCTGACCGTTTCGGCCAGACGGTGCTGTTCACCACGCCGAACCAGGAGGAATATCTGCGCATTGTGGCTGCCCTGGCGGCGGCGGACGGCGTGACGCTGCCCCCGGCGGAGCTGCGGGAGCGGGCGCTGCAATGGGCGCTGTGGCAGAATGGGTGCAGCGGGCGCACGGCGCGGCAGTTCGTTAACAGCCTGACGGCGGGGGGTGGCAAATAATGGCGCTGAATTGGCAGGCGTTGGCGCTGGGCGCGGTCAGCTTTCTGATCATCGGTCTGTTCCACCCGCTGGTCATCAAGGGGGAATATTACTTCGGCAAGCGCATTTGGCCGGTTTTTGCCCTCTTGGGCGCGGGGTTTCTGGTGGTGGCGCTGCTGCTTCCCTCCGCCTTTTGGGGTACGGTGGCCGCGCTGGTGGCGTTCTCCTGCTTTTGGAGCATCAAGGAGCTTTTTGAGCAGGAGCAGCGGGTGCAGCGGGGCTGGTTCCCGGCCAACCCGAAGCGGCGGCGCAGCAAATAAGATAAAATAAAAGCCCTGCCATGCGGCAGGGCTTCTTGCTTGTTTATGCTTTAGTAGGCGATCATCAGCTCGTCAATGCGCTGGAAGTCGTTATCGGTGATGACATAGTAGCCGTCGTCGTCCTGCGCGATCTGCACCGAGATGGTTTCCGGGTCAAGATAACCGATATTGTCAAGGCGGGCGGAGATCAGCGTCACGATCTCGCTGGCCCAAGCCTGCTCAAACTCCTCGTCAGTATAAAGATCGAACTCGCCGGTGTCCAGGCGGTGCTGCCAGCTGTCGAGGAAAAAGTCGCTGTCCTCATCGACAAACTTTTTGATAATGTCGATCGGGTAAACCGTCAGCTCCACCAGATAAGTGTCGCTGTTGCGGGTCACTTCGCCCACCTCATACTTGCTGTGCTGGTAGATCTGCTTATACATATCGAGGATCGCCTGCTGGCCTTCGGCGGTCAGCGCGTCCCAGTCCACGTCGAAATAATCGCAGAAGAACGTCGCTTCGTTTTCGATACCCTCGTTATAGGACGCTTCCGCCTCTTCCTCGGTTATTTCCACCATATCCAGATAATCTTGGTCATATGTACCCAGATAAATAACGTCCAGATTGCCCTGCACCAGCGCCTTGGCGTCGAAGCCGCCGCAGGCGGTAAGGGTCAGCAGCCCCAGCAGCAATATGCCGCAAAGCGCCGCGATACGTGTTCTTTTCATCATTTTAATACGCCTCTTTAAATTTTTGCTTAATCTTTAACGGTCACTTGGTGATAGACCTTTTTGCCCTTGCGCAGCAGCAGCTTGCCGTCGGCAAAATCCGCCGCCGTGATCGGGCGGGTGTGGTCGGAGATGCGCTCGCCGTTCACGTAAACGCCGCCGTCGGCGATGAGCCTGCGTCCCTCGCCGTTGCTCTTGATAAGATTGCATTTGGTCAGCAGGCCAAGGATATCCAGACCGTCAAGCTCCGCCGCTGCGATCTCGGTGCCGGGGAGGTTGCCGCCTGCCGCCGCGCCGCCAAACAGCTGACGGCTGGCCGCTTCGGCCTTTTTGGCCTCGTCCTCGCCGTGGACGAGCTTGGTCACTTCGTAGGCCAGCGTCTGCTTGGCCTCGTTGATGGCCGCGTCTTTAAGCGCGCCCAGGCGCCGCACCTCGTCCATCGGGAGGAAAGTCAGCAGAGCCAGGCAGTTGGCCACGTCGGCGTCGTCGATGTTGCGCCAGTATTGGTAAAATTCGTAAGGGGAAGTCTTGTCGGCGTCCAGCCAGAGGGCGCCGCTTTCGGTTTTGCCCATTTTTTTGCCCTGGCTGTTGGTCAAAAGCTTAAACGTCAGGCCATAGACCTGCTTGCCGTCCATGCGGCGGTTCAGCTCGACGCCGCCGATGATGTTGCTCCACTGGTCGTTGCCGCCCATCTGCATCTGGCAGTTATATTTGCGCTGCAGCATGACAAAGTCGTAGCTCTGCATCAGCATATAGTTGAACTCGAAGAACGAAAGGCCGCGTTCCATGCGGTTTTTGAAACATTCCGCCGCCAGCATGCGGTTGACGGAGAAATGCACGCCCACCTCGCGGATAAAATCGACGTAATTCAGCCCCAGCAGCCAGTCGCCGTTGTTCACCATGATGGCGCGGTTGGGGATATCGCTGTCGAAGTCGATAAAGCGGCTCATCTGCGTTTTGAATTTGGCGATGTTGTCCAAAATCGTCTGCTGCGTCATCATCTTGCGCATATCGGTGCGGCCGGAGGGGTCGCCGATCATGCCCGTGCCGCCGCCGAACAGGGCGATGGGGCGGTGCCCCGCCCGCTGCATGTGCGCCATCACCATGATCTGAATGAAATGGCCGACGTGCAGGCTGTCCGCCGTGGGGTCAAAGCCGATGTAAAAAGTCACGCTCTCGCGCCCCAGCAGGTCGCGCACGCCGGGGTCGGTGCATTGCTCGATAAAGCCGCGTTCTTCCAGTAAATCGTATACGTTAGTCGTCATGAAACAAATTGCTCCTTCGGGATTTAGTCAAACAGGCGGCTCACCGACATATTCTCGTGAATACGCAGGATCGTTTCGCTCAAGAGGGGAGCGATGGAGACCGTCTGGATCTTGTCGCTTTCGCCGCAGAGTTCGGGGCGCAGCGGAATGGTGTTGGTGGTCAGCACCTCCTTGAGTGCCGAGGCGTTGATGCGCTCCAGCGCGGGCGGGGTGAAGATGGCGTGGGTGCAGCAGGCATAGACCTCGTTGGCGCCTGCCTGGTCGCGCAGGAAATTGGCGCCCTGGGCGATCGTCCCCGCGGTGTCGATCATATCGTCCACCATGATAACATTCTTACCGGAAACGTCGCCGATTACACCCATGACTTCGGATTTGTTCGGCTCCGGGCGGCGCTTATCGATGATCGCCAGCGAGCAGTTCAGCCGCTCCGCCAGATTGCGGGCGCGCGTTACGCCGCCGATATCGGGCGAGGCCACCACCAGATTTTCGATGTTTTTCTTCTTATAATATTCCGCCAAAATCGGCACGGCGGGCAGATGATCCACCGGGATATCGAAGAACCCCTGGATTGCGTTGGTGTGCAGGTCGACCGCCACCATACGGTCGGCGCCGGCCGCCGTCAGCAGATTGGCCACCAGCTTGGCCGAGATCGGATCACGCGCCTTTTGCTTGCGCTCCTGCCGGGCATAGCCGTAATACGGGATCACCGCCGTCACCGAGCTGGCCGAAGCGCGCTTCATCGCGTCCACCATGATCAGAAGCTCCATCAGGCTTTCGTTGACGGGGGTGCAGGTGGGCTGAATGATGAAAACGTCGTTGCCGCGCACGCTTTCCCCGATCTCCAGCCGCACCTCGCCGTCCTTAAAGCGGGATACCTTGGCCGCGCCCAGCTTGATCTGCAGATAATTGGCGATCTCCGTGGCCAGCGCCGGGTTGGCGTTGCCCGTGAAAATCTTTAATGCGGAACCACTCATTTACTTAAACCTCCCCTGTAAAATAACCAAAAATGCGCTGCCCGAAGGCAGACTTTTATACATATATAACATTCCGCAAAATTCGCCTTTTTCCTCTAAGACACGGCATAATTTTAGCGGAAATCCGTAAATTATTTCGCTGCCTTTTTGGCGGCCAGCGCCTTGGGGCTAAGTTCCGCCGCCCAGCCCTTGACCTCCCGTTGGTGCGAGCGCTCCACCGCCAAGGCATTGGGCGAGACTTCGCGGGTGATCGTGCTGCCCGCGCCGATAAACGCCCCCGCGCCCACCGTTACCGGGGCGACGAGATTGGTGTTGCTGCCGATGAAAACGTCGTCGCCGATGGTGGTGCGGTGCTTGTTCATGCCGTCATAGTTGCAGGTTATCGTGCCGCAGCCGATGTTGACGCCGCTTCCCATATCGGTGTCGCCGATGTAAGAGAGGTGGGGCACCTTGGAGCCGTCCCCGATGGTGGAGTTTTTGATCTCGGCAAAGTCGCCGATCTTCACGTTATCGCCGAGCTTGGTGCCGGGGCGGAGATAAGCAAAGGGGCCGATGTTGGCGCCCGCGCCCACCGTGGCCTCCGTCAGCACGCATTTGGTGAGATGGCAGCCCGCGCCGAGCGTGCTGTCGGTGAGGATACAATCGCTGTCGATCACACAGTTTGCGCCGATGTGCGTATTGCCGCGCAGCTGGCAGCCGGGATAAATCACGCTGTCCTGCCCGACCGTCACCTGTTGGTCGATATAGCAGGCGGCGGGGTCGATAATGGTCACGCCGGATAACATCAGCTCCTGTGCCTTGCGGCGGTACAGCTCGGCGGCAGCGAAAGCGAGCTGCACGCGGTCGTTGACGCCGGTGGTCTCCACCGCGTCGGGGGTGGTCAGGGTATCAATGCGCCCGCCCGCTTCGGCGATGATTTTGATCACGTCGGTCAGGTAATATTCGCCCTGCGCGTTGTCGTTGGTGAGCTTGCCCAGCGCGTCTTTAAGCGCCGGGAATTTGAAGATATACGCCCCGGTGTTGATCTCCGTCACCGCTTTCTGCGCCGGCGTGGCGTCCTTTTCCTCGATGATGGCGGTGACGCCGCCGTCTGCCCCGCGGATAATGCGGCCATAGCCGGTGGGGTCGGGCATTTCGGCGGTGAGGATCAAGCCGTCCGCTCCGGTTTGGGCGAATTTTGCCTGCAAATTTTGCAGGGTTTCTGCCGTCAGCAGCGGTGTGTCGCCGCAGACAATGAGCGCGGCCTCGCAGTCGGCGGAGATATGGGGCAGCGCCTGCTGCACGCAGTGGCCGGTGCCGAGCTGGGGCATTTGCAGGGCAAAGCGCAGGTTTTTATCCTGCGGCAGGCTTTGGCGCACTTCTTCCGCGCCGTGGCCGACGACCACGCAGCAGTCTTCAATGCCGGCCGCTCTCAGTTGGTGCAGCACCTGCGCCAGCATGGTGCGCCCGCCCGCCTTATGCAGCACTTTGGGGAGGGCGGATTTCATGCGTGTCCCCTTGCCGGCGGCTAATATAATTGCAGTAGTTTTCATATGTAGAAATCTCCTTTCAGCCGTCCAATAGCACGCCATCTGCTGTGTTGTCAGCCTGCTTGGCTCGGGTCGCGTATTTCAATACAGCTCCCTCGCCGCACAGTCTGACGCCTTGCATCTGGTGTACTCTTGAACGGCTGTTTTTTGCTGGATAACTCCATTGTACCATAAAACGAAAAAAAAATCAGCGGCAGCGGCAATTTTTTGCCAAAAAGGGCTGGTAAAAGCCCAAAAATGGAGTTATTATAAAGTGTACGGGCAAATTTGCCCGCAAATTATGACTGAAAGAGGTGAAAGCTGTGGAGGGCGACCCCGGAAGTATTTATCGAATAACCAAAACCGGGGGGCTGCGCTTCGCTGCTTTTAAGGCGCACCCCCTGATATAAGGAGGAGTGCCGTATGCTGACGATATACCGCACCCCGCTTATGGGCGAAAACCAGCCGATGGGCGAGGTGCAGCAAATGCAAAAGGGCGACTGGATCAACCTTGTTAACCCCACGCCGGAGGAGATCCGCCGGGTGAGCGAGCAGACGGGCATTGACGAGGATTTTATCCGTTATCCCCTGGACGATGAGGAGCTGGCGCGTGTGGAAAGCGACGACGGCCAGATACTCATCATTATCAACGTGCCGATAACCACCAACGCCGCGGTGATCTATGATACCGTGCCGCTGGGGATCGTGCTGAACGACGAGTACATCGTGACCGTGAGCCTGACCGATCTGGAGCTTTACCGCAGCTTTGCGGGCGGGCGTATCAAATCTGCCGCCACGTTCAAAAAAACGCGGCTGATCTTGCAGATTTTGCAGCTTCAGACCAACATCTATCTGCGCTCGCTGCGCGACATCAACCGCCGCTATGAGGCGTTGGAAGCGCGCCTGCGCCAAACGATGAACAACGAGGATCTGAACGGCCTGCTTAATTTGCAAAAAAGCTTGGTATACTTCACCACATCGCTGCGCGCGAACGACAAGGTGATGGAAAAGCTGTTCCGCACCCGCACCATTCGCATGTATGAGGAAGACCGCGATCTTTTGGACGACGTAATTATCGAGAACAAACAGGCGGTGGAGATGGCCGACATTTACACCACCATTTTGAAGAACTCAATGGACGCGCTGGCCTCGATTTCCAACAACAATCTGAGCAAGGTGATGAATTTTTTGACGGTTATCACCCTGATGGTGGCCGTGCCGACGTTTATCACCAGCTTCTTCGGCATGAACCTGCCGATGCCGTTTGCGGCCAGCCCGCTGATGACGCTGGCGGTGCTGGCGGCCTGTTTTATTGGCGGCGCCGCCTGTTACTGGCTGCTGCGGCACATGAACTCACTTAAATGAAAGAACAGGAGGGCTTAACGCTCTCCTGTTTTTTGTTGGCGCCGGGCGATGGCCAGGACGCGCGGGCGGTTATAGCGCTGCATGATGACGAACAGCAGATCGAACAAGGCCGCCGCGACAGAGGTTATCAGAAACACGTAAAACGCGCCGAAATATTTGACGGCCAAAAGCGGCGCGAAGCTCAGCAGCATATTGACCTCATGCACCAGCTCCGACTGGCACATGGCCTGGGCAATTTCCGCCCAGCTGTGCCGCCGGGGCGAGAAGCTCTCCGGGTAATAGGTGGGGAGCCTGCCTTTCCATTCGCGCACCCGCAAAAGGCGATACAGCTTAGCCTCCCACCGGCGCGGCTGATACCACCACCTAGCGGGATCCGCCCGGTTGTGCATGGCGGCGTTGAAAAGCAGGCCGACCAGCAGACGCATACCCAAGTGGTATGCCGTCGTGCCCAGCGTGATGGCCAGCGTCAGCCAGATGCCCGCCGCGGTAGAATAAAACAGCAGGGCGGCGATGACCGTGCCCGTGAGAGTGAGGGCGGTCAGCCGCCGCATAAGTTTGGGCATAAGGCAGCACCTCCTTGGCGGCGATCTCAGCCCAGCAGCGTCCGGTCGGCGCAGACTGCCGCGCCGAGGGATACCGCCGCCGGGTCGGTGATCAGATAAATGGGGATTTTGGCCAACGCCGCCGCGAACGAGCCGGGGATCACAAAACTATCAACGAGCGCCGCCGCGTCCAGCAGCGGGGCAAGCTTTTGGCAGACGCCGCCCGCCAGATAGACGCCGCCGCTGCCAAGGGTCACCAGCGCCAGATTGCCGAGAGCCGCCCCCAGGCAGCCGCTGAACAGCCGCACGGTCTGCAAGGCAATTTCATCGCCCGCCGCCGCCCGCGCGTTGATCTCCGCCGCATTAAGCTGCGGCGCCGCCGTGCCAAGTGCCGTGTAGATACGCGACAGCCCCGCGCCCGAAAGCAGCGTTTCATTCGTAATATTATCGCCGATACTGGCGCATAGAGCGGCCTGTGCGGCATTGGCGGGGGCAAAGCGGCAATGCCCCGCTTCCGTCGGCAAGCACCTGCCGCCGGGGAGCAGCGCCGCCGCCCCAAAGCCCGTGCCGCAGGCCGCGGCCAGCTTCACGGCGTGGTTTTGGCTAAAATCCGCCTGGGGATTTAAATTGCGGAGCGACGATGGCGGCAGCAGGTTCAGCGCATAAGCCAGCGCCGCCAGATCGTTCAGCACGGTGAGACGGCAGTTTGGCGGCAGTGCCTGCCGCAGGTTGGCGATATCCGGCGCGCAGGGGTTGTTGGTGAGGCGGAGGGCGCCGTCTGCCGTTTCCGTCCCGGCGAACGCAATGGCGGCGGCTTCAACGTCATCGGCGTCGGCAAGGAACTCCTGAAGCTGGGGGATAAGAGCCTGTTCGTCGGCGTAATCGGTGGGGAATGTTACGGTTTTCTGCAATATCGGCGCGGCACAGGTACACTGCCAGAGGGTGAGCTGCGTTTTGCTGCCGCCGATATCCAGCGTTAAAATGTGGGTCATCATGGCCTCCCGGTTAAAAGAATGGAAAAAATCGGCATTTGCGGTTGCTATTTTGCCGTGGTTTGTTTAGAATTATAATAGCAGGGACTGAGTATGATAGTCTGATAAGAAGATTGTAGCACATGTGCGGCGTTTTGTCTAATAAGGAGGGGATCTTATGCTGAGCAAAGAGGTGGCGGCGCGGTATCAGGCGTGGCTGGCGGCGCCGTTTTTGGCGGCGGCAGACCGGGCGGAGCTGGCGGCATTGACCGACGAGGCGGAAATTACCGACCGCTTTTACTGCGATTTGGAATTCGGTACGGGCGGTATGCGGGGCGAGCTTGGTATCGGCACCAACCGCATGAATATTTACCTGATCCGGCGGCTGACGCAGGCGCTGGCGGATACCGTGATCGAGCATGGCGGCGCGGCGCGCGGCGTGGCGATATCCTATGATTCGCGGCGCTTTTCGCGTGAGTTTGCGCAGGCGGCGGCGGGGGTGCTTAACGCCAACGGCGTCAAAGCCTATCTGTTCAGCGAGCTTGCCCCCACGCCGGTGCTTTCGTTTGCGGTGCGCCACACCCACGCGATGGCTGGCATTATGGTGACGGCCAGCCACAATCCCAAACAGTATAACGGCTATAAGGTCTATTGGGAGGACGGCGGCCAGCTGCCGCCCGAGCAGGCGGATAAGATCGTTGCCAAGATGGCCGGGCGCAATTCCTGGGAGGTGGCGGAAATGCCGCCCGAGCAGGCGAAAGCGCAGGGTCTGCTGGAAATGCTGGGCGGCTCCCTGCATGACGCGTATACCGCCAAAGTGAAAGAGCAGCTTTTGAATGCCGAGCTTTGCGCCGCCAAGGGCGGTGAAATGAACATCGTGTATACGCCGCTTTCCGGTACGGGCAGAAAGCCCGTGGAGCGCATTTTGCGGGAGATCGGCTTCCAAAACCTGCACACCGTGGCGGCGCAGGCCGAGCCCGACCCGGAATTTGCCACCGTGGCCGTGCCGAACCCGGAGGACGCGGGGGCGTGGGCGCTTTCCGAGCAGCTGGCGGCGGAAATTGAGCAGCAGACGGGCGAGAACGTCGATCTGCTGCTGGCCACCGACCCGGACGCCGACCGCCTGGGCGTTTGCTGCCGCTTACCGGGGGGCGGCTATCAGCGGCTTTCCGGTAACCAGGTGGGCGTGCTGCTGGCTTATTATATCATCAACCGGGAGCGTGAAATGGGAATTCTCCCGGAAAACGCGCTGGTGGTGAAAAGCGTGGTTTCCACGGCGCTGGCCAACCGCGTGGTGCAGGCGCTGGGCGTTAATATCAAGGACGTGCCGGTTGGCTTCAAATACATCGGCGAGCAGATCAAATTGCTGGAGGAGGCGGGGCGCGAGCGGGAGTTTCTGTTCGGCTTTGAGGAGAGCCTGGGCTATCTGAAAGGCACCTATGCCCGCGACAAGGACGCGGTTCTCGCGGCGGCGCTCACCGCCGAGGCGGCGCTTTACTGGCGCGGGCAGGGCAAAACGCTGCCGGACGTTTTGGCCGGGCTTTATCAGGAGTTCGGCTGTTATCTGGACGCGCAGGTGGCGTGCAGCTTCCCTGGTATCGACGGACGGGAGCAAATGCGGGAAATTCTGCGGACACTTACCGAGGATAGACGTGATAAGCTGGGCGGGCTGAATGTGGCCAGCCGGGAATATTACGCGCAGGGCGAGCAGCTGGCAGGCGGCGAAATGCAGCCGCTGGATTTCCCCAGGGTGGATATGCTGGGGCTGACGTTTGAGGGCGGCGGCGGTTTCATCAAGGTTCGCCCCAGCGGCACCGAGCCGAAGATACGCTTTTATTTCTGTATCAGCGGGGCGGACGAGGCGGCGGCTAAAGACAATTTGCAGGCCGTGCAGCAGGAATTTTTCCGCCCGGTAAGCAGTTATATCAAACTTTAATGGGAGCGCCCCGCCGGGTTTTGGCGGGGCGCTTTTTCTGGCGGAATACGGCAGATTTTGGCGAGTATATTTCCCCCTTGGCGGGGGGAGTATCATGGATAAGAGCGGGTCGAGAGAGCCGTACATAAGGCCGGCCTGCCAAAATCTGCGGGAGTGAGCAAAATGTCGCTTAAACGGGGAGATATCTTTTTTGCCGAGCTGAACCCAGTGCAGGGCAGCGAGCAGGGGGGCGTGCGGCCGGTGCTGGTGGTGCAGAACGACGTGGGCAATAACTTCAGCCCGACGACGATCATTCTGCCGATCACATCGAAGCTTTCCAAGGCCAAGCTGCCGACGCACGTGGAGTTATCCCGGCGGGAATCGGGGCTGTCGCGCGATTCGGTCGTCCTGGCCGAGCAGATACGCACCATTGACAAGGTGCGCTTGCAGCAGAAAGTGGCCTGCCTGAACGAGATGACGATGTCGCGCATTGACCACGCGATGGAGATCAGCATGGGTATCGTGCCCACAACTTAAGGGCGGCATATCGGCGCCTCTCGCGGCATAGAATTGCCGGGGAGGGGTGGAAGATGTGTTTGGTTGGCGTGACTTGCGGCCGCCGGGGCGAGGATTTTACGCTGGCGGCGGCGTATTTGCGGGCGCTTAATGCTGTGGGGCTTGGCGGGGTGATCCTGCCGCCGCAGGAGGGCGAATTTCAGCTGCCGGCGGGGATTGCCGGTATTGTGCTTTCCGGCGGCGGCGACCCGCACCCGCTGCTTTGGGACGAGGAGCCGCACCAGGGCTTGGGCGAGGTGGACGCGGCGCGTGATCTCTGGGAAATTGCGCTTTGCCGGGCGGCGCTGGCGGCGGACTTGCCGCTTTTGGGTATCTGCCGGGGTATGCAGGTGCTGAATGTGGCGCTGGGCGGCACGCTCTGGCAGCATTTGCAGGAGCGGGGCGGCGATATCTTACACTGGCAGACGGCGGATATGCGGACGGGCTGGCATAGTGTTGTCTGCCGGGGGAAGCTGGCGGAAATTTATGACGCGTCGCCCGCCAAAATGCGGGTGAACAGCCGGCACCAGCAGGGAGTGCGCCTGCTGGGCGAGGGGCTTTCCGCCTGCGCCTATGCACCGGACGGCCTGATCGAGGGGATAGAAGCGCCGGGGCGGCGCTTTGCCATCGGCGTGCAGTGGCACCCGGAGCGCCTGCGGGCGGGGCAAAAGCTGTTTGCCGCTTTTGCGGCGGCCTGCGCGGGCTGATTTTGGGAAAATTGGCCAAAGGGGGTTGAGCTTTACCCGCCAAAAGTAGTATACTTAATGCGTGTTCCGAATGTCTCGGGGCGCGCATTATTTTTGGGATTGGCAGTGTAAATATGCAGAAAATTTCGGCTTATACCCCGGAGGATACGTTCAATTTCGGCCGCCGGCTGGGCGAGCATGCCCCGGCGGGGGCGTTTATTGCGCTTTACGGCGAGATGGGCGCGGGCAAAACGCTGTTCTCGCAGGGGTTTGCGGCGGGGCTTGGCGTGCGGGAGCCGGTCACCAGCCCCACCTTTACCATCGTTAACGAATACGGCGGCGGGCGGCTGCCGCTGGCGCATATGGACCTTTTCCGCCTGAACGATTTGGACGAGGTTTGGGAGCGCGGCGTCTGGGAATATTTTGACGGATTCTGCGTGGTGCTGGCGGAATGGCCGGAGGTGCTGGCGGCGGAAATACCCGCAGAGCGGCTGGATATCCGCCTGATCCGCCGCCTGGACGCAAACGGCGCGGAATGGCGGGACATCGAAATTTGCGCGCACGGCGACCAAAGCTGGCTGGAGGAGGCGCTGACCGATGGCGAAAATTTTAGGAATTGACGCGGCGGGCAAGGGGCTTTCCCTTGCCGTGGCGGAGGGGGATAAATTGCTGGCCTCGGCCTGCCTGAACGTGGGGCTGACCCATTCGCAGCGCCTGCTGCCCGTGCTTGCCGCCATGCTGGACGCGGCGGCGCTGACCATACAGGATATCGACCTGATCGCGGTGACCAACGGCCCCGGCTCTTTCACGGGGCTGCGTATCGGCCTGGCGACGGCCAAGGGGCTGGCCGAGGGGCGGGGTATCAAATTGCTGCCCGTCTCCACGCTGGAAGCCGAGGCTTATGCCGTGCGCCATATGGGCGCGTACATCTGCCCGGTGCTGGACGCCCGGCGAAATGAGGTATATACCGCGCTTTACACCCCTGAGGGGGCGGAGGTTTGGCCGCCCGCCGCACTGGCGCCGCAGGCGCTGGCCGAAAAGCTGCGGGAATTTCTGGCGCAGAATGAGCCGCAGCAGGTGATCTTCGTCGGCGACGCGGCGGACTTATATATAGAAGAAATGCGGCAGGCTTTGCCGGGGCAGGCGCTTATCGCGCCACCGGAGCGGCGGCTGTTCGGGGCGCCGGGCTGTGCGTTTCTGGCCGGGGAACGGTTAGAGGAAGCACTGCCTCCGGAGCGGGCGGCGGCGTTTTACCTGCGGCTTTCCGAGGCGGAACGCAATCGCAACGCGCGTCTTCAAGCGGAGGCGGCCAAATGAGCCTGGACGGGGAAATTTTAGTGGAGCTTTCGGCGGAGAACGCGGCGGTCTATCTGCCCCAGCTGCTGGCGATCGAGAACGAGGCGTTTGCCGAGCCGTGGTCTGAGGCGGCGTATCGGGCGGAGATCGCGCGCCCCATCTCGCATGTTCTGCTGCTGGTGCGGGAGGATACGCTGCTGGGTTATGCCGGGTTCTGGCAGGTGCTGGACGAAGCGGAGATCAACAATGTGGCGGTGGCGAAAAACCGGCGCGGCGAGGGGCTGGGCTTTCAGCTGGTTTCCGGGCTGCTGGATATGGCGCGGCTTTTGGGCTTGCGCCGGGTGAATTTAGAGGTGCGGGCGGGCAATGCCGCGGCGCAGTCGCTTTACGCCAAATGCGGCTTTGCGGTGAACGGCCGCCGCCCCGGCTATTATGAGGACAACCATGAGGACGCGCTGCTGATGAGCCGCGAACTCGGGAATTTTTGACGGAGGGTGCGGCATATGGTGAAGATTTTGGCGATCGAAAGCAGCTGCGACGAGACGGCGGCGGCGGTGATAACGGACGGCTACCGGTTGCTCTCTAACGTGGTGGCGACGCAGATACCAGTCCACCAGCTTTACGGCGGCGTGGTACCGGAGATCGCCAGCCGTGAGCATTTGAACGCCGTGGTGCCGGTGGTGCGGCGGGCGCTTGATGACGCGAATGTTAAGCTCTCTGACCTGGACGCGGTGGCGGTGACTAAAGGGCCGGGGCTGATCGGCTCGCTGCTGGTGGGCGTCAGCTATGCCAAGGCGCTGGCGTTTGCGGCGGGTCTGCCGCTGATCGCCGTCCACCATCTGGAGGGGCATATGAACGCGCCCTTTTTGGAACACCCGGAGCTTGAATTCCCCTATCTGGCGCTGGTGGTCTCCGGCAGCCACAGCGGGGTGGCGCTGGCCGAAAAGCCGGGCTATTACAAGCTTTTGGGGCAGAGCCGCGACGACGCGGCAGGCGAGGCGTTTGATAAAATTGCGCGGGCGCTGGGTCTGCCATACCCGGGTGGGCCGGCCATTCAGCAGGCCGCCCGGGAGGGCGAGCCGGTTTACGATTTCCCCTCGGCCTGGTTGGAGGGGACGTATGACTTCAGCTTCAGCGGGCTTAAATCCGCCGTGCTGAATTTTCTCAATCAGAAGCAGATGAAAGGCGAAGCGTATCGCGTGGCGGACGTGGCGGCCTCGGCGCAGGAGGCCATCGTGCGGGTGCTGGCGGCCAAGGCGGTTCGGGCGGCGCGGGAATATGGCCGCGACACCATCGTTTTGGCGGGCGGCGTGGCGGCCAACCAGGCGCTGCGTGAGCGGGTGCAGGAGCTTGCTCCCGAAATGCGGGTCATCTACCCATCACCCCAGTTCTGCACCGATAACGCGGCGATGATCGGGGCGGCGGCGCTCGGCAAGTTTGCCCGGGGCGAGTTTGCCGATCTCTCGCTGAACGCGGAGGCTAATCTGCCGCTTTACTTTTACGCGTGAGGTGGGCTATGGATAAACAGGAAGTGCGGCGGCAAATGCTTGCCCGGCGGCGTTTGGTGACGGCGGAGGAGCAGCGGACGGCCAGCGCCAAAATCTGCGAGCGGCTGCAAAAGCGGCTGGCCGGGTATCCCGATGGGGCAGTTTTGAGTTATCTGGCTTACGGACGGGAGGTCGACCTGACCCCGCTGCACGAATGGCTGTGGCAGAGCGGGCGGCGCCTGGCCGTGCCGCGCACATATGACCTGGCGCCGGGAGAAATGCGGGCGGCGCTTTTCCGCAAGGGCGACGAGCTTACCAAGGTGGCGCTTGGCGTGTATGAGCCGCTGGCGTCACCGGAGGTTGACCCCTTGGAGATCGGCGTGGTGCTGGCGCCGGGGGTGGCGTTCGACGCGAACCTTAACCGCCTGGGGCACGGCAAGGGGTATTATGACCGCTTTCTGCCGCAGCTTTCGGCGGGGGCGCGGGTGATAGGTATAGCGTATCAATGGCAGGTGCTGCCGGCGCTGCCCGTGGCGCGGTTTGACCGGCCGATGGACGAGCTGGTGACCGACTGAACGGCGGAAAAACGGGTAAGTTGCCGATTAGTCTCGCAATTTACCTGATTTTTTTGCCCTTTTGGGGCAGGTTTGGCGGCAATTTTGCGGAAAATTATGGCTGATGAAAAACCGGACGGAAAAAAAGGGGAACGCGAAGCATGAAACAAACCTTAGAGCAGAAAATCAGCGGCGAACTGGCCGATATGGAATTGAACCCGGAGGCGCTTTCCGGTGTATTAAGCGAGATCATCAAAACACAAACGCTGTTCAGCGCGGTTTGGGCGGCGCTGCCGCTGGATCTGGCCATCGTGGACGGCGAGGGCAGAGTGCTGGCGGCCACGCCCAGGCTTTGGCGTGAGACGCTGGGTATCAAGCAGGGTATGCCGGGCGGCTTTCTTTCGGCGGCGCTTTCCAACGTCAGCATTGACGTGCAGACGATGGCCAAGCTGGATAACGCGCTGGCGGCCGGCCTTGGCTTTGCCGGGGCGCTGAAGCTGAAAAGCGGCAATAACCGTTTGCTGGTGAGCGCGCAGCCGCTTAGCGACGCCGCGCCGGGCGAGGGGACGTTCCTGATCCGGCTGACGGACGAAAATGCCGCCGGGGCGTCGGATAAAAACTATCAGCGGGAAATTCTGCGCGAATACGAGGCCAACCTGCCGTTCAGCCAGATGGGCAAGGTGGCAGCCGGCGTGGCGCATGAATTGAAAAACAGTTTGCAGCTGTTCAGCGGCTCGGTGCAGATCATGCAGGCCAGCTATCCCGACGATCCCACCGTGCAGGCGCACCTGCGCGTTATCAACGACGAGGTGGAGCGCTCTAACGAGCTGCTGTACGGTTTCATGGACATGGGGCGGCAGGAGCATAACGTGACTTCCTATCAGCTGAACGAGCTGGTGAAAGAGGTTCTGCCGGTGCTGCGGGGCGAATGTCGCCTGAAGCGGGCGGAGCTTAACGCCGACCTGGCTGATGACCTGCCCAAGCTGAAGCTTGACTGCACCCGCATCAAGCAGGTGGTGATCAACTGCGTGATGAACAGCGAGCAGGCTATTGTGGCAAGACGCGAGAACGAACCGCGCTTTTGGGGCGAGATAACCATTGCCACCAGCTTCGATGCGGCGAACAAGGAGGTGCGCCTCAGTATCAGCGACAACGGCGTGGGCTTGACCGAGGAACAGCAGCGGCGCTTCTTTGAGCCTTTCTATACCTCCGCCAACGGCGGCCACGGTATCGGAACCGCCATCAGCCTGGTGATCGCCGAGCTGCACGGCGGGCGTATGGAGGTTACCGGCGCGCCCGGTGAGGGCTGCTGTGTGACGCTGATTTTGCCGCAGAAAACCAAGCTGGCCGCCGACCCGGCCGACGTCTACACCGAGGTGGCGAAGCTGCTGTAAGCCCCGCGCCCTTGACATAACGGCCAAAATACGGTATACTTATCAAAAAGGTAGGCAATGCCTGGCGGTTAGGAGGCTTAAGTAAGATTGCAGAAATTTAAGGTTATGGGCATGAGCTGCGCGGCTTGCAGCAGCCGGGTGGAAAAGGCGGTATCGAACGTGCCGGGCGTATCCTCCTGCGCGGTCAGCCTGCTCACCAATTCGATGGGCGTGGAGGGCGAAGCCACCGCGGCAGCGATCATCGCGGCGGTGCGCGAGGCCGGCTATGACGCGGCGGCGGAGGGGGCTTCGGCCCAAACGGCGGCGGCGGATAACGAGCTTAAGGATACCGAAACGCCGAAGCTGCTTATGCGGCTGCTTGCTTCGCTGGGCTTTTGGCTGGTGCTGATGTACGGCACGATGGGGCATATGCTGCTCGATCTGCCGCTGCCGGGGGTGCTGGCGGATAACCCGCTCACCATGGCGCTGGCGGAGCTGGTGCTGACGGTCATTGTGATGGTGATCAACCAGAAGTTTTTTGTTTCCGGCTTTAAGGGGCTGCTGCACCGCGCGCCGAATATGGATACGTTGGTGGCGCTGGGCGCGGCGGCGGCATTTATTTACAGCCTGTGCGTGATGTTTTTGATGACGCTGGCCGACGCTTCGGCGCAGGCGGCGTATCTGCATGAGTTATATTTTGAGTCCGCCGCGACGATCCTGACGCTGATCACGCTGGGCAAAATGCTGGAGGCGCGCTCCAAGGGCAAGACGACGGACGCGCTGCAAAGCCTGATGAAGCTTTCGCCGACCACGGCGGTGGTGCTGCGGGACGGCGCGGAATTGACCGTGCCGGTGCAGGAGGTGCGCGCGGGCGACGTTTTCATCGTCCGCCCGGGCGAGCATATCCCGGTGGACGGCGAGGTTTTGCAGGGCGCCAGCGCGGTGAATGAGGCGGCGCTGACCGGTGAGAGTATCCCGGTGGAGAAAGCCCCCGGCGACGCGGTTTCCGCCGCTACCGTCAACCAGTCCGGGCATTTGACCTGCCGCGCCACCCGCGTGGGCGAGGACACGACGCTGGCGCAGATCATTCGGCTGGTCAGCGACGCGGCGGCCACCAAGGCCGAAATTGCCAAGCTGGCGGATCGTGTTTCCGGTGTATTTGTGCCGACGGTCATCGCGATCGCGCTGGTGACGGCGGTGATCTGGCTGGCAGTGGGCGAAAGCGTCGGCTTTGCGCTGGCACGGGGCATATCGGTGCTGGTCATCAGCTGCCCCTGCGCTCTCGGGCTGGCCACGCCGGTGGCGATCATGGTGGCCAGCGGCATGGGCGCCAAAGCGGGCATTTTGTTTAAGACGGCGGCTTCGCTGGAGGAAATGGGCAAGGCGGCCACCGTGGCGCTGGATAAGACCGGCACCATTACGCGCGGTGAGCCGGCGGTGACGGATATTCTGCCGGAAAGCGGCGTGACTGAACAGGAGCTGCTGCGGCTGGCGGCGGCGCTGGAGATGAAAAGCGAACACCCGCTGGCGGGCGCGGTGGTGCGCCGGGCGCAGGCGGACGGTTTGGCGGACGCGCAGGCGACGGACTTTGCGGCGCTCCCCGGGCTGGGCTTAAGCGGCACGCTGGACGGCAAAAAGCTGCTCGGCGGCAGCCTGAAGTATATCAGCGGCGAGGTCAAATTGGCCGATACGGCGCGGCAGCAGGCGGAAGCTTTGGCCGGCGCGGGCAAAACGCCGCTGCTGTTTGCGTATGACGGGCGGCTGTTGGGTATAATAGCCGTGGCGGACGTGATACGCGCGGAAAGCCCCGCGGCGATCCGCGAATTGCAGCAGCTGGGCTGCCGGGTGGTCATGCTGACGGGCGACAACGAGCGCACGGCGGCGGCGATCGGGCAGGAGGCCGGGGTGGACGAGGTGTTTGCCGGGCTGATGCCCGCCGATAAGGAGCAGATCGTGCGCCAGCTGGCCGAGCGCGGCAAGGTGATCATGGTGGGCGACGGTATCAATGACGCCCCGGCGCTGGCGGCGGCCGATCTGGGCGTGGCCGTCGGCGCGGGGACGGACGTTGCCATTGACGCGGCGGACGTGGTGCTGATGAAGAACAGCCTTGCCGACGTGGCGGCGGCGGTGCGCTTGAGCCGGGCGACTCTCAGGACGATCAAGCAAAACCTGTTCTGGGCGTTTGCCTATAACGCGGCGGGCATACCGCTGGCGGCGGGCGTGTTCATTCCGCTGTTCGGCTGGCAGCTGAACCCGATGTTTGCGGCGGCGGCAATGAGCCTTTCCAGCTTCTGCGTGGTGACCAACGCGCTGCGCCTGAACACGTTTAAGATGTATCCGGCGGCAGCCCCGCCCAAAACGGCCATAAAACCGACGATAACAGTTAAGGAGGAGACGAAAATGGAAAAAGTTTTACACATTGAGGGCATGATGTGCGGGAATTGTGAGAAGCACGTGCAGAAAGCGCTGGAAGCGCTGCCGGGCGTAAGCAAGGCCGAGGCCAGCCATGTTAACGGCACGGCGGTGGTGACGCTTGACGGCGAGGTCAGCGACGAGCAGTTGAAAAAAGCCGTGGCGGCAGAGGATTACACCGTCACCTCTATTGAATAAAAAGCGAATAAAAAACCGCACAAAAAAAGTGCTTCCCGCGGGGGAAGCACTTTTCTGTTTTATGGGGGATCATTGCCGCTCTTGCAGCAGCTTGTGCATATTGACGGCCACCTGTTTGCCCGCCGTGACGGCGCTGACGACGTTCTTGGGGCCGGTCACCACGTCGCCCGCGGCGAAAACCATGCTTTTGGTGGTCTGGCCGAATTCGTCCACCACCAAAAAGCCGCCCTCGTCCACCTCCAGCCCGGTGGTGGAGTCGACCAGACGGCGGCGCGGCCCCTGGCTGACGGCAATGACCACCGAGTCGGCCTCGGTTTGCAGAAGTTCCTCGGACAGGCCAACGCGGCTGCCGTTCTCGTCAAACAGCACTTGCCGGAAAACGGGGCCGCGGTCATTGATCTCCGCCACTTGCAGGCCGAATTCCAATTCCGCCCCGTCCAGCTGGGCGTACATCAAATCGCGCTTGCTGGCATTGGTGACGAGGGATTTGGAGTATAAAACCACTTTCTGCGCGCCGTGGCGAAAGGCGGTGCGCGCCACGTCCATCGCGGTGTTGCCCATGCCGATGACGGCGACGTTTTTGCCCAGCTGGTGCTGCTCGGGGTTGGAAAGGTAATCCAGGCCGAAGCGCACGTTGCCGCGGCTTTCGCCCTTAACGCCGAGGGTTCTTGGCCGCCAGACGCCGCTGCCGATAAACACGGCCTGGTAATCGTCGCGGAACAGGTCGTCGATACTCAAAGCGTTGCCGATGGTGGTGTTCAGGCGGATCTCGACGCCCAGCTGCTCCAGCTTCTGCTTAAGGCGAGCCAGCACCGTCTTGGGCAGGCGAAATTCCGGTATGCCGTATTGCATAACGCCGCCGATCTTATCCTTGGAGTCGAACACCGTTACGCTGTAACCGAGTTTGGCCAGGGTGATGGCCACCGTCAGCCCCGCCGGGCCGCTGCCGATGACCGCCACCGCGATACCGTTCGGGGGCGCCGTCTCTACCGTCATTTTATCCAGACAGGTGTCGGATATGTAATGCTCAATGGTGCTGATCTGCACGGCGGAACCCGTCCGCCCCAGTATGCAGTGCCCCTCGCACTGCTTTTCGTGGTCGCAGACGATAGAACAGATGATGGAAAGCGGGTTGTTGGCAAACAGCAGCTCGCCCGCCTCGTTCAGCCGGTGCTGCTTCAGAAGTTGGATCATCTCCGGGATCGGCGTGTTGATGGGGCAGCCTCCCCGGCAAGCGGGTTGACGGCAGTTCAGACAGCGGTTGATCTCGTTGAGCACGTGGCTGGCCATGATGAATTCCTCCCTTAGCGGTCGGTCAGGCAATATGCAGCAGTTCCTAATTAAATTCTAACACGTTTTGCGCCGCTTGGCAATATCATATGCCGCGGCGCTTGCGCCAAGCTTCCGCCAGGCCGAACAGCAGCAGCGACAGCGCCCAGCCCGCCGCCACGTCCCAGACTGAATGTTGCTTGACGAACAGGGTGGCAAGGCAGATCAGCAGCATCAGCAGGCAGACGGCGGTTTGCAGCAGCCACCGCCCGGAGAGCTTGCGGGAGCGCAGGGTTTGCAGCGCGATGGCCGCCGAGATGGAGCAATGCAGCGACGGGCAGACGTTGCGCGGCGAGTCTACCAGCCAGATAAACTGCATGAGCCGGGCGGGGAAGTTATCACGCGGCACGGTCTCCGGCCGCAGTTCCAGCCCGGTGGGGAGGAAGATATACGCCAGAAAGCACACCGCCGCCCCGGCGAAGATGACGAAGCAAAGCTCCAGAAAATCCGCCTTATCCAGCAGCAGAAACGCCAGCAGCGCCAGCGGAAAGGCGGCAAACCAGATGAAATAAAGCCCCGCAAACCACTCGTTGAACGGTATCAGATCGTCCAGCGGGCTGTGCAGGATAAAGCGCGGCTCTTTCACCAGAAAATCCAGCGCGAAGAAGCAGACCAGATACAGCACCATAAGACACGGCAGCGCCAGCGCGTGCGGGTTTTCCGCCAGCCACTTTTGCAGTTTTGACAACATTGTTTTACCTCGCTTTATCGGCTATCACAAATATATTCTATCACATTGGTGGGTTTATGTCCACCTTGCCGGGCAAATGTTTACCAAAAATTATGTTTGCTGTTGACAAATCGCACCCGAGCGGTTATACTTGGAAAAGAGTTAACTTTTTTATGCGGCAAGATTAACAATATTGGGGTGAGAAAATGTCAATTATCCGGGAATATAAGGAGCGCATACTGGCGGGCGGCGCAATCAATCGGGAGGAAGCCCTGCGGCTTTTTGACCGGGAGCAGGCCGATTTGGACGAGCTGAGCGCGGCGGCGGACGAGCTTAGAGAGCATTTCTGCGGCGACGGCTTTGATATCTGCACCATCATCAACGGCAAATGCGGCAAATGCACCGAGGACTGCAAATACTGCGCCCAAAGCGCCCATTATCCGCATAACGATCTGGAAACATACCCGCTGCTGGACACGGCGGCTATGCTGGCCGAGGCGAAGCATAACGAGGCGGGCGGCGTGCTGCGCTTTTCCATCGTCACCAGCGGCAAAAGGCTTTCCCCTGCGGAGATCGATCAGGTCTGCGAGACGATCCGCACGCTGAAGCGCGAGACGAAGCTGGAGATCTGCGTTTCTTTCGGCCTGCTGGACGAGGCGGATTTTGCCAAGCTGAAAGAAGCGGGAGCCAGCCGGGTGCATTGCAACCTGGAAAGCTCGGCGGCCTACTTCCCCAGCGTCTGCACCACGCATACATATGAGGATAAAATCAAGACGCTTAAAGCCGCCAAGCGGGCGGGGCTTTCGATCTGCTCCGGCGGTATTATGGGGCTGGGCGAGAGCCCGGCCGACCGGGTGGATCTGGCGCTGACCGCGCGGGAGCTGGGCGTGAAATCGCTGCCGGTGAACTTTCTTAATCCGATACCCGGCACGCCTTACGCCGATAACCCGATCATCGGCGCGGACGAGGCGCGGCGCACAGTGGCGGTGTTCCGCTTTATTCTGCCCGACGCTTCCATTCGTCTGGCCGGGGGGCGGGGGCTGTTGGCCGATAAGGGCGAGGGCTGCTTCACCGGCGGGGCCAATGCCGCCATTTCCGGTGATATGCTGACCACCTCCGGTATTACGATCGCGGCGGATATGCAAATGCTGCAAAAATTGGGTTATCAGCCGCGCCTGTGGGAGAAATAACTGCTGACGGACACAGGAAAGGCAGGGCGTTTGCCCTGCCTTTTTGACGTGTTAATTCTGCCACTTTTCCGGTGGTATATCCTTGGCCGCCAGACGGTCGCTGACCAAGCCGCGAAACACCGCGTATGCCACCGAGCAGAGCGGCACCGACACCAGCATACCCACCACGCCGAACAGGCTGCCGCCCAGCGTGATGGCCACCAGCACCCAGATGGCGGGGAGGCCGACGGAGCTTCCGACCACGCGGGGATAGATGACGTTGCCCTCAAACTGCTGCAATACGAGGAACAGCGCCAGAAAGCCCAGCGCCTGCATGGGGCTGGTAAGCGCGATGAACAGCATGCCGCAGACGCAGCCGACGAACGCGCCGAAGATGGGCACCAGCGCCGTTACGCCGATCAGCACCGACGTCAGCGTGGCATAAGGCAGGCGGAACAGCAGCATACACACGAAGAACAGCAGGCCGAGAATACACGCTTCCAGACATTGCCCGGTGATGAAGTTGGCGAAAGTGCGGTTGGCGAGCCGCGCCACTTCCAGCGTTTTATCCGCCCAGGCGGGCTTCAAAACGGCGTAGATCACGCGCTTGGCCTGGCGGGCAAGGCGCTCTTTGCCGAACAGCAGGTAAACCGAAAAAACGAAGCCGACGAACAGCGTCACCATGCCGTTAACGATACTGTTGAGGATACCCACACCGGAGACGACCAGCCCGCCGAGGTTTTGCAGCATTTCCGCCAGCTGGCGGGAGATACTGCTGACGTTCACGCCGAAATCTTTCAGCGTGGTTTCCAGATCGGGGAAGACGGCGGCCAGATCCTCCGGCAGCATTGCCAGATACTGCCTGGCGTTAATGACCACCTGCATTGCCTGCTCGGAGATCAGCCGCAGGGTCTCCACGATCTGCGGTATCACGATGACGACCACCAGCAGGATCACCAAAAGCAGCGCCAGCAGCGTCAGCAGCCAGGCCAGCGGCCGCCGCAGCTTTTGCAGCTTGGGGTTTTGCGGGAACAGCTGCCGCTCGATGGCGCGCATGGGCACGTTCATGATGAAAGCGATGACGCCGCCCAGCAGAAACGGCGTAAACAGCCCGCCGAGATAGCCGAGCGCGTTTGCCGCCGCCGCCCCGTTATGCAGCGCCCAGTTGAACAGGATCGCCGCAAAGATGACGCCCGCCGCGCCAAACAGCGTTTTTTTATTAAAAACCAAAATCAACACCTTTTTCCATTTTAATACTACCTAATATTATCCTATAATATGGCGCAAAAAGCAAGAGCGCCGCCGCTGTATTTTGCCGGAAATTTGCGCAAAGCTCTTTAATCCGGCGGCAAAATGGTGTATAATATAGCTTTAATTGTCGATGTGCTGCAAAAAGGAGTGTATGGTACCATGAGCTTTATGATGATTTTTCAACAAATGCTGATGTTGCTGCTGATGATGGTCATCGGTTATATTATGGAGCGGAAATATCTGCTGGGCGAAAATTCTTCGGCCGTGATGTCCAAGATCGTGCTGAATGTGACGCTGCCCGCGCAGATCATCACCTCGTTTTCCATCGAGGGGGCGGATATTTCCGCGGCGGTGGTGGGCAGAACGCTGGGCTTTTCGGCTTTGGTATATGCGTTTTATTTCGCGGTGGCCTGGGTTTTGGTGCGCCTGCTGCGCGCGCCGAGGGAGCAGCGCGGCACCTATGAATACATGGTCATCTTCGGGAACGTGGGCTTCATGGGTTTCCCGCTGATCACCGCCGTTTTTGGGGCGGATAAGCTGGTTTATGCCGTGCTGTTCAATATCGTGTTCAACCTGCTGGTGTTCTCGGTCGGTATCCAGATGATCGCGGGCGGCGGCGAGGGCGGCTCGTTTGACTGGCGGCGGCTGATCAACCTGCCGCTGGGCAGCTCCGTGCTGGCGTTGCTGCTGTTTTTTGCCCATATCGAGCTGCCGGAGGTCATCAACACGGCGCTGTTCACGCTGGGCGACGCCACCACGCCTCTGGCCATGCTGATCTTGGGCGCGACGATCGCCGCCATGCCGCTCCGTGAGCTGTTTGAGGAGAAGCGGGTGTATCTTTTTGTGGCGGTGAAGCTGCTGGCCGTGCCGGTGCTGGTGTGGCTGCTGCTGAAGCCGTTCCTGCCGGCGGGGGACATCATCGGCAGCATTTTGGTGGTGCTTTCCGGTATGCCGGTGGCGACAAACGCCACCATGCTTTCGGTGGAATACGGCGGCGACATCAAGCTGGTATCGCAGGGGATCTTCTTCACCACGGTGCTTTCGGTGCTGACCATTCCGCTGCTGATCGCGGTTCTCGGCTGATATTGGAGGTTTAATATATGAGCAAATTTACGAAAACACGGGCGTATCTGGCGGCGGGGCTGCTGGTTTTCTGCCTGCTGGGGGCGGTATGCTTCCCCGGCTTGGCGGCGGCGCGGGAGACCAACTTCTTCCCGGAGCTGACCGACGGTTTAGCCAAGGCGGACTTAACATACGGCCCGGCGGACGCTGCGCGCTTCTATGAAATTCGGGAGCAGGTGCTGCTGATGAACGATATTCAGAACCGCGACGAGCTGGCGATGGCGCTCTCGCGGTACAGCGGCGAGTATCAGCGGCTTTCGGCCTGCGCCCAGCTGGCGATGTATGACTATTACGGCGACCCGGAGGCTATGGCCGCCGAGTATCAGGCCTGGCAGCAGCTTTTGGTGCAGGTGAGCCGCGATTATGAGGCCACCTGGCAGGAGCTTTTGGCGTCGGATAACCGCGCCATGCTGGAGGATATGCTTTCGCCGGGGCTGCTGGCACAGCTGGACGGGGCGGAGGCGGATACCCCCGAGATGATGGCGCTGAAGCAGCGGATCCAGGCGGTGGACGACGCTTACTGGCGGGCGGTGAACGCCGATTATCAGGTGACGTATCAGGGCAAAACTTACGACTTCGGCGATTTGGACGGCATAACGGACGGCGATATCTACACCGCGGTGTATAAGCAGCTGGCGCAGGCCAGAAACCGCGCCACGGCGCAGCTTTTGGCGGATATCGTGCCGGTCTGCAACCAATATGCCCGGCTGGCCGGCTATGCCAATTACGCCGATTACGCCTATGCCGAGGTTTACGGCCGCGATTATACGCCCGCCCAGGCGCAGGAGCTGCACCGCCTGGTGAAGCAGGATATCGTGCCGCTGTATCTGCGGGTGCAGGATATTTTGAGCGTCAACCCCCGCTTTGACCGCACGGGGCTGCTCGCGTCGCGCCACTTCACGGCGGAGGGGCTGCTGGACACGGTGGCGGCGTATCTGCCGGAAATTTCCGACGAATACGCCGATTTGCTGCAATATATGCGCGACAAACAGCTGGCCGATATTGAGCCGGCGGACGGGCGGCTGGACGTTTCGTTCACCAGCTATATGCCGCTTTACCGCCTGGCGCTGATCTTCAGCGGCACGCAGAGCGGCGGCCCCGGCGATCTTGGCACGTTTATCCATGAATTCGGCCATTTCGCGTTTTATATGTATGAGCAGCGCGACTGCGGCTATGACGTGGGCGAATTCCATTCGCAGGGGCTGGAGGCGCTGTTCCTGCACTTTGCCGACGATATTTTCGGCGAATACGGCGATGTTTACCGCCTGATCATGCTGCAAAGCCAGCTGCAATCGGTGGTGGACGGCTGCATGTATGACGAGTTTCAGCAGCGTTTGTATCAGCTGGAAAACCCCAGCGTCAGCGATCTGAACCGTCTGTTCCATGAAATTTCGCTGCAATACGGCTATGTTTATCTGCACGACGACGACGAGGCGTATAACTGGGTGACGACGGCGCACACGTTTATCCAGCCGCTTTATTACATCAGCTATGCTACCTCAGGGCTTTCCGTCTGCGAGCTTTTGGGGCGGAGCGGCGAGGATTTTACCGCCGCGGCGGACAGCTATCTGGCGATGGTTTCGCTGAATGAGACGGGCTATACCGCTTTCTGTGCCAAGGCCGGGTTTGCCGACGTGTTCACCGAGGCCGGTATGCAGAAAATTGCCGACGGGCTGGAAAACTACCTCTATCAGGAGGTTTTCGGCCTGGCCGAGCTGGACGATATCAAGGGGCATTGGGCGGAGCAGCCGCTGCTTTATGCCGTGGGGCTGGGCATTTTGCAGGGCGACGAGCAGGGGCGGCTGGAGCCGAACCGCCGCGCCAAGCGCGCCGAGGCGATGACGCTGCTGTGGCGGGCTTACGGCAGCGAGCAGGCGGCTGCCACCGATACATTCTCCGACGTGGCGGCGGACGCCTGGTATCAGCCGGCGGTGGCCTGGGCGGAAGCGAACGGCCTTGTGAACGGCATTGACGGCAAATTTGAGCCGAATGACAAGCTTTCCCGCGAGCAGGCGGTGGCGATACTCTACCGTTTGTACTGTGCGGAGACGGGCGAAAAACCGGCGCTGGCCGGGGCGGCTCTCTCGCAGTTTGCCGACGCCAAGCGGGTTGCGCCCTGGGCGGCGGACGCGTTTGCCTGGGCGGCAGAAACGGGTGTGATCACCGGAAACGATAAGGGCAAGCTGGAGCCGAAGCGCGCCGTCACCCGCGCGGAGCTGGCAAGCTTTTTGGTGAAGCTGCGGGATCTGACGGACGCGGCCTGATAAAGACAAAAAAGTGCCTCTGCCGAGTTGGCAGAGGCACTTTTTTTGTGATGGTATGGTCGATGTAGGCTTGAATAATTTTTTCCACTACATGACCTCCGCTTCGCTGCGCTAAATTTCGTGGAAAAGAATTATCCAAGCCTGTCGGACTTGGGCGGGCTTCGCTAATACTTTTCCACTGATTTAGCGAAGGTCATGAAGTGGAAAAGTTTTAGCGAAGTCCGCTGGTTTGTTGTTGCGGGAATTACTTTTTCAAACTATCTCTAATCTCACGCAGCAGCAAAACTTCCTCCGACGGCTCCGGCTCCGGCGCAGGTTCTTCTTCTTTTTTGCGGCGGAAGCGGTTGATGGCTTTCACCATGATGAACACGGCAAACGCGGTCAGCAGGAAGTTTACCACGTTCTGAATAAAATTGCCGTAAGGAATAACAGTGTTGTTGATCTGCACGAATAGCTGGGTGAAAGTTATCGCGCCGGTGAAAGTGGCAATCAGCGGCATGATAATATCGTTGACCAGCGAGGTGATGATGGCGGTGAACGCGCCGCCGATGATAATGCCGACGGCCATATCGACTACGTTCCCGCGCGAGATGAACTCCTTAAATTCTGCGATGAAACCTTTGCTTTCCATGTAAGAAACCTCCTGAATTTATTTTTTATCCGCCGGGGCGGCCTTGGCCACGTCGAACTGGCTGCGCCGCGCGGTGGATTTTTGGAACATTTTTTGCAGACGCTCGCGGTCGCCCGCCTGCAGCAGGCTGCGGAGCTTCATCAGCTCGGCGCTGAAGCAGTCGATATTCTCGATCAGAATATCGCGGTTCAGCAAAAACAGCTCCGACCACATCACATCGTTGATACGGGCAATGCGCGTTAAGTCGCGGAACGAGTCGCCGGTGAAGAAGCCCAGCTCCTCGTCGTCGTTGCAGGTCATCAGGCTGACGGCGATGGCGTGGGTCAGCTGCGAGAGGAAGCCGATCATCTGGTCGTGCTGGCGGATATTCAGCTCGCGGATCGTCTTGAACTCCAAAATCTGCGCCAGCTGCCGCACCGTGGCGATAGCCTCCGGCGTGTTCTTTTCCGTCGGCGTGATGATGAAGTTAGCCGCGGCGAAGATATGGTAATCGGCGTTAAAAATGCCGCTGGTCTCCTTGCCGGCCATCGGGTGGCTGCCGATAAATTCCACGTCGGGGCGTAAGAATTCCTGCGCCGTGTCCACGATATTGCTTTTAACGCCGCTCACGTCGGTGATCAGCGTGCCGGGCGCAAAATGCTGCTGGTTAGCGCGGAGCCAGTCCAGCATGGCGGTGGGGTAAAGCCCCATCACGACAAATTCCGCCTTGTGCAGCACCTCCGGCAGCGGCTCGGTGTAGCCGCGGCGGAAGAAGCCCTGCGCGAGGCCGAACTCGATCGCCTCGGGGCTTTGGTCGATCGCCGTCACGTCATAGCCCTTGGCCGAAAGCCCCATCGCGTAGGAGCCGCCGATCAGGCCGCAGCCGACGATCAGTATTTTGGTTTGCTCAGTCAACATCGGATAATTCCACCTTTATACCGAGATTTTGCAGGTCTTTAAAGAAGCGGGGGTATGATTTGTTGACCGCCTCCGCCTGCTCGATGACCACCGGCTGGCCGCAGACTGTGGCCAGCACGGCCAGCGCCATCACAATGCGGTGGTCGTTGTGTGCCGCGCAGGGCTCGCCGGTGACAAGCTTGGCGCTTGCGTCCCCCGCGACAAAAAGCTCGTCCGCCGTGCTGTGGGTTGGGATATCGAAGCGTGCCAGCTCCGTTTCCACGTCGGCGATACGGTCGCTTTCTTTGATACGGAGCCGCCCGGCGTTATAAAAGCGCGTCTCGCCCTGCGCCCGTGCCGCCAGCACCGAGAGCGCCGGCCCCAGATCGGGGCAGTCGGCCAGATCGAGCGCCGCCGCCCGCAAAGCGCCGGGGGCGATAACGCAGCCGTCTGCCTGCGGCGTAACATGGCCGCCCATTTGGCGGATAAATGCGATGATCCTGCGGTCGCCTTGGGCGGAATTGGGGTCAACACCGCGTACCGTAATTTCGCTGTTGATCGCGCCCAGCACCGCGAAGAACGCCAGCTGGGAGAAATCCCCCTCGATCGTCACGTCCGCCGGTTGGTAGACCTGATTGCCGGGAATTTCCAGCTGGTATTCGCCCTGCCAGCGGGCGGTTATACCGAATTTTTGCAGCATGGCCAGCGTCAGCTCCACATAGGAGCGCGATTCAAACGGCGGCTCGATGATGATGGTGGAGCCGCCGGAAAGCAGCGGCAGGGCAAACAGCAGACCGGAGATGAACTGCGAGCTGATGTCGCCGCGCAGGTGATACGCGCCGGGGCGGAGCGAGCCGGCCACTTCCCAGCCGGCGTTTTCACCGTCCGCGAACGGGGCAAAATGCAGCCCCTGTGCCGCGAATATTTCCTGGTAGACCGTTTGGGGGCGCTGCGGCAGGCGGCCGTGGCAGATGAAGCGCACGGGCTGGCCGCATAACGCAAAAATCGGGATAAAGAAGCGGAGCGTGGAGCCGCTTTCGCCGCAGTCCACCGTGAGCGGCTTGTCCGCTTGAGGGCGGCCGGCGCCGGTTAATTGCAGTTTGTCCGCCTGCGGCCAGTTTTCGCGCGCGCCTAACGCCCGCATACCAGCTATGGTGGCGCGGATATCGTTGGAAAGGGTCAGATTGTCGAGGGTGCTTTCGCCCGGCGCCAGCGCCGCGCAGATGACCGCGCGGTGCGCCATGCTTTTGCTGGCGGGAATGGTGACCTCGCCCCGGGGCGTGCCGGGGTAAATTTTCGCCCGCATTACATACTGCGCCCGATCACGTGGGCGATGGCCTTGCCTTTGGCGATAATTTGCTGTAACTGCTCGGGAGTCACCGTCTGCGCGCCGTCGGACCAGGCGGCCTCCGGGTTATGGTGCGCCTCGATGATCAGGCCGTCCGCGCCCGCGGCAATGGCGGCCAGCGACATGGATTCCACCAGATCACGGTCGCCGGTGGCATGGCTGGGGTCGATGATGATAGGCAGATGGCTGCGCTCTTTCACGATCGGGATAACACTCAAATCCAGCGTGTTGCGGGTGTATTTCTCAAACGTGCGGATACCGCGCTCGCAGAGGATCACGTTGGTGTTGCCGCCGCTCATGATGTATTCGGCGGCCATCAGCCATTCCTCGATGGTGTTGGAAAGGCCGCGCTTTAACAGCACCGGCACGTTGGTTTTGCCGACTTCCTTTAAGAGGTCAAAATTCTGCATATTGCGCGCGCCGATCTGGATCATATCTACGTCGTGGTCGAGAAATTCCGGAATTTTGTTGATGTTCATCAGCTCGGTCACGATTGGCAGGCCGAATTTTTCCTTGGCGTGCTGCAAGGTGACGAGCCCCTCCTCGCCGCGCCCCTGAAAGGCATAGGGCGAGGTGCGCGGCTTATAGGCGCCGCCTCTAAGCATATCCGCGCCGGCCTTTTTGACGGCTTCGGCGGAGGTCATCAGGCTTTCTTCGTCCTCCACCGAGCAGGGGCCGCTGATCACGACGATCTTCTCATGGCCGCCCACCTTGACGCCGCCCACGTCGATCACGGAATCCGCCGGGTGGAAGACGCGGTTGGCCAGCTTATAGGGCGCGGCAATGCGGCAGACGTCCTGCACGCAGGAATAGCCGTAGATTTTCTTTTCGTCCAGAATGGTGGTATCGCCCACCACGCCGAACACGTTGAAGCTGGTGCCGGAGATCAGGTGCATTTCCAGCCCCATCTTCTCGATACTGTGGATCAGGCGCTCGGTCTCCTCCGGGGAGGCGTCGCGTTTCATGGTGATTATCATGTTTGTTGCTCCTTTATATATAGTAGATTTTTATAAGCCAATTTCGGTAAGCAGTGCGTCGATGGCGGTCAAGTACCCGGCCAGCCCCTCGCCTTTAACCGTCTTAAAGCAATACATGCCGGGGTAGGATAATTTGCGGAAGTTCTCGCGGCTGTCGACGTCGCTGATATGCACCTCCACTGCGGGGAGCGCCGCCGCTTTCAGCGCGTCCAAAATGGCCACGCTGGTGTGCGTATAGGCCGCCGGGTTGATGACGATACCGTCGCAGTAATCCGCCGCCTGCTGGATCGCGTCCACCAGCGCGCCCTCGTGGTTGCTCTGCATGATCTTCACGTCCACGCCGCGCTCCTGGCAGTGCCGGGAGATCATCTTGATTAGATCGGCGTATGTTTCATGCCCGTAAATATCGGGTTCCCGCCGCCCCAGCATATTCAGATTGGGGCCGTTCACTACCATGATCCGCGTCATTTTGCCGCCTCCTTCTGCCAGCCCAGCCGGGCGAGAATGGCGTTTGCCGCCTCGTCTGCCGTGCCGCAGTTTTCGATTTTAATGTCAGCCGCTGCCTGATACAGGGGCAGCCGCTGCTGATAAAGCTTGATGTTCGCCGCCCGGTTGGGGGAGAGCGGGCGTTTGTCGTTCAGCGATAGCGTCTCCGCCGGTTTATCCAGCCAGACCAAGATCGAGTTCTGGCGCAGGTTCCGCACGTTGGCGGGATCAATTACCGCGCCGCCCCCGGTGGCGATGATCCGGCCGTCCTGCTTGGCGATGGCGGCGATAGCTTCGGCCTCCATCTGGCGGAACGCCGCCTCGCCCTGCGCCGCAAAGATGTCTTTGATCGCCCGCCCGGCGGTTTTTTCCACCTGGGCGTCGGAATCCACCAGCGTTTTACCGCACATTTTGGCCAAACGTTTGCCCACCGTGGTTTTGCCGCTGCCCGGCATACCGATCAGCGCGATATTCAGCTTTTGCTGCCGCAGCTTTTGATAAATGCGGTCGATCTCGCTGTCGGCGATCTGCGTATCGAGGAAGTATTCCGCCGCGAATTTGGCCTGCGCCACCAGCATTTCCAGCCCGCCGCAGGCGATAAGCCCCAAATCCTCCGCCGCCAGCACCAGATTGGTCTTCAGCGGGTTATACACCACGTCGGCCACCGCTTCCAGCCGGGGGAACAGGCTTAAATCCAGCAGCAGCGGCGCTTCGTTTCCGGGATACATGCCGTTCGGCGTGGCGTTGACGATGATTTGCACGTCGTCAAGCTGCTGGGCTGCTTCATAGGTAATAAGATTGGCGCCGGTCACGCGGTCGGCCTGATAAATTTTGGCCGCGCCCCGGCTTGAGAGAACCGCGGCGGCGCATTTGCCCGCGCCCCCCGCGCCCATAATGAGAACAGTTTTGCCCTTGGGGTCGATACCGTGCTTTTGCAGCAGATAATCAAAGCCGGCAAAATCGGTGTTGTGGCCGTAAAGCCGGCCATTTTTATTCACGATCGTGTTCACTGCGCCGATGGCCTGTGCCCGTTCGTCGATCTCGTCCAAAAAGGGCATGACCTTTTCCTTGTAAGGAATGGTGACGTTGATGGCGCGGAATTCCGCCCGCTGCATAAAATTCGGCAGCTCCGCAGGAGTCAGCGGGCAAAGCTGATAATCGTAATCGGCCAGCTCGCGGTGCAGCTCCGGTGAGAAGCTGTGGCCGAGTTTTTCGCCAATTAAACCGTATTCCATAAAACACCTCGTTTAAAAATGCTTAAAATGCTTAAATATTGGCCTGCCAGCCCGTACCGTACGCCTCGCAGAACAGATCGACCAGCCCCAGCGCCACAACCGCGTCAATGACCGGGCGGGCGCGGTGGATAATGGCCGGGTCGTGCCGTCCCTGGATTTGCAGCGTGGCGTCCTCGTGCCGGGAGATATCTACCGTCTGCTGCGGCTGATAAATTGACGGCGTCGGCTTGATGACCGTGCGGAAGACGATCGGCATACCGTTGCTGATACCGCCGTTGACGCCGCCGTTGTTGTTGCTTTGGGTGACGATACGTTCACCCGCCATGCGGAACGGGTCGTTCGCCTCGGAGCCGCGCATTTGGGCGAAGCCGAAGCCCGCGCCGAACTCCACGCCTTTTACCGCCGGCACGCTGAAGATAAGGTGGGCGAGGACGCTCTCCACCGAGTTGAAAAACGGCTCGCCGATACCGGGCGGCATACCGACAACCGCCGTTTCCAGTATGCCGCCGACGGAGTCCAGCTCGCTTTTGGCGGCCAGTATCGCCTGCTGCATTTTTTCGCCGGCGGCGTCGTCCAAAACGGCAAACGGCTTGGCGTTCACTTTTGCGATGGCCGCTTTAAGCGCGGTTTCGTCCGCGGGGAGGGGTGCGTCGGCAATTCCCGCGCACTCCGCCAGATGGGTGCCGAGCGTTATGCCGTGCGCCGCAAGTATCTGCTCGCATATCGCCCCTGCCGCCACGATGGGCGCGGTCAGCCGGCCGGAGAAATGCCCGCCGCCGCGATAATCCTGCCAGCCGCCGTATTTGGCGTAAGCCGTGTAATCGGCGTGGCCGGGGCGCAGCAGGTCTTTTGTCTTTGCGTAATCGCCGCTTCTGGTCTGCTGGTTGCGGATCAGAATGGTAAGCGGCGTGCCGGTGGTGTGCTCGTTAAACCAGCCGGAGAGTATCTCAAACTCGTCCGCTTCCTGCCGCGCGGTGGAAAGGGCGGCGTTGGCTCCCGCCCGCCGCAGATCCAGCTGGCGGCGGATATGCGCCGGATCAAGCGGGATCCCGGGAGCCAGCCCGTCGATCACCGCGCCGATGGCGGGGCCGTGGCTTTCGCCGAACAGCGCCACCGTCAGATTTTTGCCAAAGGTGCTTTTCATAAGCGCTCCTTAATCTTACAGATATTTTTCGATAGCAGAAAGCGGCAGCTTCACGCGCTCGGCCCGGCCGATCTGCGGTACCTTGACCAGCGTAATTTTGCCGCCCGCCGCCTTTTTGTCGTGGGCGATAATTTCTTTCAGCTGCTCCGCCGGGTATTCGTGCGTGGTGGGCAGGTTCAGCTTGGTCAGCACATTAATTAAGCGTTCCTTGATGGCGGCGTCCTCCGTCACCTGCACCATGCCGACGGCGACGGCCTCACCGTGCAGCAGACCCGCCAGCTCGCCCGCGCTTTCCACGGCGTGCCCTACGGTGTGGCCGAAGTTCAGCACCTGGCGCAGACCAGCTTCGTGCTCGTCCTGCTCGACGATGTTTTTCTTCACCGTCAGCGCCTTTTCGATGATCTTTTCGATGTAGTCCGCCTGAATGGCCGCCCGGTCGCCCGGCATCTGCTCAAACAGCTCAAACAGCGACGCGTCGCCGATCATGCCCGCTTTCACCGCCTCGGCCAGGCCGTTATAGAAGTTGCGGTCGTCCAAAGTTTCCAGCACGTCGGGGTCGATGAAAACGGCGCGGGGCTGATGGAACGCGCCCACGATATTTTTCACATCGCCCAGGTTGATGGCCGTTTTGCCGCCGATACTGCTGTCGATCTGCGAAAGGGTGGAGGTGGGAATGTTCACATAATCCACGCCGCGCATGTAGGTGGCCGCCGCAAACCCGGTGAGATCGCCCACCACGCCGCCGCCGAGGGCGATGACCAGATCCTTGCGGCCAAAGCCGTTATCCAGCAGGGCGTTCCAGATGAATTGCAGATAGATGAAGCATTTGGACTGCTCGCCGGCGTGAATGGTGGCCAGATAACTGTCCGGACACTGCTTTTGCAGCGCCGTCACGTACTGCTCCGGTATCTCGTCGTCGGTCACGATCAGCACCCTGCGGTTCAGATCGACGAATTTATGCACGTCCTGCAAAATGCCGCGCTTAATGTGGATATTATACTTGTGGTTGGGGATCTCAACTGTCATTTTCATGGGGTATGCCTCCGTTTATATGTTTATTGTTCGATTTGCTTGATGTCGTAGGAGCCGAGGACTTTCAGGCTGTCGCAGCTGGCTTTCAGCTTTTGCAGCATGTCTTGGGTGGCCGCGGCCTGAAGCTCGCCCTCAATTTCCACATAGAAATAATACTGCCACGGCAGATCCTTGATGGGGCGGGATTTGATGCTTTCCATATTAAAGCCCAGGTCGCCGATCAGCGACATCACCCGCGCCAGCTGCCCGGCATGGTGGTTGACGGTGAACAGCAGGTTGAAGCGGCTGCCGGTCAGCGGCAGCTCCCGCCCGATCACGATAAAGCGGGTGGTGTTGGCCGCGCTGCTGTTGATACCCTCCGCCAGTATGGCCAGACCGTAAAGCTCGGCGCTTTCCGCCGAAGCGATGGCCGCAAGCGTTTTATCCTGCGTTTCCGCCACCTGCTTGGCCGCCAGCGCCGTGTTGGTATACGGCACGGCCTGCAAATTATGCTGCTGCAAAAAGGGGGCGCATTGGCTCAATGCCTGCGGGTGCGAAAGCACCTTTTGGATATCGGCAAGCGCGGCGCCGGGGAGCGCCAGCAGATTTTGCTGCACCGGCAAGTCCCAGATAGCCTGAATGTGGCAGGGGTGGCGGAACAGCAGGTCGAACACCTCGCCCACCTCGCCGGCATAGGAATTTTCAAACGGTATCACGCCGAACGCCGCCCGGCCTTTGATCACCTGTTGGAACACCTGCTCAAAATCCTCGCAGACATTGTATGTGTAGTCCGGGAACAGAAGTTTCGCCGCCTGCGAGGCAAACGCCCCCGCCGCCCCGGCATAGGCCACGGTGTTTTGGGAAAGCTCTGCCCGCTGGTAATCCTTGCTCACGTCCATCAAATTCTGCAAAAAGCGGCGGTAATACGGCGCATAGGCCGCGTCAGCCAGCCCCGCCAGATTGGTTTCGATCACCTGCTGCTCGCGCGCCGCGTCAAAAACGGGCAGCTTATGCTCGCGCTTATAGGCGAGAATTTCGTTTACGGCGCGTAAGCGCTGCTCAAAAAGCTGCGCCATCGCCGCGTCGATCCGGTCGACTTCGGCGCGCGCCTCGTCCAGTTTGCTCATACGCTTGCTCCTTTCCGCCCCGGGGGACGGGGAATATACGTTAATAAATTATTTTAACATTTTTTGCCCGGCTTGTCCATTTTATTTTGCAAAAAACGCGGTCATTTGCGATCCAGCGGGCGGGGCAGGTGCCAGCGGTACCAGGTGGCGGCCATGCGTATGCCGAAGGTGGCGGCGATACCGCAGGGCAGCGCCAGCAGCGGTGTTTCCAGCCATACCGCGAGCAGGTAATAGAGCATTGCCCCGATGACGGCAGCCAGCGCGTAAACGTGCTTGCGGAGGACGGAGGGTATTTCGCCGTTTAAAACGTCGCGTATGATACCGCCGCCGATACCCGTTACCACGCCCACGGTGACGGCCAAAAGGGGGTTGGCCGCATAGCCCGCGTTGATCGCCACGCTGACGCCGGAGACGCTGAACACGCCGAGACCCACCGCGTCGAAGCAGTTGACCACCGCGCGGTAATCGAATTTGGGGTTTTGCACCCGACCGGAGAAGCGATAGGCCAGAAACACCACGCAGCAGGTCAGCGTCGCCAGCAGGAAGAAAATATAATTGCTGAACATGGCGGGAGGTGTGATACCCAGCAGCAGATCGCGGATCACGCCGCCGCCGAACGCCGTCACCATGCCCAGCACCCACACGCCGAAGATATCAAGGTTCTTCTCGGCGGCCAGCATCGCGCCCGAGGCGGCAAACGCCACCAGCCCCACGACCTCCGCCAGAAAGAATAGATTTTGCAGCATAAAACACCCTCCGCCCGCATAAGTATATCGCTTATATTTTAGCGGAAAATGCGCCGAATGTACATATCCCGGCCGCTTTTTTTACAAAAATCATGCCGCCCGCGCCCCGCCGCAGGAAAAGCGCCGTTTGGGGGCGAATATAACAAATTTGGGCAGGTTTTATTGATTTTAACATTCAGTTTAGAATTGCCCGCTACAATTAGCTTATAAAATGACAAAATTCTGCCCGCCGGGGCAGATTGCGAGGTGGCAAGATTGTTTGAAGAAATGAAAAAAGACGAAACGCCGCGGCGCCCGCTGTTTGCGGCGGAGCCGACGCCTGCCCGCAAGGTGGCGGAGGGCGCTATGCTGGTGGCGGCGGCGGTGATATTCGGGCTTTCAGCCTCATATCTGCTGTTTGTCTGGCTGATCGCGCTGTTTTTGTGGCCGGTGCCGCTGGCGCTTTTAGTGCGGCGGTTTGGGGCGGGCTTCGGCCTTTTGGGCATACTTTTGACGGCGGTGATCTTAAGCCTGTTCATCGGCCCGGTGGGCGCGCTCTCCATGCTGATCAACATGGGCGGCGTGGGCTTTTGGTACGGCTATGCGGCGCGGCGCGGTGTGAAACCGTGGCTGGTCATCGTGGTGGGGGTGCTGATCTCTGCCGCGGGCATGGTGGCGCTGCTGGCGCTTTCCTCGGCGGTGGCCGGGTTTGGCCTGGCGGATTTTTCCACGCAGGTGCATGAGTTTGTGCAGTTCTATGTGGACACCATGCAGAAAAACGGCAAGCTGGCGCCGGTGCTGGGCGGCCTGACGGTGGCGGAATATGCCGAGCGGCTGGAGGCTTATGTGCTTTCGTTTATGCCGGCCAGCCTGATCTTCGTCTCCATGCTGGAGGCGGGCGTTTCCTATGCGCTGAACACATATATCTTCCGGCGGCTGGGTTATGCTGTGGAGAAACTGCCGCCCTTTACGGAATGGCGGCTGCCGTGGTATACGCTTTGGGGGCTGATCATCGCGCTGGCCTGCTATCTGATCAACCGCCAGACGCCGATGGAGGTTTTGCAGCTGATCGCCACCAACGTGCTGTATATTTACCAACCGCTTTTAATGCTGGCGGGGCTGAGCTTCTTCTATTGGCAGGCGTTTTTCTGGAATATGCGCTGGATGATCTTCATGATGCTGATATTGATCGTGTTTGCGTTCCAGCTGGTGGGGCCGGCGCTGATCATGGTGGGGCTGGTGGACAGCCTGTTCGATATGCGCCAGGTCATGCGCAAATATGACAAGCGGGTGTGAAAACAGTATCATACAATATGAAAAAGCCTCGTCCAATTTTGGGTGGACGGGGCTTTCTTGCTGTACTGAAAATATTTTTGTTCAGCAGATGATTTCGTCAAAAATATCGCAAATCATCTGGTACCAATTTTGTTCTTCCTCCAGCTTTTGCTGGTTTTTGCCAAGGGTGGCGATACTTTGACCGATCATTGAGCCGACTTTGTAGCTCATGCTTTTGCCCTGACGGTCTTGCTTGTAGCCCTCGGCATAGGCGGCTTTTTTCATCTGCTTGCTGACGCCGAAATCATTGACGGCGACAAACGCGTAGGTGCCCTGATGTCTTACTCTGACCGCAATTTTGCAGTAATCGGAGCTATGCTCCGGGTGGAACACCACAAAACATTCTTCCGTGGTGCCGCTGAACAAACCGCCGGATTTTACTTCGCCCGGGTTAAAGGCCACCGGGATACCGTAATTGGCGCAGGCATTGGTCAATGCTTCTTGCACGACCTCTAATGTGATATGCTCGCCGTTTTGATAGCGCACCTGCGGGCGCAGGTCACGCAGATCCTTGTCTTTGATCGTTATTAACTCCATAGCTAAATTCTCCTTGCCGGTTATTTGTCATATCTTGCGATCATATCGTTGGTTCTGCCGCTGGCAGGCTCGAAACGGCTGCAAGGCTTATCGTCGGCTTTTACTTGATAACTGTTGCGGCTGCATTGAAAGCTGGTGGAATAGCATGAAGTATAGCCTGTTCCCAGCTCGCAATATTTGCAGGAGCCGCATTTGCCGTAATAATCTTTACTCATAATGACCCTCCCCCTTAAATTATTACCTATATGTAGGTAATAAAAATATAGCAAATTTCGTCGAAAAAGTCAACACATAAGACCAAAAAATTACCCATATAAAGGTAAAAAGTTGGCAATACTTTGTTACGGTATACTTATCAAAGCAGTAAAGAGGGGCTATGATATGGAATATTACGAAGTGATTGCCGGGCGAATTGCCGAGTTGTGTCATCAGCGCGGCATAACCTATAACCGTTTGGCGACGATGAGCGGGCAAAATCAATCGACTATTGATAATATTATGCGGGGCGTATCCAAGAACCCGCGCATTAAAACGCTGCACCGCATTGCCTATGCCTTTAATATGACGGTGGCGGAATTTTTGGATTTTCCGGCGATGAACGCGTTTGAATTTGAAGAGTCTGACAATGAGGAATAAGCCGCGCGGGACAAAACGCATGAAAACATTTTACAAGCCGCGGAAAATGTGTTAAAATAACTTATTAGGCATTTTAAGGAGCTGATAGATAATGAAAGTTATTTTGCTGGCGGACGTGAAAGCGCTGGGCAAGCGCGGCGAGGTTAAACAGGTTGCCGACGGTTATGCCCGCAACTTTCTGCTGAATAAAAAGCTGGCGTTGGAGGCCACGCCGCAGAATTTGAAAAATCTGGCGCATGAGCAGCAGAAGCAGGCCGATAAGGCCGCGGCGGAGCTGGCCGAAGCTAAGCGGCTGGCGGCGGAGATCGCCAAGATCACGGTGGAGATCCCCGTGAAAGCGGGCGAGGGCGGCCGCCTTTTCGGCTCGGTGACGAACAAAGAGGTGGCGGACGCCATCTCGGCCAAGCTGGGCGTGGAGATCGACAAGCGCAAGGTGGAGATCAAGGACGCCATCAAAAACGTGGGCGCGGCGGAGGCGCTGCTGAAGCTGCACACCGAGGTACACCAGAAAGTTAAGTTGAACATAACGGCGGCGGAATAACGCCGCATATCTTGGCAAAGGAGGGGCGCTTATGCCGAACGGACGTATCCCGCCGCAAAGTCTGGCGGCGGAAAAAGCCGTGCTGGGCGCGTGCCTGTTGAACGAGGGCGCAATTTTCAGCGCGATGGAATTTGTGCGCCCCGGCGATTTTTATAAGAAGGAACACCAGCTCATCTTCCAGGCCATGCTGGATCTGAACCGCGAAAGCAACGCCTGCGATCTGGTGGCGGTGGCGGAGCGCCTGGCCAAGGAGGGTCAGCTTGACCTGGTGGGCGGCAGCGTCTATCTGGCGTCGCTGACCAACGAGGTGCCGAGCGCGGCCAATGCGGAATATTACAGCCGTGTGGTTTCGGATAAGGCGGTGCAGCGCCAGTTGATCAACGCGGCGCAGAAGATCGTCGACGACGGCTATCAGGGGCATAAGGACGCGCTGGAGCTTTTGGGCGACGCGGCGGCCGTGGTGGACAAGGTGGGCGAGCAGCGTCTGGGCAATGGCGTGCAGCTGGCGGCCGACGTGATGGCGGCGGAGTTCAACAAGCTGGACGACATCAAGGCGCACGATGGTATCACCGGTATTCCCACGTTCCGCGATCTGGACAAGTATTTATCCGGTCTGCAAAAGGGCGATTTAATTATTCTGGCGGCGCGCCCCGGCTGCGGCAAAACCTCAATGGCGGTGAACATCGCGGCCACTGCGGCGCTGGTGCAGGATAAGACCTGCGTGGTGTTCAGCCTGGAAATGCCGGCGGGGCAGCTGGCGCAGCGTACGCTTTGCAGCTTTGCCCGCATCGACCAGCGCAAATGGCGCAGCGGCCAGCTGAACAAGAGCGAGCGCGAGCTGCTGCACGGCGAATTGCAGAAGTTTCAGAGCAAGAAGCTGTTTCTGGACGACTCCTCGTCCATCACCATACCGGAAATGCGCGCCAAATGCCGCCGTATCAAGGCTGAAAGCGGGCTTGATCTGATCGTGGTGGACTATTTGCAGCTGGTAAATTCCGCCACCCGCGTGGAAAGCCGCCAGCTGGAAATTGCCGAGATATCCCGCTCGCTGAAAGCGCTGGCCAAAGAAATGGACGTGCCGGTGCTGGCTCTATCCCAGCTTTCGCGTATGTCGGAGCAGGGGCGGGACAGCGCGCCACTGCTTTCGCATTTGCGTGAGTCCGGCGCCATCGAGCAGGACGCCGACGTGGTCATCTTCATCAACAACAAAAAAAGCGTCAGCGAGGACGAGGAGAGCGCGGGTCAGGGCGGCGGCGAGATCGTCGAGATCATTGTGGCCAAAAACCGTAACGGCCCGACGGGGCAGGATAACCTGCTGTTCTTTAAGCAATACACCCGCTTTGCCGATATGGTGGAGGAATTTCCCGGCGACGACGAGGACGCGCCGTTTTAACAGGTGACAGATTATGGAATATACTGCTCTATACCGCAAATACCGCCCGGCCAAACTCTCCGAGCTGGTGGGGCAGAGCCACGTGGCGGAGACGCTGCTGCGCGCGCTGCAGCAGCAGAAAGTGGCGCATGCCTACATCTTCTGCGGCCCAAGGGGCACGGGCAAAACATCGGCGGCTCTGATCATGAGCCGGGCGGTGAACTGCGAAAACCCGCAGCACGGCGAGCCCTGCGGCGAGTGTGAGGCGTGCCGGCGCATTGCCAGGGGCGCTTCGATGGACGTTTTGGAGATCGACGCGGCCAGCAACCGCGGCATTAACGAAATGCGCGATCTCCGTGACGGCGTGAAGTATCTGCCCGCGCAGGAAAAGCGCAAGGTATACATCATCGACGAGGTGCATATGCTGACCACCGAGGCGTTCAACGCTTTGCTGAAAACGCTGGAGGAGCCGCCGGAATACGTGATGTTTATCCTCGCCACGACGGAGCCGCACAAGGTGCCGGTGACGATATTATCCCGCTGCCAGCGGTTTGATTTTCACCGCGTGGGGCAGCAGCAGCTTTACGACCATTTGCAGCATTTATTGCAGCTGGAGGGGCGCGAGGCCGACGAACAGGCATTGAAGCTGATTGCCCGCCGGGCGGAGGGTGGCCTGCGCGACGCGGTGAGCCTGCTTGACCAATGCCTGGTGGCGACGGACGGGCGGCTGACCATGCCTGCGATATCAGGCGTGCTGGGCATTGTGGACGAGCGGTTTATGCTGGCGATGGCCGAGGCCGTGGCCGGGCATGACGGTCTGCGTATTGTGAAAGGCGTGGAGCTTTTGGCCGCCGAGGGGCGGGATATGCGGCTGTTTTTGCAGCAGCTTTTGGAGTTTGTGCGCGAGCAGCTTTTGGCGGGGCTTTCCGGGCAGAAAACAGTTCTCTCGCGGGAGCGGGCGCTGCAAATGCTGCGCGATCTGGTGGACGGCGACCAGCGTCTGCGCTTCTCGCTGACGCCGCGTCTTACGCTGGAGTTGGCGCTGCTTCAGGCGGCAAGATTAGAAAATAGCGGGTGTTGATAATACTTTCCACGTAATTTAGCGCAGCGAAGCGGAGGTCATGGAGTGGAAAGTTTTATCAACACCCCGAAAAAAATTGTATAATATAATAAGGAAAAAGGAGGCCGAAAAAATGGCAAGAGGCATGGATATGCAGGCTTTGATGCGCCAGGCGCAGAAGATGCAGAACGATATGGCGCGCGCGCAGGAAGAACTGAAAGAAACCGTGGTGGAGGGGGTTGCCGGCGGCGGCATGGTCAAGGTTAAGGCCAACTGCGTCAACGATATCCTGGGGATCGAGATCGACCCGGAGGTGGTTGACCCGGAGGACGTGGAAATGCTGCAAGACCTGATACTTGCCGCCATCAACGACGCGATGGCCAAGGCGGGCGAGATCGCGGGCAATCGCATGGGCGCGGTGACCGGCGGCATGAAGCTGCCCTTTTAACTTAAGGCCGAGGTATTAAAATGGTGATGTATTTTTATCCGCCCTCGGTGGAGGAGCTGATCAGCTACCTGAACAAGCTGCCGGGCGTGGGGCCGAAAACGGCGCAGCGGCTGGCGCTGCATCTGCTGAACACCCGGGCGGACGACGCCCTTGGGCTGGCCGAGGCTATCCGCGAGGCGCGGGCGAAAGTGAAACGCTGCCGTATCTGCGGCAACCTGACCGACGACGACTGCTGCCCCGTCTGCCTGGACGAGAGCCGCGACGAAACGGTGCTTTGCGTGGTGGAGCAGCCGGGCGACTGCATTGTTATCGAGCGCACCAATCAGTTTCACGGGCGGTATCACGTGCTGCACGGCGCGCTTTCGCCGATGGAGGGTATCGGCCCCGCCGAGCTGAATATCGCCAGCCTGATGCAGCGGCTGCAAAATTCCGCCATCAAGGAGGTCATCATGGCGACCAACACCGGCGTGGAGGGCGAGGCTACGGCGCTTTATCTGGCGCGGCAGATAAAGCCGCTGGGTATCAAGGTGAGCCGCCTGGCTTACGGCGTGGCGGTGGGCGGCGATTTGGAGTACACCGACGAGGTGACGCTTGGCAGGGCTTTGCAGGGAAGATTGGATATTTAACATTTGGAAAGGGCGCTGCGGCTGCGGCGTCTTTTTTTGGCACCAAACTGCCGCAAACAAGCAAAAATACATAAAGTTGCTATTGTATTTTGTCGCTTTCTATGGCAAAATGATATAGAGGCTCGAATTGTAGTCTGCCGCGTGGTGGGGGTAAGTCCTGGCGGGCGGTAAAAGTTCGGTATATTGCCGGTTCCCCGGCATAAATTTGCCATAGGACGGGTTGGCATTGCGCCGCCCGGACGGAAAAGGGGGGATCAATATGCCGATATGGTTGTTTTATGCGGCGGCGGTGGCGGCGGCCTATTTGCTGCTCAGCCTGCTGGCAGGGCGCGGCCTGGGGCAAAGCCTCGGCGCGGTATCCTGCAATTTTCTGCTGGGCTATGGCTCGCTGGCGCTGCTGAATTGGCTGACCCCGGCGCTGGGGTTTGCCGTGCCCGTGAACGCGGTGACGCTGCTGGCCGGCGGCTGGCTGGGTTTGCCCGGTACGGCGCTGGCGGCGGCATTGCAGCTGGTCAGCTGAAATTTATGATTTTGAGAAGGGACGGATTTTTGGTTATGGCAAAGAACAAGGTTCAGGCAACAATGGACGGCAATCAGGCGGCGGCATATGTGGCCTACGCTTTCACCGACGTGGCGACGATCTACCCGATCACGCCATCTTCCACCATGGCGGAATATGTGGACGAATGGCAGGCCGCCGGGCGGAAAAATATCTTCGGGCAAACGGTGTCGATCTCTGAAATGCAGTCGGAGGGCGGCGCGGCGGGCGCTTTGCACGGCGCTTTGGCCAGCGGCAGCCTTGGCACCACTTTTACGGCTTCGCAGGGGCTGCTGCTGATGATACCGAATATGTACCGTATCGCGGGCGAACAGCTGCCGGGCGTTATGCACGTGGCGGCGCGGGCGCTGGCGGGGCATGCGCTTTCCATCTTCGGCGACCACAGCGACGTGATGGCCTGTAACCAGACGGGCTTTGCCATGCTTTGCTCAGCCAGCGTGCAGGAGGCTATGGATATGGCGGCGGTGGCGCATCTGGCGGCGATCAAGGGCAGCCTGCCGTTCATGCACTTCTTCGACGGCTTCCGCACCTCGCACGAGCAGCAGAAGATCGAGCTTTTGGATTATGACGATCTGGCGGGGCTGGTGGATACCGGGGCGCTGGCGGATTTCCGCGGCCGGGCGCTGAACCCGGAGCACCCCACCGTGAAAGGTACGGCGCAGAACTCCGACGTTTTCTTCCAGGCGAAAGAGGCCGGCAGCGGCCGTCATTTGGCGCTGCCCGCCATTGTGGCCGAATATATGGCTAAGATCAGCGCGCTCACCGGGCGCAGCTATCACCCGTTTGATTATTACGGCGACCCGGAGGCTACCGACGTGGTCATCGCGATGGGCTCGATCAGCGAGGTGGCGCGCCAGGCGGTGGATTACCTGCGCGGGCAGGGCAAAAAGGTGGGCTTCTTGCAGGTGCGCCTGTATCGCCCGTTTGCACCGGAATATATGTTCGACGTTTTGCCCCAAACCGTGCAGCGTATTGCCGTGCTTGACCGCGTTAAGGTTTCGGGTGCGATCGGCCAGCCGCTGTATCAGGATATCGTGACGGCGTTCAGCGGCCGCGAGCAGCAGCCCCTTATCGTGGGCGGACGCTTCGGCCTCGGCTCTAAGGACACGCTGCCGGGGGATATCGTGACGGCGTTCGACAATCTGGCCGCGGACGAGCCGAAAAACGGCTTCACGCTTGCCATCAACGACGACGTTTACCATACCTCGCTGGCGCCCCGCCCGGATATGCCCGATATGCTGCCTGAGGGCACCATTCAGTGCAAATTCTGGGGCTTGGGCAGCGACGGCACGGTGGGCGCAAATAAGCAGGCCGTGGGCATTATCAACGACGAGACGGCGCTGAACGCGCAGGCGTATTTCGCTTATGACAGCAAAAAATCCGGCGGCGTGACGATCTCTCACCTGCGCTTCGGCAAGGCGAAAATTCAGGCGCCTTATCTGATCCGGCAGGCGGATTTCGTTTCCTGCTCCAACGCAGCCTATGTGCATACATATGACCTGCTGGAGGGCTTGAAGCCGGGCGGCGTCTTCCTGCTGAACTGCAAGTGGAGCGACGACGAGCTGGAGCATGAGTTGCCCGCCGCCATGAAACGCTATATCGCGGCGAACGATATTCGTTTTTATACGATTAATGCGCTGGGGCTGGCGCAGGAGATCGGCTTGGGCAAGCGTACCAATATGATCATGCAGAGCGCGTTTTTCAAGCTGGCCGACATTATCCCGATGGACACGGCGGTGAAAGCGCTGAACGCCAGCATTGAACACGCTTATGGCCGCAAGGGTCAGGACGTGGTGGAGAAGAATATGCGCGCGGTGACGGCGGGGCTTTCCGGTCTGCACCAGGTGACGGTGCCGCTTGCCTGGCGCGACGCGGCGGACGAGCCCCAGGCGACGGCTGCGCGGCCTGATTTTGCCGCCCAAATGCTTGACCCGATCAACGCGCAGCAGGGCGATAAGCTGCCGGTCAGCGCGTTTCTGGATACGCAGGACGGCATTTATCCCACCGGCACGGCCAAATACGAGAAGCGCGGCGTGGCGCCGTTTGTACCGGAATGGCTGCCGGAGGAATGTATCCAATGCAACCGCTGCGCGATGGTCTGCCCGCACGCGGCGATCCGCCCCATTTTGGTGAATGAAGAGGAAAAGGCGGCCGCGCCCGATAGCTTCGTGACCAAAAAGGCCGTCGGCAAGGGGCTGGAGGGCATGGAAGTGCGCGTGCAGGTGAGCCCGCTGGACTGCCAGGGCTGCGGCCTGTGCGAGCAGGTCTGCCCGGCGCGGCAGAAAGCCCTGCGCATGGTGGAGCTTGACGCCGAAAAGAACGCCGACGTGGCCAACTGGGAATACGCGATGACGGTATCCTCCAAGGACGATATGATTCCGGCGGATAATGTGAAGAATGTGCAGTATCGCCAGCCGTATCTGGAATTTTCCGGTGCGTGTGCGGGCTGCGGCGAAACGCCTTACGCCAAGCTGGTGACGCAGCTGTTCGGCGAGCGCATGATCATTGCCAACGCCACCGGCTGCTCCTCCATCTGGGGCGCGTCCGCACCCTCCCTGCCGTATACCACCAACCCCAAGGGGCGGGGGCCGGCCTGGGGCAACAGCCTGTTCGAGGATAACGCGGAATACGGTCTGGGTATCACCCTTTCGGTGAAGCAGCAGCGCGAGCGTTTGACGCGCGACGTTGAGCAGGCTATTGACACGGTGAAAGACGGCGCGGTCAAGGCGGCGTTGCAGGATTGGCTGGAGCATAAGGACGACGCGGTGGCCTGCGAGAAAGCAGTAGCAAATCTGCTGCCGCTGCTGGAAGCGAGCGATGACGCGGCTTTACAGAAAATTTACGCGCAGCGCGACCAGCTGGGCAAAAAATCCATCTGGATGTTCGGCGGCGACGGCTGGGCATATGACATCGGCTACGGCGGGCTGGATCACGTGCTGGCCAGCGGTGAGAATATCAACGTGCTGGTGCTGGACACCGAGGTCTATTCCAACACCGGCGGCCAAAGCTCCAAGGCGACGCCGGCGGCGGCCATTGCCAAATTCAGCGTCTCCGGCAAGAAGACGAAAAAGAAAGATCTGGGCATGATGGCGATGAGCTACGGCTATGTCTACGTGGCGCAGATCGCGATGGGCGCGGATATGAACCAGACGCTTAAGGCACTGCGCGAGGCCGAAGCCTATCCGGGGCCGTCGCTGGTGATCGCGTACAGCACCTGTATCAACCACGGCATTAAGGCGGGCATGAACAACGCGATGGCCGAGCAGGCCAAGGCCGTGCAGAGCGGCTATTGGCACCTGTACCGTTATAACCCGCAGCTGGTGGGCACCGGCCGGAAGCCCTTTGTGTTGGACAGCAAGGAGCCGACGGGCGATTTGCGCGAGTTCCTGCTGGGCGAGGTGCGCTATGACAGCCTGTTCAAAATTTCGCCGGAGAACGCCGAGGCGCTGTTCGCCAAGACGGCGAAAGACGCCAAAGAGCGTTACGAAAGCTATAAACGGCTGGCGGAGCAGGAACGTTAAACTGAAAATGTACAAAAAAAGACGGGGCTTAGCTGCCCCGCCTTTTTATATTGCGCGATGGTTTTGGCACGCAGCAATTCAGCCGATGAATTGCGCAAAATTATTTGCGTCTGCCTGCCAAGTTTCTAAAAAGCATTTGACATGATAGCCGTCAGCCGCGGCATGGTGGCAGGTTATGGACAGCGGTAAGATGATCCTGCCGCCGCTTTGATAAAACTTGCCTGCTTCGACCGAGGGGAAATAGTATGGCTTATCGGCATAAGAGTGAACGGAAAAATGCCGGAATGACACCCAAGGCAGACACGATACCGTATAGGCGTTTGGCGGGGGCATGGTGTGGTTTTGCGCCAAAACCCCGTGATTGCCGCCGAAGCGTTTTTGATTCGCCAAATACGCGCGGTAAAACGATGGGAAATCATCGTTATATGCCGTCCACAGCAGGGAAAATGTTTTGTCGTCGTCATGGAAAGCGGCGTAGAGCGGCGTCAGCGTATCATAATAGCCGATTTGACCGTCTTTTTCGGCAATTTTGAATTCCGTTTGCCGGTTCAGTGTCTTGGTGACCAGCCATAAGTAGGCCGGGAAGAATTTGATACCGGCCGATTTTACTGCCAGCAGCATTTCGGTAATATCCATATCTGCCGTGAGCGAATATCCGGTCGGCGCTATTTTGGCAAAATAGTAAAATATCTGCCCGCGCTGCCATGTCAGTAAGTCAAGCGGCGTGAACAAAGGTGTGCCGGTCATGCTTACAGCTCCTGATAAAACAAGCCGTGTTTAGTGCAGTACCAAAGCAGCCGGCCGCGCGCCAAGATGGGCAGACGCACCTGCAAATCCCATTCGGGGTAAAGCTTGCGCAGCACGATACTATCTCCCGTTAAAAGCGCCGCAAACGAGATATAATGCCCGCGTTCCATGGGGTGGCGCGCGGTGACGTAGAACTCATTTTCAATTCTCTCGACATTAAGACGGTCGCTTTCGGCCGCTTTTTGCGGCTGCAATGCCGGCAGCTTTTTGCCGCAGCAGGTTATATCGGCCGCCGCCGTTGCCGTAATTATATTGCCGCAATTCGGGCAGACGTAAAAACAAATTTTTTTCATATTACCTCCCCAAGCTTCGTTGACGTCCAATTCGCCGGCCAGCAGCTTCGCCAAATCAACGGCGAATATCTGCGATAATTCGGGCAGTAATGACACTTCCGGGCAGCCCAAGCCCCGCTCCCATTTACTGACCGTTTTATCGCTTATGTGCATCAGTTCGGCTAATTGCAGCTGTGTCAGGTTTTTTTCTTTGCGTAATTGGCAGATCAGCCTGCCGATTTTGGTGTTATCCATGTCGCGCCTCCTTACCAAACATTATACAGGGTGCAAAACGCCAAAGCAATAAACGCTCCGTCGAGTTATTATAAAAAAGACGGGGCATAGCTGCCCCGCCTTTTTTGTTTGGCTTAATCAGATTTTAATACTCGTTCCACTGGTCTTCCGGAATCGCCACGAACAGCACCGGCGAGTCCGAGCCGTCCGGCGTGATATAGGTGATGGTGACTTCCTCGCCGGCTTCGATCACCCCGGCGACAACGCTTTCCTGCGTCGTCTTGATCTGCCCGGTGGCGGAAAGCAGGCAAAGCTCGTCGTTCCAGAGAATGGCGCCGCGGAAGATGGCGCCGCGCGGATTGACCAAAATACCGGTGCGCTCGGCGGCCTTGATGTGCAGCCGCTGGATAACGCCGTAGTTGCCCTTGTTGTACGTCTCGGCGCCGGTCATCGCGTCGGTGCCGCTGATCAGGTAATCGTTCAGCTTGCCGCTGAAAGAGTCGGGATAGCCCAGCATGATCTTCTGCGCGTCGCTGCCGTCCAGCTCGATATAAATATCATAGGCGGCGTTGGCATAGGTGCCGCGCGTCTGCGGCTCCACGGCGGGGAGGGCGGCCAGCGTGGTGTACGTCTTATAGTCCGTGCCGGGGTTCATCGCGGCCACGGCCACCGAGAGCTTGCCCGTCGTTTCGATATCCACCAGCGCGGATTGCAGCGTGTTCGGGTTCACGGCGGCGGTCTGCATGGAGTTCAGCAGGCACATCTCACCCGGCTTCAGGGTGATCTTGCTGCCGTTATAAGCCGATTTCAGATAATTCTGCGTCTCGATATAACCCACCTGCATCGGGTCCAGCGAGGGGCCGGCATAGCCAGTTTTGCCCAGCGTGAACGTAATTGGCTTATCCGTTTCGTTGTGGGCGATCAGATAGATATTCAGCGGCGACGTCCCGTTGTTCAGATGATGATAATGCAGGGTGGCGCTGCCGGAAACCGTGTCCTTATAGAGCAGGCCTGGGGTGTTCACTTTCTCCGGGCTGTTGCTGTCCAGCAGGGTCACGGGCTGGGTGGTCACTTTCTCGGCGTTTGCGGCCAGGAGGCCGTTCAGGTTGGTTTTATCGATATTCAGATAAATTTCGCCGGGGTTCAGGTTGGTGAAGCGGTATTCCGCCTCGGTCGCCAGAACATGGTCGCTCACTTCAAATTCCAGCTTGGCCTCGTCGCTCCACTGGCCGAAAGCGTCCTGCACCGAGAGGGTGACGGTGTGCTTGCCGGCGGCAAAGAAAGCGGCGGGAAGCCCGCGCTTGGTGACGGTGTCGCCGTCCTTATCGCGCCAGGAATAGTTGAAGTTGACGGCGGTTATTTCTTCCCAGTCCTCATTCTTCAGATCGTATTCGATTTTGACGGTCTCGCCGATATCCACCTTGGTCTGATCCGCTTCCAGGCGGGTGATCTCCGGTTTCTCGTTCACCTCCAGATGGTAAGCGGTGGAAACCGGCTCGCTCCAGACGCCGTAAGCATTTTTGACGCGGTAATTGATGGTATAATCACCGCCCTGCTTCTGGTAGAACAGCCAGTACAGACTGGTGGCGGTTTTGGTGTTGCCCTCGGCGTCGATCAGCTCCCATTCGCGCTCGGTGATCGCATAGCCGCCGGGATCGACGCTTTTATCGGTGTATTCCACCGTCTGGCCGGCGGTGGCGGGGAGATATTCGATAGCGGCCACCGGCGGCTCCACGTTCAAAGTCTCTGGCAGCGTGACGGTAATGCTTTGGTCGGCCTTGTTGTAATCCACCTTGCAATACATCAGCTCGGTGATCAGACGCAGCGGCACCAGCGTACGGTTATCCTTCACCATCGGCGCAACGCTCATGTTATACGGCTGGCCGTCGGAATAGACCTTACCGGAGCTGAGCACGATGGTGATACCCGCGCCGTGCTTGGTCACCTTGACGATGTTGGTGCTGTTGTCCCAATCAACATCGGCTTTCAAAATGTCCTGCGCGATGAAGCGCAGCGGCAGCATGGTGGTGTTGTTGGTGGCAAAGGGCGCCACGTCGATCTCCATTTCCGAGCCAAGGAAAGTCGCCTTTTTGCTGTTCAGCGTCAGCTTTACGCTGTTATCCACCTGGATCGGGTCGCTCGGGCGGTCGTCGGTTTTCGTTTCGTCCGCCTTGTCGGCGTCGGATACGTCAGTCTCGGCTGCGTTCTCCTGTTCGGTATCGGACGCGTCATCAGGCGTAACTTCGGCGGTCGTCCGGCCGGCTTCGGCGTCTGCCGCGTCAGTGGGAGCGGCCAGCGCCAGCGCGGGCATAAGCACAAGCAGCAGCGTCAGCAGCAGGGCAGCCAGCCATTGGGTTGGCCTTGCCAACAGGTTCGTTAAAGTTTGCATAAAAATTCTCCCTTTCTCGGTTCCGTCCGTTCCCCGCCGTATCTTAGCATGGCCCGCACGGCACAACTATACTTATAAAGTACGTGGCAAAAAATTTGTCAAAAAAGACACTTTACTATTTTACCACATTTTGCCCCGCCGCACAAGCTTTTGCGGCAAAGTTTGCGTTGGCATAAAAAGGCAGCTTGGCCGATATATTTATATAGTAAATTGGCTTGGGGGGCGATGGCGTGGCAAGACGGTCGGTCAGGCGGGGTGCGGCCTGGTTTTTGCTGATTTTGACGGCGCTTACGGCGGCGGCCTGGTATCTGCACGGCCGGGCGCAGGTGGCGCAAACGGCGGCGGAACTACCGGAAAAGGCGCCGCGGCTGATAACGCTGCGTCATACGGCGGACGGCACGGCGGAGCAGCTGCCGCTGGAGGAGGCTTTGGTGGGCTTTCTGGCGGGCGAGATGGCGGCGGAAGCCCCGGAAGCGGCCTTGCAGGCGCAGACGGTGGCGGCCAGGAGTTATGTTTATGCGCGGAATTTGAGCGCGGGCGAGGTCTGCGACGACAGCGCCCATTGCCTGGCCTATTTATCGGAAGAAGCGCGGCGCGAGCGTTGGGGCAGGCATTTTGCCGAATATGAGGAAAAAATGCGGGCGGCGGTGGACGCGACGGCTGATCTCATGCTGCTGGCCGACGGCGAGGTGCAGGCGGCCTATTTTCACGCGGTCTGCGGCGGCATGACGGAAAACGCGGCGGACTGCTGGGGCGGCGGCGTGCAGACGGCGGCGGTGCCCTGCTTTTGGGACGGCGGGGCGGCGGGGAATATCAGCGCCTGCTTTTGGCCGAAAGCAGAGCTGGCGGCGAAGCTCGGCGTGACGGAAGAAGAGCTGGCGCTGTTGACTGTGCGGGCGCGTAGTGTCAGCGGGCGGGTGCAGCGCTTAAGCTGCGGCACGAAAAGCTGGCGGGGCAGCGATTTCAGGAGCCTTTTGGGCTTGCGCTCCACCGATTTTAACTGGCTGGCCACGGCGGAGGGCTATTGGTTCACGGTGCAGGGCTATGGCCACGGCGTGGGCATGTGTCAGGCCGGGGCGATCGGCCTGGCCGAGCGGGGCAGCGATTTCCGCGAGATTTTGGCGTATTATTACCCCGAGTTAACGCTGGGTTCGCCGGAGTGAGCGTATAAACCACGGCTTTTTGGGCAAAAATTAATCCGCAAGGCAAAATTTGCCTGCGGAGCTTGACGGATTTTTGCTGAAGAGGAGTGGTTTTTATGCGCGATTTATGGAATAAACTGGCCGCCGGGTGGCGCAGACTGCGTCAGCGGGCGCGCTATGCCGACGGGCGGACGAGCTGGCTGGCCGGGCGCTGGCTGGCGCTGGCGATGCTGGTGTTTGCAGTGGCGGCGGTGACGGCCTGGAACGGCGGCGTGCAGCCGGGCAGCGTGCCGGAGAACTGGCGGCAGGCGGCGGCGGATAAACCGGAAATGCGGGCGGAGACGGCGCTTTCGGACAAGCTCGCCGAAACCGACTTGTCACCAGCCGAAAAAAAAGACGCCCCCGAAACGGAGACGCCCGGTGCGGCAGAGAGTTTGCCTGAGGCAAATACCGGCGATACAGCTGATACAGCTGACAATGCTGATAATGCTGATAACGCGGCAGACGCGGCGGAGGACGGCGACGTTTATGATCACGCGCCCGAGCCTTGGGTGAACGATCCGGGCTTGCAGGCGGAGGCCGATCTGCTCTCGCTGCAAACGCCGCTGGCCGGCGAGGAGATACGCGGCTATGGTATCGGCTATGACGTGACTTTCCGCGATTACCGCTTCCACGGCGGGCTGGACTGGCAGGCTGCGGAGGGCGAACCGGTGCTGGCCGCGCTGGCCGGCGAGGTGGCGGAGCTGACCGACGACCCGCTTTATGGCCAGGGCGTGACGCTATCGCACGGCGAGAAGCTGAGCACGGTGTATTTGGGGCTTGTGCCTGCCGCGGGGCTTGCCGTGGGGCAGCAGGTGGCGCAGGGCGATGAGATCGGCCGCCTGGCTGCTTCGCCCGTGTTTGAGGACGCCGAGCCGCCGCACCTGCATTGGGAGGTGCGGCTTGCGGGCGAGACGGTTGACCCGGCGGACTATGATTTTGCCAAATAGGGGTTAAAGCAGGCTGTTTTGCAGCATGGCCAGGGCGGTTTTGATACCGTCCGCCGCGGCGGAGACGATACCCCCGGCATAGCCCGCCCCCTCGCCGCAGGGGTAAAGCCCGGCGAGGCCGACGCTTTGGCGCGCGGCGTCGCGGGTGATACGCACGGGCGAGGAGCTTCTGGTTTCCGGGGCGGTAAGTATCGCCGCCATGTCACGGTAAACGGCAAGACGTTCGCCGAAATTGCGGATACCCTGCGTGAGCCCCTCCGCCACAAAATCGGGCAGCAGCGCGTGCAGATCAGCCGGGGCAACACCCGGCGCGTAGCTGGGCGTGATGTGGCCGAAACCGCGGCTGGCGCGCCCCGCGAGGAAGTCGCCGACCGTCTGGCAGGGGGCAAAATAACCGCCGCCCGCCATTTGATAGGCGGCTTTTTCGATACGGCGCTGAAAGTCAATACCGGCCAGCGGCGAGCCGCCCGCAAAATCCGCCGGGCTGACGCTGACCAGCAGGGCGGCGTTGGCGTTTTGGCCGCTCCGCGCGTGGAAGCTCATGCCGTTGGTGACGACGCCGCCCGCTTCGGAGGCGGCGGCCACCACCTGGCCGCCCGGGCACATGCAGAACGAATAAACGGCGCGGCCGTTCGGCAGGTGGGCGACGAGCTTGTAATCGGCGGGGGGCAGCTTCGGGTGGCCGGCGAAATCGCCGTACTGCGCGCGGTCAAGGTCGCTCTGTAAATGCTCTGCCCGCACGCCGACGGCAAACGGCTTGGGCTCCAGCGGCACCCCGATGTTTTGCAGCATTTGGAACGTGTCGCGGGCGCTGTGGCCGGGGGCAAGGATAATATTTGCGGTGGCAAAATGCTTTGCGCCCTGCGGGGTCTCGGCAGAAAGCCCCGTTACTGCGCCGTCTTTGACGCTGATATCGGTCAGCTGATGTTCAAACAGCACCGTGCCGCCCAGCGCGATGATCTTCCGCCGCAGGTTTTTCACTGCCAGCCGCAGCTTATCCGTGCCGACATGCGGCTTGGCCAGATACAGAATTTCCGTCGGCGCCCCGGCGTCGGCCAGCTCCTGCAAAACGCGGCGGTTATGTGGGTCATGCGTGCCGGTGTTGAGCTTGCCGTCGGAGAACGCGCCCGCGCCGCCCTCGCCGAACTGCACGTTGCTTTGGGGGTTCAGCTCGCCCCGCTGCCAGAACGCTTGCACCAGCTCTGTTCGGCGGTCAACGTCGGCGCCGCGTTCCAGCAGTATGGGAGAGGCGCCGGCTTCGGCCAAAATCAGTGCGGCAAAAAGCCCCGCCGGCCCCGCGCCCACCACCACCGGCGGCTCGGCAAAGCGCCCGGCGATCAACGGCTGCGGCTGTTCCGGTGCAGC
>CANQPG010000001.1 GCA_947625705.1 uncultured Peptococcaceae bacterium | reverse complement strand
GGAAATTAACTTGTTCATGGGGGTTCCTCCGTAAAACAATTCGATTTTTAACCAATCCTGTACGACGATTGCCGTTCATTTCTTGATTACTGTTTTACGGGGTGCGGGCTAAACGAGGGGGCTTTTCTTTTCGTCAATTTTTACCCGAGCAGCTTATCCGCCCCGGCCAGCGTCGCTTCGGCCTCCTGCGTCAGCCGCTCCATCATCGAGGCAATGCTGCCGCCCTCTCTGATCAGGCCGGAAATTTGCCCGGCCATCAGGCAGCCGCCCGCCATATCGCCGCGCACGGCTTTCAGCAGCGCCTTATCGGCCAGTTTATCGCGCTCTGCCTGCGTCCCCGGCTGCTTTTCCAGCTCGGCGTATTTCAGCGACATCGGGTTTTTCAGCGAGCGCACCACATGCGGCGTGCCGCGCCCGGTCACGATGGTATCGGTATCCGCCGCCTGCAAGATCTGCTGCTTAAAGGCGGGGTCAATGGGGCACTCGTCGGCCACCATGAACAACGTGCCGATCTGCACGCCCACCGCGCCCAGCAGCAGCATGGCCGCCATCGATTTGCCGTCGGCGATACCGCCCGCCGCCAGCACCGGAATATCCACCGCCGCCAAAACCTGCGGCACCAGTGCCAGCGTCGTCATCTCGCCGACATGGCCGCCGGACTCCGTACCCTCGGCCACCACGGCATACGCGCCCGCCTTGGCTGCTTTCACCGCCGCTTTGACGTGCGGAATAACGGGTATCACCTTGACCCCGGCTTCATGCAGCGCGGGCATGAACGGCGTCGGGTCGCCCGCCCCCGTCGTCACCACCGGAATTTTGTTCTCAATAACAATTTGCAAAATCTGCTCGATCTCCGGGCTTTGCAGCATAAGGTTAACGCCGAACGGCTTATCGGTCAGGCCTTTGGCCGCCGCGATCTCATCCGCCACCTGCGCTGCGGTCAAGCCGCTGCTGCAAATCAGACCCAGGCCGCCCGCGTTGCTGCTGGCCGCGGCCATCGCCCCGGTGGTAATATAGGCCATGCCGCCCTGAAAAATCGGATATTTCAGCCCCAGATCGCGGCACAAAACACTATTGATACTCATTGTTCCTCCTTATTTGCGCCCGGACGCGTTCTCCTTGGTAATATATTCGATACCGCCCATATAATGCACCAGCACGTCGGGGATTTTGACGCTGCCATCGGGCTGCTGGTAATTCTCCAAAATCGCGGCCACCGTGCGCCCCACGGCCAGGCCCGAGCCGTTCAGCGTGTGCACATATTCCGGGCGGCTCTTGGCGTCGCGGCGGAAGCGGATATTGGCACGGCGCGCCTGGTAATCCTCAAAGTTGGAGCAGGACGAGATCTCACGGTAAACGCCCGCGCCCGCCATATAAACCTCGATGTCATACGTCTTGGCGGAGCTGAAGCCCAGATCGCCGCCGCACAGCGTCACCACCTGATACGGCATGCCCAGCATTTGCAGCAGCACCTCGGCGTCATGCGTCAGCCCCTCCAGCTCGTCATAGCTGGTCTCGGGCTTCACGAACTTCACCAGCTCCACCTTGTTGAACTGGTGCTGGCGGATAATGCCGCGGGTATCGCGCCCCGCCGCCCCGGCCTCGGCGCGGAAGCAGGCGGAATAAGCGCAGTGATGAATGGGGAGCTGATCGCCCTCCAAAATCTCGTCGTCGTAAAGGTTAGTCACCGGCACCTCCGCCGTGGGGATCAGGTAATAATCCGTCCCCTCGATGTGGAACATATCCTCGGCAAACTTGGGCAGCTGCCCCGTGCCGGTCATCGCCTTGCTGTTCACCATGTAGGGCGGGAAAATCTCCACATACGTCTTGGACGTGTGAGTGTTCAGGAAGAAATTGTAGACGGCGCGTTCCAGCCGCGCGCCCAGGCCGCGATACACCGTGAAGCGGGCGCCGGAGATTTTGGCCGCACGCTCAAAATCGAGGATACCCAGGTCAGTGGCAACCTCCCAATGCGGCTTGGGGTTTTCAATTTTGGGCAGCTCGCCCCAGCGGCGCTGCACCGGGTTATCCGCGTCGGAATTGCCAAACGGCACCGATTCATGCGGAATGTTCGGGATCGACAGCAGCTCGGCGCGGATCGTCTCCTCCGCCTCTTTCACTTTCGCGTCCAGCGCGGTGATCTTATCGCCCAGCTCGCGCATTTTTTCCATAATTTCGGACGCGTCCTCGCCCTTCTTCTTCAGCGCGCCGATCTCCTTGGAAACGGCGTTCTTCTCGGCTTTCATCACCTCAACCTCGGCCAGCGACTCCTTGCGCGTCGCTTCCGCCTGCAAAAAACGGGTCAGATCTACGTCGATGTTGCGTTTCTTCAGCTTCTCCACCACCAGCTCCGGGTTGGCGGCCACAAATTTAGCGTCTAACATGATTTTTTCCTCCTCTTTTGTCTTCCATTATTATGTGCATATATTAAAATTATCGGTGGGCGCGGATAATACTTTGCCACGTAATTTGCGCAGGTCATGAAGTGGAAAAGTTTTATCGGCGCCCCGCCATAATCAACAGGCATTGATAAAACTTTCCGCTACATGAGTTCCGCTTCGCTGCACTAAATTTCGCGGAAAGTATTATCAATACCCTCTTGTCATAGCAATAGTAACCGGCCTAATTCATTCACTGAGTTGACGAAATAATCCGGGTTAGCCTCGTCTTTAAGCCCCTCGCCGCCAACGCCCCAGCTGACGCCGATCGTTTTCATGCCCGCCGCCTTGCCGCAGGCGATGTCCACCGCCGCGTCGCCGATAAAGGCCGCGTCCGCCGGCTTGACCCCCAGCTTCTCGAGCGCCAGCAGCGCCGGCTCGGCGTCAGGCTTGTGCCTTTCGCTGGCCTCCACGCCCATAATGGCGGTGAAATAGCTCCCGATCCCCAAAATCTCGGCTGACCAGTCCGCGCCCCATTGCAAACGTGAGGTGACGATGGCCAGCGCCACGCCGCTTTCCTGCAATTTGGCCAAAAGACTGACCACGCCGGGGAACGGCTTGATCATCTTGGGCAGATAGACCATGTTATACTCGCGGAACGTTTCGATATACTCGTCCACGCGGCCGGGCGCAAAATACGCCCCGGTTTCATACAGCGGGCGGCCGATAAAGCGCGTGACCGCCGCTTCGTCCCACGGAATCCCCATCTTGGCGTGGGTAGACTCCGAGCTTTTCAATATCATCGGCACGCTGTCGGAAAGCGTCCCGTCCAAATCAAAAATCAAACCGCTGAATTTCGGCATAATTTTTCTCCTATCATTAAAATTTGCCCTCAAAACGTCACGCCCGGCAGCAGCAGATCCAACAGGCGTTCCAGCTCCTCGTCGCTGTAATATTCCAGCGTAATGCGGCCGTGGCGCTTGCCAAGCTGCTTCACGCTCACCTTGGTCTGCAAACGCTCGCGCAGCTTCTCGCCCACGGCGGCCAGCAGCAAATCCTGCGGCTTATCGGCGGGCTTCGGCGGCGTCAGCTTCACGGTGCGCCCGGCGGTGGCGCGGTGCAGGGCGGCGGGGTTCTTGGCCAGCTCCTCCGTCTGGCGGACGGAAAGCCCCTGCTCCTTGGCGTATTCGGCCAGCAGCAGCTGGTCGGCCTTATCCTCCGCCATCAAAATCGCCCGGCCATGCCCGGCGGATAAGCCCCCCTTGGCGATCAGCGCCTGGATTTCGGCGGGAAGCCCCAAAAGGCGCAGCGTGTTTGCCACATAAACGCGTGATTTGCCCAGCCGCGTGGCCAGCGCCGCCTGCGTGTAGCCGTAATTATCCAGCAGATCGCGGTATGAGGCGGCCTCCTCCAGCGGGTTTAATTCCTGCCGCTGAATGTTCTCGATCAGGGCAATTTCCAGCGTCGTTTTATCCTCCAGCTCTTTCACGATGGCCGGAATGGCAGTAAGCCCGGCCAACTTGGCGGCGCGGAAACGCCGCTCGCCCGCCACGATCTCATATTTGCCGGGCTGCCCCGCCGGACGCACCAGGATCGGCTGCAAAACGCCCTGTTCGCGGATACTGGCCGCCAGTTCGTTGAGCTTGCCCTGCTCAAAGCTGCGGCGCGGCTGGCCGGGGTTAGCAGCAATATCCGTCAGCTTGATTTCCAGCACCCGGTCGCCTGACTGCTCCTGCACCTGTGAGAGCGGCGCTGCGATATTGCCGAACAGCGCGTCCACGCCGCTGCCCAGACCTTTTTTAACCATTTGCCCCACTTCCTTTGCATATATATGCTAACTTTTAGTATAAATTATTGTTTTGTGCGCTCGATCACCTGCTCCGCCAACAGGCGGTAAGTGGCCGCGCCCTTGCTTTTCGGGTCGTAATAGCTGATGGGCATACCGTGGCTGGGCGCTTCGGAAAGGCGCACGTTGCGCGGTATCACCACGCTGAACACCAGGTCGCCGAAGTGCTGTTTTACCTGGTCTACCACCTGCGCCGCCAGGTTTACCCGCGCGTCATACATCGTCAGCAGCACGCCCAGAATATTAAGCCTGGGGTTCATGCTCTGGCGCACTTTCATAAACGTGGCAAAAAGCTGCTGCAAACCCTCCAGCGCGTAATACTCCGCCTGCACCGGTATAATTATACTTTCGGCGGCGGTCAGCGCGTTCAGCGTCAAAAGCCCCAGCGAGGGCGGGCAGTCGATCAGCAGATAATCGAACACCGGCGCCACATATTGCAGCCCCAGCAGCAGCCGGCGCTCCCGCGCTTCCAGCGGCGCCAGCTCCAGCTCCGCGCCCGCCAGATCGATATCCGCGGGCAGCACGTAAAGCTCGCCGAAATTGGTCGGCAGAATGATATCCTCGGCCTTGTCGCCGTCGATCAGCAGCTGGTAAATGCTGCTGGTAAGCTCCCGCCGGTTAATGCCCAGGCCGCTGGTGGCGTTGCCCTGCGGGTCAAGATCGACCACCAGCACTTTCTTCCCCGCCCGCACCAGCGCGTCCGCCAGATTGATGACCGTCGTCGTTTTCGCCACGCCGCCCTTTTGATTGGTCACGGCAATGATCTGTCCCATAATGATCCCCTCAATAAACGTCCCAAAGTCTCGCGTTTTCGTCGAAAATCGTCGAAAAGCGCGTTAAAACGGATTTTTCTTAATGGCGGCGGTGCGCCGGGGCACGTCCCGGCGGCAGGGCACCACCTTTTTGATCACGATGATCGCGCGCTCCTCGCCGCTGGGGAGAGTATAGGTGCGCACCTCCTCAAAGCGGCCTCCCATCTGGAAGATGGCGTTCTCCGCGCCGTCCAGCTCCTCCTGATAGTTGGCGCCTTTCATCGCCAAAAACAGGCCGCCCATCTTCACCATGCCCAGGCAGTATTCCGTCAGCACGTTCAGGGGCGCCACTGCCCGCGCCGTCGTGTAATCAAACTGCTCGCGATACAGCGCCCGGTGCGCCGCCTCCTCCGCCCGATAGCGGCTGATCGCGACATTGCTGATATTTAAGCCCTTGCAGGCGAATTTTACAAATTCATAGCGCTTGTTCTGCGCCTCTATCACGGCAAAAAGGTTATACGGGTGGGTTATCGCCAGCGGAATGGTGGGCAAACCCGCGCCCGTGCCCACGTCCAGCAGCTGCTTTTTGCGGCTGGGCGCGATAAACTGCGCCAGCATCAGGCTGTCAATCACGTGTTTTATCGCAAACTCGCTGGCCTCGGTGATGGCCGTCAGGTTCACGTTGGCGTTGCTGCGCACCACCATCTCGTAATAGTCGGTCAAAAGCTCCAGCATTTCCTCGTCCAGCTCCACGCCGGTCATCGGGGCATGCTTCTGCACCGTTTGGGCAAAAAGCTCCCGATCCAGCGGCACGCCGTCCAGCGAGATCTCCTCCTCCTGGTCGACGCCGCGATACTCGCCGTAGGTCAGCTTCTGCGGGGTGTTATCTTCCTCCCGCTTCTTCTTCAAAAAATCAAACATTTTCTTCTCCGTCTGCGGTGTTCCGCGCGATGTTTCACGTGAAACACATTATTTTTCCTTAGTATTCTCCCTCGGCGCGCCAACTTCCTGCTTTTGGCGCAGCCAAATCAGCAAAACCGCGATATCCGCCGGGGAAACGCCGGTGATCCGCCCCGCCTGCCCCAGATTATCGGGGCGCACGGCGTCCAGCTTTTGGCGGGATTCCAAACTTAAGCCCTCGATATGCAGATAATCGGCGTCCTCGGGCAAAGGTTTTTCCTCCAGCTGCTTAAAACGCTCCACCTGCGCCTGCTGTTTGGCAATATAACCGGCATATTTCGCCTCAATATCCAGCTGTTCGGCCACCTCAGGCGGCGCGGGGGGGCGATTTAGTAAACCGCACACGTCCAAATACGTGATGCCGGGGCGGCGCAGCAGCTCCCAGGCACGTATGCCCCCGGCTAATTCCGGCATTTGCCGCGATACCAGCAGTTCATGCAGCCTGATATCGTCGCCGTGCAGCGTTTCCGCCTGCAAAAACGCCTTTTCCTGCGCCACCTGCGCCATTTTCGTTTGCAGCCGTTCCTGCGCCGCGCTATCCGTCAGCCCCAGGCGGTATGCTTTCTCCAGCAAGCGCTGGTCGGCGTTGTCGTTGCGCAGCAGCAGGCGGTATTCGGCCAGCGAGGTGAACATGCGGTACGGCTCGGTGACGCCCTTGGTCACCAGATCGTCGATCAGCACGCCCAGATACGCCTCGTCCCGCGAGAGCAGGAGCGGCGGCCGCCCCAAAAGTGATAACGCCGCGTTTGCCCCGGCATAAAGCCCCTGCCCCGCCGCCTCCTCATAACCGGAGGTGCCGTTGATCTGCCCTGCCGTGTACAGCCCGGGGACGGTTTTCACCTCCAGCGTGCGCTTTAGCTGGGTGGGATAAATGAAATCATACTCGATCGCGTAGGCCGGGCGAATAATTTTGACATTCGCGAGCCCCGGTATGGTGCGCATGAACGCATACTGCACGTCTTCCGGGAGGCTGGTGGACATACCCTGCACGTAATATTCGTTGGTGTCTAACCCCTCCGGTTCCAAAAACAGCTGATGGTGCGGGTTGTTGGGGAAGCGCCGCAGCTTGTCCTCGATCGAAGGGCAATAACGCGGCCCCACGCCCTTGATCAGTCCGGAATAGAGCGGGCAGCGGTGCATATTGTCCAAAATCGCCTTGTGCGTGGCCGCGTTGGTGTAGGTGAGCCAGCAGCTGACGTTGGGGCGCTTGACGTTGGGCGGCGTAAACGAGAAATGCAGCCCGCCGCCGTCGCCCTTTTGCTCGCTCATCCGGCTGAAATCCAGCGTATCGCGGTCGACCCGCGCCGGGGTGCCGGTTTTGAAACGCCCAAGCCGTAAACCCAGCGCCGTCAGGCTCGCCGAAAGATACGAGGCCGGGGGATAGCCCGCCGGGCCCGAGGGATAGGCGCAGCTCCCCATGATGACGCTGCCTTTGAGGTAAGTGCCGCTGGTCAGCACCAGCCGCCGGCAGTTATAGACCGCGCCCGTCCTAAGGTGCACCGCTGCTACCGCGCCGTCCCGCGTGATAATATCCGTCACTTCGCCCTGCTTGATGTCCAGCCCCGGCTGGGCTTGCAGATAGGCCAGCATGGCGCGCTGATAGGCCTTTTTGTCAATTTGTGCGCGCAAAGCCTGCACCGCCGCACCCTTGCTGGTGTTCAGCAGGCGAATTTGTATTTGCGTTTGGTCGGTGATTTTGGCCATCGCGCCGCCCATCGCGTCCACCTCGCGCACGATAACGCCCTTGGCTGGGCCGCCGATGGAGGGGTTGCAGGGAGCCATCGCCACGCTGTCCATCGAAAGCGTCACCAACAGCGTGGAGACGCCCAGCCGCGCCGCCGCCAGCGCCGCCTCGCAGCCCGCGTGCCCCGCGCCCACCACCACCACGTCATACTCCCCCGCCAGGAAGATATCCGCGTCGTTTTTCTCGGTTAAACCGGGCATGGCCGCCCCTCCTTTCCGCGATGTTTCACGTGAAACAATCTGTGAAACACCTACGCTTGATTTATCTATTATATATGATACGCGGGGCACAGTCAAGCGCCGCCGCAAACTTGACACAAAAAAACGCGGGGTGAAAAACGCCCGCGTTTTGCTTGATTTTCGCCGAATTTGGCAATATTTAGCGGAATTTGGCCTATTTTCCCAGGCAAAAGCGGGAGAAGACACGCTCAATGATATCGTCTGCCGCAAACTTCCCGCTGATCTCGGCCAGCGCCTGCCATGCCGTCTGCAAATCAACGCTTAAAAGCTCGGCGTCAAAGCCAAGCTCTAAACCTGCCGCCGCCTGCGAAAGCGCTTCCTCCGCCCGCGCCAGCGCTGCCCGCTGCCGCTCGTTGATAAGGCCGCAAAGCTGCTCACCGCCGCCGGAAGAGAGCAGCATTTCCCGCGCCGCCTGCTTCACGGCGTCCAAACCCTTGCACAATTTGGCGGAAATGGCCAGCACCGGCGCCCCCGGGGCAGTTTCCGCCAGCGCCGCCGCAAGCGCTTCCGGGTCGGCCGCGTCACATTTGTTCAGCAGGATAAGCAGCGGCCGCGCCGCGTTTTCGGCGATCAGCCCGCGCCAAAAGGCATCTAACGGCGTCGCCGCGTCCAGCACCAGCAGGATCAGATCGGCTTGACTAAGCGCCCGCCGACTGCGCGCAATGCCCGCCTGCTCCACCGGGTCGTCCGTCTCGCGGATACCCGCCGTATCCACCAGACGCAGCGGCAGCCCGGCAAGCACATAATATTCCTCCACCGTGTCGCGCGTCGTGCCGGGAATTGGCGTGACAATGGAGCGTTCCTCCTCCAAAAGGGCGTTCAGCAGGGTGGATTTGCCCGCGTTAGCCGGCCCGACGATGGCCGTCAGCGCCCCCTCGCGGTAAAGCCTGCCCTCCCGCGCCTGCGCCAGCAGCTGCCGCACGCCCGCCCGCGCCGCGTCCAGCTCCGCCGCCAGGCGTTCGGCCGGGGGCTCCGCCGCTTCGTCCGGGTAATCGATCAAAAGCTCCAGCTCCGCCAGAATATTCAGCAGCTTATCGGCCAGCGCGGCGATCTCCCGCTGTAAGCTGCCGTCCAGCTGCCGTTCGGAGATCTTCAGTGCTTCGGCGCTTTTGGCTTCGATCAGGTCGATGACGGCCTCCGCCTGCGAGAGCGACATTTTGCCGTTGATGAACGCCCGCGCAGTGAACTCGCCCGGTTCCGCCGGCGCCGCGCCCGCCGCGAAAACCGCCGCCAAAATCTCCCGGCAGACGACATAACCGCCATGGCATTGGATTTCCGCCACGTCCTCGCCGGTATAGGAATGGGGTGCGGGCATATAAACGGCCAGCACCTGATCCAGCGCCTCGCCCGCCGCGCTCAGCACCCGCCCCAGATACAGGCGTCGCGGCGCCAAGCCCGGCTCGTCACAAGCTGAAGCAGGGCGGAACACCTTTTGCAGCACCGCCAGCGCCTCGCCGCCGCTGATCCGGATAATGCCGATGCCGCCCACGCCCGGGGGTGTGGCGATGGCTGCGATGGTTTGTCCTAACATAAGCAAAACTCCTCAAAAGCTTCTCATATGAAAAAACCGCCCGCAAGCGGGCGGTTCGTTTTACTATTCAGCGTCGTCATAGGGCGCTTTGTCATGCACCCGCTTGATGATGACCTTGCGGTACGGCTCCTCGCCTACGCTGACGGTTTTGACGCCCTCCGCGTCTTGCAGCGCGATGTGAATAATGCGCCTCTCATGCGGGCTCATCGGCTCCAGAATAACGTCGCGGTCGGAACGGCGGGCTTTGTCGGCCATTTTGCGCGCCAGGTTGGCCAGCGTTTTTTCGCGCTCAGCTCGGTAACCCTCCACGTCCAGCACGATACGGGTCTTCTCCTCAAACTGGCGGTTTACGGCCAGATTGGTCAGATATTGCAGCGCGTCCAGCGTTTCGCCGCGGCGGCCGATGATCGCGCCCAGCCCCTTGCCCTGAAACGTGATCCAGACGATACCCTCGCGCTCCTCCACCGTGTGGGTGGGCGATACGCGCAGGCTGGCAAAAATGGGCTGCAAAAATTTGATGGCGTCCCGGCTGGGATCGTTGTCATTATAAGTTACGCGAACCTGGGCGTCCTTGCCGCCGAAGAGACCCAAAACGCCTTTCGCGCCGGGATCGATGACCTCGACCTCCACCGCGTCGCGCGCAGCGCCCAGCTCCTGCAAGGCCAGCTCAACGGCCTGTTCCACAGTTTTCGCCGATTTTTCTATTACTACCATTGTTGTCTTCCTCCTACAACCTTGCTCTATCTTCTGCGGCGGCGGCGTTTCTTCGGCGCCTCCTCGCCCTCGGCAACCGTTTCCCCGGCCGCATTTTCTGCCTTAGGTTTGGCCGCACGCTCTGCCTTGCGGGCGTTCTGTTTGCCTTTGGCGTTTTTGCGCTCGGCCAGCTTTTGGCGTTTTTCCTCCACCAGCTCCGCCTGACGCTGCTCCATCTTGGCTTTCACCGGTTTGGTGACCAGCAGCTGCTGCAAAATGCCCACCACCGTGATAGCCAGCCAGTAAATGCACAGGAACGCCGGGAATTTCGCGGCCATCCAAGCCATCATCAGCGGCATGGCGAACAGCATATATTTCTGCATGGGCTGCGTCGGCTTGCCCGTGATGATATAGCTTTGCAAAAACGTGCTGACGCCCACCAGCACCACCATGATATAGGTGGTGTCAACATCATTTAAGTCAGAGATCCAAAAGAAATTGTAAAATTCCGGGTGCTGCGGCACAAACGCGCGCAAGCCCTGATACAGACCGACCATGATCGGGAACTGGATCAGCATGGGCAGACACCCGGCCAGCGGATTGATGTCATAATCCTTGTAAAGCTCCATCGTCTTTTGGTTCATGACTTCCGGGTTGCTGGCATATTTAGTTTGAATTTCCTGAAGCTCCGGCTGAATTTGCTGCATGGCAATGGTGGAACGCAGCTGTTTCATATTCAGCGGCATCAGCAGCACGCGGATAACCACGGCGATAACCACGATGGCCAGCGCGTAGCTGGGAAACCCCAAGCTCTGGCTGACTTGGAAGATACCCTCCAGGCAGCCGGCGACAAAATCTGTTAACATTAAATATGTTTCCTCTTTCTTAACCGTGAGACGGTTATGTTCACTTTACCGGGTCATAGCCCCCCTCATGCCAGGGGTGGCAGCGGGAAATTCGCTTCACGGCCAGCCAGCCGCCTTTCAGCACACCGTATTTGCTGATGGCTTCGATGGCATAGGCCGAACACGTCGGGGTATAGCGGCAGCAAGGGCCAAAATACGGCGAGATCGCCAGCTGATAAAAACGTATCAACAATATAAACAGCTTACGCATAGCCGCCCTCCCCAAAATTTACGCGCGTGTCCTGGGGCTGATGCCGGACGTTTTCAGCAGCTTCTTTATCTGGCGGCGAAGGCTCTCCACAGTTTCCTCCTTCGCACCCAGCCGGGCGATCAGCACATAATCATAGCCCGAAGCAAAAGCAGCCAGCTCCAGCCGCACCGCTTCGCGCAGCTTCCGCCGCACCCGGTTGCGCTCCACCGCCTTGCCCAGTTTTTTGGAGACGGAAAAGCCCACGCGGACGGCCCCCCTGGCCGCCGGGCGAAAACACAGCACAAAAGCGCGGCACTTCAGCGCCTTGCCCCGTTGATATACGCGGCGAAAATCCTGCCTTCTTCTTAAACGGTTCGCCTGCTTTAACATAAAATTGCTTCTATATTAAAACTAGGCGGAAAGAACCTTGCGCCCCTTGGCGCGGCGGCGAGCCAGCACCTTGCGGCCGTCCTTGCTGCTCATGCGGGCCAGAAAGCCGTGTACTCTCTTATGAACGCGGCGCTTCGGCTGATAAGTTCTCTTCATCATCATACCTCCATTCTGAAATATCGCTCTTTTTTGATGATCAAATATCGGGCGAACGCACTTTCGCCCCTGCCTGTTTCCGATAAAACTGGTCATATAACAGGTAAATTATATCATAATAAAAAATTAAAGGTTTGTCAAGATATGCGGTAAAAAAAGATGTCCGGAAATGTCCTAACTTTTCCACCAAAACCGCTTGTAAAAGTGGATAATTTTTGTTATTATAAAACAAGGCTGGAATTTTCGTGAGGTTTCGACGCAAACCTTGCCGTTCTATCCCCAATTTTTGTTGATATTTTCAGGTGATATTTTATGAAGTATGAGCTTTGGCCGGAGGTTTTGCAGGAACTGGCCAACCATTTAAGTGAGGAGACTATTGAGCGCTGGTTCAAAAACGTGCTGGAAGTGGAAAAGAAGCAGTCCACGCTGTATCTGCGCGTTTATTCGGAGGAGCAGGCGGCCTGGATGGAGACGCATTATTCCCAGATATTGCAGGAAAGCGCCAACAAGGTGGCTGACGAAAACCTCGATATTATCTACATAGCGGACGAGCAGGGGACAAGCGCCGCCCCGGCGGAAAGCGCCGTGCTTGCCGGCCGTCAGGCGCCCTATGTGAAAAATCCCCAGCCGAACCCCAACCCGAACCGTTTTAACCCGCGCTATACGTTTGAAAGCTTCGTGGTGGGCAGCAGCAACCGCTTTGCCCACGCGGCGGCGCTGGCGGTGGCCGACCGCCCCGCCAAAAATTATAACCCGCTGTTCATCTACGGCGGCAGCGGCCTCGGCAAAACGCATCTGATGCACGCCATCGGCCACCGTGTTCTGCACCTGCGCCCCAACACCAACATATTATATATATCGACCGAGACGTTCACCAATGAATTCATTACGTCCGTCCGCCAGGGCTCGGCGCACAAATTCAAATCGCGTTACCGCACGGCCGATATCTTCCTGGTTGATGATATTCAGTTTTTGACCGGCAAAGAAGGCACGCAGGAGGAATTTTTCCACACCTTCAACGCGCTTTACGAGCAGGGCAAACAGATCGTCATCAGCTCCGATCGGCACCCCAAGGATATTGCGACGCTGGAGGAGCGGCTGCGCTCCCGTTTTGAAGGTGGTCTGATCACCGATATCCAGCCGCCGGATCTGGAGACCCGCATTGCCATTCTGCAATACAAGGCGGGCATTGACAATCTGAAAATCACCGAGGATTCCATCGCGTATATCGCGTCCAATATTCCCTCGAATATCCGCGAGCTGGAGGGCGCGCTGAACCGCGTTAAATACTACGCCATCGTCAACAACTCGCCGGTCATCAATCTGGGGCTGACGGAGACGGTGATGGAGGATATCCTGCCCAACAAGAAGAAGCAGGCGTTGTCCCCGGCGCTGATCAAGGACTGCGTGGCCAACTATTTCGGCCTGCAAAGCAGCGATCTGGCTTCGCCCCGGCGTGACCAGAGTATTACCAAGCCACGCCACATTGCAATGTATCTCTGCCAGACCTTGCTCAATATGAGCCTGAACGAGATCGGCGAGAACTTCGGCAAGCGCGACCACACCACCGTGCTGCACGGCACCAAAAAAATCACGCTCGATTTACAGACCGACATCAACCTGCAAAAGAACATCAAGGAACTGACCGAGCTGATCACCGGTTAAAATTCAAGCGTCCTCAAAAGAGGACGCTTTTTTATTGGCATAATCATGTTGAAAAAACGTGTTGTTTATGCTAAGATAAATATACTGATTTTACCGCCTAAAATAATTTTCCACCGATTTTACCACATTTTAGGAAAAGTTTTTCCCCGCGGCGGTTAAAAATTTGGTAATATAACCGGTATACGTTGGAAAAGTTTGATTTATGCCATTTTTTTGCCGCCTTATTCCACCTTTTTTTACCACGGCTTCATGCGGCAATATTGGCGGCTTTTAACGGGTTTTCCCCCGTTTTCACATCGCTTACCATTATTACTACCGTTTAGATAATAATAATTATAATTGCGCACTATATTCTATGAGAGCAGGGAGAGCATTATGAATTTTAATTGTCAGAAAGAAGATTTATTATTCGGCGTGCAGATCATCGGCAAAGCCATTTCTACCAAAAACACCATGCCCATTCTGGCCGGCATTTTAATTATTGCCGAACAGAACCGTCTGACGCTGCGGGCGACTGACCTGGATATCGCCGTGCAGTGCGACGTGCCCGCCGACGTGGCGGAGGAGGGGCGGTTGGTGATCGCCGACGGCAAGCGTTTCATCGACTTGGTGCGCCAGCTGCCGGATAATAATATCAACATCAGCCTGATCAACGATTTTGACGTCAATATCAATTACGGCGTATCTTCCGTTAACCTGCGCGGCTTTGAGAGCGACCAGTTCCCGCAGCTGCCCGACCTTAAGGGTGAGATGACGGGCACAATGCGCGGCGATGTGTTTGCCCGCGTCGTGCGGCAGACCTCCATTGCGGCGGCCAACGATGATATTCAGCCGATACTGACCGGCATTATGCTGGATATCAACGGCAAAAATATCAACTTTGTGGCGACGGATTTTCACCGTCTGACGCTTTCCAGGGCGATTTGGCAGACGGATAACGACGCGGCGCAGCAGGCCATCGTTCCCGCCAAGACAATGCTGGAGGTGGCCAATCTGGCGGCGGTGGAGGAGGAAGTTGCCATCACGCTCAGCCGCAGCAACATCTGCTTCAAGATCGGCAGCACTTTGATCATTTCGCGGCTGATCTCCGGACAGTTTCCGGATTACCGGCCGATCATTCCGGCGGAGGACAAGCTGGTTCACCAAATTTACGTGAACCGCAATGATTTTAACGGTTCGCTGAAGCGCGCCAGTCTTTTGAGCAAGGACGCCAACAACACCGTGCGGCTGGAATTTGCCCCGGAGGGCATTGTGATGACGGCCAACACCAGCGATATCGGCAATATCCGCGAGGTTATCCCGGCCAAGGTAGCGGGCGATGAGCTGCTGGTGGGCTATAACCTGAAATATATTCTGGACTTTTTGAAAGTGAGCGGCAGCGAGCATATATATATGAAGCTTTCCGGTAATCTGACCCCCGGCACCATGACGGAGGAGGACAATGAGAGCTTCACCTATATCATTCTGCCGCTGCGTCTGGTAGGCTAAGCGGGGCGGGGAAATATGCTGCGGCTGAACAGTCTGCTGCTGCGGAATTGGCGCAATTACCGGGAGTGCTGCCTGGATTTTCACCCCCGGCTGAACGTCATCTGCGGCGATAACGCGCAGGGCAAAACCAATTTGCTGGAAGCCGTGGCCTATTTAAGCCTCGGTTCATCTTTCCGCGAGCAGAATGAGGATAAGATCAAGCGCTGGCAGGCGGATTTTTTCTTTCTTAAGGCGGAGCTTTGCGCCAAAGACGGCGCGCATACACTTTCCGCCGGGTATCAGCAGCGGCGGCGCTTCTGGAAAAAGGACGAGCAGCCCTGCCGCAAGATCAGCGAAATTGCCGGGCTGCTGCATACCGTGGTCTTTCAGCCGGAGGATCTGGAGCTGGTGAAGAAAGGGCCGGAGGTGCGGCGGCATTTTCTCGACCGCGAGATGATCCAGCTTTACCGCGGCTATCATTTGTATCTGAACAATTACAAAAAGGCGTTATTACAGCGCAACAATTTTTTAAAGCAGCTTGATTTTAATACCCCGGCGGACGATGAGCTGGCCGTTTGGGAGGAGCAGCTGGCCGTTAACGGCGCGGTGATCGTTAAAATGCGTTATCAGCTGATCAAACGGCTGGACGCGATCAGCCGCGATATCCACGGCGAGCTTTCCGGTGGGGCAGAAACGCTGCGTCTGGTATATCTTTCGCCGCTGGGTGAGTTGAGCGAGGACGCGGCGGCAGACGAAGCGCAGCTGGCGGAACGCCTGCGCTCACTTTATGCTGCCGGGCGTGAGGAGGATATTCGGCGGCGGCAGACGCTGCTTGGCCCTCACCGCGACGACTTCCGCATTTATATCAATGACGTCGAGGGGCGTTATTTCGGCTCGCAAGGGCAACAGCGCACGGCGGCGCTGGCGCTGAAGCTTTCCGAGGTGGAGCTGGTGCGGCAGGTGGCGGGTTATTATCCGCTGCTGCTGCTGGACGATGTGTTTTCCGAGCTGGACGCGGGGCGCCGGCAGGCGCTTTTGCGCTTAATGCTGCACAAGGCGCAGATATTCATTACCGCCACCGAGGTGGGCGGGGAGCTTTGCGGCCTGCCCCCAGAGGATTATTACCTGTTCCGCGTGCAGGGCGGCAAGGCAAGTTTGCAAAAATAAAAATGGGCTGATGTTCAGCCCATTTTTTGTCTTTAGCTTTGCCATACCCGGGCATAGGGCTGCCAATGCCATTCCGCCAGTAAGCTGTCCAAATGAGCGGTGGCGGAAGGAACAGGCATGGGCGTCGGCGCAGTAGCGATGACCGGGGCAGCTTCCGCCGCCGGGGCGGCAGTCTCCACTACCGGAGCAGCCGCAGCCGGGGCGAGACTTTGCAGCATGGCTTGCAGGTGCTGCGGATCCTGCCCGGTCAGCGACGCGATCATCGAAAGGCTCTGCGGGTTGGCGGCCACCTGATTGATCATACTCATCAGCTGCGGGTTATCGTGCAGCTCGGCCAGAGTGCCGGGAAGATTGCCGCCGGGTATGCCGGGGAGCCCGCCGCCGAACATATTCAGCAGCTGCATGGGATTGCCGCCGCCCGGCAGATTTAAATTGGGCGGATTGAAACCGGAGAGCAGCTTTGCCAGCGGGTTGACGTTTTTCGGCGGCTCGGCTTTGGCGGGCGCGGCGGCTTCTGCCGTTTCTGCCGAAACCGGCTCGTCATCGGCCAAAACTTCGGCATTAACGGGCGGGGTTGGCTCGTCATCTGCGGCAACGGCCGCGTCATCAGCCGAAGCGTCGGCGTCACCCGCCGGGGCGGCGGGCTCGGCGGCCTGCAAATGCTCGGCCAGGGTTTGCAGCGTTTGGCTGCAATCCAGCAGGCGCTCGATCAGATCTTGCTTATTCATTAAAAAACCTCCTTTTTTGCGCAAAAACGGAGTTTACAGCCAAAGGGCGGCCGGAAAGCACCGGCCGCCCCGCGTGGCTTGCTTAAGAGCTTTAAAACGTCTGGCTTAGGGCGGTTTAGTTGTTGCAGCCGCAGTTCCAGTTGCAGACCAAACCGAGGATACTTTGCAGCACAGTCAGGGTAACGACGATGTTTACCCACTCGCCGACAAAGCAGAAAGCGGAGCTGCCGAGGTTGTTGCCGGTGCTGGCGCCCAAAACCCCATTGTTGTTGCCGCAGCCACAGCCGCAGCCGTTATTGCAGCCGCAGGTGCCATTGTTGCAGCTGTTGCAGCCGCAGGTGCCGAAGATAGAATTGGAAAGCATAGATGATGACCTCCTTTTAAGTTTTGATATTTATATTTATGAAAAACAGCGGCGGGTGGTGCAAAAAACCTGGGCTTTTCCCGCCCGCCGTGTTTGACACCTGAGTTTATTTAGGCGCCCGGCCATTTAATATTCAGTCGTCGCAGCCGCAGCCGCAGCTTCTGTTACAGCCGCAGCCGCAGTTATTGCGGAAGCCGAAGCCAAAGCCATTATTGAAGAAGCTGGGGAAACCGACGCCGCCGTTACAGCCGCAGCCAAAGCGCGTTACGCCGCCCAGCGGGAAGCGCCGCCCGAAAATGCCGAGGCCGCCAAAATCGCAGCTGTTGTTGTTGCAGCTGCCGGAGCGGGTATTGCGATTGCAGCCGCAGCCGCAGGAATTGTTACGGGTATTGAAAGTATTATTGGAGCAATTATTACAACAGGCCATTTGATAGCCCTCCTTGTTTTTGGTTTATAGTACAGGTTATGCGGCGGCAGGGCGGCGGGTGCGGCCAAGTTTGCTTAAAACGCCGAATTTACAAAGAAATTTCTTGCCGCAGCACTAAATATGTGCTATAATTGTTCTATTCAGGAAGCTACCGCCAAAGGCGGCGGCTTTGGCAAAAAATTCGCCGCGAATGTGCGCGGCAGAGGGGGAGAGTTAATGACTAAGCATGTACAGGTCGTCTTTAAGGGTAAGTTACAGGAGAGCGCCAAAACCGGCGGCTGCGGCAACTGCCAAAGCTCCTGCCAGTCTGCTTGCAAAACCTCTTGCACGGTAGGCAATCAGGCCTGCGAAAAATAAGTTTTGCAGAATCAGCGGGGGCGCTTGGCGGCGCCTCCGTTTGGTTTATTCTTAAGCGGATTTGAGGGATATTCTTGGAAAGTGTTATGAAAATGATCAATATTGCGCCGGCGGAGGCGCAGAAGCTGCACTGGTTCGATGTTCCGGACGGCTGGCTGCTGCTGGACGTGAACAGCGGCTCCGTTATGCGGATCGACGCGGACACGGCCAAATGTCTGGATAAGATCGCGGCGGGGGCGGAGCTTTCGCCCGCGGAAGCTGAAATTGCGGCGGAGCTGCTGGAATTAAAGGAGCAGGGCGTTTTGTTCAGCGAGGACGCCTACCTCGGCAAATACATACCGCCCGCCCCGGTGCTGAAATCGCTGTGTTTGAACATCTGCCATGACTGCGACCTGCGCTGCCGCTATTGTTTTGCGTCCACCGGCAGCTTCGGCGGCAAACGCAGCATGATGAGCTTTGAGGTGGGCGCCAAAGCGCTGGATTATGTGCTGGAACACAGCGGCAACCGCAAATTTCTGGAGGTTGACTTCTTCGGCGGCGAACCGCTCTTAAACATCAAAGTGGTGAAGCAGCTGGTGGAGTATGGCCGCGAGCGCGAAAAGGAATACGGCAAAACGTTCCGCTTTACGTTTACCACCAACTGCGTGGGGCTGACGCCGGAGATATCCGCCTGGGCGGAGGACAACAACATCAGCGTGGTGCTGAGCCACGACGGCCGCCCGGAGGTGCATGACCGCCAGCGCGTGTTCCCGAACGGCGCGGGCAGCTATGACGTGGTGACGAAGAACATCAAATACTTCCTGGCGCATAACAAGCGCGGCAACGCCATCGTGCGCGGCACCTACACGGCCTACAACAAGGATTTCTGCGAGGATATCAAGCACTGGCTGGAGCTGGGCTTCCCGCGGCTCTCCATGGAGCCGGCGGTGGAGCTGGACGGCCCCCGCAAGCTGCATGAGGAAGACCTGCCGGGCTTGCAGGAGGAATACTGGAAGCTGGCCAAACTTTTCCAACAGCGGCGCGAGGCGGGGGAGCCGTTTGACTTCTTCCACTTCAAGCTGGATCTGACGCACGGGCCGTGCCTGCCCAAGCGGCTGACGGGCTGCGGCGCGGGCTATGAGTATATGGTGGTGACGCCGGAGGGCGATCTTTATCCCTGCCATCAGTTCGTCGGGCGGGAGGAATATAAGCTGGGCACGGTGGACGAGGGCGTTTGGCCGAAATCTAAGGCAATCGTGGATAAGTTCCGCAGCGCGCACGTTTATAATAAGGAGAGCTGCCGCGGCTGCTGGGCGCGGTTCTTCTGCAGCGGCGGCTGCCATGCCAACGCGGATCTTTTCCATCACGATATCATGCAGCCCTATGAAATGGGCTGCCAAATCAGCCGAATGAGACTGGAATGTGCCATTTGGCTGGCGGTTAAACAAAAGGAGGCGGCGATATGCGATTAAGCGGTGCAAAAATGGTGGTGGAGGCCATCAAGGCTGAGGGGATCGAGACGATTTTCGGTTATCCGGGCGGCCAGGCTCTGCCGCTTTATGATGCGATTTATGACAGCGGGCTGCGCCACGTTTTGACGCGCCACGAGCAGGGCGCGGTACACGCGGCGGACGGTTATGCCAGACGCAGCGGCAAGGTGGGCGTCTGCATTTCCACCAGCGGCCCCGGGGCGACGAATTTGGTGACGGGTATTGCCACGGCCAACATGGATTCCATTCCGCTGGTCTGCATAACCTGCCAGGTGCCCCGCGCTTCCATCGGCAAAGACAGCTTCCAGGAAGCGGACATCATGGGCGTGACCACGCCGATCACCAAGCATAATTTTCTGGTGCAGGACACGGGTGAGCTGGCGCTGACGCTGAAAAAGGCGTTTTACATCGCGCGCACCGGCCGCCCCGGCCCGGTGGTGGTGGATATCCCGAAAGATATTCTGTTGGAGGAGGCGGAGTTTGATTATTCCACCGATCTGGACAGCCTGAATTGGAGCTATAAGCCAAAGCGGGAGGGCAGCACCGCCGATTTGCAGGCTATTCTTGACGTGATCAATCGCAGCCACAGCCCGGTGCTGTTTGTGGGCGGCGGCGTGGTGCTTTCCGGTGCGTCCGGGCTGCTGCGGCAGTTTGTGCAGCACACGCAGATACCCGTGGTGGCCAGCCTGATGGGGCTGACGGCTTTCCCCACCGATGACCCGCTGCATTTGGGCATGCTGGGTATGCACGGCAGCTATGCGGCCAACATGGCGGTGCAGCACGCCGACCTTTTGCTTGGCCTGGGCGTGCGCTTTGACGACCGCGTGACCGGCACGCTGAATACGTTTGCGGCCGGGGCGCGCGTGGTGCATTTGGATATTGACCCGGCGGAATTCAACAAAAACGTGCGGGTGGATTACCGCCTGGCCGGCGATCTGCAATGGTCGCTCTCGCTTTTGCAGGGCGCCGAGACCGGAAACCTGGACGAATGGCACGAAAGCTGCCGCAAATGGAAAGCGGAGCACCCGATGAGCTACACAAAATCCGATAAGGTAATTAAACCGGAAGCCGTGATCGAGGCGCTGAACGAGCTGACCAAGGGCGAGGCGGTCATTGCCACCGACGTCGGCCAGCACCAGATGTGGACGGCGCAGTATATGACGTTTAAGGAGCCGCGCACGTTCCTGACCAGCGGCGGCCTCGGCACCATGGGCTTTGGCCTGCCCGCCGCGATGGGCGCGGCGCTGGCGGCGGACGATAAGCCCGTCTGGCTGGTCTCCAGCGACGGCAGCATTATGATGAACTGCCAGGAGATGGCCACCCTCGCCGAGGAAAACCTGCCCGTAAAAGCGCTGGTGCTGAACAACCGGGGCTTGGGCATGGTGCGGCAATGGCAGCGTATGTTCTTCGGCCACCGCATGTCGGCCTCCAAGCATGAGTTTAAAATGAGCTTTGCCAAGCTGGGCGAGGCGATGGGCTGCGCGGGTATCACGGTGGAGCAGCCGGAGGATCTGGCGCCCGCTCTGGCCAAAGCGGCGGCTATCCCGGGGCCGGTCGTGATCGAGGTCATGGTGGACGAGCTGGAGGACGTGATGCCGATGGTGGCGCCCGGCAAATCGCTTTCCGAAATGGTGCTGGAAGGGGGCGACTATTGATGAAACGCAAGCAGTTGGCCGTATTGGTAGAGGATAGCCCCGGCGTATTGACCCACGTTTCGGGTCTCATCTCCCGCCGCGGCTATAACATCGAATCCATTGCCGCCTCCAAAACGGAAAAAGAGGGTATCACCCGCATATCGCTGGTGGTGCAGATCGACGAGGACTGGCAGCTGGAGCAGATCATGGCGCAGATCGAGAAGCTGGTGCAGGTGTATCGCGTGGTGCATTTGCAGAAAGCCGCGTCGATGAGCCGTGAGCTGGCGCTGATCAAAATCAAGACCTCCGATCAATACCGGCAGGAAATTATGAGCATTGTCGACGTTTTCACGGGGCGTATTCTTGACTTCAACGCCGAAGCGATGGTCATCGAGGTGACTAACGATAGTAAGAAGATCGACTCTTTCTGCGAGCTGATGAAAAAATACGGCATAATCGAAATTATCCGCACCGGCGAAATTTCGCTGAGTATTCTGCCCGTCAGCTTCACCGACCAGATAATGTAGCGCGAACATAAAAAAAGACGGCGCTGTTAAACACGCCGTCTTTTTTTGCGCCCAAAATTCGGTTACATATCCGCCGTAATGCGGGAGCTGCTGCTGCCGGCGCCGATAACGCCGCTGTTCTGGTAGTCGCCGCCGTTGGTGCCGTCCATGCCGTCGTTGCGGGAGGGCTCACTGGTCAGCCGGCCGGTGTTGGTGTGGCCGATCTGGCTGCCGCCAAAGCCGGTGGTGATACCGTTGCCGCTCATACCGGTGTTGTCGCCGAAGCCGTCGTTGGTGTCATAGCTGTCGCCGTAATAATCCACGCCGGTGTTGGTGGCGTTCATGCCGTCCGTGCCCATGCCGGTGCTGGTGCCGGTACCCTTAGTGCCGCTGTTGCTGTCGTTGCCGCAGCCGGCCAAGCAGCCCAGTATCAACAGGCAGGCTGCCATCAGGCTGATAAATTTCTTCATTTTTTTATCCTCCGTTTAACTAAATTTTTGCTGCCGTTTGTCGGTCTGGCTTTAGTATTGGCGGAGAACAAGAAACTATTAGCTGTATTTTTTGACAAAAGAGAAAACGCAATAGAAACATATTGATAAGTGGGTGTTGATAATACTTTCCGCGAAATTTAGCGAAGCGAAGCGGAGGTCATGAAGTGGGAAAGTTTTATCGGAGCCCTGCAAAGAGTTTTACACCTCGAACACGCTGCCGCCCAAAAACTCCTGTAACAGCGAGTAGGCGGGGACGGGCTTCGGGTCTGCCGCGACAAAGCAGCTGACCAGCCGCAGCAGCCGCCGCGCTTCCGGATAAGCCGGGCTGCTTTCGTCTATCTGCTGCAAATACGGCGTGATCAGCGGCGCCAGCAGCGAAAATTCGTAGATCAGCGACGTGTTGAAGTAAAAATCGGCGGAGTCCTGGAACGGGAAGATGTTTTTCTCCTCGCCGCGGCGCACCTTTTGCCAGGTGAGCAGCGTTTTTTCGGCGGAAATGCCGCGGAATTTGACGTCGCGCACCAGGCGGCGGATCTCGCGGTTATCGCTGGTGGAGATCGGCGTCAGGCTGTCCATGTTCAGCGCCGTCATGCACGAAATGTAAATTTTCAGCTTGTTGGCGGCGGGCACGTCGCGCGTCAGCGCCTCATTAATGCCGTGGATTCCCTCCACAAGCAGGATATGCTCCGCGCCTAGCTGCACCGGAATGGTGCGGTCGCTGCGCTCGCCTTTGACAAAATCGAACACAGGCATTTCCACCGCCTCGCCCGCGATCATCTGCAAAAGCTGCTGGTTGAAAAGCTCGGTATCCACCGCCGTTACGGCTTCAAAATCGGGCTGGCCGTCCTCCGCCGGGGGCAGATCGCGGTTGTTGCGGAAGTAATTGTCCATCGAAAGGGTGATGGGCTTCAGCCCCAGGCTTCTGAGCTCGATCGCCAGGCGGTTGCAGAACGACGTTTTGCCGCTGCTGGAGGGGCCGGCGATCAGCACCAGCCGCACTTTCGGGAAAGCGTCGGCAATGTTGTCGGCAATTTGCTGCAGGCTTCTGGTCTGGCGCTCTTCGGCCATGATGACCAGGCTGTTGAAATCGTTCTGGCGCACGCAGCGGTTCAGATCGCAGCAGAAATTGACGTCCTGCATGTCGATCCATTTATCGTAATTATCCAGCGTGGCATTCAGCGTTTTGGGATAGGCGAAAGTCGGCCAGGCGGGCTTGCCGTCCGCGCCGGGGGAGTCGACGGCCAGCACAAAGCCGTCCTCAAACGGGTGCAGCGAGAAATCGCCGAGCGTTCCGGTGGAGGGCACAAGTTTGCTGAACATATGCCGGGTGACGCCGCAGAGCGTGTAAAGCGTCACCCGCTTATCCGGCAGCTGCTCCAGCGTTTCGGCTTTCGGCTCGTCGCCCGCGCGGCGGAAGAAGCTGACCGCGTCCGCCTTGGTGACGGTGTTTTTGATGATCGGGAGATCCTGCCGCGCCAGCTCACGCATGGCCGCCTCCAGCCGCGCGATGGCCGCCGCGGTGAGCTTGGGCGCGCCGTTATTGGGGAAAAGCGTGCAATAGCGGCCGTTCCGCAGCGAATGGAAGATGTGCAGCTTATAGTCCGGGAATTCCTGCTCTGCCGCCACCGCCAGCAGAAACGCCAGCGAATTTTGCAGAATACGGCTCCCCAGCGGCGAGGCGCCGTCCAGCCAGGTGATATCCGCATTGCAGAAGACGGGATACGTCAAATCTTTCAGAATATGCCCCACGAGAGCGGCCACAATGGGCGGCCGGTCTTCGCGCGGCGGCGGCGTCAGCTCGCCTAAGCGCCGGCCGGGGGCGGTGGCCAGGCTGCCCTGTTCATCGTTCCATGTCCAATCTACGGTAATATTTTCGGTAATTTTTGCGGTGATATTTTCTTGCTTCATCGTGCGTTCCTCTCTTATATGTGCCTAAAGCAGATTTTCCGGGTTCAGCCCCTTGAGCTCGTCTAAAACGAACAGGCCGTCTTTGCGCACCAGGCGGCCATCGAAATAGATCTCGCCGCCGCCCGCCTCCGGCGTCTGTATCTGCACCATATCCCAATGGATACTGCTTTTGTTGCCGTTATCCGCGTCGTCATAGCAGTCGCCGGGGGTGAAGTGGAAGCTGCCGCGAATTTTCTCGTCGAACAGGATATCGCAGATCGGCGTAGTGACGTTGGGGTTCAGCCCCAGCGCAAACTCGCCGATATAGCGGGCGCCCTCGTCCGCGTCGAGGATTTTGTTCAGTTTTTCGGTGTTCTGCCCCGCGTCGGCGGCCACGATCTTGCCATTCTCAAACTTCAAATGCACATTTTCAAACGTCGTCCCTTGATACAGCGAGGGCGCGTTATAGGTCAGCTCGCCGTTCACGGAATTGCGCACCGGGGCGGTGTATACCTCGCCGTCGGGGATATTGCACTCGCCGGCGCATTTCACGGCGGGGATATCCTTAATGCTGAAAGAAAGGTCGGTGCCGGGGGCTTTGATCTCCACCCGGTCGGTCGCGTTCATCAGCTGCACCAGCGCGTCCATCTCGCGGCTCATCTTGCCGTAATCCAGGTTGCAGACGGCAAAATAATAATCCTCGAAACGGCGGGTGGGCATTTTGGCCAGCTGCGCCATGCTGTGGTTCGGCCAGCGCAGTATCACCCATTTCGTCTGGGGGACGCGGATATCCATATGCACCGGCTGCTGCCAGTATTTGTTGTAGAGATCGACTTTTTCCTGCGCGAGATCGGACATGGCAAAGCTGTTCTCACCGGCGCGCACGCCGATGTAGGCGTCCATATCCCGCATACGCTCGGCCTCATATTTGGCGCAAAGCTCCATCTGCTCTTTGGTCGCCCCGGCCAGCAGCGCGGCCTTTACTTCCTCCTGCTTGATGGTGACAAACGGGAGGCCGCCTGCCGCGTAAACCTCGTCGATCAGAGCCAGGGTCAGCTCTTTCGCCTCGCCGTTGATTTCCAGCAGCACCTTTTCGCCCGGCCGGATATGGGTGGAATAGCGCACCAAATTCTGCGCCAGCTGTTTAATCCTTGGGTCTTGCATATTCGTTTCCTTTCGCCATAAATAAATTATTTGCCCGGCGGCGGCTGTTGCTTTTTCCGTCGGATAATGCTAAACTTATTTTAGCCAATTTGGCCGGAAAAAACAATCTACATTTTAATAATATCGTCTGAGAGGGAGGGTTTTTTATGAGCGGTGGATATATCGACAACCGGGGCAACTACGTTAAGCCCGGCAGAACACGTGAGCAGCTGCTGACGATCGCGCTGACCAATGCCGTGGCCATGCTGGTGGCGGAGCGGCTGGTGAGCGGCCTGCATTTTGCCAGCCTGCTTTCGGTGCTGGTGGCGGCGGCGCTGTTCACGGCGCTTAATATGAGTATCAAGCCGGTGTTGCAGCTGGCGGCGCTGCCGCTGACTGTGCTGACGTTCGGCGTGTTTGCGCTGGTGCTGAACGGCTTTATGCTGTGGCTGGTGGTGTGGCTGATACCGGGCTGCACGGTCTCCGGCTTCGGCGCAGCGATATTGGCCAGTATCGTCATTTCCCTCTGCAACATGCTGATCGGCTGGATCTTCAGCCTGATTTGAGCGGGCGGGCGGCTTGTATGCAGTATTTTCCCGTAAAAATGGCAATTTTGGCCGCGGGGGCTATTGTTTTTTAGCGATGTTAGTTGTATTATATAAGAATAGATTTGCTCCGGCGGTCTTTGCCGGGGCGGTTTATTTTCAGATTTATTCTTAAGGAGGAAAGTATCATGGGTAAAATTTATTATCAGGAAGATTGCGATCTTTCCCTGCTGAAAGGCAAGAAAATTGCGATTATCGGCTATGGCTCGCAGGGTCATGCCCACGCCAAGAATTTGAAGGATTCCGGCTGCGACGTGATCATCGGCTTGTATGAGGGCAGCAAATCCTGGGCGAAAGCCGAGGCGGAGGGCTTTGCCGTTTATACCTCGGCGGAGGCGGCCAAGCAGGCGGATATTATTATGATCTTGATCAACGATGAAAAGCAGGCCAAGATGTACAAGGACAACATTGCGCCCAACCTGAAAGCGGGCGATATGCTGATGTTTGCCCACGGCTTCAACATCAACTTCGGCCTGATCAAACCCCCGGCGGACGTCGACGTGACGATGATCGCCCCGAAAGGCCCCGGCCACACCGTGCGCAGTGAGTATCTGGCGGGCAAGGGCGTGCCCTGCCTGATCGCGGTGGAGCAGAACGCCACCGGCCAGGCGAAAGAGCTGGCTCTCGCTTATGCTCTGGGTATCGGCGGCGCGCGTGCCGGCGTTTTGGAGACCACTTTCAAGACCGAGACCGAGACTGACCTCTTTGGCGAGCAGGCCGTGCTTTGCGGCGGCGTCTGCGCCCTGATGCAGGCCGGCTTTGATACGCTGGTGGAAGCGGGTTATGATCCGGTCAACGCTTACTTTGAATGTATCCACGAGATGAAGCTGATCGTTGACCTGATTTATCAGAGCGGTTTTGCCGGTATGCGTTATTCCGTTTCCAACACGGCGGAGTTCGGCGATTACGTCACCGGCCCCAAGATCATCACCGAGGACACCAAGAAAGCGATGAAGAAAGTTCTGGCCGAAATTCAGGACGGCACTTTCGCCAACCAGTTCCTGGTGGATATGTCGGACGCGGGCGGCCAGGTTCATTTCAACGCCATGCGCAAAAAGGCGGCGGCGCACCAGTCCGAAGCCGTCGGCGAGGAAATTCGCAAGCTGTATAGCTGGAATGGCGAGGACAAATTAATTAATAATTAAAGCGACAACAGAAAATGAACCCCCCCCCGGCTAATGCCGAGGGGGTTTTTCTTATAACTGCTTCATGCTTTTTTCCCAAGTCCAGTCGAGAATTTCCGGCAGATCCTGGCCGTTTTCCTTGATATACTGCTTGTGCTCCACCAGCTTATCTTTCATGCTCTGGACGAGATAAGCGCCGCGGTTGCCCAGCTGCGGCAGCAGCCCGATGGCGTCCTGCACCAAGTGGAAGCGATCCAGCGCGTTCTGCACGCGCATATCGAACGGCGTGGTGATAGTGCCCTCCTCCACATAGCCGCGCACCGTCAGGTTGCGGTTGTGGCGGCGATAGGTGAGCTCGCGGATCAGGCTGGGATAGCCGTGGTAGGCGAACAAAATCGGCTTGTTGGCGGTGAACAGCATATCATAATCAGCGTCGGTGAGGCCGTGCGGGTGCTCATAATTCGGCTGGAGCTTGAACAGGTCTACCACATTGACCACGCGGATTTTCAGCTCCGGCAGGTGGTTGCGCAGAATGGAGACGGCGGCCAGCGTTTCCAGCGTCGGCGTGTCGCCGCAGCAGGCCATCACGATATCCGGTTCGGCGTCCTGGTCGTTGCTGGCCCATTGCCAAATGCCGATACCCTGCGTGCAGTGCTTCACGGCCTCGTCCATCGTCAGCCACTGCGGGCGCGGGTGCTTGGAGGCCACCAGCACGTTCACATAATCGCGCGTGCGGATACAGTGATCGAAGCAGGAGAGCAGGCAGTTGGCGTCCGGCGGCAGGTAAATGCGCACGATGTCGGCCTTTTTGTTGGCCACGTGGTCGAGGAAGCCGGGGTCTTGGTGCGTGAAGCCGTTGTGATCCTGCTGCCAGACGTGCGACGCCAGCACGAAATTCAGCGAGGCGATCTTCTGCCGCCAGGGCAGGTGCTGGCACACTTTCAGCCATTTGGCGTGCTGGCTGAACATCGAATCGACGATGCGGATAAATGCCTCGTAGCTGTTGAAGAAGCCGTGGCGGCCGGTCAAAAGATAACCCTCCAGCATACCCTCGCACATGTGCTCGGAAAGCATGCTGTCGATGACGCGGCCGTCGTTGGCGAGAAATTCGTCATTTTCGTCGATATCGCCCTCAAACTGGCGGTTGGTGGTCTCGAAGACGGCGGAAAGCCGGTTGCTCATCGTCTCGTCGGGGCCGAAAATGCGGAAGTTGCGCTCTTCGGCGTTATCGCGGATAATATCCCGTACAAAGCGCCCCAAAACCAGCATATCCTGCGCCAGCTCGCTGCCGTGCACGTTGAACTTCACGGCGTAATCGCGGAAATCAGGCAGCCGCAGGTCATGCAGCAGCAGGCCGCCGTTGGCCACGGGGTTGGCGCCCATGCGGTGCGCGCCCTCGGGTATCAAGGCCGAAAGCTCCGGCACGGGGCGGCCCTGCTCATCGAACAGCTCCTCCGGGTGATAGCTTTTCAGCCATTTTTCCAGCAGCGCCACGTTTTCGGGGTGTTCGGCGTTCACGGTGATGGGCACCTGATGGGCGCGGAAGCTGCCCTCGATCTGCTTGCCGTCGGCTTCTTTGGGCCCTGTCCACCCTTTGGGAGAGCGCAGCACCAGCATTGGCCACACGGGGCGCGAGTGATCGCCGCCCGCCGCGTTCTGCTTGATACGGCGGATATCGTCGTAGGCCGCGTCCAGGGCGGCTGCCATCTGCTGGTGCATATCCTCGGGCTCGGCGCCCTCGACGAAATACGGCAGCCAGCCGCAGCCCATGAAGAACGAGGTCAGCTCCTCCTTGGAAATGCGCGAGAAAATGGTGGGGTTGGCGATTTTGAAGCCGTTTAAGTGCAGTATCGGCAGCACCACGCCGTCGGTGCCGGGGTTTAATAGCTTGTTGCCCTGCCAGGCGGTGGCCAGAGCCCCGGTTTCGGCCTCGCCGTCGCCCACCACGCAGGCCGCGATCAGCGTCGGGTTATCCAGCACCGCGCCGAACGCGTGCGCCAGCGAATAGCCCAGCTCGCCGCCCTCGTTGATGGAGCCGGGGGTTTCGGGCGCCACGTGGCTGGAAATGCCGCCGGGGAAGCTGAAGCGCTTGAACATCTTCTTCATGCCCGCCTCGTCGCGGGTGATGTCCGGATAGACCTCGGTGTATGAGCCCTCCAGCCAGCAGTTGGCTACCATCGCCTGACCGCCGTGGCCGGGGCCGCTGATGTAGATCATGTTCAGGTCATGCTGTTTGATCAGGCGGTTCAAGTGGGTGTAGATGAAATTCTGGCCGGGCGCGGTGCCCCAATGCCCCACCACGTTCGGTTTGATGTGCTTAAGCTCCAGCGGCTCTTTCAAAAGCGGGTTATCCCGCAGGTACAGCTGCCCGACGGAGAGGTAATTGCACGCCCGCCAATAGGCGTTCAGCAGGTGCAGCTCCCCCGGTGAGAGCGGTTTTTTGGTTTGGGTCGTCATTTTTTCAGCCTCCTTTGGCTTGGTTTGCGGTAAATTTTGCCAATATTTTAACGCGCCAAAATTAATTCTTTGTGAACTGATACTTATATTATGGGGCAGGGCGGCGCGTTTTCATACCATTTGGCGAAATTGTAAAAAAACAGCACGGCGCGCGGCCATGCTGTTTCTGTTTTAATGGGCGGCAAAATAATCTTCAATCCCGGCGGTGATGGCGGCGGCCAGCGTCTGCTGATAGGAAGCGTCGCCCAGCTTGGCGCACTCTTCGGCGTTGGTCATGAAGCCGATCTCCACCAGCGCGGCGGGGACGACATTGTGCGTCAGCACCACCAGCCGCGAGGTTTTAACGCCGCGATCCTTGGCGGCGGTGGCGGCGATCAGCCGCTTTTGCAGATAACCGGCCAGCTCCAGGTCGCCCGCGTCGTCCGGTGCGGCATACGTTTCAATACCGCTGGCGGCGGGGGCGTTTTCGGCCGCGTTGCAGTGGATACTTACAAACAGCGGCGCGTCATACTGCGTGGTGAGCGCGGCCCTATCCACCAGGCCGATGTAAGTATCGTCGTCGCGCGCCATGATGACCTCATAGCCGGCGTCCTCCAGCAGATCGCGCACCTGCTGCGAGACGGCCAGCGTCAGATCCTTTTCGATCTGGCCGCCGCCGTTGGTGCCGGGGTCAGTGCCGCCGTGCCCCGCGTCGATAACCACGCGGCGGTATAAATTGCCGTAATCGTCCTGGCCGACGGGCTTCACGTAGACCGGCTCGTTATCGTCCGGGTCAACTTCCTGCGGCGTGATGCTGACCAGACGCTGTGCCTGGTCATAATCCACCAGCGCGTTTAAGTTTTCCGATACGAAGCGCACGGGCACCATCGTCCGCGCCACGCCCTCAAAATTTACCAGCGACACGCTGACGTTATCCGGCACGGCTACCACCTGGCCGTCGATCAGCGCGGTGTTGCTGCCGATAGTGAGTATGATCGTTTTGCCGCCAAGCGCGATGGTTACGGTGTTGTTCTCTTTCTGCCAGACGACCTCGGCTTTCAGCTGCTCGCTGATCAGCCGCACGGGCACCAGCGTCCGCCCGGAGACGGCCATGCCCGGCACGTCGCTCTCAAGATAGGCGCCGTCAAACGCCAAATGCACCGGCGTCACTTCCGTTTTGCGGCTTGTGCCCAAGGCCGGGTCATAAAGCCAGACGGTCAGCTTGTCCGCCAGCTGGGGCAGCTCCAACACCGGCAGATCGCCGGCAGAGGGATCCTCCTCGGCGGGCGGCTGCTCCTCGTCAGGCGTTTTCTCGTTCGGCGTTTCATTATCATCGTCCACCGGCTCGTCCGGGGTGACGACGGCGATCGTCTCGTCCGGTACGGGGGTGGCGTCTGCCCATGCCCCGGCGGGCGAGGCCGCAAAGGCCAAAATCAAACAAATCAGCCCAATTATACACTTATGCACAAAAACTTTCTGCAACGCAAAAACCTCCAATATATCCCAATATAATGCTTAGTGGTGGAACAGGCGCACGCCGGTGAACGCCATCGCGATGTTGTATTTATCGCAGGTTGCGATCACATGGTCGTCGCGGACGGAGCCGCCGGTCTCGGCGATGTAAGAAACGCCGCTTTTATGCGCGCGCTCGATGTTGTCGCCGAACGGGAAAAACGCGTCGGAGCCTAAGCTCACACCTGATACTTCGGCCAGCCAGGCCTTTTTCTCCGCTTCGGTCAAAACCTCCGGCTGTTCGGTGAAATATTGCTGCCAGGCGCCGTCACGCAAAACGTCGTCATGCTCGTCCGAGATATAAACGTCGATGGTGTTGTCGCGGTCAGGCCGGCGGATACCCGGCAGGAACGGCAGAGCCAAAACTTTCGGGTGCTGGCGCAGGTGCCAGACGTCGGCCTTGTTGCCGGCCAGCCGCGTGCAATGTATTCGCGACTGCTGCCCCGCGCCGATACCGATGGCCTGGCCGTCTTTGGCGTAGCAGACGGAGTTGGACTGCGTGTATTTCAGCGTGATCAGAGCGATGATTAAGTCGCGCGCCGCCTCCGCCGGGATTTGCTGATTTTTGGTGGGGCGGTCGGCCAGCAGCGTTTCGTCAATTTTCACGTCGTTGCGGCGCTGCTCAAAGGAAACGCCGAAAACCTGCTTCACCTCCAGCGGTTCGGGCTGATAGGCCGCGTCCATTTGCAGCACCAGATACGTGCCCTTGCGCTTTTGCCGCAGAATTTCCAGCGCCTCGGGGGTATAGCCGGGCGCGATAATGCCGTCTGATACCTCGTGCAGCAGGAAGTTCGCCGTCGCCGCGTCACATTCGTCGGAAAGGGCGGCAAAATCACCGTAGGAGGACATTCTATCCGCCCCGCGCGCCCGCACATAAGCCGTGGCGATGGGGGAAAGCTCCGCGCCCTCGGTGAAATAAATCTGCTGCAAGGTGGGGGAAAGCGGCACGGCCACCGCCGCACCGGCGGGGCTGACGTGCTTGAACGAGGCCGCGGCAGGCAGCCCCGTCGCCGCTTTCAGTTCGCATACCAGCTGCCAGCTGTTCAGAGCGTCCAGCAGATTGATGTAGCCGGGGCGTCCGTTCAAAACGGTGAAAGGGAGCTTGCCCTGCGGCATGAACACCCGCGCCGGCTGCTGATTGGGGTTGCAGCCGTATTTCAAAGCTAATTCTTGCATGATGGCTTCTCCTTATTGAATTTATTTGGCCAGTGCGGCCAGATATTTTTGCAGATAAACCTTATTGGCAAACGCATAGGCCGCCGTCCACACTAGCTTGGCCTCGGGGAGCGTCCCCGGCGGCGGGGCGGGAGCCCCCGCGCCCTCCTCGGTGAAAACCGTCGAGAGGGCCGCCTCCAGCGTATCGCAGAAGTAATCGTAGGCCTGCGCCGTGGGGCAGGCGTCGGTTTGCAGGTGGATCAGCTGATAAATATCGCCGATCGGCAGCACCTGCTTCAGCACGCAGATCATCAGCAGATAGGCCAGGTGGTCGCGTCCATAGCGTTTTTTTAAGGGCGGCGGCACCAGATTTTGCTTCACATAATTGTTCACCATGGTGGAAGTCAGCAATTTTTCGCGCCCCGGCGGGTCAAACGGAGCCAGCGCCTGCTCCATAACCTGCAAGACCTGATCCATATAAAGCTCCACCTGCGGGAACTCGGCATAGCGCGGGCAGTGAAACTGCAAAACCTCCGCCTTGGGTAATTCCGGCATCGGCGACACCTCCTTAATATTGCTTCATATTAAATAATAACAGTATTCGCGCCGCAAGTCAACTTTTCGGCAGGCTTTCGGCGGTTTTTTTTAACGGATTTTTGCCTGGCAATTTCAGGTTAAGCAGCAAAATGGCCAAAAATATCAGCGCCATGCCGCCGATTTTGGCGGCGGAGAGCGGCTCGTGGTATAACATCACGCTGAACAGGGCGGCCACCGCCGGCTCCACCGTGGCCAGCACTGCGGCCTTGCCCGCCTCCACCTGCTCTAACCCCCGCGTGTATAACACAAACGGCAGCAGGCAGCAAAGCACGCCGATACCCAGCGTATAAAGCCAGGTCTCCGGCAAAAGATACGCCGGGTTCCGGCCATAGGCGGCGGCCAGCGGCACGGCGCCCAGCGTGGCGAAGATGAACGTGTAGGCGCTCACCGTCTCCGGGGCGTATTTGGCCAGCGCGAATTTGCCGAAGATACTGTAAAGCGCATAGCCGAAACCGGAGCCTAAGCCCAGCAGCACGGCCAGCGGGGACAGTTTATCGCCGCCGGCGGAAAATATGCCCACGATCAGGGCGGTGCCCAGCAGCGTCAGCAGCACGGCGAGAATTTTCTGCGGCGTCAGCCGTTCATGGAAGAAGACCGCCGCCAGCAGCACGATCCAGACGGGCGAGGTATAGAGCAGCACGGCGGCCACCGCGAGGGAGGCCAGCTCGATGGTGTTGAAATAACACCAGTTGAAGAAGACCAGACTGAAAATGCCGGTGCCGACGAAGTAGATGGCGTCGCGCGGCGCGATCTTTAAGAGGTCTTTGCGCCCGGAAAGCGCCAGATACAGCGTAAACGCCAGCGCCGCGCTGCCCACACGCAGCGCCACGATCTGCATGGGCATCAAGCCCAGCGCCGAAAGACTATTGAAGAAAACGCCGATCATGCCCCAAAGCGCCGCCCCCGCGACGATATAAAGACTGCCGTGGCTCATTGATATTGCGCCCTCTCCCCGCCGATCAGCGGCGGCCGGGTTTTGGCGGCGGTGATCACGGCTTGCCCCAGGTGCGTAACGCTTAAGCGCAGCGGCACGGCCACCCTTTTTAAGTGCATACCGATCAGCGTCAGGCCGATATCCAGCCCCAAATCGGCCTGGACGCCCTCCACCAGCACGGGGTGCTCCAGCAGCGGATAAAAAGCGGCGGCAAAGCTGCCGCCGGCGTGGGGTTTCGGCACCGCGCTGACGATTTGATAACCGAAATGCTGCGCGCAGGCCTTTTCCAGCGCCAGCGCCCGGTTCAAATGCTCGCAGCACTGCGCGGCGGCGTAAATTTGGTGCTGCTTGGCCGCAGCGAGGACTTCTTCCGCGATGATTTTGCCTAACACCTCGCACCCGGCGCGGCCGATGTGCTGCCCCAAAACCTCGCTGGTGGAGCAGCCGACGACCAGCAGCGCGCCCGCCTCCGGCTGCGCTGCCTCCAAAAGCTCGGCCAGAATTTGGCGGGTATCGGCGCGGAGGGCGGCCTGCTCGTCCGCGGTCAGCTCGGTTTCGATATATTCGCTCATTTGTTCTGCTCCTTGACGATCTTCGCCAGCTGCCCGGCGCGCTCCACCGCCATGGTATCCTCGATGTTGCTGATCTTATCCAGACGGCGCTGGTGGCGGCCGCCCTCAAATTCGGTGTTCAGCCAGATATCGACGATCTTCAGCGCCAAAGCGGGGTCGATAACGCGCGCCCCCATCGTAAGGATATTGGCGTTGTTGTGCTTGCGGCTGCACTCGGCGGAGAACAGATCATGGCACAGCGCCGCGCGGATACCGGGTATCTTGTTGGCGGCAATGCCGATGCCGATACCGGTGCCGCAGAGCAGAATTCCGCGCTCACAGTCGCCGCTTGTTACGGCCTTGCCCACGAAGAAAGCGTAATCGGGGTAATCCACCGACGCCTCGTCAAACGTGCCGAAATCATGCGTCTCATAACCCAGCGCCTCGATGTGCGCCTTGACTTGTTCCTTCAGCTGATATGCCGCGTGGTCGCAGCCCAATGCAATTTTCATCATATTCCCTCCTATTATAAATAAAAAACAGCGAAACCAAACCCGCAGGCGCTTCGGGGGCGCTTGCCTGTTAAGTATTCGCTGCTATGCGGTGATTTCCTTTTTTAGGCGGGGGCGCCTTTCAGCTTGGCCGCCAATTTGTCCAGCAGGGCTTCGATCTGGTCGGCGCAGGCGTTGTATTCTGCCGCGTCGCCGCCGAAAGGGTCGGCGATCTCGGCGTCCTCGCCCACATATTCGGCCAGCGTGAACACCTTATCCGCCAGCTCGGGCAGGGCGGAAAGTATTACGTCGCGGTGGCTTTTGCTCATGCAGAGCACCAGGTCGGCGTCGGCCAGAAGATACGAGGAAAGCGCCCGGCTGCGGTGGTGGTCGATATTCAAGCCCCGCGCGTCCATCGCGTCGATCGCGCCAATGCTGGCGGGGAGGCCGTTTGTCGCGCCCACCCCGGCGGAAAGCACCTCGATATCCGGCAGTTTCGCGCGGCACATCGCCTCGGCCATCGGGCTGCGGCAGGTGTTGCCGGTGCAGACGAACAGCAGCCGTTCGATTTGCGGTTTTTGATCAGTCATGTTGCTCACCTTGCTTATCGGCGGGCGGCTTCGGTTCGTTCGCCGCCGCCTTGTTCAATCGGTTCATAATGGCAATGCCCAGCCCCGTTTCGGGGAATTTCTCGGCCAGCACCAGATCGGCTTCGATCTCGTCCGTCCAGCGCAGCGCCGTAAACAGGTTCTGCGCCGCCTGCCGCATATTTTCGCCCAGCAGAAAGCAGTTTTCCGCCTCGTTCAGCCCGGCCAGACCGTCCAGCGTGGCAAGGACGGCGATTTTGGGGTGGAAATTGCCCTTGGCCGCAAACTGCGTGAGCGCCGCCGCGTATGTCGGGTAAATATCCGCCCGGTCGCAGAGGACGACGCGGGCTTTGGGCGCGTAATGGCGGTATTTCATGCCGGGGGCGCGCGCGATGCCGCCGGTGGGGAGGCGTGTTTCCTCCGCCAGCCCCGGGATAAATTCGGCCAGGTCCGCCGCCGTGATCACGCCGGGGCGCAGTATCGCCGGCACGGGCGAGGCCAGATCAAGCACCGTTGATTCCAGACCGGCCGCCGCCTCGCCGCCGTCAATGATCAGGGGAATTTTGCCCCGCATATCGTGATAGACGTGGGCGGCGCTGGTGGGGCTGGGGCGGCCGCTCAGGTTGGCGCTGGGCGCGGCGATCGGGAGGTTCGCCGCTTCGATGAGTTGAAGCGCCGCCGAGTGCGCGGGCATACGCAGCCCTACGGTGTCCAGCCCACCGGTGGTGACGCGGGGGAGGATATCTTTCGCGGGCAGCACCAGCGTCAGCGGCCCCGGCCAAAAGGCGGCCATCAGCTCTTTGGCAAGCGGGGATACTTCCGCCAGCTCTTCGGCCATCGCCTCGTCCGCGATATGCACGATCAGCGGGTTATCGGAGGGGCGGCCTTTGGCCTGATAAATTTTCGCGACGGCCGCCGGGTTCAGTGCGTCCGCGCCCAGGCCGTAAACCGTCTCGGTGGGGAACGCCACCAGCTCGCCCGCTTTTAGGAGTTCGGCGGCGCGGTCAAACGGCGCGGTCAGATCCTGGCCGCCGTAAAGCGCGGCAAAGTAATCGAAAACTTCGGTTTCCATGCCTTACGCCTCCTCCCATGCGCCCTGCACCCAACGGTCACAGCCCGCCAAATCTTGCCCGCTTATGACGTTCGTAAAGCCGCCCGCGCGGAGCAGCCCGCTCACGGCGGCCTTTTGGTCGGCGCCAATTTCCAGCAGCAAATGCCCGCCGGGGGTCAGATATGCCCCGGCTTCCGCAGTCAGGCGGCGGTAAAAATCCAGCCCGTCCGCGCCGCCGAACAGCGCCAGCGGCGGCTCCCGGCGCACATCGGCGGGCAAGATTGCGTCCTGCCGGATATACGGCGGGTTGCTGACAATTAAATCAAACTTCGCGCCGGGGGGCAGCGCGTCCAGCAGATCGCCCCGGCGGCAGCTGATATTAAGGTTATATTTGGCGGCGTTTTGGCGCGCTACGTCCAGCGCCGCCTCGCTGATATCGCAGGCGGTCATGCTGACCTCCGGGCGCTCATATTTAAGCGCCAGCGCATAGGCGCCGCTGCCGGTGCAGACGTCGCAGACGGCGAGTGCCTCTCCCTTTGGCAGCAGCGTTAACGCCTGTTCGATGACCGTTTCGCTGTCCCAGCGGGGGATCAAAACGTCGGGCGTAACGATCAAATCAAAATCCCAGAACGGCTGCAAACCCGTGATGTATTGCAGGGGTTCGCCCGCCCGGCGGCGCGCCACGGCTTCCCGCAGCTGCTGCTCCTGCGCGGGGGAGACGGCATAATCGCGGCGCGTCTGTACCTCGCTTTTGCTCAGGTTGAGATAGTGGGCGGCCAGCCAAAGCAGTTCATGCTCCGCCCCGGCAAGCAGCGGTTGCAGCTCCGCCAGCAACGCGAAAAGCCGCATTTAATCCACCGCTTTCAGCTTTTCCGCCTGATCGGAGGTGATCAGCGCTTCGATTATTTCGTCCAGCATGCCCTGCAAAACGGCGTCCAGCTTGTGCAGCGTCAGGCCGATACGGTGATCCGTCACGCGCCCCTGCGGGAAGTTATAGGTGCGGATACGCTCCGAGCGGTCGCCGCTGCCGACCATGCTTTTGCGCTGCTCGGCCTCGGAGCCGTGCGCCTCCTGCTGCATTTTCTCCAGCACGCGGGCGCGCAGCACCTTTTCCGCCTTTTCGCGGTTTTTGTGCTGGTTTTTCTCGTCCTGGCAGCTGACGACAATGCCGGTGGGGATATGGGTCAGCCGCACGGCGCTCTGCGTGGTGTTGACGCATTGGCCGCCGGGGCCGCTGGCGCAGAACAGATCGACGCGGATATCGCCGGGGGCAAATTCCAGCTCCACCTCCTCGGCCTCGGGCAGCACGGCCACCGTGGCCGCCGAGGTGTGGATACGCCCGCCGGATTCCGTCTCCGGTACGCGCTGCACGCGGTGGACGCCGCTTTCAAATTTCAGCTTGCTGTACGCGCCGCGCCCCTCGATCAGCATGATCATTTCCTTGATACCGCCCAGGTCGGTGTAGCTGCTGGAAAGTATCTCCTGCCGCCAGCCCTGGCGCTCGGCGTAGCGGCTGTACATCTTTTGCAGGTCGCCGGCGAACAGCCCGGCTTCCTCGCCGCCGGTGCCGGCGCGGATTTCCAGAATAACGTTCTTGTCGTCGTTGGCGTCTTTCGGCAGCAGCAGGATTTTCAGCTGTTGCTCCAGATCGGCCGCCTTTGCTTTCTGCTCGGCCATTTCCAGCTCGGCGAGTTCGCGCAACTCCGCGTCTTTTTCCTCGGCCAGCAGCTCTTTGGCTTCCGCCACGGCGGCGAGAGCCGCCTGATATTCGCGGAACGCCAGCACCACCGGCTCCAGATCGGCGTGCTGCTTCATCAGCTTCTGCCAGTTGGCCTGGTCGGCGATGATCTCCGGTTGGGCGATCGCCGCCGTCAGTTCGTCGTATTTTTCCGCGAGAGCGGTCAGTTTTTCTTCCATTATATACCCTCCGTGGTGATGGCTGCTTCGGGCTGGGGCGCGCGCTTTTCGGCTTCCAGCTCCGCTTCGCTGATGATATTTGCCGGGGGCTGGTTATAGGCCGCGCCGGGGAAGGCCGGCACCTTCAAAAGCGCCGTCAGCGCCACTTCGATCTGCTGGGCGTCCGGCTCCTTGGTGGTCAGCCGCTGTAACCAAAGGCCGGGGGCGATCAAAATCTGCACCAGCTTGTTGTTCGGGTATTTCAGCGGCAGGCGGAACACCTCATAGGCAATGCCCATCACCAGCGGCATAGCGATGATTTTGGTGGCGATACGCCCGAGAACGCTGGTGTTGCCGATAAACGTAAAGACGATGACCATCAGGATCAGGCTCATCATGATGAAGCTGGTGCCGCAGCGGCAGTTGATACGCGACTGCTTTTTGACGTTGGCCACGGTGAGCGGCAGCCCCGCCTCCCAGGCATTGATGGTTTTATGCTCGGCGCCGTGATATTCAAACACCCGCGCGATATCGGGCAGACGGCGGATCGCGATAACATAGCCCAGGAAGATGGCGACGCGGATCAGCCCCTCCACCAGCGAGCGCCCGAACGGCCCCAGATACTCCAGCGTGAACGAGGCCGCGAACACCGGCAGTATCACAAAGAAAACGATGGTGAGCAGGAGCGCCGAAACGATGGCGAACGCCATTTCTTTCCAGCTTAGCTGCTCTTCCTCCTCCTCGCCGGATTGGAACGCCGACCAGGTCAGCGAGGAAAAGCCGACGTACATCGACTCGGCAAACGAGATAACGCCGCGGATCAGCGGCAGACCGAACAGCTTGCTGCGGCTTTTAAAGGAGCGCCGCTTGCCGCATTTATAAACGATACGCCCGCCGGCGGCGCGGGCGGCCATCGCATAGCCCTGGCTGCCCTGCATCATCACGCCCTCGATCAGGGCTTGCCCGCCGAAATACTCAGGTGTCTTATTTTTTGACATAATTTTTTCCTCAAAAATAATTACAAAGACAAATTTTGCAAAAAAGCTTTAATAAAAAAGAGACTTTTTTTATGCAGCGCCTGGCCGCCGAAATATTCCGGGCTTTTGGTTTTTGGCATAATTTTTCCCTCAAAAATCTACTATATAACAATACACTATATAAAATTCGCGTGTTTGCGGCGGTATGGAAAAAGCGGTGAAGCCGCTTGCGCAGCGTCACCGCCCATACAAATGCAGCCAGACTATTTGAGGCCGTATTTTTTCTTGAATTTATCAACTCTGCCGCCGGCTTCCACCATCAGCCGCTTGCTGCCGGTGTAGAACGGGTGGCATTTGGAGCAAACCTCGACCTTGATCTCCTTGGAAGTGGAGCCGGACATGAATTTGTTGCCGCAGGCGCAGGTCACTTCAACCTCTTGATATTTCGGATGGATACCTTCTTTCATCCTTTTCACCTCTTTCTGTTGTTTCTCGCTTATCGCGGCGCGGGGGTCAACTTCCGCACCGCTCTCAAAACAACCGCGCCCCAAGCAGAGCGCAGCATGCTCAATAGCTTTCAAATTATAGCACAAACGGGGCGCGTTGTAAAGGGTTTTGCGGCAATTTCGGCGGGCTTTTCACAAATTTTTCACCGCCGCCGGGAAATGCCCGGTCAATTCAGCCGATTTGTTCAAACTATTAACTATTTTCGCAAAATTTTCCCCAAAGGTATGGAATTAATGCGGCAAAAGTGCTATTATTTTAGGAAAGTGGGGGAGTAGCAACATTTTTTATAATTGGTTGATTTTTTAATAGTTAATTTTTGACGCCGCCTGATGGGGTTTCCCGCGCGGGGCGTTTGTATGGAAAGGGAGGTGCGGTTTATGCTTTTGGGTTTGGTTTTGCTGCCGTTTGCGGCCGCCTTTTTGATGCCGCTTCTCAGCAAGATCCTCAAAAACAAGGTTGGCTATGCGGCGGTGCTGGTGCCGCTGGTGTTGTTTGCCTCATTTTTGTCGCTGCTGCCGAAAGTGAACGCAGGGGAGCATATCGCCTATGCGCTGCATTGGATCCCGACGCTGGGCGTGGACCTGGCGGTGCGGCTGGACGGGCTTTCGCTGCTTTTCGTGCTGCTGATCAGCGGTATCGGTCTGGCGGTGATGGTCTACTCCATTTTCTATCTGGGGGCAAAAGAGCGTCTGGGCAATTTCTACACGTTCATCATGCTGTTTATGGGCGCGATGCTGGGCGTCTGCACGTCGGCCAATCTGGTTTGCATGTATCTGTTTTGGGAGCTTACCTCGGTTTCCTCGTTCCTGCTGATCGGTTTCTGGTATGAGAAAGAGAACCCGCGTCTCGGCGCGCAGAAAGCACTGCTGGTGACCATGGCCGGCGGTTTTTGCATTTTGGCGGGCATCATTCTGATCTATCGCGTGGCCGGAACCTTTGCGTTTGACGAGCTGATCGCGCAGGCCGATCTGATCCAGGCCAGCCCGCTTTATCCCGCTATCGTTATCCTGCTTTTGATCGGCGCGTTTGCCAAAAGCGCCCAGGTGCCTTTCCACATCTGGCTGCCCACGGCCATGGAAGCGCCGACGCCCATCAGCTGCTATCTGCACTCGGCCACGATGGTGAAAGCCGGTATCTACTTGATCGCGCGCATGACGCCGATCTTGGGCGGCACGGCCATGTGGGGCGGCATTATCACGGTGGTGGGTCTTACATCGCTGCTGTTCGGTTCGCTGATGGCGATCCGCCAGTTTGATATGAAAGGTATTCTGGCCTATTCCACGATCAGCCAGCTGGGCTTGATCATTTCGCTGTTCGGCTTCGGCACGGACGCCGCCATTGCCGGCGGCCTGTTCCATCTGCTGAACCATTCGACGTTTAAGGGCAGCCTGTTTTTGATGACCGGTATTGTCGATCACCAGACGGGCACGCGTGATACACGCCTGCTGCACGGCTTGGGCAAGGTCATGCCGCTTTCGGCGCTGGTGGCGTGTATCGGCAGCTTCTCGATGGCGGGTCTGCCGCCGTTTTCCGGTTTCTTAAGCAAGGAAATGTTCATGGAAGCCGCCGAACAGGCGCACGCTTCCAACCTGGCGTTTATGGGCGACCTGGCCTATCTGATCCCGTTTGTGGCGGTGGTGGCCAGCATCTTCACGTTCGTTTATTCGATCGCCCTGTTCTTTAAGATCTTCTTCGGCGGCGAGACGACGACCACCACGCCGAAGCAGCCCAAAGAGGGCAGCCTGGGTATGCTGATCCCGGCGCTGTGCCTGGTGAGCTTTAACATCATCATCGCCCTGTTCCCCAACGCGGCGGCGGGGCTGGTGTTAAAAGGCGCCATCAATTCGGTCATCGGCCACGGCTATGATATGCACATCGCGTTCTGGCACGGAATTACGCCTGCCCTGATTATGACGCTCATTGTGGTGGGGCTGGGCTTGTTCGTCTACTGGCATTACGATTGGGTGAAAAACCTGTTCCTTTCTTACAGCAGCCGGATCGGCGCGGAGAAATTCTATCAGAAATTCCTGCACGGCTTCCCGGCCTTAACCGGCAAGCTGACCGACCTGCAGATCAACGGCAGATTGAGCGACTATGTGGCGTTTACGCTGTGCGGCGCGCTGCTGCTGGTTTTGGGGCCGATGATCTATTACAACGCGTGGAGCCATATCGACATTTCCGATCTGGCGCCGGTGGACGCGCTGGAGATCGTGCTGGCGGTGGTGGCCACCTGCGCCGCCCTGTTTGTGGCGCTGACCAAGCGGCGCATCTGGGCGATTTTGGCGCTTTCCGTCGTCGGCTATTGCGTGTCGTTCTATTTCGTGCTGATGCGCGCGCCGGACTTGGCTTTGACCCAGCTGATGGTGGAGACGATCAGCACGGTGCTGTATCTGCTGGCGCTGTATAAGCTGCCTTACGGTATGCTTTCCAATAACCCGCCGATACCCAACGGCCGCCGTACTATCAATGCGCTGATCGGCTGCCTGGTGGGCTTGATGGGCTTCACGGTGTGTATGCTGGGGCAGGGCTGCAAGTATTTCGACAGCATTGCCTGGTATTATAATGAAAATTCGCTGAAGCTGGCGGGCGGCCACAACATCGTCAACGTGACGATCGTGGACTTCCGAGGCTTCGATACGATGGGCGAGATCACGGTGCTGAGCCTGGCCGCGATCGGCGTCTATATCATGATCAAGCTGGGGCGCAATCATTTGTATGACCGTCACGGTGTGGAGCCGGAGGAAGAGCAGAAAACCGAATTTAACGACGCCGGCAACGATACCGTGGTTATCGAGACCGACCCGTACTTCCAGGACGATAACGATTTGCAATTCCCGATCAGCCCGCTTTAAAGCGGCGCGTCCTGAAAAATAAGTACAGGGAGGAGAGATCAATATGGCTAACAAAAATATCGAACAGCCCAATCCGCTGGGCAAGATGGTATCGGAAGCGGAAAAGCGCGAAAAACGTATCGAAAGCAGTAAGGTCATCGAAGCCGTGGAGAACAACTACGAGCCGAAACGCGGCGGCATCAACAATGTGCTGCTGAAAACGGCCTCGATGATATTGATTTGCTTCATTATATTGACCAGCCTGTATATTCTGGTGGCGGGGCATAACGCGCCGGGCGGCGGCTTTATTGCCGGGCTGATGGTATCAGGCGGCGCGGTGCTGCTGTATCTGTGCTTCGGCAAGCCTTTTGCCAGCAATCTGCGGATCAACTTCCGCATACTGCTGCCGATCGGCTTAAGCTGTGCCCTTGGCACGGGCTTGGCGGGCTGCTTCTTCGGCAAGCCGTTTTTGACCCATGCCTTCGGCCACGTGGAACTGCCGTTCTTCGGCGATTGGGAGCTTACTTCCGCCTCGGTGTTCGATTTCGGTGTGTTTTTGGTGGTTATCGGCACCTGCCTCACCATCATCATGAACATCGGCGAGAACAAATAAGCCCGCGGGCGGAGATATGAGAGGTCTTGGGTTATGGAACTGTTGATTGCAATTCTGGTTGGTATTCTGTTCGCCGTCGGCGTTTACATGATGCTGAGCCATAAGCTGCTGAAAATTATCATCGGCACGGCTTTTCTCTCGCACGGGACGCTGCTGATGCTGATGACGGTGGGCAAGCTGAAGCGCGGCGCGCCGCCGATCATTGTGGACGGTGTGGAGGACGCGGTTTACGTCGACCCCATTCCGCAGGCGCTGATTTTGACGGCTATCGTTATCGGTTTTGCCACCACGGCGTTCTCGCTGGTGCTTGCTTATCGCTGCTATCAGGAGCTGGGCACCGACGAAACCGAACAGATGAGGGGGGATTTTACCGATGAGCACTAATCTGATCGTTATGCCAATCGCTATCCCCATGCTGACGGCTATCATCTGTATGTTTCTGCACGGGCGGGATATCCGCCTGCAGCGGGTGGTGGCGGCGCTTTCGGCCATTTGTTCGATCGGCGTCGGACTGGCTATCTTCGGCCGCGTGCTGGACGGCGAAACGGTGCTGGTGTTCACGGCCAGCGGCTGGGCGGCGCCGTTCGGTATCGTGCTGGCGGTGGATATGTTCTCGGCCATTATGGTGCTGATGGCCAACATCGTTTCGGCGGCCTGCCTGTATCTGGCGTTCACCTCGCTGGACCGGGCGCGGGAGGAAAATTATTTCTATCCCGTCTGGTTCGCGATCATGATGGGTATCAGCGGCTCGTTCGTCACCGGCGATATCTTCAACCTTTACGTTATGTTCGAGATCATGCTGATGGCGAGTTACGTGCTTTCCGTTATCGGCTGCACGCCCGGCCAGCTGCGTGAATCGTTCAAATATCTGATGATCAACATCATCTCGTCCACCATTTTCGTGGTGGCGCTGGCGCTGCTTTACGGCATGATGGGCACGCTGAACATGGCCGACCTGTCGCAGAAAATCGCCCAGGTGGAGGATCAAAGCCTGATCACCGTCTGCTCGATGATTTTCTTCGTGGTGTTTGGCTTAAAGGGCGCGGTGTTCCCGCTGTATTTCTGGCTGCCGCGCACTTATGTTGAGCCGCCCGCGCCGATCTCGGCACTGTTCGGCGGCGTGCTGACCAAGGTCGGCGTTTACGCGATGATCCGCGTGTTCACGCTGATGTTCGTCGGCAACGTGGGCTTCACCCACACGATCATTCTGATCGTGGCGGCGCTGACCATGCTGTTGGGCGTTTTCGGTGCGATCGCTCAGATGGACTTCAAGCGGATCCTTTCCATTCATATTATCAGCCAGGTCGGCTACATGATCATGGGTCTTGGCCTTTACACCCCGTGGGGGCTGGCGGGCTCCATTCTGCATATCGCGCACAACATGGTGGTCAAATCCAGCCTGTTCCTGTTCGAGGGCGTAACGGAGGCCATCACCGGCACCGGCAAGCTGAAAGAAATGGGCGGTTTGCTCAATAAATATCCCGTGCTGGGCTGGGGCTTCTTTGTGGCGGCCATGTCGCTGGCCGGCGTGCCGCCGCTTTCCGGCTTCTTCAGCAAATTCGCGCTGATGACGGGCGCGGCGCAGATCGACAATTACTGGATCATGGCGGTGGCGCTGATCACCGGCTTCTTCACGCTGTTCTCGATGAGCAAGATTTTCTTCTACGTCTTTTGGGGCGAGGAAAAGCCGCTGCCGGAAACTGCCAAAACGGTCAAATGGGGCAGAATGCTGCCCTGCTGCTTTGCACTGGTGCTGATCTCGATCGGCATGGGTCTGGCGGCGCAGCCGATGCTGGAGGTGGCGCTCTCTGCCGCCAACCAGCTGATGAACCCTGAGCTTTACATCAACTCGGTGATGGCCGTGCCCGGTGTGCGCGGTTAAGCGGGGAAGGAGGCAAAGCTATGCTGGTAGAAATTTTATTAACATTGGTGCTGGCTCTTGTGTGGGTGGGGCTGACGGGCGAGCTGACGCTGGCCACCTTCGTGGTGGGGCTGCTGCTCGGCGTTATCATCATCAACCTGTTCGGCAAGCGCACGCTTACGGTGCTGAAGCTGAACATTCGCCACATTATCCCGCTGATCCAGCTGTTCTTCATCTTCCTGTTTGAGCTGCTGATGGCCAACCTGACGGTGCTGGCCAAGGTGTTTTCGCCGAAGCTGAACATCAAGCCCGGCATTATCAAGGTGCCGGTGGAGGTGGAGGGGCCGTTCTGGATCACCACGCTGGCGAACATGATCACGCTGACCCCCGGCACTCTCACGGTGGAGGTTTCGCCGGACAACAAGTATTTTTACGTGCATTGTCTGAACATCGACAACGAGGACAGCATTGTCTCGGACATTAAAGGCACCTTTGAAAAGAAAATTCAGGAGGTGTATAAGCCGTGAGTATCTTAGAAACCTTATTCGGCGAGGCCACGGTAAACCCGTTCCTGCAAAACCTGCATATCCTGCCGGTTTTTCTGGATATCGCCATGCTGATCTGCTGTTTTAATCTGCTGTGTTATCTTTACCGCGTCATCAAAGGGCCGGCGCTGGCCGACCGCGCGGTGGCGATGGACTCCTGCGGCGTGGCGGTGATGAGCCTGATCGTCATCTATTCCATTCGCCAGGGCACCAGCCTTTATATGTCATGTGCGCTGGTCATCGCCATTTTGGGCTTTATCGGCATGGTGAGCCTTAGCAAATATATCCAAAGCGGCAATATCGTCGATACCGGCAACATCGTGCTGAACATTGAGGAGGCCGAGTATCTGAAAGATAAGGAAAACCCCGAGGCCAGCGAGGAATTGCAGAAAAAGGCCGAGGCAGCCCGCCAGAAAACCGCCGAAAATCAAGTGCCGCTTGCCAAGCGTCAGCAGCACCAGCACCGGCGGCACCGTAACCGCAAATAAGGGGGCGCAGATATGTCATTGTTTATTGAGATCGTTGTTTCGCTGCTGATACTGTTCGGCGCCATTTTCCTGCTGGGCGGCGCGGTTGGTATTCTGCGCTTTCCCGACACCTATTGCCGTATGCACGCGCTCGGCAAAGGCACCACGATGGGCATAATCTGCTTTATGCTGGCGGCCACCATTTACTTTTACTGGTCGGGCGTCGGCCTTTCCGTCCAGAGCATACTTTCGCTGGTGTTCATCGCGGTTTCTTCCCCGATCGGCTCGCATATGATCGCCAAGGCGGCGTATCATTACGGTATTCCGCTGTGGAAAGGGTCTGTACGTGACGATTTGAAGGAGGATTGCGAGTTTATTCGCGAGGATAACGCGGACTATTGATATCCCGGTCAGCGGACACTGATAATACTTTCCACGTAATTAGCGCAGGTCATGAAGTGGAAAGTTTTATCAGTGCCCGCAAAAATAACGCCAAAGGGGCTCGGATAATACTTTTCCACTGATTTAGCGCAGGTCATGAAGTGGAAAAGTTTTATCGGAGCCCCGCCGGAACCAAAAGTGGCTTTGATAAATTTTTTCGCTACATGACCTCCGCTTCGCTGCGCTAAATTTCGCGAAAAAAATTATCAAAGTCCCTTAATGTGGAGAGCAGCAAAACGGGCTGATGTTTTAACACCAGCCCGCCTTTTTTATTTACACCGCCAAATCGCTGAAATACGCGTTGGGGTTCAGATACACGCCGTCCTTGATAAGCTCCAAGTGCAGGTGAGGCCCCGTGCTGTTGCCGGTGGAGCCCACCAGAGCTATCTTCTGCCCCTGCGTCACCTGTTCGCCGGGTTTCACCAACACCTTGCTGCAATGGCCGTATAGCGTCTGCCAGCCGTTGCCGTGGTCGATCACCACCGCGTAGCCGTAAATGCTGTTCTTCCAGCCCGCTTCCAGCACCGTGCCGCCATGTGCCGCTTTGATGGCGCTGCCCGCGTCCGCCGCGATATCCAGCCCGTGGTGATGAGTGCCGCCGCTGCGGCTGCTGGCAAAGGCGGAGGTCAAAACGCCCTGAAGCGGTTCCTGCCAGATCTTGCCGCCGGTGCTTCCGGCGCGGAGCGCCTCGCCGTATGACCCGCGGGAGGCCAGGCGGCTTAAATCAAGCGGTGGCTCCACCGGCAGCAGAATTTTCTCGCCGCCCCGGCAGCAATAGCCGGGGGAAAGGTCGTTCATCGCGGCCAAAAGCTCGCTTTCAAAGCCCAGCCGCCGCGAGAGAATGGCAAACGTGTCGCCCGCCTCGGCCAGATAGACCCGCGTGCCGTCTGTATAATCCGCCTGCGCCACGCCGCAGTTGGCGCAGAAAAACAGCCCCCATACAAAAGCTGCCGCGGTTAAAAGCCTGTTGCGCAAAATATCACCCTTTCCCGTCAAATAACCCTCTTTGCTAATATATATCCCCCAAACGGCAAATATTATCCGCAAGCGAGGGCGTCGGGCTGGATTTTTGCGCCGCCGTGTGTTATAGTGTTATATTATAGAAGAAAAATTTGGCGGGAGGGCGGAAATGTCACCGATTGCTTTTACGCTGGGGCCGCTGACGGTGCGCTGGTACGGCATATTGATCGTCACCGGCATTGTCGTGGCCATCTTAATGTGCCGCTATCTGGCGGGCAAAAAAAATCTGTCGTTTGACGACATCATGGACTACGCGCTGGTGATGGTGCCGCTGGGTATCATCTGCGCGCGGGCTTATTATGTGCTGTTCCGCTGGCCGTATTATGCCGAAAACCCGGGCGAGATCATCGCGGTGTGGCACGGCGGCCTCGCGGTGCACGGCTCTATCCTGGGCGGTATGCTGGGGCTTTGGCTGGTGGCGCGGCATAAGGGGCAGTCGTTCCGCCAGTGGGGCGACATCATTGTGCCGGGGCTGATCTTGGCGCAGGCCATCGGCCGCTGGGGCAATTTCTTCAATCAGGAGGCTTACGGCTACGAAACGGATCTGCCGTGGGCGATGTTCATTGACGGCGCCTACCGCCACCCCACGTTTTTATACGAAAGCATTTGGGATCTTTTGGGCTGCCTGCTGCTGCTGGCGCTGTGGCATTGGTGGAAGACGCGTCAAGTCGGCGATATTGCCGCCTGCTATCTGATCTATTATTCCGTAGGAAGGTTCGTGATCGAGTCTTTCCGCACGGATAGTTTAATGCTGGGGCCGCTGCGCATGGCGCAGGTCATCGGTATCGTGGGCGTGCTGGCGGGTCTGCTGATGTTCTGGGTGAACCGCGCCTATCCCTGGCATGAGTTCACATTTGCGCCCAGCCGCCGGCGGCGCTGACGGAGGTGGGTGCAGATGAGTAAGGTTGCGCTGGTCACCGGAGCCGGGCGCGGCATTGGTCGGGCGGTGGCGGCTGCTTTGGCGGCGGCGGGCTGGCAGGTGGCCGTCAATTTCTGCCAAAACGAACAGGCGGCGGCGGATACTTGCGCTGCAATCGCGGCGGCGGGGGGCGTGGCCGCTCCTTTTCGGGCCGACGTGGCGGAGGAAGCGCAGGTGGCAGAGATGTTCCGCCGGGTGCGGCGGGAGCTTGGCGCGCCGCAGCTTTTGGTAAATAACGCCGGGGTGGCGCATTTCGGCCTGCTGCAAGAGATGACGGCGGTGGAGTGGCGCCGGCTGCTGGCCGTGAATTTGGACGGCGCGTTTTTTTGCTGCCGCGAGGCGCTGCCGGATATGCTGCATAACAAGCGCGGCTGCATTGTGAATGTCGCCTCGATTTGGGGCAGAGCAGGAGCCAGCTGTGAGACGGCTTATTCCGCCAGCAAGGGCGGTTTGATCGCTTTTACCCGTGCGCTGGCCAAGGAAGTGGGGCCAAGCGGTGTGCGGGTCAACTGCGTCGCCCCCGGTGTGATCGATACCGCGATGAATGCGCGGCTCACTCCTGCCGATATGGCGATGCTGGCGGCGGAAACGCCGCTCATGCGTATTGGTACGCCTGACGAAGTGGCGGCGGCGGTAAAATTTCTGGCGTCGGACGCGGCGTCATTCATCACCGGCGAGGTGCTGGGGGTTACCGGAGGATTTTAATAAGAAAAAAGGCTTCTGCGTTGCAGAAGCCTTTTTATATAGGTAAATTCTAAGAAGTGCAAGAGTGCGTTAGATGCGCGAAGTGGCTTGTCGAGGCGAGGGAGCTGTATTGAAATACGCGAGCCGAGCCGAAACAAGCCGCGACAAAGCAGATGACGTGCTATTGTCACTTCTTACCGAAGTATTTTTTGAAGCGTTCCATCGCTTCCGTCGTCTGCTCATGGCTGCCGAAAGCGGTCAGGCGGAAATACCCCTCACCGGAAGCGCCGAAGCCGCTGCCCGGCGTGCCGACGACGTTTAATTTTTCCAGCAGCAGGTCGAAGAATTCCCATGAGGTCAGGCCGTTCGGCGTTTGCAGCCAAACGTAGGGCGAATGTTCGCCGCCGAAGCAGGTGAAGCCCAGCTCCGTTAAGGCGTTTTTAATGAGCAGGGCGTTCTCGCGGTAATAGGCAAGCGTCTGCCGGATCTGCTTTTGCCCCTCCGCCGTGTAGATGGCCGCCGCGCCGCGCTGCACGATGTATGGCGTGCCGTTGAATTTGGTGCTGTGGCGGCGGTTCCAAAGTGTGTTCAGCGAGACTTTTTCCCCTGCCGCCGTCTGCCCCATAAGCGCCTTGGGCACGACGGCGAACGCACAGCGCGTCCCCGTGAACCCGGCCGTTTTGGAAAAGCTGCAAAACTCAATGGCACATTCTTTCGCGCCCGGTATCTCGTAAATGCTCTGCGGCAGCGCCGGGTCGGTGATGAACGCCTTATAGGCCGCGTCAAACAGCAGCAGCGCGCCCTCGCGTTTGGCGTAATTTACCCAGGCCGCCAGCTGCTCGCGGTCAAGCACCGTGCCGGTGGGGTTGTTGGGCGAGCAGAGATAGACCATATCGGCGTGGAAATCGGGCGGGGCGGCGCAGAAACCGCCTGCCGCGCTGGTGGGCAGAATTTTAATTTCGCGCCCGGCCATCACGTTGGTATCCACATAGACGGGATAGACGGGGTCGGGTATTGCCACGATATTGGCGGCGCCGAGGATATCCCCGATATTGCCGGTGTCGCTTTTGCTGCCGTCGCTGATGAAAATTTCGTCCTCGTCCAGCTCCACGCCGCGCGCGCGGTAATCATGCTCCAAAATCGCCTGCCGCAGAAAGTCGTAACCCTGCTCCGGCCCATAGCCGCGGAACGTTTCCGCCCGGCTCATCTCGGCCACCGCGTCAGTCATCGCCTGCACCACGGCGGGGCAGAGCGGCTGGGTCACGTCGCCGATACCAAGGCTGATGACGTTGGCCTCGGGGTGCGCCGCCTGATACGCCGCCCGCTTTTGGGCGATGGTGGAGAAAAGATAGCTGTCCTTTAATTGCAAAAAGTTTTCGTTAATTAAAACCATAGCGTGATCTCCGTTAAAATAATTATTAGGCAGGGCAGTCTGCGCCGCCCTGCCTGTTATTATAGTGGATTTGGCCGCCTGCCGCAAGGCCGCGCGCCCATGTATTCATAACACATTAACGCGGCCGCTTGTATATCTTGCCGACGGCGTGCTTCAGGCCGCGCCGCAGCTTCAGATAAAGCCGCGGGGTGTCCGAATTCTTTTTATGCTCCGCCGCCTCGGCATAGACGGCCAGCAGGTTTTCGGCCAGCGCTTCATAGCCCTTTTTGGCGACGGACTGGCGGGTGCTTTCGGCCAGCCGCTGCTTTTCCTCCGTCGGCATGGCCTGATAGGCCGCCAGCTTCTGTTTAAGCTCCGCCGCGTCGCGGAACACGAAGCCGTTCACGCCCTCCGTCACCTGGTCGCCGTTTAAGGGGTCATATAATTGCAGCACCGGCAGGCCGCTCGCCATACCCTCCAGCATGGAGATGGAGTTGGTGTCGGAAAGCGAGGCGGTGGCGTAAAGCGAGCCCAGCGCCAGATACGGCGGGATATCGTCGTGCATGACCTTGCCGGGGAAGCTGACGGTATCCGTTATGCCGAGGGCTTGCGCCTGCTGCATTAACTCCGGGCGGGCGGGGCCGTCGCCGATGATCAGCAGCCGCAAATTATCCGCCGGCGAGACGGCCTTAGCCCAGCAGTCCAGCAGCACATCGCAGCTTTTCTCGCGCCCCAGCCGCCCCACGAACAGCACGCAGGTGCAGTCCTCGGGCAGCGCCAGCTGTTGCCGCGCCGCCGCCACGGCCGCCGGGCTGACTGCGCCGGGGGCGAATTTATCCAGCTCCACGGGGTTGGGAATGATATGAACATGGCGGGAAAGCCCCAGCGCGTCCACATATTCCTGGCATTTCAGCGAGGGGCCGGTGATGGCGTCGCAGTTTTTGATGTAGCGCCCGAAGAATTGGTGCGATAAGCTCCGCGCCGCCGGGATAAACGGCTTGGGCGCGATATAATAGACGTAATCGTCATACATGGTGTGCAGCGTGTAGACCAGCGGCACATTATGCTGCATGGCCCAGTGCATGCCGAAAAAGCCGATACCGAACTCGGTGTGCAGGTGGACGATATCGGGCTTAAATTCGTTGATGTAGCGGGCGCGTTCCCGGCTCCACGGGGTGGAGAGGGTGTAGCCGTAAAATTTTTGGGAGACGAAACCGGGGCAGTACAGTACGTTGTCCTTAAGGACGTGCTGGCCATAGCTGTTGTCGCCGCAGACCACCAGTACCTCGTGCCCCAGCCGCTCCAGCCCCACACGCAGGGCGTGGACGTGCGTCACCACGCCGCTGATGTTGGGCAGATAAGTTTCTGCAAACAGGGCAATACGCATTATCTTTTGCCGGCGCAGCCCAAAACGTTGATCATTTTGTGCGCCACGACCTCCTTGATCGCCTCGCGGGCGGGCTTCAAATACTGGCGGGGGTCAAAATCTTCCGGGTGGTTGGCCAGATGCTCGCGCACGGCGGCGGTCATCGCCAGGCGCAGGTCAGAGTCGATATTGATCTTGCAGACGGCCATTTTGGCGGCCTCGCGCAGCATATCCTCAGGTACGCCGATGGCGTCGGGCATGGAGCCGCCGTATTGGTTTACCTTGGCGACGTAATCCTGCATGACGGAAGACGCGCCGTGCAGCACGATGGGGAAGCCGGGCAGACGCCGTTCCACCTCGGCCAGAATATCGAAGCGCAGCTGCGGCTTGGTGCCGGGCTTGAATTTATAGGCGCCGTGGCTGGTGCCGATGGCGATAGCCAGCGAATCGACCCCCGTGCGGGAGACAAATTCCTCCACCTGCGCCGGGTCGGTGTAAGAGGAGTCGGCGGCGCTGACGTTCACGTCGTCTTCCACGCCGGCCAGACGTCCCAGCTCGCCCTCCACCGTCACGCCGAATTTGTGCGCATAGTCAACAACTTCCTTGGTCATCGCGATGTTATCCTCGAAGCTGTGCTTGGAGCCGTCGATCATCACGGAGGAAAAACCGCCGTCAATGCATGCTTTGCAGATGGCGAAGTCCTCGCCGTGATCCAGATGCAGCGCGATATCCAGCCCGGTGTCCTCCATTGCGGCCTCCACCAGCTTCACCAGATAAGCGTGCTTAGCGTATTTGCGCGCCCCGGCGCTCACCTGCAAAATCAGCGGCGATTGCGTTTCCGCCGCGGCCTCGGTGATACCCTGAATGTTCTCCATGTTGTTCACGTTGAACGCGCCGACGGCATAGCCCCCGGCATAAGCCTTTTGGAACATTTCCGTGGTGTTGATAAGTGCCATTTGCCGAACCTCCTTATAAATTACCTTATATTACCGTGAAAATTGTCAAATATTTCCGATTACTAATTCGCCGCGGCTCCCGGCATATCCTGCCTTATTCAAACGCGATCTCGTTTTTCACCACCTTGCCGATCACGCGCACCGGCGTTTTGGCCATGTCGTATATCTGCGGCAGGTGGCGCGGGTTGGTGGACTGCGGCATTAACGTCACCGTCTGGTCGTGGCAATAGAACCTTTTTACGGTGGCGTCGTTGTCGCCGATCATCACCACGGCGATCTCGCCGTTTTCCACCATGTCCTGCTTGCGCACGATCAGAATATTGCCCTCGAAGATGTGCGCCGCGTCCATGCTGTCGCCTTTGACGCGCAGGGCGAAATATTCGTCCGCACCGGAGAGGTCGGTGGCGACGCTGCCCTCCACCTGTTCCTCCGCGTACAGCGGCAGCCCGGCGGAGATGCGCCCCAAAATGGGGATCCGCCGGGTGGGGTGATAGTCGCTGAAATCGTCCTGCCAGCCCATCAGCAGGGCGGGGGTGGTCTCCAGCGCCCGCGCCAGCCTTTCAATATTATCCGGAGGAATGTTGGCAATTATGCCGTTTTCATAGCGCGAAAGCGTCTGGCGGCTTAACCCCACCTGCGCCGATAACTCGGCCAGCGTCAGGCCGTGCCGTTTCCGCTCTTCTCTCAGATTGCTGCCCAAAGACATCGTCATCACCTCGGCTAAAGCTGTCATAAAATGTCATATATTTGGAGTATAACACAAATAGTGCGTATTATGCAACAACTTTTTGGTAAAATTTGCCAAAAAGTTGCTTGACGAGCAACAAAAGTTGTGCTATATTAGTTGCATGACAAGCAACTTTTGCTGAATAGAGCTGCGTTTTGGTGCATGATAAGCAAAAAAGCCGCACCAAACTGACGCGGATAAAGGGGGAGAGTAAATGGCGGAACAGGCTGAATTAACGGGAAGGGTGGATTTTAATAAGCTGAAGCAGTATCGGCAGCTGTGCCGGGAGATCGCCGAGCTGGAGGCGGAGAAGCAGGCGCTGGCCGAGGGGCGGATACCCTCCAGCTGGCCGGTGGGGGTATACGCGCCGAAAGGCCAGCCGGGCGACCCGACCGGCGAGCTGGCCGCCAAAATGTGGCAGCTGGCTCAGCTGATCGCGAACAAGCTGAACGAGTTGATCGCCCTCCGCCTGGAGATCGAGCAGACCATCGACGCCTATCCCGCAGAGGATCGGCGGATACTGCGCCTGTATTACATCGACGGGCTGACCTGGGAGAACGTCGCCGACGCGGTGGGTTACAGCAGCCGTCATTTAAGCCGCAAGGTCAAGCATTTGCAGGCCGCCGCCGAATAATTATTCCGCCACGTTGCCGAGGAAGCGCTCTGCCGCCGCCGGGTCGTCCAGCCGGAATATTTGAACCGAAAGGCGGCCGTCCTTGATTTGGCAGGCCAGCTGCACCGGGAATTGGGTGTCGTTGCGCCAGCGCAGGTCTTTTGTGCCCCAGGCCACCGTCGCGTCATTGCCGGCCCTGGCATAGGCCACGGGGAGCGAGTGCGGGTGGCGTTCGGTGATCGTCATGCCTGCCCGGCGCGCCGCCTGATAAACCGTGCTGCTGACCTGGCAGACGCCGCCGCCCAGCCCCGGCACCTGCTCGCCGTCCTCAAACACGATGGCCACACGATAGCCGCGCGCCGCCGTGCGCTTGCCCACCGTCCGGTTGAACGAAAACTCGCCGCCCGGCTCGATCACCAGCCCGTGCAGGGCAGAAGCGGCCAGCAGCAGATTTTGGCTGCGGTTTAAATTCTGCGGGTCAAACGACGTCACCGCTTCGGCCAGCAGGGTGACGGGCGGGGTCAGCAGCTTTTGCACTTGCGGTTCCGCCGCCGCCCACAATGCCGCGCCGTCCGCCGCCGCCGTCTCGGGCAGATAAACGGTCACGCTTTGAGCCGCCGCGTCCACCTCGTATGTAAAGCCGAAACATGCCAAATAGCTGATCGGGATACAGAAGCTGCCTTCAAGCAGGCGCGGCTGCTCCACCTGCACTTCGGGCACGGCCTGCCAGCTATCATTCTGCCGCACGATATGCCAGACTTCCGGGCGGCCGGCCAGAAACAGCCGCGCCGTTTTTGCCTCCGCCCAGAGGACGGCGCCCTGCCCGTCAAAGCTCCGCCAGTAAAGCGGCACATTGCCCGCTTCGGCCAGCAGGCGCAGCGGCAGATAAGGCTCTTCCAGCGTATACGCCACGCCGCCCGCGGTATAATCAAGGCTTAATAAATGTTCCGCTTCATTATAAGTATCGCCTGCTTGGGTAATAATACGCAGCAGCCATTCGTTTGCCGCCGGGGTAATTGCCGCCGGGGCTTCCGGTAAAACCTCCGGCATATCCGGCCAAACCTCGGCCAGGGTTTCGGCGTGGGCGGCGGGGCAGCATAGCAGCATCAGCAGCAGCAGGCAGACGGCAAATTTTCGCATGGGGTTTCCTCCCGTTTTTCAGCCATAAATATTATTAACTATTATAGTGCGCCGGGGCGGAGAATTTACGCAAACGGTGTCGGCGGCGTAACGCAAATTGCGGGGAAATCGCCGCGTATTCGGCGGATTTGCCCAAAAAGCCGAATTAAACGCCTAAGCCCCGCTCCCTCCGCAAAATTTTTGCAAAAAAATGCTTGACAAGCCGCCCGGCGCAAGGTATAATCTATTATTGCAGTATGAAGATTTGCTGCGCTAAGGGGTATGGACCATTAACTCAGTTGGTAGAGTAGCTGACTCTTAATCAGAATGTCCACGGTTCGAGTCCGTGATGGTCCACCATTTGATCCATTAGCTCAGCCGGCAGAGCACCTGACTTTTAATCAGGGTGTCCCGCGTTCGAATCGCGGATGGATCACCATACGGCACGTTGGAGAAGAGGTTTAACTCACCAGCCTTTCACGCTGGCATTCATGGGTTCGAATCCCATACGTGTCACCAGCCTAAGCCCCTGCCCGCCGCGGGGGCTTTTCCTAAAAGTATGGCTTGCCGGCTGAAGCTTAAAAAATAGTCAAGCGCGTTTGGTAATTTTTTTACCGGGCGCGCTTTTTGTGTTTTGCCGCGCGGATTTTATTGACGGCAATCTTTAATAATGTTATAATTTCCTTGTATGGAGAGTTTTCCCCGAAAGATGTCGGGGCGGCATAATTTTTTTCGTTTTGCGGAAGGAGATGTATTGATGACATCTGTTATCGTGGTCGGCGCGCAATGGGGCGACGAGGGCAAGGGCAAAATAACCGATTACCTCGCCGGCGAGGCCGATATCGTGCTGCGCTGCCAGGGCGGCTCTAACGCCGGGCATACCGTGGTGGTGGGCGGTATTACGCACGCGCTGCACCTTATTCCCTGCGGCATATTGAACCCGGATACCGTCTGCGTGGTGGGCAACGGCGTGGTGCTGGATTTGAAGGTGGCGCTCGAGGAGATCAAAACGCTGGCGGAGCAGGGCATATCCTGCCAAAAGCTGGTGATATCCGAAAAGGCGCATCTCATCATGCCTTATCATTACACGATGGACGAATATCAGGAATCGCTGAAAGGCGATAATAAGATCGGCACCACCAAGCGCGGTATCGGCCCCGCTTATATGGATAAGGCCGCGCGGCAGGGTATCCGCCTGCTCGATTTGATGGAGTGGCAGCCGTTTTTGGAGAAGCTGGACTATAACTTGAATGAGAAAAACGCCGTTTTTGCCAACGCGGGTCTCCCGGTGATCGACGCCGCGGCCAAAAAGCAGATCATCGACGAATATGCCGCTTACCGTGAGCAGATCGCGCCTTATGTAGGCGAGACGGTGTATCTTGTGAACGAGGCGCTGGCCGACGGCAAGCGTCTGCTGTTCGAGGGGGCGCAGGGCTCGCTTTTGGACGTTGACCACGGCACCTATCCTTTTGTCACCAGCAGCAACACGGTGGCCGCGGGGAGCTGTATCGGCGTGGGCATTGGCCCCACCAAGATCAATCGCGTGCTGGGCATTGCCAAGTCGTATTGCACCCGGGTGGGCGCAGGCCCCTTCCCGACGGAGCTGGAGGGCGAGACGGGCGATCAGATCCGCGAGCTCGGCCATGAGTTCGGCGTCACCACCGGGCGGCCGCGGCGCGTCGGCTGGTTCGACAGTCAGGTCGTGCGCTATTCGGCGCTGGTGAACGGCATGACCGATCTCTGCATAACCAAGCTGGATATTCTGGACACCCTGCCGGAGATCAAGGTCTGCACGGCGTACAGCTACCGGGGCGAGGTGATCGACCGTATGCCGAGCACTTTGGCGCATTTGGCGGAATGTACCCCGATATATGAAACGCTGCCCGGCTGGCAGGCCGATACCACCGCCTGCCGCAGCTTCCGAGAGCTTCCCACCAACGCGCAGAAGTATATCCTGCGGCTGGAGGAGCTGACGGGTATGCCCATTTCCATTATCGCCGTGGGCGCGGATCGGGAAAGCACCATCGTCCGCAAAGCAATGTTTTAATAGAAGATGTTTTGATCAGGCAGTAATATAAAAATATATAACAGCTATTTATTAAGGAGGAGATTTGTATGGAACGTACTTATATCATGCTGAAGCCCGACGCTTTGAAGCGCGGCGTGGCGGGCGAGATCATTTCCCGCATTGAACGGAAAGGCTACAAGATCGTGGAGGCCAAAACGATGCAGCTGGGCGAGGCGATTTTGAAAGAGCATTATGCCCATATCGCTGACAAGCCTTTCTTCCCCGAGCTGGTGGAGTATATGACCAGCGGCCCGGTGCTGGCGATGATCGTGGAGGGGCCTGATGTGGTGCAGGGTATGCGCATTTTGATGGGCGCCACCAAGTGGGAGGAAGCAACCCCCGGCACGATCCGCGGCGACTATGCTTTCTGCACGACGGAAAATCTGATCCACGGTTCGGACAGCGTGGAGAATGCGGAAATTGAGATCAAGCGCTTCTTTGGCAAGTAAGATGGGCAAGCCCGACCGGAGTATCAAGAGAAACTAAACAAAAGAAAAGAGATAATGCGGAAAGGACGAGGAATAATGACTATGCGAGAAACCCTGGCAGCCGCCGGGTACATAAATTTGGGCAAAATTTACGAAAATCTGCCGCCGGTGCAGCTGGTTGAGCTGGCATTGCAGCGCGGCGAGGGGCGGCTTTCCTCCACCGGTGCGCTGGCCGTGGAGACCGGCAAATACACCGGCCGCTCGCCGGAGGATCGCTTTATCGTGGACGACGCGACGACGCATGACACCGTGGACTGGGGCAAGATCAACAAGCCGTTTGACGCCGAGGCGTTTAACGCGCTGCGCTCCCGCCAGAAGGCTTATCTGGAGGGGAAAGACGTTTTCGTTTTTGAGGGCTTTGTGGGCGCGGACGAAAAATACCGTATCCCGGTGCGCGTCATCACCGAGTGCGCCTGGGAAAACCTGTTTATCCGCAACCTGCTGCGCCGTCCCACGGCGGAGGAGCTGGCGGCGTTTAAACCGGAGGTCACTTTGGTCTGCACGCCCGGCTTCAAGGCCATTCCGGAGCTGGATAAAACCAATTCCGAAGCGTTCATTATTCTGAACTTCACCAGCCGCGAGATATTGATCGGCGCGGCTTCCTATGCGGGCGAGATGAAGAAAGCCTGCTTCAGCTACATGAATTACATGATGCCGGAGCGCGGCGTCTGCCCGATGCACTGTTCGGCCAACATTGGCAAGGGCGGCAGGACGGCTCTGTTCTTCGGTCTTTCCGGTACCGGCAAGACCACCCTTTCCGCCGATCCGAACCGCTATCTTATCGGCGATGACGAGCATGGCTGGTCGGAAAGCGGTATCTTCAATTTTGAGGGCGGCTGCTATGCCAAGGCCATCAAGATCACGCATGAGACCGAACCGCAGATCTGGGACGCCATCAAATTCGGCTCAGTGATCGAAAACGTGGTGATGGATCCCGAGACCCGCGTGGCCGATTATGACGACGACAGCTTGACGGAGAATATCCGCACGGGCTATCCCGTCGATTTTATTCCGGACGCCGTGCTTTCCGGTCAGGGCGGTCACCCGTCCGCCATCATCTTTCTTACGGCGGACGCGTTTGGCGTGCTGCCGCCGATCGCCAAGCTGGACATAAACCAGGCCAGCTATTATTACCTCTCCGGCTACACCAGCAAGCTGGCGGGCACGGAACGCGGCATTACCGAGCCGCAGGCGACATTCTCCGCCGGGTTCGGCGCGCCTTTCCTGCCCCGTGCGGTGGGTGAATACGCCAAGCTGCTGCGCGCTAACCTGCAAAAATACGGCACCGAGGTTTACATGCTGAACACCGGCTGGACGGGCGGGCCTTATGGCGTGGGCAGCCGCATGAAGCTGGCCTATACCCGCGCGATGGTGACGGCTATTCTGGACGGCTCGCTGGTCGGCGTGGATTTTGAGCAGGAAGCAAATTTCGGTCTCTCGATCCCCACGGCCTGCCCCAATGTTCCCGCCGAGGTTTTGAACCCGCGCAACACCTGGGAAGATAAGGCTGCTTATGATGAAGCGGCCAAGAAGCTGGCGAAGCTGTTTGTGGAGAATTTCAAGACTTACCACGGCGTGGACGACGATATCGTAAACGCCGGGCCTAACGCATAATTGACAGTTAAAAACGGGGGCGGCATGGCCGTTCCCGTTTTTTTGTATAATGTACGGATAAAAAAACACGGCGGCGGCGTGGCATTTTGCCGTTTTTCAAGGTATTAAGGGGTAGAGGGCGATACCTTAAAACGACCAAAGGAAGTGATAGTGATGAAAAAATGCCGGATAATTATGACGCTGGCGGTGCTGCTGCTGTGCCTGGGCTGCGGCGGCGCTTTGGCCGCGCCCACGGCGGAATTTACGCCGCTTACCGGCACGGCCATCTACGTGAACAACCAATATCTGCCGCTGGATACCATGCCGCTTTTGGCGGAGGGAACAACGTTTGTGCCGCTGCGCGTGGTGAGCAGCGCCCTGGGCGCGGAGGTCAGCTGGCAGAACGGTGAGGCCAGGATCGTGCAGGGGGATAAGACGATCACCCTGCGCCCCGGCGAGCCGAACGCCAATGTGAACGGCCAAAGCGTACGGCTTTTCGCCGCGCCGCGCACGGATAGCGGGCGTATCATGGTGCCGCTGCGCTTTGTCAGCGAGCAGTTGGGCGCCACGGTGCAGTATGCTAACCATGCGGTGGATATTCACCCGGCGGCGGGAACGGTTCTCCCGGATATCCCCAAGCAGATAGGCTGCATAGGGGCGGACGACACCGCCGAATACATTTATTACGGCGGTTATGACGGCAAAATGTGGCGTGTGAACCGAAAGACGCTGGAGCAGGAGGAACTGGCTATCACCCCGGCGGAGCCGCTTGCAAGCGGCGACACGCCATATGCCGATTACAGTGCGCTGAACGTCTGGGGCGGCAAAATTTATTGCAGCGGCGATTACAGCTATAAGCATGACGAGGGGCGGCTGACGGTTTTTGACCCGGCCACCGGGCAGACGACATACCCGGCGGCGGAGGACGAACGGCTTAATAACAAAAGTTATCGCTATCAAATATATAACGGCTGGCTTTATTACCAAACCGCGCCGAGCACTTACGGCGATCTGTATCGTGTGGCGCTGGCGGGCGGCCTGCCGCAGGGCGCGGCGCAGAAGCTGGCTTCCAATATCCACCATTTCTGGTTTATCGGCGAGACGCTGTATTACAATGACTGGGCGGGCAAGGTGTTTCAGGCTAACTTGGACGGCAGCGGCGCGCAGAAGCTGGGGTTCCTGCGGGGTTCTGTAAGCGGGCTTAAGGCATATGACGCGGGCTGGTATTATTACACGTCGCAGGGCGGCGACGGCGATTTGAAGCTGTATCGCGTGCGCCCCGGCGATCAGGCAGCGCAGGAAATTTTCAACATCACCGCTTCGGGGCGTTTTTTCAGCTTTGGCCGTATGCAGGTGGTGGGGAATTATCTTTACGTTGCCGTCAGTGACCTGGCGGAATATATGCCGGGCAAGACGGGCGGCACGTTCGGCGCGGTTTGGCGCATGGACTTGAACGGCCAGAATATGACGCAGGTGACGCTGGTGAAGACGGCGTATTTCTACGTTTTCCGCGACGTTATCCTCTATTCTGACGTGACGGATATCAACAACCCCGTCTGGCGGGCGGAGCGTCTTAAGTAAGCGCGGCAAAAAGTAAGGAGTGATAGCAGATGAATAATTTGGGTGTATGGAAGCGTCTGGCATTGCTGGCAATGGTGCTGATGCTGCCGCTGTGGCTGGTTATCTACGGTATGACCATCTTTGGCGATATGTATGTTGTCAGCGGCTTGTTTCCGTTTTTTACGCTGTTTGCGCCGCCGGTGATAATCGCGCTGCTGCTGATCGGCGGCCTGGCGAAGGATCCGAAGCTGGCATTGCCGGCCTGCAAGGCGGGCGTGGCAATCACCGCTGTTTTGCTGCTGCTGGCCATTTGGAACGGCCATGTGATAAACAACAGCCATGTTATGCCGTATCAGGGCTTGCGGGCGGAGGACCTGAGCGCCGCGGCGGTGTATGTGGGCGACGGCGAATGGCAGGATTTATCCGCCAAGGATACGAAGAAGCTGGTGAAGCTGCTGCAAGACGTCGATTATTACAAGGAATGGCAGGTTGAGCAGGCGGATACTATCCCCATTGATAACCCGGAATGGCATTTCCGGCTGACTTACCCGAACGGCTATCAGGAGCGCATTTCGCTGGGGCATGAAGTTACCTACACTTTCCCCGGCGAGGAGGAGGAGCATACCGGCTTTTGGGGCAGGTATTACATATTTGACGACGGCGGCAGGGAACCCGCGCTCTATCAGTCGCGCCCCTATGATACGTGGGACGGCGACTGCCAGAACGCCAAGCTGCACGATTTATATGAAGACTTGCTGCTGGAATTACTGCCGCAGGAATAGTTGTAATTGACGGCGTAAACGTGGTAAAATAAAGGGGTGGGCGGCTGGCCCGCCCCTTTTGCTGTTAAATAACCGAAAAGAGGAGAATATTATGACGAAAATTGCCGTAGCCCAGATCAACGTCCGCGCCGGCCGGCCGGACTTAAATTACAAAACCATGCTGCGCTATATGCACCAGGCGGCGGAGGCGGGGGCGGAAATATGCGTCTTCCCGGAGCTCGCGATGACCGGCAGCTTCCTGGGGCAGGCGTGGAGCAGCCCCGGCATACTGCATGAATGCCAGCGTTACAGCCAGAAGCTGGTTTCGGCCACCACGGCCACGGGCGAGATGGCGGTGGTCTTTGGCAGCATTGGGCTGATGAAAAACCAAAACGGCGTGGAACAGCCCGCCAGCGCCATATACGTGGCGCAGTCCGGGCGGCAGATATCCTCGCCCGGCGGCAATTTCAACGTCAAAATTGGCGGGCAGAATATCAACTTCGGTCTGCTGACCGAACAGCAGCAGCAGCCGGCGGCGCCCATCGTGCTGCGGCTGGCCACCTCGTTTTTCTTCCATGATAAAACGCCGCAGTTCCGCCAGAGCTTTGCGGCCTTTGCCAAAACCTATGATAAGACGCTGGTCTACGCCAACCACGTGGGCGTGCAGGACGCGGGCAAGCCGGTCTACGTCTATGACGGCGGCAGTGCCGTCTTCGCCCCCGGCGGCGCTATGATCGCGGCGGCGGGGCAGTTCGCCGAGGAGCTGCTGCTGGTGGATACGGCGGCGGAGCATAAACCGATCGAAATTGCCCCAACCGACAGCACCGAGGCGCTGTATCAGGGTATCGTCCACGCGATCCGCGAATATTCGCTGCACCTTGGTATCAGCCGCGCGGTCATCGGGCTTTCCGGCGGCATTGATTCCTGCCTCTCCGCCTGCCTGCTGGTGGACGCGCTGGGGGCGGAAAATGTGCTGGGTATCAACCTGCCCACCCGCTATAACTGCGACGCTACCAAGGAAATCGCGGCTAAGCTGGCGGCCAACCTCGGTATCCGCTACGAAATTTGCCCCATTGAAAAGCTGGTGGAAGATACGGCGGACGCTCTCGCCGCTATTGACCTGCCGCTGGATACGCAGGCTATGGAGAACGTGCAGGCGCGCACCCGCGGCGCGGGCATTTTGGCGGCGGCGGCCGCGGCGTTCGGCGGCGCCGTGGTCTGCAACGGCAACAAGAGCGAATTCACCGTGGGCTATGCCACCATGTACGGCGACGCGACGGGCTATTTTGCCCCCATCGGCGACCTTTGGAAGTGTCAGGTGTATGAGCTGGCCAAATATGTTTACGACACCACGGCACGTATTCCCATCGCCGCGCTGGAGATACACCCTTCCGCCGAGCTTTCCGACGCACAGAGTATTGAGCAGGGCAAGGGCGACCCGCTTTGCTACGCCTACCACGATTATCTGTTCCGCAGCTGGGTGGAATGGGGCGAGGATATATCCGATACGCTTACCTATTATAATGACGGGCGGCTGGCCGAGGTCATCGGCTGCGGCACCGAGCAGCTGGCGGAGCTGTTCCCCACGCGCAAAAGCTTCATGGACGACTTGGAGCATTGGTGGGGCTTATACAAGGGGCTCTCGGTGGCGAAGCGTTTGCAGGCGCCGCCGGTGCTGGCGCTCTCCCGCCGGGCGTTTGGGGCAGACCTGCCGGAATCCCAGACGGGCTGCTGGCTGGACGGCGAATATCTGCGCTTAAAGGCGCGGGTGCTCGCGAAAGACGATCATCTTTCGCTGTAAGCGGCGCGAATTGTCGAAAGCGGCAAAAATGCTGTTGTAATTGGCGGGCAAATAGTTTATTATTATAGTAGGGAGGAAGCTTTGTCCATCAGGCACTGGCGGGCAGGGCGGAAAATCAATAAAATATTAGCAGATGAGAAAGGGAGTTTCGAGATGGCAGATTACAACAAATTAGCTTTGGAAATGCACGAAAAGCATCAGGGCAAAATCGAAGTTGTCAGCAAGGTGGCGGTGAAGACCCGCGACGATTTAAGCACCGCCTATACCCCCGGCGTGGCCGAGCCTTGCCGCCAGATCCGCGATAACGCCGACGACGTCTACAAGTACACCGCCAAGGGCAACCTGGTGGCGGTGGTTTCCGACGGCAGCGCGGTGCTGGGTCTGGGCAATATCGGCGCAAAAGCGGCTATCCCGGTAATGGAGGGCAAGTGCATTTTGTTTAAGGAGTTCGCCGACGTGGACGCTTTTCCCATCTGCGTGGATACGCAGGACGACGAGGAAATTATCCGCACGGTGAAAAACATCGCCCCGGTGTTCGGCGGCGTCAATCTGGAGGATATCGCGGCGCCCCGCTGCTTTGAGATCGAGCGGCGGCTGAAAGAGGTCACCGATATCCCGATCTTCCACGACGACCAGCACGGCACGGCGGTCTGCGTGCTTTCCGCGATCATCAATGCGGCCAAAGTGGTGAAGAAGAATTTCGCCGATTTGACGGTGGTCATCAACGGCTGCGGCGCGGCAGGCAGCGCCATTGCCCGTATTATCCTGGCCATGGGCGTTAAGGAAATGTTCCTGGTGGATATGAAAGGCATTTTGAACAAAGACGTGCCGGAGACCATGCTGAACGACAACCACAAGGACTTGGCCGGCAAGACCAATCACGAGGGCAGAAAGGGCGGCCTGGCCGAAGCATTGCAGGGCGCGGACGTTTTCGTCGGCGTTTCCAAGCCCGGCCTCGTTACGACTGAGATGGTGAAGACGATGGCGAAAGACGCGATCATCTTCGCGATGGCCAACCCGACGCCGGAAATTTTCCCGGAGGACGCCAAAGCGGGCGGCGCGGCTGTCGTCGGCACCGGGCGTTCCGATTATCCCAACCAGATCAACAACGTGCTGGTGTTCCCGGGGCTGTTTAAGGGCGCTTTGGCCGTGCGCGCCAGCGATATTAATGAGGAAATGAAGCTGGCCGCCGCGAAAGCTCTGGCCGCTTATATCCCGGACGACGAGCTGGGCGTGGAGAACATTATCCCCAGCGCGCTGGACAAGAACGTGGCCGCCGTCATCGCCAAAGCGGTGGGCGAAGCCGCCAAAGCTTCCGGCGTGGCGCGTATCTGACGGAAAACTGAAACTGCATAAGGAGGAACAACCATGCGGGAAATTAAAGCAAGCGTTATTGCCGACGCGGTGGAGAAGCTTTGCCTCGACGCGGGATATTACCTGCCGGAGGACGTGAAGCAGGCGCTGGCCGAGGGGAGAGACCGGGAAGTTTCCCCCACCGGCCAATATGTGTTGCAGCAGTGCTGTGAGAATTACGAGGTGGCGGCAGCCGAGCAAATGCCGCTTTGCCAGGACACCGGCACGGCTCTGTTCATCATCGAAATGGGGCAGGAGCTGGTCATCACCGGCGGCGGCTTCGAGGACGCCATCAACGAGGGCGTGGCGCGCGGTTATATCAACGGGTATCTGCGCAAATCCATGGTGGCCGAGCCGATCTTCGACCGCACCAACACCAAGGACAACACCCCCGCCGTCATTCATTACGAGATCAAGCCCGGCGATGGTTTGAAGATCACGCTGCTTCCCAAGGGCGGCGGCGCGGAGAACTGCTCGGCCGTGAAGATGCTGCGCCCGGCGGACGGCCTCCAGGGCGTGATGGACTTCGTGGTGGAGACGGTGAAAAACGCCGGCGGCAAATGCTGCCCGCCCGGCGTCGTGGGCGTCGGCGTCGGCGGCACCTCCGATTACGCGGCCTACCTTTCCAAAAAGGCGCTGAACCGCAAGATCGGCGAGCATAACCCCAACCCCAACTATGCCAAAATGGAAGAAGACCTGCTTGAGCGTATCAATAACCTGGGCATTGGGCCGCAGGGCTTGGGCGGCGTCGTATCGGCGCTGGCGGTGAATGTGGAATATTTCCCCTGCCATATCGCCTCGCTGCCCGTTTTCGTCACGATGAATTGCCACAGCCAGCGTCACAGCAGCGTGGAACTGTAAAAGGAGGAGAGAAAAATGGCGGATATTATCAAATTGCAGACTCCTCTTAAGGACGAGGACGTGATGAAGCTCCATGCGGGCGACGTTGTGAGTATCAGCGGTATCATCTATACCGGGCGCGACGCGGCGCATAAGCGGCTGGTGGAGTGCCTGGAGCGCGGCGAAAAGTTGCCGGTGGAGCTTGCCGGCCAGATCATCTATTACGTCGGCCCCTCGCCGGCCAAGCCCGGCCAGCCGATCGGCTCCTGTGGGCCGACCAGCTCTTACCGCATGGATCCCTATACCCCGGCGATGCTGGAGCAGGGCATGAAAGGCATTATCGGCAAAGGCCCCAGAAATGCCGACGTTATGGCGGCGCTGAAAAAGCATAAGGCCGTGTATATGGCGGCCATCGGCGGCGCGGCGGCGGTCATCGCCAAGGCCGTGAAAACCTGCGAGGTCATCGCGTATGAGGACTTGGGGCCGGAGGCGATACATAAGCTGGAAGTGGAAGACCTTATCTGCTTTGTGGCGTGCGACGCTTCTGGCGGGAACATCTACGAAACCGGCAAGTTACCATATATTAAAGATTAACGTAATTCGACCAAGGGAACGGCTTAATGCCGTTCCCTTTTTGTTTAAGGCGGGCATTGATAATACTTTCCGCGAAATTTAGTGCAGCGAAGCGGAACTCATGTAGCGGAAAGTTTTATCAATGACCACCGGATTAACAGGGCTCCGATAATACTTTTCCACTTCATGACCTTCGCTAAATCAGTGGAAAAGTATTATCCAAGCCCTTGCGGGGTACTGCGATTGTACGCGAAAAAAAACATTGTAACCATGTGGCATTTTGCCGTTTCTCAGGGTATTAAAGGTTAGAGAACTATCTCAAGACGATAAAAGGAGGGATAATATGAAAAAAACCGTGTTGAGCCTTGTGCTGACATTTGCTCTCGCGCTGGGGGTGGCGGCGCCCGCGCTGGCGGCGAACAATTTGCCCGTTTTCGTCGAGGGGCAGAAAGTCGCCGAGCCGGCGCTGGTGAAAAACAATACCAGCTATCTGCCCATGCGCGCGATCTATGAAGCGTTGGGCGCCAAGGTGGATTGGGACGCGAAAAACCAGCGCGTCATCGCCACCGAACCGAGCGGCGCCTGGACGGAAATTCCGCTTAAGGGCGACTGGCTGGAGGTGCATTATTCCGCCAGCAGCAGCTCGCAGGCTAATCTGGAGGGGCGGCGGCCTTTTGCCCAGGGCGGCAAGGTGTATCTGCCGGTGCGGCTGGTATCCGACATGATGGGGTATCAGGTGGACTATAACAAACAGCGGGTGGCTATTGCTGCGCCCCGGCTGACGTATGACGACGGCCAGGGCGGCGTCTACACGCTGAATCTGCTCACCGGCGAGCTGAAACTTGCGCAAAACGGCGGCGTTAAGCGGCTGGGCGCGGTGGCAATGCCTTCCAACCGTGGCTGGAGTTCAGCCCGGCTGTTTGATTTCAGCGTGGAGCTGACCAAAAACGGCAATTATCTGTTCAAGAGCAGCGGTGTGATGCAGGGCGCGCTGACCAATGGGCTTGATGTGCGCGCGTGGCTGCCCAAGGACGGCAGCCGGGCGGTTACGACTTATGCGGCCTCCGTGCTTGACCCGCTGCCGAAGCATTGCTGGGTTGGCGACGTGCTGTGGCTGCCCGGCGAGGGCGTTACCTTTGCCATTGACGAAAAAACCAACAAAATAACCGAATATAAAACGGCGGATATTTACGGCGAGGAACGCTACGATATGTGCTATTGGACGGACGGGCGGTTTATGCTGCTGGGCGGCGGCGCGGATTTTGACGTTTACGACATCAAGACTGGGGAGCTGACCGACCTTAAGAGCGCCATGCTGGAACCGGATATCAAGGCGCAGGTGCAGACGTTTATGCAGAAGAATTCTTGGGGCGCCAACACACCGGAGCAGTTTGAAAGTCTGTGGAAGCATCTGGGCAGCACATGGATCAACCTGCCCTGCGGCGACGAGGTGGTTTATCTGCGGTTTACCAAAGCGGAGGATAACGTGCTGTATTTTGATTTAATAGTGCATTACTGGGCAGTTGACGAAAACGGCAACCCGATGGCCAACGGCAGGGATAAGACGTTCCACGTGACCTATCAGCTGCCGCAGTAAAAACCGAGGTGATAGTTGTGAAAAAAGTTGTGTTGAGCCTTATTATGACGTTTGCGCTGGCGCTGGGTATCGCCATGCCCGCGCCGGCGGCGAACAATTTGCCCGTATTTGTCGAGGGGCAGAAAGTCGCCGAACCCGCGCTGGTGCAAAACGGCGTCAGTTATTTGCCTATGCGCGCGATTTATGAAGCCATTTACGCCAGCGTCAGCTGGAACGGCAAAACTCAAACGGTGACGGCGGAGCGGTTTGGCAGCGCTGGAACATACGCTAAGGCAACGCTGCCGCTAAACGCCAAAAGCGCTAATCTTGCGGTGGCAGGCGGCGCGGAGCTTACGGTGGATTACACCGGGCGCAAGCCGTTTGCCCAAAATGACTGCGTCTATATCCCGGTGCGGCTGGCTTCCGAGCTGATGGGATACGACGTGACGTGGGCAAACGGGCGCGTTGACATTGAAAAGCGTTATCTGGTGAACGGCACGGCGGAGACCGGAATGTGCCGGCTGGACTTGCAGACGGGCGAGGTGTCGCAGCTGGCGGCAGGCGGCGGGCGGCATATTCTCGGCAGGCTGGCTTTGCCCAGCCTTGACGAGATGTCAAACTATTATGACCCCAGCAGCTTCCAAATAAGCCAAACGCCTAACGGCCATTATCTGGCGTTATGTGACGGCATGGGCAGCGGCGCCCTGACGTTTTTGTATCAGGTCACGGGCTGGATAGACACGGCGAGCAGCACGGTAAAAACCTGCGTGTGCGGCGAAAACTATCAGCCGGTCTGGGCGGGCAGCAAGTTGTGGGTGTATGATTTTGACGACGGCGCGGCGTATATTGACGACGCCGCTGACACCGTTGCCGGCATGGTGACGCCGGTGGCGGATTTTGGCTGCCCCATCTGGTCGGACGGGCGGTTTGTTCTGGCCGGCTGCACGGTATATGATACCGCAAACGCCAAGCTGACCGATTTTTCCGCAGAACTTATCACCGACGAAGCGCGGGCTAAAATCGACGCATGGATCGAGCAGGATTATTTTGCCGATTATGACTATGTTTGGAAGAATATCAATAATGATATGAGTTTGGACGCGCACGTCTTCCTGCGGTTTGATAAGGAGACTACTGACCAAAAGCAGGACGGCAAGCTCTATTATCTGTTCGGCATAGAGGGGCAGGTAATTGACCCGCCCGCCGTGCAGACGCTGACCTATGCCCTGCCCAAGTAAAAAACCGAGGTGATAGCTGTGAAAAAAGTTGTGTTGAGCCTTATTATGACGTTTGCGCTGGCGCTGGGTATCGCCATGCCCGCGCCGGCGGCGAACAATTTGCCCGTATTCGTCGAGGGGCAGAAAATTGCCGAGCCTGCGCTGGTGAAAAACGGTGTCAGTTATCTGCCTATGCGCGCAATTTATGAAGCGCTGGGCGCGAAAGTGCAATGGGACGCGAAAAATCAGCGCGTTATCGCTGCCGAGGCGGACGGAACCTGGACGGAAATACCGCTTAAGGGCGACGAAATGACGGTGCATTATTCGGCCAACGGCACCGGTACTTACGGCCTGACGGAGCAGCGGCCATTCAGCCAGCGCGGCAAGGTTTATCTGCCCGTACGGCTGATTTCCGACGCGATGGGGTATGAGGTGGATTACAACAAACAGCGGATAGCCATTGCCGCGCCCAAGCTGACGTATAAAGACGCAAACGGCGGCGTGTATACGCTGAACAAGCTCTCCGGAGAGCTGACGTTATCGCTGAACGGAAAGACGCAAAAGCTGGGCGAGCTGGCAATGCTTTCCTCCCGCGGCTTCAACTATGCCAGCCTCTCTTATTTCACCGTGGAGCTGACCAAAAACGGCAATTATCTGCTCACCGGCAACGGCATATATTTCGGCGGCATAACCCAGCAGTTGTATATGTACGCCTGGGTGCCCAAGGCGGGTGGCGAAGCCGTCGCAGTCTATACTGCCAAGCTGATGACCGTGGCGCCCGAACCTATTTGGGTGGGCGATGTGCTGTGGCTTTCCGGTCAAAGCGGTACTTTCTCCGTCAATGACAAGACCGGCGCAGTGACGGAATATGACGTCGGCAGCTGCTATTGGACGGACGGGCGTTTTATGCTGGTGGGCAATGGCTGTGATTTCAGCGTTTATGACATCAAAACCGCCGAATATACCGACATGGAAGAAGAGCTGGTGACCCCGGAGGTAAAGGCGCAGGCCGAAACAGATTTGCAGGCATTGGGCAAATGGCGCAGCAGGCTTGACGAAATGTATTGGCAGAACTTCGGCGTTGAAAATCCGGTAGATCCCTGGCCGTACCTGTACTTTGAGCGGGCAGAGGACGGCGTGCTGTATTTTTCGCTGTGCTGCCCGTATGACGATGATGTCGGGGCGGGGTGGGAAACCAAGCAGTATACGCTGACCTATACCCTGCCGCAATAGCCGCAAAGATAAAAAATAGGCGCCGTCTCTGCTTTAAACAGAAACGGTGCCTATTTTATTGGAAGTTTTTTGTTGCACTCGCCGCCCGTTTGTGTTAAACTTAGGCGGTAATCAGAAAGGCGGCAAAGGTTGTCCACTACCTGCAAAGGTGGTGATAGCATGACTATCGGTGAGACAATGTTATTGTTGAACCTGTTAGCTGTTGTTATCTTTGGGGTTATCAACATAACAACAAAGAGATAGCCGCCCCCACTGGCGTAAGAACGGCGTTCCCTCAACTATAAATTGAGCATTAGGGACGACCTGCCACCGCCATGGCAAGCCGCCTTTCTTATTACATTTTACGCCATCGCGGCGTGATTGTCAATCCTTTTAGTCCGACAAAATTTAATGAAAAGGAGCAAACCAAAATGAACAAACTGGAATTTGTCAGCAAAACTGACCCTGAACTGGCTGCGGCCATCGGTGACGAGCTTTCCCGTCAGCGCAACAAGATCGAATTGATTGCCTCGGAGAATTTCACTTCACTGGCCGTTATGGAAGCGCAGGGCAGCGTGCTTACCAATAAATATGCCGAGGGCTATCCCGGCAAGCGTTATTACGGCGGCTGTGAATTTGTCGATGTGGTGGAAAACCTCGCGCGGGAGCGTGCCAAAAAGCTGTTCGGCGCGGCGCACGCCAACGTGCAGCCCCATTCCGGTGCGCAGGCCAACCTGGGCACGTATTTTGCCCTGCTGCAGCCCGGCGACAAGGTGCTGGGCATGAGCCTGGCGCACGGCGGCCATCTGACGCATGGCAGCCCGGTCAATATGTCCGGCAAGTATTACAACTTTGTGGCTTACGGCGTGGAGCCGGAGACCGAGGTCATCGACTATGACCATGTGCGTGAGATCGCTAAGGCCGAAAAGCCGAAGCTGCTGGTGGCGGGCGCTTCCGCCTATCCTCGTGCCATTGATTTTGCGGCGCTCTCGGATATTGCCAAGGAAGTGGGCGCGCTGTTTATGGTGGATATGGCGCACATCGCGGGTCTGGTGGCCGGCGGCTGGCACCAGAACCCCGTTCCTTATGCGGACGTGGTGACGACGACGACGCACAAAACTCTGCGCGGCCCCCGCGGCGGCATGATCCTCTGCGGCGAGGAACTGGGCGCTAAAATTGATAAGGCCATCTTCCCCGGCTGCCAGGGCGGCCCTTTGATGCACGTTATCGCGGGCAAGGCACAGGCGCTGGGCGAGGCATTGCAGCCCAGCTTTAAGGAATACGGCAAAAACATCATCGCCAACGCGCAGGCGCTGGCCGAGGGCTTGCTTGCGGCGGGCTTCCATCTCGTTTCCGGCGGCACGGATAACCACCTGATCTTGGTCAACCTGACCAATAAGGGCATTACCGGCAAATACGCCGAGGCGCGGCTGGATTCCATCGGTATCACCTGCAACAAGAACGCGGTGCCGTTCGATCAGGAAAGCCCGTTTGTCACCAGCGGTATCCGCCTGGGCAGCCCGGCCATGACCACCCGCGGCTTCAACACCGACGCTATGCGTCAGGTGGCCAAGGCGATCGACCTGGCGCTTTCCTACGGCGAGGACGAGGCCAAATTGCAGCAGGCGGCGGACATCGTGAAGGAGCTTTGCGCCGCTTATCCGCTCTACCCGGAATTGGGTTGATTTGATTAGTTAGTTTTTTGGGGGCGTAAAAAATGCGCGAATCTTGGGACGAATATTTTATGCGGCTGGCCTATCAGGTGGCGACGCGGACAACATGCCTGCGCCGCAGCGTCGGCGCGGTGGCCGTCAGCCCCGACCACCGAATTTTAGGCACGGGCTATAACGGGGCGCTGCCCGGCGCGCCGCATTGCGACGAGCTGGGCGGGTGCCTGCGTGAGCAGCTTGGTGTGCCCAGCGGCCAGCGGCAGGAGATCTGCCGGGCGCAGCACGCCGAGGCCAACATCTGCAATTCCGCAGCCAAACACGGTATCTGCCTGGACGGTGCGACCATCTACGTGACCAACCAGCCCTGCACCACCTGCGTCAAGGCGATGGTCACCAGCGGTATCCGTCGCGTGGTGTTCGACGGCCCTTATCCCGACGAGCTGGCCTGCGAGCTGGCGGCGCAGGCGGGCATGGAACTCATCAGCATGGCCAAGCTGCGCGAGCTGGCGGACGCTGCCCCCAAAGAGTAAGTTTGAGGTACGATATGCAAGACAAGAAGAAAATTCTGCTGGTTTTCGGCACGCGGCCGGAGGCGATCAAAATGGCGCCGCTGGTGAAGGCATTGCAGGCGGACGCGCGTTTCTGCGCCAAGGTGGCCGTCACCGCCCAGCACCGCGAGATGCTGGATCAGGTGATGGAGTGCTTCGGGATCAGCGCGGATTATGATTTGAACATGATGCGCCACGGCCAGACGCTGGCCGATATCACCGGGCGGGCGCTCTCTGGGCTTCAGGCCATTATCGCGGCGGAAAAGCCGGACGTGGTGCTGGTGCACGGCGACACCACCACCACCTTTGCGGGCGCGCTGGCGGCGTTCTATGAGCAGACGCCGGTGGGGCACGTGGAGGCAGGCTTAAGAACCGGCGATAAATACGCCCCCTATCCGGAGGAGATCAATCGCCGCCTGACCGGCGTGCTGGCCGATTACCATTTTGCCCCGACGGAGACCGCGCGGCAGAACCTGCTGAACGCGGGCGTCTCGGACGCGAACATTTACGTCACCGGCAACACGGTGATCGACGCGCTGCTGCAAACGGTGGCGGCGGGCTGCGATCTGACCGGCTACGTCGGCGGCGGGGTGGACTGGACGAAGCGGATACTGCTTTTGACCTGCCACCGCCGCGAGAACTGGGGCGAACCGATGCGCCGGATCTTCGGCGCGGTGCGGCGGCTGGCCGACGAGTTTGCCGGCGATCTGGAAATTATCTGCCCGGTGCATAAAAATCCGCTGGTGCGCGAGGTGGCGGCGGAGTTTTTGGCGAATGTTCCCAACGTGCATTTGATCGAGCCGTTGGAATACCGCCCGTTCAGCAAGCTGATGAGCCTTGCCTATCTGGTGGTGACGGATTCCGGCGGCATGCAGGAGGAAGCCCCGGCGCTGGGCAAACCGGTTTTGGTGCTGCGCGAGGTGACGGAACGCCCCGAAGCGATCGCGGCGGGTACGGCCAAGCTGATCGGCAACGCGGGCGAGTCCGTATACCATGGTATCAAGGAACTGCTGACCGACGAGGCGGCATACCACGCGATGGCGCACGCCGCCAACCCCTACGGCGACGGCCACGCGGTGGAGCGTATCTGCGACATTCTGGCGCGGGTGCTTTAAGGCAGGTGGCGTTTTAATGCCTGAACCGAAGCGGGAAGAACATAATAATATGGCAGAAACAGCCCCGGCTACGCCGGGGCCGCTTTCCGATAAGGCGAAAATCACACTGGCGGCGGCGCGGCGCTCCTCGTGGCAGGTGCTGCTGGGCTTTGGCGCCAGCTTTGCCGTGCGCGTGGGGATATTGGGCTTCTGGCTGGGCGGCTGGATCGACCGGCGTTTCCTCGGCGATACGGGCTACGGCGCGCTGCTGATCATTTTGCTGGTCATCGGCTATTCATTTTATATGCTTTATCAGGACGTTATGCGCCAGGACAAGCGGCAAAAACGCCTGATCGCCGAGGCCATGCAAAGGGAGCAGGAGGAGCAGACGGCCGATAAGCGATAAAAAACTTGCCCAAACTGGCAATTAACTCTTGCGTTTTATCCGCGGTTTCTGTATAATATAAAAAGCAAGGTGGGTTTGTTTGCAATATTTGGCAGCATAACCCGCCCTTTAGGCTGTCTTTCATCTCGGTTGATAATGGGGATCAAATATGCAGGAAATCCTGTTTTCGATAATACTGGGCGGCGCAGCGGGCGCTGTTTGGGCGGCGCTGGAGGTCATGGTGTTCTTCATCGGCCTTGGGCGGGCGGACAAGCGCGCCGAGCGGGAGCTGGCCGAGGGCGCCGACGTTAAAGACGTCAACAAGCGTCAGAACAACTACATCATGCGCTTCTTTATCGGCAAATACGTGCTGAATGTGGTGCTGCTGCTGGTGCTGTTTTTGTGCCGGGGGTGGCTGCCATACCGCTGGGAGGTCATTCTGCTCGCCGCCGGTATCGTGCTGGCGCTGACGTCGCAGCTTCTAATTGCCCGGTTTGCGGCGGGCAAAAAGCGCTGAAAAAATTTGCTCTTTTAAGGTTTGGTTTAACATTGGTGAATGTAAAGTTTTGGCTTTTGCATTTATAAAAGTTTGCAAGGAAAGGAGGCAGGTTTATGTCGCATGGCGGTGCTTTGTTTGAAATCGGCCCGATTCAAGTGACCAGCGTAATGACCACCTCGCTTGCCATCACCGTGATTGTCAGCGCGATTGCGATTTTGGGCACGCGCAACCTGAAGGTGAAAAATCCCGGGCGCGGCCAGAGAATTCTGGAATATATCGCCGGGGGATTAAGAGATTTCTACGCCCAGATTTTGGGCAAGGAAAGAGCCACGGCCTTTATGCCGGTGCTGGGCACGCTGTTTATCTTCATTTTGCTGTCAAATTACAGCGGCCTTTTGCCGGGCGCAGGCAAAATTCCGGGCTTTCAGCCTCCGACGGGTCATCTCGGCACGACGGTGGGCTTGGCGATGATCACGTTCTTCACTGTGCAGTTCGGCGGTTTCAAATATAACGGCATTCATTATCCCGGGCATTTTGTGAAGCCTGTGTTCTTCATGCTGCCGCTGCTGCTGCTGGAAGAGGTTATTCACCCGTTGTCGCTTTCTTTGCGTCTATACGGCAACATCTACGGCGAAGAAACGGTGCTGGAGAAAATCAGCGAGCTGATCCCGCTTTTGGCGCCCATCATCATTATGGGCTTAAGCCTTTTGTTCGGCTTCATTCAGGCGCTGGTGTTCACCATGCTCTCGGCGATTTACATCGAAGAGGCCACGGTCTCGGAGGAATAAGGCCGCCGTTCAAACAAAGTTTTCTCGTTTTACTTATTTTAATATAGTCTTAAATTCGGCGGTTTTTGCGGCCGGGTTTGGAAAGGGGGTTTTTCGGTATGACAATGGCAGAAGCAATTATTGCATTGGCTGCTGCGTTGGCCATCGGTGTTGCCAGCATTTTCCCGGCGTTGAGCCAGGGCAAAGTTGGCGCCGCGGCTATGGAGAGCATCGCTCGTCAGCCTGAGGCTGCGGGTGACATTCGTACGGCTATGATTCTGGCAATGGCTTTGTTGGAAGCATTGACCATCTACGGTTTGCTGATTGCATTTATGATCATCGGCAAAATCTGATGACGGCCGTTATGACCCCAAATCTTGCGGAGGGCGTGCTTGCGCGCCCTTCGGGCAGGGGTCTGATTACGAGAGGAGGATGTTCCCCAGATGGAATTTAACGTATTTGAATTTGGCTTCGCCATGATCAATTTCGTAATTCTCATGGCTGTATTATATAAATTCGGTTGGAAGCCGGTCATTGGTATGATCGACAGCCGTCAGGCCACCATCGACGAAAGTCTGGAAAAGGCCGACGCCGCCCGTAAAGAAGCCGAGCAGATGAGCGCCAAGCTGGCCGAGGAGATCGCCGACGCACGGCGCGAGGCCAAGGCCATCATCGACGAGGCGCAGCAGAGCGCCGAGGCTGTTAAGGAGGATATCCTGGCGCAGGCCAGAGAGTCCGCCGACAGTATGCTGGCGCGGGCGCAGTCGGAGATCGCCAAGGAAAAGGCCGAAGCTATCGCCAGCATCAAGGGCGAGGTGGCGGAAATGGTAGTCGGCGTGGCCGGACGTCTGCTTTCCGAAAATATGTCCGACCAGCAGCATATGGCGCTGGTGGATAAATATATTGCAGAGGTGGCGGCGCAAAATGATTAAGGGCGGTTTAACGCAGCGCTATGCCAAAGCGCTTTATGAGCTGGCGCTGGAAAAGCAGCAAGTCCAGGAATTCGGCGACCAGCTGCATCGCTTTGTGAATGAGCTGGAGCATAACGCTGAGTTTAACGGCTTGTTTTGCGGCAAATTGGTTCCCGCCTCGGCCAAAAAACAGGTGGTTGAACAGATTTTCGGCGATTTCGCCGATGACGTAAAGAGTTTTATCTTCATCGCGCTGGACAAGAACCGCGAGACTTCGATCCCGCAGATCGTGGCCGGCTATGATGACTTATGCGACGCGGCGGCCGGTATCCGCCAGATACTGGTGCATACGGCAGTTCCTCTGGAGCAGCCTGAGGCCGAGCGCCTGCAAAAAAGCCTTGAGCAGAAGCTGGGCGGCCAAGTCCGCCTGAAAACGTCGATCGATAAAAGCATGATCGGCGGGCTTAAGGTGCAGATCGACGACACCGTTTACGACGCCAGTATCCTGCACCAGCTTAATGCGCTGAAGCAAACGCTGTCGGTGGAATAACCCCCACGCGCGCGGCGTTTCAATAAATTTTTAGAACAATAGAGGGGTGAATATTTTGAGCATCAGACCAGAAGAGATCAGCTCCATTCTGAAACAACAGATTGCGAACTATAATGCTGATATCGATGTGGCTCAGGTGGGCACCGTTATCACCGTAGGCGACGGCATTTGCCGTATCTACGGCCTGAATAACGCGATGGCCGGCGAGCTGCTGGAATTCGAGAACGGCGTCATGGGTCTGGCAATGAACCTGGAGGAAGACAACATCGGTTGTGTAATTCTGGGCCGCTTCACCGATATTCATGAGGGCGATACCGTTAAACGTACCGGCCGTATCATGGAGGTTCCGGTGGGCGACGCTCTGATTGGCCGCGTTGTTGATCCCCTGGGCAATCCTCTGGACGGCAAGGGGCCGATCGAGACCACCAAGTTCCGCCCGGTGGAGAACAAAGCGCCCGGTGTTATCTCGCGTAAGCACGTATCCGAGCCGATGCAGACCGGCCTTAAGTCCATCGACTCGATGGTGCCGATCGGCCGCGGCCAGCGCGAGTTGATCATCGGCGACCGCCAGACGGGCAAAACCGCCGTGGCTATCGACACCATTCTGAACCAAAAAGGTCAGAACATGATCTGTATTTACGTGGCTATCGGCCAGAAGGCTTCCACCGTGGCTTCCGTGGTGAAGAAGCTGGAAGAAGGCGGCGCCATGGAATACTCCATCGTGGTCTGCGCGGCGGCTTCCGAGCCGGCTCCGCTGCTGTACATCGCGCCTTATGCCGGCGCCGCGATGGGCGAGGAATTCATGTTCAACGGCAAACACGTACTTATTGTATATGATGATTTGTCAAAGCAGGCGCAGGCTTACCGCGAGCTCTCCTTGCTGCTGCGCCGTCCGCCGGGGCGTGAAGCTTATCCCGGCGACGTATTCTATCTGCATTCCCGTCTGCTGGAACGCGCGGCCAAGCTTTCCGACGATTTGGGCGGCGGCTCGATGACGGCTCTGCCGATCATTGAAACGCAGGCCGGCGATATCGGCGCTTACATTCCGACCAACGTAATTTCCATTACCGACGGTCAGATCTTCCTGGAGACCGACCTGTTCTTCAGCGGCTTCCGTCCGGCTATTAACGTCGGCTTGTCCGTATCCCGTGTTGGCGGCGATGCGCAGATCAAGGCGATGAAGCAGGTTGCCGGTACGCTGCGCGGCGACTTGGCACAGTACCGCGAGCTGGCTGCGTTCTCGCAGTTCGGCTCCGATATGGACAAGGCCACCCGTGATACATTGGATCACGGCGCCCGCATGATGGAGCTTTTGAAGCAGGATCAGTATTCTCCGCTGAAGGTGGAAGAGGAAGTGGCCGTGCTGTACGTCGGCGTTCACGGTATGCTGAAAGATATCGAGATCGCGGACGTTACCCGCTTCGGCAACGGCTTCATCGAATACCTGCGCACCCAGCGTCAGGACGTGCTGAACGATATTGCCACCAAGAAGAAGCTCGACGACGAGAGCGAACAGCTGATTACCAGCGCGCTTGAAGAATACAAAAAGATTTTCGTCTAAGAGCAGCTGTTTGATGACAGCGTAAAGGTGGTGAGATTGCTTTGGCTAATATGCGTGATATCAGACGCCGCATTAAGAGCGTAACCAATACCAAGAAGATCACCGGCGCCATGAAAATGGTTTCGGCGGCCAAGCTCCGCAAAACGCAGAGCACCCTGGTGGCGATCCGCCCTTATTCGGATAAAATTCAGGAGGTCATGGATCACCTGCTTTCCGGCGGCGAAGAATATGACACCCCGTTTTTGACCCCGCGCGAGGAGGTCAAGAACATTCTCTATATTGTGATCGCCGGTGACCGCGGTCTCTGCGGCGGCTACAACATCAACCTGCTGCGCTTTGCCGAGGAGCAGATGAAAGCGACGCCCGAGGGCGAGCGCGCCATGATGCTGCTGATCGGCAACAAGGCACGGGAGCATTTCCGTATCCGCCCGCAGTATGAGGTGATGGACGTTTTCTCCAACATCGGCGATACCCCCAACGTCAGCCAAGGTAAGGCGCTTAGTGATTACGTTATCAAGAAATACCTTGATGGCGAGGTTGACGAGGTTCACGTGGTGTACTCCAAATTCCAGTCGGTGCTGACGCAGATCCCCTCGGTGGCGCAGGTTCTGCCCATTCAGGTGGCGGAGGGCGCGGAAGATGTGGAAGAGGGCGCACACGCGGAAACCGATTATATTTTTGAACCGGGCGGCAAAGAGCTTTTGGACGTTATTTTGCCCAAATATGTCGATTCCTCGATTTACCGTCTGCTTCTGGAGTCCAAGGCCGGCGAGCATGGCGCCCGCATGACGGCAATGGATTCGGCGACCGACAACGCCTCCGACTTGATCGACAAGCTGACGCTGGCATTGAACCGCGCGCGTCAGGCTCAGATCACCACGGAGATCACCGAAATCGTTGGCGGCGCTGCTGCTTTGGAATAGGCGGCATAGTATTGCAAATCTAACCCTGTTATTGAGGAGGTAGAAATAATGGCAGAGGGAAAAATCAGAGAAATTATCGGCGCTATCGTCGATATCGAGTTCCCCCCGAACGGTTTGCCTGCGATTTACAACGCCATCAAGATCGACGATGCGGATATTCATCTGACGCTTGAGGTTATGCAGCATCTGGGCAACGACGCGGTACGCTGCGTGGCTTTGTCCTCCACCGACGGCCTGCGCCGCGGTATGACTGCTGTGGATACCGGCGCGCCCGTGAGCGTTCCGGTGGGCAAAGAGACGTTGGGCCGCATGTTCAACGTTATCGGCGAGCCGATCGACGGCAAGCCGCAGTGCGATTACAAAGAAACTTCTCCCATTCATAAGGAGGCGCCGCCGTTCGCGGAATTGAGCCCCTCCACGGAGATTTTGGAAACCGGCATTAAAGTTGTAGACTTCCTTGTTCCCTACACCAAGGGCGGCAAGATCGGTTTGTTCGGCGGCGCCGGCGTCGGCAAAACCGTACTTATTCAGGAGCTGATCAACAACATCGCGCAGGAGCACGGCGGTTATTCCGTGTTCGCCGGCGTGGGTGAACGTTCCCGTGAGGGCAACGACCTTTACGGCGAAATGAGCGAATCCGGCGTTATCAACAAGACGGCGCTGGTTTTCGGCCAGATGAACGAACCCCCGGGGGCGCGTCTGCGCGTGGCATTGACTGGCCTCACGATCGCCGAGCATTTCCGCGATCAGGACAACCAGGACGTGCTGCTGTTCATTGATAACATCTTCCGTTTCACGCAGGCAGGCTCCGAGGTATCCGCGCTGCTGGGTCGTATGCCCTCCGCCGTAGGTTACCAGCCGACACTTGCTACTGAAATGGGTCAGCTGCAGGAACGTATTACTTCGACCAGAAACGGCTCCATTACGTCCGTTCAGGCCATTTACGTACCCGCCGACGACTTGACTGACCCGGCTCCGGCCACGACGTTTACCCACTTGGACGCGCGCACCGTTTTGAACCGTGCCATTTCCGAGATGGGCATTTATCCCGCCGTTGACCCGCTGGACTCTTCTTCCCGTTCGCTCGATCCGAAGATCGTCGGCGAGGAGCATTACAAGGTGGCTCGCGACGTGCAGAGCATTTTGCAGACCTACAAGGAATTGCAGGACATCATCGCCATTCTGGGTATGGACGAACTCTCGGAGGAACAGAAAGTTTTGGTTGGCCGCGCCAGAAGAATTCAGCGCTTCTTGAGCCAGCCGTTCCACGTTGCCGAGCAGTTCACCGGCACCCCCGGCGTGTATGTGCCGCTGGCGAAGACCGTTCAGGACTTCAAGGCTATTGTGGCCGGCGAGTATGACCACCTGCCGGAGCAGGCGTTCCTGATGGTCGGCACTATTGAAGAAGCGGTCGAAAAGGCTAAGGCTCTGGAAGGACGTGCATAAGCTATGGCTGAAGATTTGATTCGTCTGGATATCGTGACGCCTGCCGGGCTTTTGATGTCGGAGAACGTGGCGGCGCTGAACCTGCCCGCAACTTTGGGCTCGATGGGCGTGTTGAAGAACCATGCTCCGCTGATGACCACGCTGGAGATCGGCACGGTCAAATATACCAGAAACGGTGTTGACCATTATCTGGCCGTCCACGGCGGTTTCGCCGAGGTCAAGGATAACGTGGTGATCATTCTGGCAGATTCGGCTGAAAGGGCGGAGGAAATTGACGTTTCCCGCGCCGAGGCGGCCAAGCAGAGAGCCGAAGCGCGCCTGAAAAAGCGTGACGCTGAGTTGGACGTGCTGCGGGCAGAGATGGCATTGCGCCGCGCTCTCACTCGTATCAAAACCAGCGAAAAGGCTTAATGCTTATATAACGATCAACGTAACCGTGCAGGGGAAACCTTGCGCGGTTATTTTTTTGTCAAAAAACGCGGCGGCGATGTGGCATTTTGGCGCTTGGCAGGGTATTAAAGGGTAGAGGGCGAACCCATATATCAGCCAGGGAGTGGTGGAGATGAAGAAAATAGCGTGCATGATGGCGCTGCTGGTCATGCTGCTGCTGCCGGCGCAGACGGCGCTGGCCGACGTGCTTATGTCTACCCTGCCGGTTTACGTTAACGGGCAGGAGATGGGCGAGCGCGCACTGATCAAAGGCGGCACGGCGTATCTGGCGATGACCGGGTTTGACGAGCTGGGGGCGAGTACGGTCTGGTCAACCTCAAACGGCGGGCAGGCGGAGATCAGCTATCTCGACCGCTACGAGATAATTGTGCCGCTAACCGGTGATTATGCTGCCCGGCGGGATACCCACGCGGTGGATATTGCGGAGGGTTATGACAGCTATGCGGATATGAAGCGAGAGGATATCAGCAGCTGCCGGCCTTTCATCATGGACGGCCGTGCCTATCTGCCCCTGCGCCCGGTGGCGAAACTGCTGGGATTTGAGGCATGGCATTATCCCGACCGTGTAGATGTGAAGCCGCTTGTAGGGTTGGGCTATGATGATTTGGACGGGGCAGAACTGCCGCCGCACACTACCTATCTGGCGCGGGTACCCGTGCGGGTGATGGGCGAGGAACTGCCGGAGCAAGGCTGGTCGCTTTCCGGCGTCAGCTATCTGCCCATGCGGGTGCTGTTTGAAAAGCTGGGGGGAGAGGTCAACTGGAATAGCAGCGCGCAGCAGGTGGAGATCAGCGCCGATGGTTTGCAGCTTATCGTGCCGCTCTCTGGTGATTATATGACGGTGCAGCGGCAGGGCGGCGCGGCAGAGCAGGTCGAGATTTCCGGGCATAAGCCGTTTGTCGCCAAGGGGCGGGTTTATCTGCCGGTGCGCCTGCTGGCGGAAAAGCTGGGCTATCGCGTGGACTGGGACGACGGCGTGGAGATCAGCCCGCAAAATTGACGGCAGCGTTTGCCGCGGGGCGAAAAGTGTGATAAAATAAGGCCAACTTGTGATAGGAGGAATGGATATGAAGAAAATTGCTTTTATATTGTGTGCGGCGCTGCTGGCGCTGGCTCTTGGCGGCTGCGCGGCGGTGGACGCGGACTATACCGAGTATAATGGGGTTAAGATACCCAATGTGGACATTGTGAATATGCGCAATATGTATATCTTTATTGATGAGACGAATGTGCCGTCCGACGATGAGCTTTTGGCAACGCTGACGCGGCAGCAGGTGCAGCTGGACGAGGCCGAGCGTCTGGGGCTTATGCCGAGCAAGGCCGAGGCGGAAAAGAATTATATGGTGTATTATATAGAGCCGATCATGGAGTTGTTGGCAAGCGACGAGCCTTTGCAGCATGAAGATGCTTTGTTCTTTCTTATGCTGCTGCAAGAGCAGGGCAAGGCGCTGGGCTTAAGCCATGACGAGTTTTGTGATTATCTTATCACCCAATGGCAGCGCATGATGGGCATGGGGGCTTTGGAGCAGTATGTGTTGAGCCAGCCCGAAGTACTGAGCCAGCGCGGCTTCAGTCCGGACGAGCCGTGGGAAGATCCCTACGGTGAATATGTGGACGGACTGCTGACGCAGGCGGCGAGTGCCGCTGCCCAGAATTAACAGCGGCGATATTTGCTGAAATCTGTTGCCAAATGCCGCAAAGTGTGATAAGCTTAGGAAATAATATTTGTGATGGGGGGTTTTCTTATGCAGAAATCCATGCAGAAATTGGGCATTTGGCTGTGCGCGGCGCTGCTGGCGCTCTCACTTGGCGGCTGTGCGGCGTCAGAGGACGCGTCAGGTTATACCGATTATAACGGGGTGCAGATACCCAACGCGGATATTGCGCTTATGCGCAATTTGTATAATGATAACGGCGCGCCGTATCCGGTGAGCGACGAGGAGATTTTGCAAAGCCTGGCATGGGAACAGGTGCAGTTGGACGAGGCCGAGCGTTTGGGGCTGATGCCGAGCAAAGCCGAGGCCGAGGCATACCATCAGGAGCAGATAATCAAGCCGACCATGCAGGCATTGGCCAGTGATGACCCGATGATGCATGAAGCCGCGTTATATACCCTGACGCTGTATCAGGAGGAACGCGAGCGCATGGGCATTACGCATGACGAGTTCTGCGATTTCTTCATTACCCGCTGGCAGAATATGCTGGGCATGAACGCGCTTTATCAGCATTTTCTGAGCGAGAAAGGGCTGACGTCGGACGATATGTGGGCAAGCAATATGTACAGCGAATATGTGGAAGATCTGCTGGCGCAGGCGGCCGAGAGCAAGGAGGCGTAAGCATGGCGATCGAAAAAGTTAAGGCGTATTTTGCGGCCAAAGGCATGGCCGAGCGCATTTTGGAGTTTGACGTCTCCTCCGCTACGGTGGAGCTGGCGGCGCAGGCGCTGGGCTGCGAGCCGGCGCATATCGCCAAAACGCTGGGCTTTGCGGACGGCGAGGGGTGTCTCCTCGTGGTGGCGGCGGGCGACGCCAAGGTGGATAACCGCCGTTTCCGCGACGAGTTTGGCATGAAAGCGAAAATGCTGCCCCCCGCGGACGCGGAGCGGCTGATCGGCCACGCGGTGGGCGGCGTCTGCCCGTTTGCCGTCAACCCCGGCGTGCCGGTCTATCTGGACGAGTCTTTGAAGCGTTTTGAAATTGTTTATCCGGCGGCGGGCAGCTCCAACAGCGCCGTGCGCCTGACACTTCCCGAATTGGAGCAGCTATCCCTTGCCGCCAAATGGGTGGACGTCTGCAAGGGCTGGCGTGAGGAGGAATTATAATGAAACAGACGAAACAAACCTTAGCCGATTTCATTTATGCGGTGCTGGCCGGGGCGTCGATCGCCATCGGCGGCACCATTTACCTTTCGCTGGACAACAAGATCGTCGGCGCAATGCTGTTCACGGTGGGGCTGTTCGCCGTCTGCGTCAACGGCTTCAACCTGTTCACCGGCAAAGTCGCTTATGTTTTTGACAACAAGCCGCGCTATCTGCTGTTTTTGCTGAACTGCTGGGTCGGCAATCTGCTGGGGGCGTGGCTGGTGGCGGCGCTGCTTTCGCTGACCCGCGTCGGCGCGGCGCTATACGAAAAGGCGGCGGGGGTCTGCGACGTGAAGCTGGCCGACAGCGCGCTTTCGGTGTTTTTGCTGGGCATTTTCTGTAATATGCTGGTGTGCCTGGCGGTGGACGGCTTCCGCTTCAATCAGCATGAGCTGGGCAAATACGTCGGGCTGTTTTTGGGCGTGTCGGTGTTCATTCTCTGCGGGTTTGAACACTGCGTGGCCAATATGTTCTATTTCTCGATGGGCGGCGCGTGGAGCGTACATACGTTTATCTGGCTGCTGCTGATGACGGCGGGCAACGCCGTGGGCGGCGTGGTGCTGCCGGGCTGCCGCAAGCTCCGCCGCGCGCTTTTGGGTGAAGCATAAGAAGATAAATAAAACAAACCCCCGGATACCCGTCCGGGGGTTTATGTATAAGCAGTGGTCAGGCGCGGATACTCGTGTCATCATCGACGGCCTCGGCCTGTTGATACTTTTGCAGGTGCAGCACGCGGTGCCGGGCGGCGTTCCCGTTAAGCTCGGCGTTGGCGTTGGCCAGCAGCAGCTTAATGCGGTTTTCCTGATTGGTGCGGGAAGCGCCGGGGTCATAATCGATGGCGATGATGTTGGCGCCGGGGCAGCGGTCTTTCACGGCACGGATCATGCCCTTGGCGACGATATGGTTGGGCAGGCAGCCAAACGGCTGGGCGGAAACGATGTTGTTCACGCCGTTTTCGATCAGGTCGATCATCTCGCCGGTCAGCAGCCACCCTTCGCCCATTTTCACGCCCTCGCTGATACAGCCTTTGGCGGCTTTCTTCACGTCGGCGAAGTTGGAGGGCGGCATGAAATCGCTGTGGCGGCGGATAACCTTGGCCATCAGCGTCTGGCCTTTCACCATCAGGCGGAACGCCAGCTTTTTGAAGATGTTGCTGAACGCCGGGCCGTTATAAAGCTTCGCGTCCACAAAGATGTTGTTCAGCGAATAGAACATAAAATCCAGCACCCCGGTGACGACGGGCTGCGCCCCCTGCGCTATCAGGTAATTTTCCAGGTCGTTGTTGCCAAGAGGGGCATATTTCATATAAATTTCGCCCACGATGCCCACCTTGGGCTTTTTGGCGTCTTTCAGGCGGATTTGTTTAAACGCGTCTAAAATGCGCAGGTAATTCTTCTTCAGGCGGATATAACTGCCGTTAGCGAAGCTCTGATCCAGCTGGCGCGTCAGAATGTCGATGACCTTGTCGGTGTGGCCGGGAATGACCTCGTACGGCTTGGTCTGGTTTTTCAGCCACAGGATCATGTCGCCGTAGAAGCAGGCGAACAGCGCTTTTAAGAGCATACCCTTGGTGATGACGAGGCCGCTCGCGTCCAGATGATCCAGCCGCATGGCGATGACGGGGATATGCGAGAGGCCGTTTTTCTCCAGCGCCTTTTTCAGCAGATAGACGTAGTTGGAGGCGCGGCAGCCGCCGCCCGTCTGCGGCAGCAAAAGCGCGATACGGTTCAGGTCATATTTGCCGCTTTTGATCGCGTCCAGCAGCTGGCCGATGGCCAGCAGCGCGGGATAGCAGGTGTCGTTATGCACATTTTGCAGACCCTGCTCGGTGACGCCGTAGCCGTCATTTTCCAGAAATTCCAGATTGTAGCCCTGGCGGAAGAAGATACCCTGTAAAAGCTTGAAGTGGATCGGCAGCATCTGCGGCACCAAAATGGTGTACTCCGTTTTCATCTCGGGCGAAAACGGCGGGGTGGTCACGGCGTGTTCGTGCAGGGGCTTTTCTATTTCCTCCTGCTCCGCCGTGTTGGAGAGCAGCGCCAGCAGCGCCGCCAAATGCTCCGGCATACGGCTTTGCTGTATGATCTGGTGCATACGCTGGCGCAGACATTCCGGTGTGTGGGTGTTTTGCTGCAGATCCTCCAGGCGCGACTGCATCAGCCAGGAGGTTTTTTGTTTCGGTTGCTCCGCTGGCTCCGGCGCTGCCTCTTCAAGCGGCGTCTGCATCAGCTGCTGCAAATGCGTTTGCAGGCGCTCGTCCACGATGTCTGCCAGCTCCCGGTCGCTGTATGCCTCCGGGTGTTCCAGCGCGTTTTGCAGGTTGGTTATCGGTTTCTGCTCAGTCATTGATCTTCACCTCTTGTGCCGCTTGGGCGGCGGCCTCCCTCGTTTCCATCGCGGCCAGGAGACTTCGCGCCCTGATTTTGGTGGCCGCCAGATTATTGATCTCGTCGATTTTCAGCTGGGTGTAAATTTTGCCGTTACGCTCCAGAATATCTTTCAGCTCGTCGGTGGTGATCGCGTCCAGCCCGCAGCCGAAGCTGACCAGCTGCACCAGCTGCATATTGGGGTGGCGGCAGACGCAGCGCGCCGCGTTATACATGCGGGTGTGATATGTCCATTGGTTCAGCACGTTCACTTTCTGCGAATATGCCAAATTGGTCAGCACGCGCTCCGAGAGCACCACGAAGCCCAGCGAATTGAACATTTTGTCAATGCTGTGGTTGATCTCACGGTCAACGTGATAAGGCCGCCCGGCCAGCACCACGACTTTTTGCCCCGCCGCCTCGGCCTGCCGCAGCGCCTCCAGCCCATATGCCTCCACGTCGCCCCAGAACGCCTTATACACGTTCCAGGCGTCGGTGGCCGCGTTCATGCATTGCGCCGGGCTGAAGTTCAGATAGGGATATCTTTTGGCCACCTCATAGAAATTGCTGCCCAGAATGGTGCGGTTGGCCAGGCTCAAATACGGGTGGATAAAATCGACTTTATGCAGGTCGGCCACGTTGGCGGCAAGCAGCTCGGGGTAATACGCCACCACCGGGCAGTTATAATTCTTGTCGCCGCGCTTTTCGTCGATGTTGTAGCTGGAGCAGGGGTAGAAGATCGCGTCCACGTTTTTCGCGAGCAGGCGCATGATATGCCCGTGCGCCAGCTTGGCGGGATAACACACCGTATCGGACGGAATGGTGAACTGCCCCTCGGCATAAAGCTGCCGCGAGCTTTCGCCCGAGATGACCACGTTCACGCCCAGCCGCAGGAAGAAGAAATACCAGAACGGCAGGTTCTCCCACATATTCAGCACCAGCGGTATGCCCACCGTCGGCCGCCCGGGGACAAACTGCGCTTCGGCGTCGGCCATCAGGCCGCGGAACTTTTCATTAATATATTCGTAAACGTTCGGCAGGTTGCTCTTTTTGCCGGAAACGCCGCGTTCGCATTTGTTGCCGCTGATGAACCGGCGGCCGTTGGGGAAGATGTTAATGGTCAGGCTGCAATGGTTGGCGCAGCCCTGGCAGGTGGTGGGGATCGCTTTATGCTGGAAAGCGGCCACCTCGTCGCGCGAGAGCATCGTCGTCTCGTCTATGCCCAGCTCGCGGTGGCGGTTACGCGCGTACAGCGCCGCGCCGAACGCGCCCATCAGTCCGGCAATATCCGGGCGCACCACGTTATGCCCCAGCTCGCGCTCGAAGCTTCTGAGCACTGCGTCGTTCAGGAACGTGCCGCCCTGCACCACGATGTTTTCGCCCAGCTCCCCCGCGCTGTGGACGCGCAGCACTTTGTAAATGGCGTTTTTCACCACGCTGATCGCCAGCCCCGCGCTGACGTCGGCCACCTCTGCCCCGTCGCGCTGTGCCTGCTTAACGGACGAGTTCATAAACACCGTGCAGCGCGAGCCTAAGTCCACCGGGCGCTTGGCAAACAGCGCCAGCCGGGCAAATTCCGCCGGCGTATAGCCCAGCGCTTCGGCAAACGTCTGGATAAACGAGCCGCAGCCGGAGCTGCAAGCCTCGTTCAGCACGATATGGTCGATGGTGTTGTTGTGAATGGTGAAGCACTTCATATCCTGGCCGCCGATGTCGATGATATAATCGACGTTGGGGTTGAAGAAATGCGCTGCCGTAAAGTGCGCGACGGTCTCCACCAGGCCGTAATCAATGCCGAAAGCGTTCTTCACCAGCTCCTCGCCATAGCCCGTCACCGCGCCGCCCTTAAGCGTGATCTTGTCGCCCAGCAGCCCGTAAACCGTCAGCAACTGTTCCTGAATGATCGGCAGGGGGTTGCCCTTATTGCTGGCGTAGAATGTGTAGAGCAGCTCGCCGTTTTCGCCCACCAAGGCCAGCTTGCTGGTGGTGCTGCCCACGTCCACGCCGAGATACGCGCCGCCCCGGTACGCGTTAATATCCGCGCGGGGCACGCTGTCGGCGGCATGGCGGGCGGTAAACTCGTCATATTCCGCCTTATTGGCAAACAGCGGCGGCAGAAACCGGCTTTTGCCTTGCAGCGATTTCTGGTTTTGCAGCGCCTGCCGCAGCGTTTTATAATCGAATGTATCGGGCTGGCCGTCGGCATAGACCGCCGCGCCCAGCGCCACGAAATACTGCCCCAGCTCCGGGAACACGGCGTTTTCCGGTGCAAGGTGCAGCGTCTCGATAAAGCGCTCTCTAAGCCCCAGGTTGAAGCTTAGCGGCCCGCCCAGGAACAGGACGCGCCCCAAAATGCGCCGCCCCTGCGCCAGCCCGGTGATGGTCTGCTCGGCCACCGCCTGATAAATGCTGGCGGCAATATCCTCTTTGGCCGCGCCCTGATTGATCAGCGGCTGGATATCCGTCTTGGCGAACACGCCGCAGCGCGACGCGATGGGGTATATCTTCTGATGATTTTGCGCCAGCCGGTCCAGCTCCTCCACCGAGACGTTTAAGAGCGTCGCCATCTGGTCGATGAACGCGCCGGTGCCGCCCGCGCAGGTGCCGTTCATGCGCTCCTCGACGCCGCCGGTCAGGAAAAGTATCTTCGCGTCCTCGCCGCCCAGCTCGATGACCACGTCGGTTTCGGGTTCCAGCTCCCGCACCGCACCGGAGAGGGCATAAACCTCCTGCACAAAGGGTATGCCGCAGGCTTCGGCCAGCGACATACCGGCCGAGCCGGTGATCGCCGCCTTGACCTGCTTATCTTTTAAGAGCAGCGGCAGCTCGTCCATGATGTCGGCCAGCTTTTCGCCGATACGCGAGCCGTGCCGCTGATAGGTGGAATAAATGAGCGCACCAGTCTCATCGATCACCACCGCCTTGATGGTGGTGGAGCCGATATCGATACCAAGTTTGTAACACATAAAGCGTTTACCTCCGCAAAAACAAACAACACAAGCAAACACTATAATATAGATGAAAAACGATCTAATATGCCGCCTTTGCCAAAACTGGCCAAACCTGCCAGCTGGCGCGGGATTGCGGCGTTTCCGCAAATATTTTCATACATATTATAATACAAGGTTCGGCAAAAAGCTACTTTTATTTTGCACTTGGCGGAAATTAACTTGTCAGAAAGCGCAAATCGGAGTATAATTAACACAGTATTGCTTGATATTGGGTTGATATTTCTCTGCTATATTACAGGAAGCATAAATAAATTGGGAGGTCGTGTCAATGCCGCCGATCGTCAATATTATTCTTAATCTGCTGGTTTGGGTGGTGGTCATTGTGGCCGTCATCGCTATCTTCGTCAGCAAATCCCGCGAGAAGCCGCTGGAATGGCCGGAGCTTGACGCTTACGGCGAGGAGCAGGAGATTTGGCTCCCGGGTATGGAAGACCTTGATCTTTTTCCCCAGTACGGCTATCACCGCTACCGCGACGTTTATCTGAACATGCGGCGCATACCCGTTGTGGTGGTGGAGCCGAAGATCATCGAGGGTCAGCTGGCCTATCATTTCTTTGAGGTGAAATCCGGCGAGGAGGGGTTTGACCTGCCGGAATCCGTCATGCTGCTGGGGCGGGATAAACCGGCCAAGATAGCTTCGTTCTAAAACCGAAAAAAATAAAACGGCGAAAGCGTTTAATGCTTTCGCCGTTTTTTGTTGCTTTTTTTGGCGGGCTCGGATAATACTTTTCCACGAAATTTGCGCAGGTCATGTAGTGGAAAAGTTTTATCGGAGACCACCAGAGATAAAAGCCGGGCATTGATAAAACTTTTCGCTTCATGACCTCCGCTGCGCTTCGCTAAAATCAGCGAAAAGTATTATCAATACCCGTTTACTAAGTCCTTGTTAGGCTATTTTGCCAATACACGCATGTCGATAAGCCGCCGCATAAGCGATCCGCACCAGCCCTCGATCAGCGCCTGATATTCCTGCGGCGTCACGTTATCGCCGCCCATGCCCATCACATCGTAGATCACGCTGGCCTCCTTGATTTGGCACGGCCAGTCGGCAAAGCCGTTCGCCAGGTAAAACTGATGGCGGGTGCGCCGCTGTGCGGCGTTTTCAGCCTGGTCGTCCAGCTGTTCCCGCGCCAGGAAAATGCGCTGCTCCGGATATTCCCGCCGCAATGCCTGCAACACCGCGCTGCCATAGCCTTTGCCCCGCCGGGCGTCGTCAATGGCAAAATAAAACAGATAAACCAGATCACGGTATATGACCAGATAAGTGAAACCCGCAAACTGCCCCGCGTCATACGCCGCGAGCATTTGCGCCCGCCCTTGCAGCGCTTTCCGCTTAAGCAGCCAAAAGGGCGCGCGCTCGTCCGCCGGGAAAGCCGTTTTGTAAAGCGCGGCTATCTGCCGCCACGCCGCCTTGTCCTGTTTGATATCGGTCAATGTCAAGTCCATCGTTTAATACCTCCAACAGCCAGTCTATCACATCGGCGGTGCATAGTCAAACGCCCGGCGGGGCAGATTAAAGCCAGAAAATACTGACGAGGTGATGGAAATGCCGGTTAAACCGGACGAGGGCAGAAGCCGCAAAAGCAAAATGAAACGGCGCACCGCCGGCTGGGAGGCCGCCAAAGACGAGATAGCCAAGGAGCTTGGCCTTTGGGATAAGGTGCAGAGCGAGGGCTGGGCGAGCCTTACGGCGGAGGAAAGCGGCAGACTGGGCGGCGTGCTTTCCGGGCGTTATCCCGGCAAAGCGCCGAAACGGCCGCCGCAGGGCGCGGGGCGTAAAATGCCTTAATTTGTTGCAATAAAACAGACCGCCGCTGCCCCAAACTGACAAGTTTTCCGCCCCGGCCGCGCTATAATTGGCGTATGGCAAGGGGGTGAGGGCAGTGGTCTACACGGTGTACGCGGACGTGCTGTGGCTGGTGAATTTTGCGCTGGATCTGGCGCTGCTTTGGGCGGCGGGGCGCTTCGGCGGCTTTGTGTTCCGTCGGTTCCGGGGAGTGCTCGCGGCGGCGTTCGGCGCTTTTTACGGCGTGGGGCTGCTGTTCCCGGCGCTGGCGCCGCTCTACATCATGCCGCTGCCCGTGATCTTTTCGCTGCTGATGCTCCTGGTCTGCTTCGGGCGGCTGCCGCTGAAGCGCTTTGGCTGGCTGGCCGCCTGCTTTTACATTTTGAGCTTTGCGATGGGCGGCGCGGCGCTGGCCGTGCGGGCGCTGTTGGGCTATGGCGCGGCGGCGGGCATGAGTTTTATCTGGCTGATCCCGGCGCTGCTGCTGGCGGGGGCTATGGCGGCGCTGGGTGTGGGCGTTTGGCGGCGTCAGGCGCGGCAAAGCGGCCTGATCGTGCGGGCGGAACTGAGCTTAAACGGCAAAACGCTGGCGCTCCCCTGCTTTCTGGACAGCGGCAACCGCCTGCGCGACCCGGTTTCCGGGCGGGCGGTGCTGCTGGCGGAGCTGGCGGCGGTGCAGAGCTGGCTGCCGCAGGATCTGGCCGAGCGGCTGGCGCAGGAGCTGCGTATCAACGGCAATGACTTTCGCCCGCAGCAGATTTTGGCCGACTTTGCCCCCGCGCCCTGGGGCGGGCGCCTCAGGCTGATACCCTATCATGTGGTGGGGGCGGCGGGGCGGCTGACGCTGGGGTTTCTGCCGGACGCGGCGGCGTTTTATCCGGCGGACGGGCGGAAGATAATCCCGCCGCAGACGCCGCTGGTCGCGTTTAACGCGGCAGGCTTTGGGGGGCTATCCGGGGCGCGGGCGATCGTCGCACCGGAGGCGGTGTTCGGCGGCGAGGATACGGCGGCATACGATAACATATGGGAGGAGCGGCTGGAAGCATGAAGCAGGATTTGAAGCGGGATTTTCGGCGGGATTTCTGGCAGGATACGGACGAGGGCTGGCTGGCGCGGCTGAAGGGCTGGCTGAGCGCGTGCCTGAAGCATATTTTGGGCGGCGAGGAGCCGGGCGTATATTACGTGGGCGGGGGCGAGGCGCTGCCCGCGCCGCTTTCCGCCGAGGAGGAGCGGGAGCTGATGCAGCGGCTGGCGGCGGGCGATACCAGCGTCCGCAGTGAGCTGATCGAGCATAACCTGCGGCTGGTGGTGTACATAGCGCGCAAATTTGAGAACACCGGCCTGGGGCTGGAGGATCTGGCGTCCATCGGCACGATCGGGCTGATCAAGGCGGTGAACACGTTTAACCCGGAGAAGAAGATCAAGCTGGCCACCTATGCCTCGCGCTGTATTGAAAACGAGATACTGATGACGCTGCGGCGCAGCAGCAAGCTGAAAAGCGAGGTTTCTTTCGACGAGCCCCTTAACATCGACTGGGACGGCAACGAGCTGCTGCTCTCCGACGTCCTAGGCACCGACGGCGACATCATCTACCGCGAGCTGGAGGAGGAGGTTGACCGGAAATTGCTGCGGCAGGCCATCGCCACCCTAAGCCCGCGCGAGAAGAAGATCGTGGAGCTGCGCTTCGGGCTGTTCGGGCAAAAGCCGCTGACGCAAAAGGAAGTGGCGGATATGCTGGGCATTTCGCAGTCATACATTTCCCGGCTGGAAAAGCGTATCTTCAGCCGGCTGAAAAAAGAAATGAGCCGCCTGGAATAAGCGCGGATATTGACCTTTTCTGGCAGAAGTTAACGGCGCGCGGGCTGAATATTTGCCCCGTCTTCCGGCAATAATTTGGTTGTTGTAAAAAGCCAAATTTTTGCGGAGGCGATAGCGGTGCGTAAGGTGGAGATCTGCGGCGTGAACACGGCCAAGCTGCCGGTGCTGGGCAACGAGGAAATGCGCGAGCTTTTTTATGCGGCCAAGGCGGGCGATAAGGCGGCGCGGGATAAGCTGGTGAAATGCAACCTGCGGCTGGTGCTTTCCATCGTCCAGCGGTTCGGCAGCCGGGGCGAAAACCCCGACGATCTGTTCCAGGTCGGCTGTATCGGCCTGCTGAAAGCGATCGACAATTTTGACCTCTCGCTGAACGTGCGCTTTTCCACCTATGCCGTGCCGATGATCATCGGCGAGATCCGGCGGTATCTGCGCGATAACAACACCATTCGCGTCAGCCGTTCGGTGCGCGATCTGGCGTATAAGGCGCTTTCCGCCCGTGATCAGCTGGCGGCGGAGAAAGGGCGCGAGCCGAAAATCGCCGAGGTGGCGGAGCGCCTCGCCATGCCGGCGGAGCAGGTGGTGTTCGCGCTGGACGCGATCGCCGAGCCGGTCTCGCTTTTCGAGCCGATCTATAACGACGGCGGCGACCCGATATACGTCGTCGATCAGGTGAAAGACGAAAAGGCGGGCGATCAGCTTTGGACGGAGCAGCTGGCTATCGCCAATGCCCTTGCCGCCCTGAACGAGCGGGAACAGAAGATCATCGGGCTGCGCTTTTTCGTCGGCAAGACGCAGATGGAAGTGGCCGAAGAAATCGGTATCAGCCAGGCGCAGGTCAGCCGTTTGGAAAAAAATGCGCTGCTGCGCTTGCGCAAGTATGTCTAACCGGCGGGCATTGATAATACTTTCCACGTAATTTGCGCAGGTCATGAAGTGGAAAGTTTTATCAATGCCACGCCAAAGCAACATAAAGGGCTCGGATAATACTTTTCCACTGATTTAGCGCAGGTCATGAAGTGGAAAAGTTTTATCGGAGCCCTGCCAAAACAATACAAAAAGGGCTTTGATAAATTTTTTCGCTACATGACCTCCGCTGCGCTGCGCTAAATTTCGCGAAAAAAATTATCAAAACCCTGTACAATTTTTTTGTTTTCAGCTTACTTATTTTAAGCTGCCCGGCATATATATCCCCCAGAACTCTCTTTCCGGGGGTGGCGTAATGAAACGGAAAATTGCCCCAATCAGCCTGCGTGCGGCACGTCGGCTGCTGCGTCTGCGCAGTATGCTGGTGCTGGCGCTGGCTTTTGTTTTGGTGTTGGCGGGCGCTTTTGAACTGCCGAAGCTGGGGGCGGAGGACGAGCATGAGGCGCTGGCATTGGCGCTGCTGGGCAAGGTCATCGTGATCGACGCGGGTCACGGCGGTTTTGATCCCGGCGCAGTCGGCGGCGCGGGGACGCTGGAAAAGGACGTCAATCTGGCCGTCAGCCGCCGGGTGGCCGCTCTGCTGCGGCAGGTGGGGGCGAATGTGGTGGAAACGCGGACGGAAGACACGGCTCTTGCCGAAACCAAGCGGGAGGATATCAAGCGCCGGGTGGCGATCGCGGAGGAAGCCGAGGCTGACCTCTTCATCACCATTCAGTCTAACAGTATTCCGCAGGCGCAGTATCGCGGCGGCCAGGTGTTCTACGCGGCGGGGAGCACCGAGGGCAAGGGGTTATCCGAGAGTATCCAGCAGAGCCTGGCTTCCGTGCTGCAAAACACCGACCGCGTGGCTAAATCCATTCAGAACATATACGTGGTGAACAATCTGGCGATCCCCTCGATCGTGGTGGAGGTGGGCTTTCTATCCAATCCGGAGGAGGAGAAGCTGCTGGCCGATCCCGGTTATCAGCAGCTGGCGGCATACGCGGTGTTCCTCGGTATCGTCGGTTATTACGCCGACCAGCCGGTGAGTGATTTTTAGGCGGAAGTTTTTGACATGGCCAAAAGCCGCCCGCAAAAGAGGGTTTGCGCAAAATTTGCCGAATTAACTCGCATAAGTATTTTTTCAGTCATGGAGACGTTTGGTATGCGAGAATATTCGGCGCGGCCGCAGGTGGCGCGCGGCGAGGCGGCCTTTTGCCACCGCCTGCCGGCGGGCGCGGTGGGCTGCGATCTCTGCCCCCGCTTCTGCGAGCTGGCCCCGGGCGAGCGCGGCTGGTGCGGCACGCGCTATAACAGGGACGCCAGGCTTTGGGCGGCCAACCATAATTGGCTTTCCCTGCTGCAATTCGCCAAGGTGGAAAGTATCCCGCTGGCGGAATACGCGTCGGGCGGCGCGGTGCTGAAGCTGGGGTCTTTCGGCTGCAACTTCATCTCACCCGGCGGCGGGCGCGAGCAGTTTGGGGCGGAACCGGGCTCCGGGCGGACGATCTATCCGCGCGACATCGTGAATATATGTATGAATATGGTGCCGCAGGGGCTGGTGGGCGTGGCGTTCGCTTACGCCGAACCCCTGCTGTGGTATGAGTTCATCATGCAGACGGCCATGCTGCTGCAAAAGTGCGATATGCGCTGCATTTTGGCGACGGCGGGTTTTGTCAATCCCCGCCCGCTCACCGAGCTTATCCCGTACCTCGGCGCCGTGCGGTTTGACCTTTTCAGCTTCGACCCATTGTTCTACCGCGAGGAAATGCGCATACAGTTTGAGGCGGTGCTGCGGTCGCTGCGGCTGCTGGCGGAAAGCACCGTGCATTTGGAGGTGGCGACGCCCATCATCTTCGGCAAAAACGACGACCCCATCATGCTGGCCGGGCTTTCGGCTTATCTGGCCGAGGCGGTCTCACCGGAGCTGCCGTATCATTTGATTGCGCCGCGGCGAGAGCTTTCCCCTGCCGAGCGGGAGCGCATTATGCAGTGTGCCGACGCCTGCGGACGCAATTTACGCCGTGTATATTTATCATGAAAGCAATTTCTGATAAAATATGCACGGTTTTTGTATATTATAGCAAATTGCCTCTTGCAATTTGCGCGCGGCGGGTATATAATATGCCTTATAATCGGTCACAAGGAGTGTGATTTTCGATGATCAAAGCGGCCATAGTGGGCGCTGCCGGGTATGCGGGCGGCGAGGCGATACGCCTGTTGTCCCGCCACCCCAAGGTGGAGATTTCCGCCCTGTTCGGCCACAGCAACGCCGGGCAGGAGCTGGCGGATATTTCGCCGTGGTTTCGGGAACAGGTGAATATGCCGGTGGAGGAAATGAATATCGAGCGTCTGGCCGCCTGCGATGTGGCGATTTTGGCGCTGCCGGCCGGGGTCTCGGCGGAGACGTCGGCGCAGCTGCTCTCGCGCGGCGTTAAGGTGATCGATCTTGGCGCGGATTTCCGCTTCGACGACGCGGCGGTATACGAAACGTGGTATAAGACCCGCCACCCGCACCCGGAGCTTTTGCCGCAGGCGGTATACGGCCTGCCGGAAATTTGGCGCGATGAAATTAAGGGCGCCGATCTGGTGGGCAATCCCGGCTGCTATCCCACCAGCGTGCAGCTGGCGCTGTATCCGCTGTTAAAGGCGGGGCTGGCCGATCTTTCCCGCCCGGTCATCGCCGACTGCAAATCCGGTATCACCGGGGCGGGGCGTAAGGCGGAAAAACATCTGCTGTTCTGCGAGAGCAACGACAGTATCAACGCATACGGCGTGGCAGGGCACCGCCACACACCGGAAATTGAGCGGGGGCTTTCGCGTATGGCGGGCGAGCCGGCGCAGGTGCTGTTCACGCCGCATTTAACGCCGATGAGCCGGGGCATTTTGGCCACAGTGTACGCGCAGCTTAAAAAACCCGTGGCGGAAAAGGAGCTGCGGGAGCTGTATCAGGCGGCGTACGCGGACGAATACTTCGTGCGCTTTCTGCCGGAGGGGGTTTGGCCGCACACCAAATGGGTGGCGGGCAGCAACTTCTGCGATATTAACTTGAAATTAGACAGCCGAACGGGTATTTTGGTCATCAGCTCGGCGATCGATAATATTGTTAAGGGGGCTTCCGGTCAGGCGGTGCAGAATTTGAACCTGATGTTCGGCCTGCCCGAGACGATGGGGCTGGAACAGCTCCCGATGATGCCGTAAGCGGCGAAAATATAAAGGAAAGAGTGATAGTATTTTGACAGAGAATAATATGAACGCCGCCCATGCCATGCAGGAGATCGGCGGCGGCGTGACGGCGGCCAGGGGCTTTGTGGCGGCGGGTATCCACGCCGGTATTAAAAACAACGCGGCGAAAAAGGATCTGGCGCTGCTGGCGTCGGAGCGGCCGGCGGTCTGCGGCGGCGTGTTTACGCAGAATAAATTTGCGGCGGCGCCGGTAAACTGGTGCCGTAAGGTGAACGCAAAAGGCGCGGCGCGCGCCATCGTGGTGAACAGCGGCAACGCCAACGCCTGCACCGGGAAAGTTGGCGACGAGCACGCGGCGCAAACGGCACAGGCCGTGGGCGAGGCGTTACATATCCCGGCAGACGAGGTGCTGGTTTGCAGCACCGGCGTGATCGGCGTGACTATGCCGATTGCAACCGTGCTGGACGGTGTGGCCGACATCGCGGGCAAGCTGACGTATGAGGGAGGCCGTGACGCGGCCGAGGCCATTATGACGACGGACACCTGCCTGAAGCAGTGCGCCGTGACGTATGAATATCAGGGCAAGCTGATCACCGTGGGCGGCATGGCCAAGGGGAGCGGCATGATCCACCCCAACATGGCGACCATGCTGTGCTTCATCACCACTGACCTGGCGATCGCGCAGCCCGCGCTGCAAAAGGCTGTTTCCGAGGCGGCGGCGGCCACGTTCAATATGGTGACGGTGGACGGCGACACCTCCACCAACGATACCATGCTGGTGCTGGCGAACGGCGCGGCGGGGAATGACCCGGTTGCGGCGGACGGCGAGGGTTATGCGGCGTTTCTTTCGGCGCTTATCTTTGTGGCGGCGCGGCTGGCCAAGCTGATGGCGTATGACGGCGAGGGGGCGACGAAGCTGCTGGAATGTGTCGTTGCCGGCGCGGCGAGCTTAAAAGACGCGCGGCTGGCGGCCAAGGCGGTCGTCTGCTCCAGCCTGGTCAAGGCGGCGTTTTACGGCGAGGACGCCAACTGGGGGCGTATCATCTGCGCGGCGGGCTATTCCGGGGCGGAGTTTGACACGGCGGAAGTGAACCTGCGGCTGGAAAGCGCGGCGGGCGGCATAGACCTTATGCAGAACGGCGCGGGCTTGCCGTTTGACGAAGCGCAGGCTGCCAAAATTTTGCAGGAGCGGGAGATCAAAATCCTGCTGACGCTGGGGCGGGGCGCGTATACCGCCACGTCCTGGGGCTGCGACTTAAGCCATGAATATGTGAACATCAACGCGGATTACCGCAGCTAGACATAACGATACATAATTTGGGAGAAAGCAGAAATGAACGATTTTTCGGCCATCGACAAAGCCTCGATACTGGTGGAGGCGCTGCCGTACATCAAAAAATTCCACGGCAAAACGGTGGTGATCAAATACGGCGGCAACGCCATGATCAACGAGGAACTGAAAGAAGCCGTGCTGAAAGACGTGGTGCTGATGCAGCTGGTGGGCATGCGCCCGGTGGTGGTGCACGGCGGCGGCCCCGACATCAACAGTATGCTGGACAAAATGCAGCTGAAATCCGAGTTTATCGGCGGCCAGCGCGTGACTGACCCGGCCACCATGCAGGTGGTGGAGATGGTGCTTACCGGCAAGGTGAACAGCAGTATCGTCAAGTATCTGAACCAGAACGGCGGCGCGGCGGTGGGGCTTTCCGGCGCGGACGCGAACCTCCTCGTCGCCCACAAAAAGCGTGGCGAGGCCGACCTTGGCCTGGTGGGCGAGGTGGAAAGCGTCAACGTTGACCTTTTAAATTCGCTGCTGGATCAGGAATATATCCCCGTTATTTCCCCGGTGGCGGTCGGCCGCCACGGCGAAAGCTACAATGTGAACGCCGATTTGGCGGCGGGCGCGGTGGCGGCGGCGCTTAAGGCGGAAAAGCTGGTGCTGCTGACCGACGTGGAGGGGCTGTTCCGCGATTATAAGGATAAAAGCTCGCTGATATCCGTCCTCCCCGTGCGGCTGGTGGAGGGCTTGAAGCGCGACGGCGTGATCGCCGGGGGAATGCTCCCGAAGATCGACTGCTGCGTCCACGCGGTGAAAAGCGGCGTGAACACCGTGCATATTCTGGACGGCCGGGTGCTGCACTGCATACTGCTGGAAATTTTCACCCGCGAGGGTATCGGCACCATGGTGGTGAACAAATAAGGAGGACGTTTGGCATGAACAACGCGGAAATCAAGGCCAAAGGCGAAAAGTATTGCATGAACGTGTTCAACCGCCTGCCTATGGCGATGGTGCGGGGCGAGGGCGCGTACGTTTTCGACGCCGACGGCAATAAATATCTGGATTTTGTGGCGGGTATCGCCGTCAACGCGCTGGGGCAGGCGCACCCGGCGGTGGCGCAGGCCATTGCGGCGCAGGCGCGGCAGCTTATCCACGCTTCCAACCTTTATTGGCTTGAGCCGCAGGTGCAGCTGGCCGAGCTGCTGGTGCAGAATTCCGACTTCGATAAGGTGTTCTTCGGCAACAGCGGCGCCGAGGCCAACGAGGGCGCGGTGAAGCTGGCGCGGCGTTATGCGATCTATAAGGAACACCCGGAGCGCAAATGCGTCGTCACGATGAAAAACTCGTTCCACGGGCGGACGCTGCTGACGTTGACGGCCACCGGCCAGGATAAAATGCACCTGGGCTTTGAGCCGCTGGCGCCGGGCTTCAAATACGCGCAGTACAACAATCTGGCTTCCGTGCTGGCCGCGGTGGACGAAGCGACCTGCGCCATTATGCTGGAGCCTTTGCAGGGCGAGGGCGGCGTTTACCCCGCCGACGCCGAATTTTTGCAGGCGCTGCGGCAGCTTTGCGACGAGCGGGATATCCTGCTGATCTACGACGAGGTGCAGACGGGCATGGGGCGCACGGGCAAACTGTTCGCCTATCAGAATAGCGGCGTCTGCCCCGATATCATCACGCTGGCGAAAGCTTTGGGCGGCGGCCTGCCGCTGGGCGCGTTTATGGCGAAAGACAAGGTGGCGCAGGCGTTCAAGCCGGGCGACCACGGCTCCACGTTCGGCGGCAACCCCGTGGCCTGCGCGGCGGGGCTGGCGGTGCTTAATGAAATGCTGGATAAGGATATCCCGGCACAGGCGGCGGCCACCGGCGCGTATCTTAAAGAGCGCCTGGGCGAGATGATCAACGAGTTCCCCTGCCTGCTGGAGGTGCGGGGCTGTGGGCTGCTGCTGGGTTTGCAGCTAACTATCCCCGGCGCGGACATCGTGAAGAAATGCCTGGAGCGCGGGCTGCTCATTAACTGCACGGCGGGCACGGTGCTGCGGTTTATCCCGCCGCTTACCATCAGCCGGGCGGAAGCGGACGAATTTTTGCAGATATTGCATGACGTATTGACGGAGGTGTGCGCATGACTGAACTTATGAAACTGAAAACTGATTACGCCGGGCGAGATTTCCTCTCGCTGCTGGATTATACAGCCGAGGACTTGGCGTATTTTCTGGACGTGGCGGATTATTTGAAAGCCGAGCATAAGGCGGGGCATGAAACGCCCTACTTAAAGGGCAAAACGATGGGGCTGATCTTCGAGAAAAGCAGCACCCGCACCCGCGTTTCGTTTGAAAGCGGCATTTATTATCTGGGCGGCATGGGGCTGTTCCTGTCCTCGCACGACCTGCAAATTGGCCGCGGCGAGCCGATCAAGGACACGGCGCGGGTGCTTTCGCGCTTTCTGAACGGGCTGATGATCCGCACGTTCAGCCACGACATCGTGACCGAGCTGGCGGAATATGCCGATATTCCCGTCATCAACGGGCTGACCGATCTGCTGCACCCCTGCCAGGTGCTGGCCGATCTGCAGACGATACGCGAGCATAAGGGGAAGCTGGCCGGGCTGAAAATGGCGTTTATCGGCGACGGCAACAACATGGCGCACTCGCTGATGAACGGCGGGGCGCGTATGGGCATGCACGTCTGCTGCGCCTGCCCGGAGGGGTATCTGCCCGACGCGCACGTGGTGGCCGAAGCGCAGGCGGCGGCGCAAGACGCCGGCGGCAGCGTCACCGTGGTGAACGACCCCATGGAAGCGGCGAAAGACGCCGACGTTATCTACACCGACGTTTGGGCGTCGATGGGTCAGGAGGCGGAGAAAGCCGCGCGCGAGGCGGTGTTTGCCGGGGTCTATCAGGTGAATGACAAGCTGATGGCGCAGGCCAAGGCGGACGCGATGGTGCTGCATTGTCTGCCTGCCCACCGCGGCGAGGAAATTACGGAAGAAGTTTTCGAGAGCCACCCGGAGATTTTTGACGAAGCTGAAAATCGTTTGTATGCCCAGATGGCCGTCATGGCGTTATTATTGTTGGATAAGTGATAAGTTTTTGCGGGGCTCCGATAAAACTTTCCCGCTTCATGACCTCCGCTGCGCTTCGCTAAAATCAGCGGGAAAGTATTATCCGAGCCCGCCGGCAATGAAGGGCTTGTTAAAGTGGGCTTTGATAATTTTTTTCGCGAAATTTAGTGCAGCGAAGCGGAACTCATGTAGCGAAAAAATTTATCAAAGACCGCCAGATAATAAAACACTTGGCAAAATCAGGAATATATAGTAAAATATAGGCGAAAATCGTTCAAAATATTAACTTTTATAATAGAAAACATTTTTAAGGAGCGAACAAAATGACTAACAAAAAAGAAAAAGTTGTGCTGGCGTATTCCGGTGGTCTGGACACCTCGATCATCATTCCGTGGCTGAAAGAAAACTACGGCTATGACGTTATCGCGATGAGCGCCGACGTGGGGCAGGGCGAAGAGCTGGCGCCGCTGAAAGAGAAAGCCATCAAAACCGGCGCGTCCAAGCTGTATATCGAGGATCTGCGCGACGAATTCGTGACCGACTACATTTACCCGACGATGAAAGCCGGCGCGGTCTATGAGGGCAAATACCTGCTGGGTACTTCCTTTGCCCGCCCGCTGATCGCCCGCCGTCTGGTGGAAATCGCCCGCAAGGAGGGCGCGGTGGCCATTGCCCACGGCGCGACCGGCAAGGGCAACGATCAGGTGCGTTTTGAGTCCGCCGTAAAGGCGCTGGCGCCCGATTTGAAGATCATCGCCCCTTGGCGTGAGTGGGATATTCAGTCGCGCGATCAGGCGATGGATTACGCCGCCGCCCATAACGTGCCGCTGGCCGTCACCAAAAAGACCAGCTATTCGATGGACAGAAACCTCTGGCATTTGAGCCATGAGGGGCTTGATCTGGAAGACCCGGCCAACGAGCCGAAGAACGAAATGTTCCTGATCTGCACCCCGCCGGAGCAGGCGCCCGATACCCCCACCTATGTGGAAATTGAGTTTGAACAGGGTATCCCGGTGCGGGTAGACGGGAAAGAGCTTGCCCCCGCCGCGCTGATGGATTATCTGAACGAGCTGGGCGCCAAAAACGGCGTCGGCATTGTGGATATGATCGAAAACCGTCTGGTGGGCATGAAGTCCCGCGGCGTCTATGAAACGCCCGGCGGCACCATTCTCTATTACGCGCACCAGAAGCTGGAGGAATTGTGCCTGGATCGCGTGACCATGCACTACAAGGAGCAGCTGGCGCTGCGTTATGCCGAGCTGGTTTATGACGGCGTGTGGTTCTCGCCGCTCCGCGAGGCGATGGACGCGTTTGTGGACAGCACCCAGCGCACCGTCACCGGCAAAGTCCGCCTGAAGCTCTATAAGGGCAGCGTGACGGCGGCGGGTACGGAGAGCCCCTATTCGCTGTACAGCGAGGATTTTGCCACCTTTGGCGTGGACGACGTGTATAATCAGGCTGACGGTACCGGGTTCATCAACATCTTTGCGCTGCCGATGCGGGTGCGCGCGATGCTGTTCCCGGAAGACGCGGCGAAAAGACTGACCGGAAACGAGCCGCAGCCGGTGGCCGTGGCCCCCGGTTATGAGGACTGAATAAGAAGTTTTTAAGCGGAGGAACGCGCTATGGCGGAGGAAAAGAAGCCGCTGGATTTTGCCACCTGGCTGGCGGCGCTGAAGCAATGCCGGCGCTGCCGCCTGTGTGAAACGCGCACGCAGGCCGTGGCGGGCGAATACCGCGAAAAGCCGATGGTGTTCATGCTGGGCGAAGCGCCCGGCGGCCGCGAGGATCAGGAGGGGCGCCCGTTCTGCGGGCAGGCCGGGGAAATTCTGGACGATTTTCTGCGGCTGGCCGGCTTAAAGCGCGAGGAGGTATACATCAGCAACGTGGTGAAATGCCGCCCCACCCGCCCCAGCAATCGCGGTATCTACGGCAGCTATGCCAACCGCAAGCCCACCCCGGACGAGATCAAGACCTGCGCCCCCTGGCTGGAGCTGGAGCTGCGCCTGCTGGCGCCGAAGCTGTTGGTGACGCTGGGCGGCGTGCCGCTTAGCTATGTGATGGGCGAAAGCGCCGCCGTCGGCCGCTATCACGGGCAGGCGTTCTTCTGGCGCACCCACAACGTCTGGGTCTACCCGCTGTATCACCCCGCCGCGCTGATCTATGACGCGAGCAAAAAGGCCGCCTATGAGCAGGACGTGCGCAACCTGGGCGAGCTTTGCCGCGAGCTGGTATCCAACCCGGAAGTCTGGCAGCGCAAGCTGGACGGGGCAGCCGAACAGGAGTAATAATATGAAAATTGCCGTATATGCCGGAACTTTTGACCCGATAACGCTGGGGCACATTGATATTCTGCGCCGTGCCTGCCGCCTGTTCGACAAGCTGATACTGGCGGTGGCGGAGGATAATTACAAGCAGACGCTGTTTACGGCGGCGGAACGCTGTGAAATTGCCCAACAGGCCGTGGCAGAGCTGCCGAATGTAGAGGTCAAGCCGTTCGACGGCCTGCTGGTGGATTTCTGCCGCCGGGAGGGCGCGGTGGCGATCATTCGGGGGCTCAGGGCGCTTTCCGATTTTGAAAAGGAATTTCAGATGGCGCAGATGAACAAAAACGTCGCGCCTGAGATGGACTCCGTTTTTTTGATGACGTCACCGGAATATCAGTTTGTCAGCTCCAGTATCGTCAAGAACTTCAGTGAATTGGGGCAGATACCCGACGGCATTATTTCGCCCTGCGTGGCCGAGGCGCTGCTGCAAAAATTCCATACGGCCAAATAATGGCTTAATTGCAAATTATTGTTGAAAAGCGCCCGTAAATTAGGTATAATGAATACGCGGACGGTGGCTTATGGGCTGCCGCCGCGTATATTGTTGCTAAGCGAAATTTTGTGAATAATAAGGAGGTCATCATGGCTGGTTTCTTCAAAAAACTGCTGGGCGAAAGCCCTGCCCCCGCCCCGGCTGCTGCGCCCGCGGCCAAGCCCCAGGCGGCGGCCAAGCATAAGGTCGGTATCACCGACACCACGCTCCGCGACGCGCACCAAAGCCTGCTTGCCACCCGTATGACGCTGGAGGATATTCTCTCCGTCGCGTCGGATCTGGATAAGGTGGGTTTTCACAGCATGGAGGTTTGGGGCGGCGCCACTTTCGACAGCTGTATGCGCTTTTTGAACGAGGACCCGTGGGAGCGCCTGCGCCAAATCCGCAAGGCCTGCCCCAACACCAAGCTGCAAATGCTGCTGCGCGGTCAGAATCTGCTGGGCTACCGGCATTATTCCGACGACGTGGTCGATCTGTTTGTGAAGAAGTGTATCGAAAACGGCATTGATATTATCCGCATTTTCGACGCGCTGAACGATGTGCGCAACGTGGAAAGCGCCGTGAAAGCCACCAAGAAATACGGCGGCCACGCCCAGGTGGCGGTATCCTACACCAACAGCCCGGTGCATAACACCGCGCATTTCGTGGAGATCGCCAAAAAGCTGAAAGCGATGGGCGCGGACAGTATCTGCATTAAGGACATGAGCGGCCTGATTTACCCTTACGGCGCTTATGACCTGGTAAAAGGCATTAAGGAGCAGGTTGGCCTCACGGTGCAGCTGCATTGCCATTACACCACCGGCATGGCCGCGATGAGCTATATGAAAGCGATCGAGGCGGGCTGCGACGTGGTGGACTGCGCGATGAGCCCGCTCGCGATGGGTACTTCCCAGCCGGCGGACGAGGTGATGGTGGCCGTGCTTAAGGGTACGCCCTATGACACCGGCATTGATATCGAAAAACTGCTGGCGATCGCGCCCAAGGTCAAGGAAATTCGTACCCATTACAAGGAATACGATATCTCTAACCCTGGCGTTGACCCGACCGTGCTGGCCAGCCAAATTCCCGGCGGCATGATGAGCAACTTCCTCTCGCAGCTTAAGGCCGCCAACGCGCTGGATCGCCTGGACGAGGTGATGGCCGAGGTGCCGCGCGTCCGCAAGGATATGGGTTATCCGCCGCTGGTGACGCCCAGCAGCCAGATCGTTGGCTCGCAGGCGCTGATGAACGTGCTTTCCGGCGGGCGCTATAAGATGGTGACCAACGAGGTCAAGGCATACTTCCAGGGGCATTACGGCCAGCCGCCCGCGCCGATGGACGAGGCGATCAAGAAGCAGATCATCGGCGATCTGCCCAGCATTACGCACCGCCCGGCGGACGATCTGCCGCCTTATCTGGAGGACGCGAAAAAGGAGATCGGCGATTTGGCGAAAAACGACGAGGACTTGCTGTTGTACATCATGTTCCCGCAGGTTGCTAAACCGTTCCTTGAACAAAAGTATAATAAATAAGCTTAATGCCGGGGTGTTTGCCCCGGCATTTTTTTGCTCCTTTGCACCGGCGGGTATTGATAATACTTTCCGCGTAATTTGCGCAGGTCATGAAGCGGAAAGTTTTATCAATGCCCCGCCCAAAGCATTGCGGGCTCGGATAATACTTTTCCGCGTAATTTGCGCAGGTCATGGAGCGGAAAAGTTTTATCGGAGCCTCGCAAAAATGCGGAAAATATTGCCAAAAAGGCAGGAAAACCCGGTTATTTTCTGTAATTATCATAGAGGCCGAAACTGCGGTCATAATAAGCAGAGAAGATAGTGTAACAGGAGGTTGTCATGCGGATAAAGCTTTCCAACCGTTTGCAGGCCGTGGCGCGGCAGATACCCGCCGGGCGCCGGGTGGCGGATATCGGGACGGATCACGGCTATCTGCCGGTGTTTTTGGCGGTGAACGATATCTCGCCGCAAATCATCGCCAGTGACCGCGGCAAAGGGCCGCTCTCGCAGGCGGAGCAGCTGGTGGGGCTGCTCTCGCTGGAAAATCAGATCAGCTGCCGGCTGGGCGACGGCCTCTCGGTGCTCTCTCCCGGTGAGGCGGAAGTTATCTGTATTGCCGGTATGGGCGGCATGGCGATAACCGAGATCATCGCCGAGGGCATGGCGCAGGCCAGGGCGGCGCTGCGCCTGGTTTTGCAGCCGCAGCGGAACGTGGCCGCCGTGCGGCGGTTTCTGGCCGATAACGGCTTCCGCATTGTGGCCGAGGACTTGGCCGAGGACGACGGCTTTTATTATGAGATCATCGCGGCGGAGCCGGGCGAAATGCAGCTATCCGACCTGGAGGCGGAGTTTGGCCCCCTGCTGTTATCCTGCGGCCACCCGCTGTTCAAGGATTTTCTGAGCCTGCGGGAGCGCGACCTGACGCGGCTTTTGGAAGCAATGGCCGACAACTTCAGCCCGGACAGCATGGCGCGTAAGGATCAGCTGGAGGAGGAAATCTCCCGCGTGGCCAAGGTGATTGCCGGGATCGACGAGAAAACCGCCAAAGGGAGTGAGAAATAATGCCGAAAATTGCCGAAATATGCGAGGTGCTGCACCGCCTGGCGCCGCCGGAGCTGGCGGCGGATTGGGATAACCCCGGCCTGCTGCTGGGGGACGCCGGGGCAGAGTGCCGCGGCGTGATGGCGGCGCTGGATTTGACTGCGGACGTGATCGAACAGGCCAAGCAGGCGGATTGCAACCTGATTTTGACGCACCACCCGTTCATCTTCCACGGCCAGAAGCAGGTGCTGCCCGGCCGCTATGAGGGCGATATGATAACGGCGCTGATCAAGGCCGACATGGCGGCCGTGGCCTGCCATACCAACTGGGATAACGCGCCGGGCGGCATCAACTGGGGGCTGGCCGAGGCGCTGGGGCTTGTTAACATCAAGCCGTTTGCCGAGCCGGGCGCGGGCGAGGAGATTTTGCTGCTGGCGGGTGATTTGCCTGAGGGGCTGGCGGCGGGGGAGCTGCTTAAAACCGTGGCGCGGGCGCTGGGCTTGCCGGTTATCCGGGCGGCGGGGCTTCGTGCGGATAAAACCTACCGACGGCTGGGCGTCTGCGGCGGCGCGGGCATGGAATTTTGGCAAGAGGCGCAGGCGGCGGGCTGCGACGCTTTTCTTTCCGCCGACCCCAAGCACCACGAGGGCTTGCAGGCGGCGAACGCGGGCTTTGCCGTGCTGGACGGAACGCATTTTGCCACCGAGGTCATCGGTATCCGGCGGCTGGCGCGGCTGCTGCAAGAACAAATGCCGGGGCTTGCGGTGCATTTTGCCGAGGAAGCGGACAGCTGGCAGTTTTACGGCGCGGACGGCGCGAAGTTATAAGGGGTGACGCAGATGGCAGAGCAGAATTGCCGCGTTTGCCAAGCGGCGGAATTGGATATGGCGCAGGTGCTGGCGGCGTTTGAGCGGAAAGGCTACATAGCGCATTATTTTGCCGCGGGCGCGGCGGCGGCGGCTTATCTGGACGCGGCCATAGATGGCGAGACGGTGGGCTTCGGCGACTCGCGGACGCTGTATAACATCGGCGTGTATGAAAAGCTCTTGGCGCACAATCAGGTCATCGACCCCATGCACCCGGCGGACGGGCGCGATTTTTTTGAGATCATTCCGGAGACGCAGCACACCGCGGTGTTTTTAACGTCGGTGAACGGGGCGAGTATTAACGGCGAGCTGGTGAATATCGACGCGATGGGCAACCGCGTGGCCGGTACGGTCTATGGGCATGAGAAAGTGTATTTCGTGTTCGGCGTGAACAAGCTCTGCCCGGACTTGGAGAGCGCGATCTGGCGCGCCCGGAACATTGCCGCACCCAAGAACGCCCAGCGTAAGGGGTATAAAACACCCTGCGCGGTAAAAGGCGACCGCTGTTATGACTGCCAAAGCCCGGAGCGTATCTGCAACGCGCTGGTAATTCATCTGCACCGCATGAAGCGCGCCTATGCCGAGGTGGTCATTATCGGCGAGGAATTGGGGCTTTAAGCACATTGACATATCAGGCATAAACTGCCAAATAACCGCCGGAGAGCTGCGCTTTCGGGCGGTTTTTTATTGCATAAGCGGCGGAAAAATGCTATAATGAATAGTCAATAAAAATAATGGAGTTTTTATTGATTTTCACCAAAAAATATAAGCCGAGTAAGCTGAGCGGACGCGGCGCGGAGACCCAAAAGGCCCGCGCTGAGGAAAGTCCGGGCTTCACAGGGCAGGGTGCCGGCTAACGGCCGGTGAGAGTGATCTTAAGGAAAGTGCCACAGAAACAAACCGCCTAAGCGCGCAAGCGCCGGCAAGGATGGAACGGTGCGGTAAGAGCGCACCAGCGGCCGGGTGACCGGCCGGCTAGGTAAACCCCACCCGAAGCAAGGCCAAATGCAGGCGCACAGTGCTGCCCGTCCTGCCTGCATAAAAGGGCCGCAGGAGGCGGCTGGCAACAGCCGCACCAGATAGATGTCCGTTCACGACAGAACCCGGCTTACAGGCTTGGCTCGGCTTATTGTTTTTGGCGAAGCAACGGAGAGGAGATTGATCATGGAAGCACTTTTTGCCAAACTGCGCGAATACCTGCAAATGGACGATGAAATTCCGTTTGCGGAGTTTTCCGCCTATTACCGCGATGTTCTGGCCGAGTTTATGGCCAACTATAAGGGGTATGACAAGGAAAATCTGGTGAAAGCCACGGCGATCACCACGGTGGTGGCGGCCAACGCCATTGACCGTGGCAAGGCCAAGGACGCCAACGTCAAAAAATATAAGAAGATCGCCGAGAAGCTCTCTTTCTGGGCGGAGGCGATATCGCTTCGGCTGGAAAAGGAACACGGCCTTTCCAAGAACGACGTTGATAAAGAGATCGACGCGCTGTTGGCCGACGTTTAAACTACATATTCTGGGATAAGGGAGCCTGCTTATGCGTTTGCGACATGTTCCCGGCAGCCGGGAAAAATTAGAGAACACGCCTGATCTGGTGCTGACGCCGGCGACCGCGCCCGCCGGGGGCTGGCAGGCTTTTTTTGCCGCCCGGGGCGCAGCGGGCGATAAGCTTTGTCTGGAGATCGGCTGCGGCCGAGGGCGCTTCTGCAACGATCTGGCGCGGCACAACCCGCAGCTTAACGTAGTGGGGCTGGAGCTGCATGAGGACGTGCTGGCGCGCGCGCTGGAAAAGCTGGCGGAGGCGGACGATACCCCCGCGCCCAATCTGGCGCTGCTCTGGCAGGACGCGGCGAAGCTGGCGGATAGCTTTGCGCCGGGCGAGGTCAGCCGTATCTACCTGAACTTTTCCGATCCCTGGCCGAAGAAAAAGCACGCCAAGCGGCGGCTGACGGCGGCGGGGTTTCTGGCGGTATATGCCCAAATACTCTCATCGGCGGGCGAGCTTTGGCTGAAGACGGACAACCGCGGCCTGTTTGAGTGGTCAGCCGACCAGCTGCTGGCGGCGGGCTGGCATTTGCACGATATTGACTGTAACTATCCGCCCAAACAGGCGGCGGAGGACGAGATAACCGAATATGAAAGCCGCTTTCGGGCGCTCGGCCAGCCGATTTTTCGGCTGTGCGCCAAGTCCCCCGCGGCAAATGAGGTGAAACCGATGCGATATATCAGCACCAGAGGGAACTCCCAAGGGGTGACGGCGGCGCAGGCGATCCGCCTGGGCATGGTGCCGGGCGGCGGGCTTTTTGTACCGGAGGAACTGCCGCGCTTCCCCTACACCTGGGCGGAGCTTAGCGCCATGAGCTATCAGACGCTGGCCGAAAAGGTTTTGGGGCTGTTTTTGACCGATTATCAGGAGGACACGCTGCATGAGATCGTGGCGGCGGCCTACGGCGACAACTTTGCCGACGCGAAGATCGCGCCGCTGACCAAGCTTGCGGGCGGCGTGCATATATTGGAGCTTTGGCATGGGCCGACGGCGGCGTTCAAGGACATGGCGCTGCAAATTCTGCCCCGCCTTTTGACCGAGGCCGGGCGCATTGACGGTGAGGAAAAAGAGGTCGATATCCTCGTGGCCACCTCCGGCGACACGGGCAAAGCCGCGCTGGAGGGCTTCAAAAACGTGCCGGGCGTCAAAATCATCTGCTTCTATCCCGCGGGCGGGGTGAGCCGGGCGCAGTACCTGCAAATGGCCACCACCGACGGCGATAACACGTACGTCTGCGCCGTCCGCGGCAATTTTGACGACTGCCAGACCGGCGTGAAGCGCATTTTCGGCGACGACGCGCTGGCCGCAAGGCTGGCGGCGGCGGGTAAATGCTTTTCCTCCGCCAATTCCATCAACTGGGGGCGGCTGTGCCCGCAGATCGTCTATTATTTCTGGAGCTATGCGGAGCTGCTGCGGCAGGGGAGCGTTAAGCCCGGCGAGCCGTTCAACGTGGCGGTGCCGACGGGGAACTTCGGCAACATTCTGGCCGCCTATTACGCGCGGGAGATGGGGCTCCCGATCAAGCACCTGGTCTGCGCCAGCAACAGCAACAAGGTGCTGGCCGACGCGCTGGCGACCGGTGTTTACGACAAGCGGCGGGAATTTGTTAAAACCACCAGCCCCAGCATGGATATCCTGATCAGCAGCAACTTTGAGCGTTTCTATTATGCTATGACAGGCGGCGATGCCGCGAAAGTGCGTGCGGCCTACGCGGCGCTGGATCAGGACGGCGTTTTTACGGCTGATCCGCAGGCAGTGGAGCATTGGCGCGAGGTCATCTCCGGTGGCTTTGCGGCGGAAGAGCAGGTGGCGGAAACTATTCGGCAGTATCTGGCCGAGCAAAATTACGCGCTGGATCCGCACACGGCGGTGGCGGCGCACGTTTACGGTGAATATGCCAAGGCAAGCGGCGATACTGTCCCGGTAGTCATCGCCAGTACGGCCAGCCCGTTCAAATTCGGGCGGGCGGTGCTGGCGGCACTGGGTGAGGCTATTGCCCCGGACGCGGCGGAGGAAGAGGTGCTGCGGCAGCTCGCGAATAAAATCGGCCGCCCGGCGCACCGCGCCTTGGTCGGTTTGGAGCAGAAGCCCGTGCGGCATGATACCGAGGTGACGCCGGCGGATATGCCGCAGCTGGTGGCGGATATTTTGCAGCTTTAAGGCGTTTGATACAGGGTTATTATAGGGGGATTTGGCGATGAAAAAGGTTCTTATTATCATGGGCAGCGATTCCGATCTGCCCGTTATGCAGGAGACGGCCAAGCTGTTGGACGAGCTGTCGGTGCCGTATGAGGTGCGGATATCCTCCGCCCACCGCGCGCCGGAGAAAACGGCGAAGTTAGCGGCGGGCGCGGCGGCGGCCGGGTTTGGCGTGATCATTGCCGGGGCGGGCGGCGCGGCGCATTTGGCGGGCGTCATCGCGGCGGAAACCACGCTCCCCGTCATTGCCGTGCCGATCCAGTCGGGGGCGCTTGCCGGGCTGGACGCATTGCTGGCAATGGTGCAGATGCCCTCGGGTATTCCGGTGGCCACGGTGGCTATCAACGGGGCGCGCAACGCCGGCATTTTGGCGGCGCAGATGCTGGCGCTCTCTGATGGGGAGCTGGCGGCGAAGCTGGCCGATTTCAAGGCGGGGCTGCTGGCCGGCGTGGAGGCCAAGGACGCCAAGCTGCAAAAACTGGGCGTGGCCGGTTACCTGGCGCAGAAATAGGATTGGGGATAAATTGCAAAAAGACTGGAGGGCGGCGCGGTGATTTCACGATACTGTCTGCCGGAGATGGAAAAAATATGGTCGGACGAAAACCGCTTGCAGCAGATGTTGCAGGTGGAGCTTTACGCCTGCGAGGCGATGAAAGATTCCGGTAAATTGGACGCGGAAAGCTATGAGGAGATCGTCAAGCGCGCCGGTGTGGACGTGCGGCGGGTGAAAGAGATCGAGGCCGTCACCAAGCACGATGTGGCTGCGTTTCTGGAGGCCGTGACGGAGCAGGTGGGCCCGGAAAACGCCAAAAACCTGCATTGGGGCATGACTTCCTCCGACATTGTGGATACCGCGATGGCGGTGCAGATGAAGCAGGCGGTCGATCTGATCACCGGCAAGCTTTACCAGCTGCGCGATATTGTGGCCGAGCTGGCCAAGAAGCACAAATACACGCTGATGGTGGCGCGAACCCATGGCATACAGGCCGAGCCGATGAGCTTCGGCATGAAGATGGTCGTCTGGGTAAGCGAGCTTGACCGCACCATCAACCGTATGCAGCAGGCGCGGAACGTGGTCGCCGTCGGCAAAATTTCCGGTGTGACGGGGCTTTACGCCCACATTGAGCCGTTTGTGGAGGAACATGTCTGCCGAAGACTTGATCTGAAGCAGGCCACGGCCAGCTCGCAGATATTGCAGCGCGACCGCCACGCCGAATTAATGCTGGCGCTGGCGCTTTTGGGCTCCACGCTGGATAAATTCGCGGTGGAGATACGCACCCTTGAGCGTACAGAAATTAAAGAGATCAGCGAGCCGCTGGAGCCGGGCATGATCGGCGCCAGCGCTATGCCGCATAAGATCAACCCCGTGAAAGCGGAGCGCGTGAGCGGCCTGGCGAGAATTCTCCGCGCCAACGCGATGGCGGCGCTGGAAAACGTCGCCCTTTGGGACGAGCGGGATCTGACCCATTCGCCGGCGGAGCTGGTGATCGTGCAGGACAGCTGTGTACTGGCCGATTTTATGTTACAGCAGATGATCGACACGCTGACGACCATGAGCGTCAACCATGAGCGTATGGAGGCCAACCTCGATCTGACGCGGGGGCTGATTTTCTCGCAGCGGGTGCTGATGACGCTGTTGGAGCGGGGCGTGCCGCGCAAGCAGGCCTACGCCATGGTGCAGCGGAACGCGATGCGCTCTTATAATGAACGCACCGATTTTGCTTATGAACTGTTGCAGGACGCGGAAATTATGGCTTTTATCGCGCCGGACGAGCTGGACGAGCTGTTCGATTACGAGTATTTTCTGCGGAACATTGATTATGTATATAAACGAGCCGGAATTTTTTAAGGAGTTGAGGCTTTATGAGCAAGGACTGCATGGCCTTCGACAGGCAGCACCCCGGCGACGAACTGCATGAGGAATGCGGCGTCTTCGGGATATACGACGCGACGGGTGCAACCAACGTGGTGCAGAAAACATACATGGCGCTTTACGCTTTGCAGCACCGCGGCCAGGAAAGCTGCGGCATTGCCGTGCTGGATCATGGCGCGGTCTCGCTGCACAAGGATCTGGGGCTGGTGCCCGACGTTTTCACCAAGGAGAATTTAGCGGAGCTGGGCGGCGGCCAAATCGCCATCGGCCACACGCGCTATTCCACCACCGGCCAGCCTTATCGCTTCAACGCCCAGCCGATATTCCTGCGGCATTTCAAGGGGCTTTTGACGCTGGCGCATAACGGCAATCTGGTGAACACACCGGAGCTGAAGCAGAAATTGGAGAGCAAGGGCGTCACGTTTTCCGCCACCAGCGATACCGAGGTCATCGCCTCCGTGATCATTGAGGAGTGGCTGCAAACCGAGACGTTGGAAGAGGCGATGGAAATTGCCATGTTCCGCCTGAAAGGCGCCTATTCGCTGGCGCTGGCCTGCGGCAACAAGCTGCTGGCAGTGCGCGATCCGCACGGCTTCCGTCCGCTCTGCCTGGGCAAGATGGGCAGCGCCTGGCTGGTGGCTTCCGAATCCTGCGCGCTTGAATGTATCGGCGCCGAGTTTGTACGCGATATCCGCCCCGGCGAAATTGTCGTGATCGACGAAAACGGCCCCCGCAGCATTACCACCCATTGTGATAAGCACCCCGGCGGCATCTGCATATTTGAGTATTGTTATTTTGCCCGTCCGGATTCCACGATCGAGGGCGTATCGGTACACCGGGCGCGGCTGCGAGCCGGGAAGCTGCTGGCGCGGGATTACCCGGTGGAGGCCGACGTGGTGGTCGGCGTACCGGACAGCGGCTTGGACGTCGCCCTGGGCTATGCGCAGGAATCGGGTATCCCCTACGGCGTGGGCTTCATCAAGAACCGCTATATCGCGCGCACGTTTATCCAGCCAACGCAGGGGCAGCGGGAAAATTCCGTCAAAATCAAGCTGAACGCTCTGCGGGAAACGGTGGCGGGCAAGCGCGTCATCATGGTTGACGACTCCATCGTGCGCGGCACGACGAGCAAGCGTATTGTGGAGATACTGCGCGACGCGGGCGCGGTGGAGGTGCATGCCCGGATCGGTTCGCCGCCGTTCAAATACAGCTGCTATTTCGGGACGGACGTGGACACACCGGACAATCTGATCGCCAACCAAAAAACGCTCGATGAGATCGCGCGGGACATCAATGTGGACAGCCTCGGTTATCTGAAAGCCGAGCATTTCCCGGAAATGATCAAGGAATGCCCCTATAAATACTGCGAGGGCTGCTTCACCGGCCAGTATCCGATCAGCGTGCCCAAGCAGCACAGCAAAAATCAGGAACGCTTCAAATTCAATATTACCGAATAAACAGCAAAAAAGGAGGTCTCTCTATGGCAATATCCTATAAAGACGCCGGCGTGGACATCGACGCGGGCAATCTGGCGGTGCAGAAGATGAAAGGCTTTGTGCAGAGCACTTACCGCCCCGAGGTTTTGACTGACTTGGGCAGCTTTGCCGGGCTTTTCCGGTTGGACGTGCAGAAATACCGCGAGCCGGTGCTGCTTGCCGGCACCGACGGCGTGGGGACGAAGCTGCGCGTTGCCCAGCTGCTGGACAAGCACGACACCATCGGTATCGACGCGGTGGCCATGTGCGTGAACGACATTTTGGTGCAGGGGGCAGAGCCGCTGTTCTTCCTCGATTATATTGCCGTGGGGAAGCTTGACCCTGACCGCGTGGCCGCCATCGTCAAAGGCGTGGCCGAGGGCTGCCGGCAGAGTAACTGCTCGCTGATCGGCGGCGAAACGGCGGAAATGCCGGGCTTCTATCCTGACGAGGATTATGACGTCGCGGGCTTTGCCGTCGGCGTGGCGGATAAAAGCAAAATTCTGACCGGCGACAAGGTGGCGGCGGGCGACGTGCTGATCGGCCTGCCCTCCACCGGGCTGCACAGCAACGGTTTTTCGCTGGCGCGGCGGGTGCTGCTGCCGAACGAAGCGGCGGCGGAGGAGTATGACGATATCCTCGGCCAAACGATCGGCGAAGCCATGCTGACCCCCACGCGCATTTATGTAAAAGACGTTCTGCCGCTTTTGGATAGCGTCGATATTCACGGCATGTGCCATATCACCGGCGGGGGCTTGCTGGAGAACCTGCCCCGCGTCTATAACGAGGGGCTTTGCGCTGAGATCGACAGCAATACCTGGGAGCGACCGGCCATCTTCGATCTGATCCGGGCGCGCGGCGAAATTGCCGACGCCGAGATGTACCGCGTGTTCAACATGGGTATCGGCTATGTGATCATCGTGCCGCAGAGCGAGGCCGATAAGGTGCTGGCCGCCTGCCCGGAGGGCAGAGTTATCGGGCGTATGACGCAGCGCGGGGCGGACGCCCCCGGCGTGGTTATCAGATAGACGGGAGGGCGTTATGCAGAAACTTAAAATCGGCGTGCTGGCCAGCGGCAGCGGCAGCAATTTGCAGGCCATCATCGACGAGGCGCGGGCGGGGACGCTCCCGGCGGAGGTCGTGCTGGTCATATCCGATAAACCGGACGCTTACGCATTGACGCGGGCAGAGGAAGCGGGCATTATCACGGCGGTGGTGGAGCCCAAGGACTTTGCCACGCGTGAGGAATATGACGCGAAGATAGTGAAGCTTTTGCAGCTCTCTGGCGCCGATACCGTGGCGCTGGCGGGCTATCTCAGAATTGTCACCCCGACGCTGCTGGACGCTTTTCCCGGGCGCGTGCTGAACATTCACCCGGCGCTGCTGCCCGCTTTTCCCGGTCTGCACGCCCAGCGGCAGGCGTGGGAGCATGGCGTGAAAGTATCGGGCTGCACGGTGCATTTTGTGGACGCGGGGCTGGACAGCGGCCCCATCATCTTGCAGGCGCCGGTGCCGGTGCTGGAAGATGACGAAGCCGATACCCTGGCCGCCCGCATTTTGGAGCAGGAGCATATCATCTACCCGCTGGCGCTGCGTCTTTTGGCCGAGGGCAAGCTCACGGTTAAGGGTCGGCGGGTGTTGATTTCCGATTAAATATAAGCAAAATTGGGCGAGGAGGAAAAAACTATGGCTTCCAGAAGAGCAATCATCAGCGTTTCCGATAAAACCGGCGTGTTGGAATTTGCCCGGGCGCTGGTGGATTTGGATTTTGAGATCGTATCGACGGGCGGCACGTATAACGCCATTCACGCGGCGGGTATCCCCGTCACCTACGTCAGCGATGTGACCGGCTTCCCCGAGATTTTGGACGGGCGTGTGAAGACGCTGAACCCTTATATCCACGGCGGCATTTTGGCCATGCGCACGCCCGATCATCTGGCGCAGCTTAAGGAGCACAACATCACGCCGGTGGATCTGGTGGCGGTCAATTTGTATCCTTTCCGCCAGACGGTGGCCAAGCCGGACGTGACGCTGGCCGACGCGATCGAGAATATTGACATCGGCGGCCCCTCGATGGTGCGCGCCGCGGCCAAGAACAACAAATATGTCACCATCGTCACCGACCCGGCCAAATATCCCGAGGTGATCGAGCGGCTGCAAGCAGGCACGCTGGACGAAGCATACCGGCTGGAGCTGGCGGCGGCGGCGTTCCGCCACACGGCGGAATATGACACGTTCATTTCCACCTATCTGCAAAATATCACCGGCACGGCGGAGAAATTCCCCCAGAATTTGCTGCTGCTGGGCGAGAAAAAGGCCGAGCTGCGTTACGGCGAAAACGCGCAGCAGCAGGCGGTGCTCTACGCCCGCTTCGGCGACGACGCGGACGGTGTGGGTTCGGCTAAACAGCTGGCCGGCCAGCCGCTTTCCTATAACAACACGCTTGATCTGGACGCGGCGCTGGAGCTGGTGCGCGAGTTTGACCGCCCGGCGGCCACCATCATCAAGCATACCAACCCCTGCGGTCTGGCGCTGGCCGATACCTTGGCCGAGGCGTACAGCCGGGCTTATCAGGGCGATACGCTGGCGGCCTACGGCGGCATTGTGGCGGTGAACCGTCCGGTGGACGCGGCGACTGCCCGCGAGATGACGGCCACCTTCCTGGAGGCGGTGATCGCTCCCGGTTTCACTCCCGAAGCGCTGGAGATTTTTAAGGCCAAGCCGAACCTGCGGCTGCTTACGGTGGGCGATGGCGAAAAGCTGGCCGCGCCGCACCCGCGGGTCAATTTCTATCAGGTGCATAACGGCATTTTATTGCAGGATAACGACATGACCGCCCCGGCGGAGGAGGAGCTGCGCGTGGTAAGCAAGCGGCAGCCGACCGAGGCGGAGCTGGCGCAGATGCGCTTTGCCATGACGGTGGCCAAGCACGTGAAGTCCAACGCCGTGGTGCTGGCCAACGATTATCAGGTGGTCGGCGTCGGCGCGGGGCAGATGAGCCGCATTACCTCCATTGAAATGGCGTTTAAGGTGGCGGAGCAGCGCACTTTCGGCGCGGTGCTGGCCTCCGACGCGTTCTTCACGTTCCGCGATGTGGTGGACGCCTGCGCCAAGCGGGGAGTTTCGGCGATCATTCAGCCGGGCGGCTCGATTTATGACGAAAATTCCATCGCGGCGGCGGACGAAGCGGGTATCGCGATGGTGTTCACCGGCGTGCGCCATTTCCATTATTGATAGCGGGGTGAGATGATGAAGATTTTAGTGGTGGGCGGCGGCGGCCGCGAGCATGCCATCGTCTGGAAGCTGGCGCAGAGCCCGCTTTGTGATGAAATTTACTGCGCGCCCGGCAACGCCGGTATCGCTCAAATTGCCGACTGCGTGAATATCCCGGCGGAGGATATCGACAGCCTGCTGGATTTTGCGCAGGCGGAGGATATCGATCTGACGGTGGTGGGGCCGGAGGCGCCGCTATCGCTGGGTATCGTGGATAAATTTACGGCGGCGGGGCGCAAAATTTTCGGCCCCAGCCAAAGCGCCGCGCTGATCGAGGGCAGCAAGGAGCTGGCCAAGCAAATTATGGAAAAATACGGCATACCCACGGCCAAATATCAAAGCTTTACAGATAAGGAGCAGGCGCTGGCCTACGTGCGGAAGCAGGGCGCGCCCATTGTGGTAAAAGCCGACGGGCTGGCGGCCGGCAAAGGCGTTGTGGTGGCCGAGACGCTGGCCGAGGCGGAGCAAGCGGTGGAGGATATGCTCTCCGGTAATGCGTTCGGCGCGGCGGGGGCGAAGGTGGTCATCGAGGAATTCCTCGCGGGCGAGGAGGTCAGTGTGCTGGCTTTCACCGACGGCCATACGGTGCTGCCGATGGTTTCGGCGCAGGATCATAAACGTGCTTTCGACGGCGATAAGGGGCCGAACACCGGCGGCATGGGCGCGTATTCGCCTGCCCCGGTTTATACGCCCGCGCTGGCGGAGGAGGTTCTGCACAAGGTTTTGCAGCCCGCGGTTGACGGTCTCCGCGCCGAGGGGAGATTATATAAGGGCGTGCTGTATGCCGGGCTGATGGTGACGGCAGACGGCGTTAAGGTGCTGGAATTCAACGCCCGCTTCGGCGACCCGGAGACGCAGGCGGTGCTGGCGCGGCTGAAATCCGATTTGGTGGAAATTATGCTGGCGGTCATCGACGGCACGTTGGCGGAAAAGCAACTGGAATGGTATGACGACGCGGCGGTCTGCGTGGTGATCGCGTCGGGCGGCTACCCCGGCCATTATGCCAAGGGTCAGCCGATCAGCGGGCTGGACGACGATCTGCCCGACACATACGTTTTCCACGCCGGCACGGCTTATGCCGGGCAGAAGATCGTGGCGAACGGCGGCCGGGTGCTGGGCGTGACGGCGCGCGGCGCGGATATCCGCCAGGCGATCGACCGCGCCTATCAGCGGGCGGATAGAATTCATTATGAGGGGTGCTTCTGCCGCCGCGATATCGGCCACCGCGCCCTGGAGCGCGGGAATAAATAACGCCCTTTTAGCGAAAACTCAGGACTGGGAGGGATCAGCGATGACTTACGACCGCAAGGTGCTGCACAAAATGAGTTACGGCCTGTATGTGGTGACGACGGAGTTTGCGGGCAAGATCAATGGCCAGATCGCCGACGCTGTGATGCAGGTGAACGCCGCGCCCCGGCAGACGGTGGCGCTTAGCCTGAACAACGACAATTACACTACCGAGCTGGTGAAGCGATCCGGCAAGCTGGCGGTTTCCATTCTCTCGCAGGCTTATGACCCGGCGCTGATCGCCAATTTCGGCCTGCAAAGCGGGCGGCAGGCGGATAAATTTGCCGCTTTCCCGCCGAAGTTCACGGCGGAGGGTCTGCCTTATTACGAGGGCGCAGGCTTCTGCGGCTGGCTGGCCGGCCCGGTCATCGAACAGATGACGGTGGGCAGCCACACGATATTCGTGATCGAGGCGGCGGAGGGGCAGCCCACGGGCGACGCCGAGCCGCTGCTCTACGCCGATTATCTGGCGAAAAAAACGCGCCCGGCTGCCAAGGCGGAGCCTGCCCCGGCGGGGGATACGCCCCGCTGGCGCTGCAAGGTCTGCGGCTATATCTACGAGGGCGAGCTGCCGCCTGATTACCGCTGCCCGATCTGCGGCGTGGGCGCGGATATGTTTGAGCGTGTGTAATGCGTTTTGTTTATATGCTGGAGTGCGCGGACGGCACGCTTTACACCGGGCTGGCCAAGAACCCGGCGGAGCGGGCGGCCGCGCATAACGCCGGGCGGGGCGCCAAGTATACCCGCTCGCGTCTGCCGGTGCGCCTGGTCTGGCAGCAGCAGCTTCCCTCCGAGCATTTGGCGCGGCGGGCGGAGGTATTGATCAAACAGCTTTCACGTCAGGAAAAGCTGCGGCTGGCGGCGGGCGAAGTCTCGCTTTATGACGCCTGCCCCCGGCTGCTGGGCAACGATTAAGGAGGTGGCAATATGTTAGTCAACCCAAACAAAGAGCGCGCGGCCTATCTGGATAATTCGTTTGAGGCCGATTTGCTGCGGCAGGCGCTGCAGCAGGAGGGGATACCGGCGCTGATCCAGTCGAATGAGTCCAACGCTTACGGCGAGCTGTTCCAGAGCCAGCAGGGCTGGGGCGCGGTTTACGCCGAGCCGGCACAGCATGAGAAGATCCGTGCCCTGCTTCAGGAGATACGCGACGCGGCGGCGGCCGAGGCCGGGGCGGCCGAGCGGGCGCAGCAGGACGACTAAGGAGACCGAAGATGGCTTTTACGCAGGAATTTATTGACGAAATGATGCGGCGGGCATTGCAGGAAGCGGCGGCGGGTGCGGCAGCCGGCGCGGGCGGCCCGTTCGGTGCGGTGGTGGTGGACGCGGCAGGGAACGTGCTGGCGTCGGCGCATAACCGGGTTCTTTCCGGGCATGACGCGACGGCGCATGCCGAGGTCATGGCCATACGCGCGGCGGGCGAAAAGCTCGGCACGCATGATCTGGCCGGCTGCACGCTGTTTGCCTCCTGCGAACCTTGCCCGATGTGTCTTGCTGCCATCATCTGGGCGAATATCAAACAGGTTTATTTCGGCGGAACAAGGGCGGACGCGGCGGCGATCGGCTTCCGCGACGCGGCGATCTACGATTATCTGGCGGGCGATAACGCGCTGGGGCTTACGGTTACCGCGCTTGCCGGCGAGGACTGCCGGCGGCTGTTTGCGGAATACCGTGCGGCGCAGCGCGAGATGTATTAAAGCTTAAAATACTGCGGCGAACCGCAGCAAAGGGAGGGGTTTTTAATGTTGGTATTGACGGAAAAGAAGCAGGGTGTGGGCTGGCTGACGCTGAACCGGCCGGAGGCATTGAACAGCCTGACGTCGGAGCTGGCGGCGGCTATCGTTGCGGCGGTGCAGGAGCTGGCCGCCGACCCGGAGGTGCGGGTGCTGGTGGTCTCCGGTGCGGGGCGCGCGTTCTGTGCGGGCGGCGATTTGGGCTCGCTGAAAGCGCTGACGGATGAAAAGGCCGCGGCGGAATTTGTGGAGGGCTGCGGCAAAACCAGCGCCGCTTTCTATAACTGCCCGAAGCCGGTCATTGCGATGGTAAACGGCGTGGCGGCGGGCGCGGGCTTCAACCTGGCGCTGGCCTGCGACCTGGTGTTTGCGGCGGCGGGCGTCAAGTTCATTCAAAGCTTCAGCAACATCGGCCTGGTACCGGACTGCGGCGGTCATTACCTGCTGCCCCGTGCGGTGGGCGGCTGGCGCGCCAAGCAGCTGATGTTTGAGGCTTCTCCCGTGACGGCGGAGCAGGGCAAGGAGATCGGTTTTGTGAACGCGGTTTACCCGGCGGAGGAACTGGCGGCCAAAACGGCGGCGTATGCCGAAAACCTGGCCAAGCGCGCACCGCTGGCTCTTTCCGGCTGCAAGCGGCTGCTGAACGAGGGCGAAAATTACAGCCTGGCCGAAATGCTGGCGGCCGAGGCGGAGCTGCAAGGTAAATTGGTGGTCAGCGCGGACTGCAAGGAGGGCTTGGCTGCCTTTGCGGAGAAGCGCCCGGCCAAATTCCAGGGCAAGTAAACCCGCCAAAAGGGCATGAAAAAGCGGCGTCCGGTCAAAACCGGCGCCGCTTTGCTGCGTTTATATGAATTTTCAGACGGGCATGACCAGCAGACTGTCGGCAGTTAAGGCCGCCAGGCTCCACTCATTCAGCAGGCTGTCGATCAGCGATACCTTAGTGGTGATGATATAGCCGCCGGTGTTGTCGGAGGAGACGCTCTGCACGTCCGCAAATTCCTGTGCGGTGTCGTCCGTCCAATAGATACGCCAGACGCTCCCGGTGTCCTGCGGGTCGGCATATTCCAGCATGCCCTGCTCCTGCAGCGCGGCAATATATTCTTCCAGCACCCAGTCGTTATCGCGAATGATCAGCGAATGGGGCAGGCCGACGTAGCGGTAGTGCCACGGCTCATAGGCGATGGCGGTGAGGTCGGTCTTGGCCTCGTCATAGCGCAGGATAAAGCCGAAATCCCAGCAGTTTTCCAGCAGCCACTTGCCCTGCGTCGTGTCGCGGAAAGAGTCGGAGAGGGCGCCGTTGGTGGTCATATCGATGGCCAGCCCGGTTTGGTGTTCGCTGGTGCCGGGCAGCGCCGTGTATTGCAGCGTGTTGCGGTAAGCCGTCAGATAGTTTTGCCCGGCACGCTGGCGGCTGGCCACCTTACCGGAAAACAGCCTGCTCTGGTAGGCATAGGTGCGGAAAGCGGAAAGCGAATAAAGCGGGCGCTTGTTTTCCGCCTGATAGGCCGCGATCATGTCGGTATAGGCCGCCGCCGCCGGCTCGCGCAGCAGCATACGGCTCTTTTTGGAGGGGGCTTTTTTGGCGGTGTCCACCAGATCGTCCGGCTGATAGGCGCGGTCAATGCGGTGGATACCGTTCACCAGCAGCAGCAGCTCGTCGTCCGCCGCCGTGTCAAACGCCAGCGCCGGGGCAGGTGTTATAACCGCCAGAAGCCCCGCCAGCAGGCATAACGCCGCCGCCAAATTTTTCCAATTTGTCAAAAGCATAAAACTGCTCCTCTTGCCAAAAGTGCGCGGGGCGCGGAATCTGTCGGAAAGCGCCTCGCGCAGTATATTATAGTAGAAATTCGGGGTTTTGTCAAACGCGGGCGGCAAATATGGCTTGTCAAAAACTGGCGGATTTGCTAGAATAGGCATAAGAGAATGAGCTTGGGGCAGAATTTAGGCCAAGAGGAATTTTGCGAGGAATGTTAAATATGAAAGAGAAAAACGGGGCGCTCTGCGGCGTGGTGCTGGCGGCGGGCGCGGGCAGCCGTCTGGGCTATCCCAACGAGCTGGGCGGCAAGCCGATGGTTATGGCGGCGGGGCGGCCGCTGGTTGACCATGCGCTTGCCAAGCTGGCGGCGGCGGGTCTCTCCGACGTGGCGTTGGTGGTGAACCCGTCCAACCGCCCGATCATCGAGGCGCACGTGGCAGACGGGCGCGCTTTTGGCCTGCATATCACCTATGTGGTGCAGCAGGAACCGCTGGGTATCGCGCATGCCCTTGGGCTCTGCGAGGATTTTGCGGCGGGGCGGCACGTGCTGCTGCTGCTGGTGGATAATCTGTTTCAGGCGGATATCCGCGCGGCAGTGGCGGCTTATGCGGCGCGGGCAGAGCAGGGCGCGAGCCAGGCAGAAATTTTCCTCGTCCGCGTGCCAAACCCCGAGGATTACGGCGTGGCCGTGCTGGCCGGCGAGCAGATATCCGCGCTGGTGGAAAAGCCGCCGTCGTTTATCAGTGATCTGGCGGTCATCGGGCTGTATCTGTATCCGCCCACGGCCTTTGGGCTGATACGGGAGCTGGCGCCCTCCGCCCGGGGCGAGCTGGAGATAACCGATTTGAACAGCCTGTTTTTGCAGGCGGGTCTGCTTTCCTATCAGAAGCTTTACGGCTGGTGGCTGGACGTCGGCACGGAAGAGCGCCTGGCGCAGGCCGAGCGGCTGCTGGCGGAATGACCTTACTTGCCACAATCCGTAATTTGGCGTAAAAGGAAATTAACCAAACAAAAAAGAAGCGCAAGAGTGGTACAGATGCAAGGAGTCAGACAACGAGTCGCCGGAGGCGTACTGATGGTACGCCGACAAGCGAGTTGGCTGACGACACAGCAGATGTGCCGCTATTGCGCTTCTTAATTTTCAGATGATTACATCATCGGGGGCATCCCACCCGGGGGCATCATCGGAGCGTTGTTTTCTTCCGGGATATCGGCAACCAACGCTTCGGTGGTCAGCAGCATGGAAGCAACCGACGCGGCGTGGGTCAGCGAGGAGCGAACAACCTTAACCGGGTCAACGATACCGGCGGCTACCATGTCCTCAAACTGGCCGGAAGCGGCGTTGAAGCCGATACCGGCCTCGGCGGCCTTAACTTTCTCCACGATCACAGCGCCCTCCAAACCGGCGTTGGTAGCGATCTGCTTCACCGGGGCTTCCAGCGCCTTGGTGATGATCTTGACGCCGGTCTTCTCGTCGCCCTCAACGGTTTCGGAGAGCTTGTTCAGCACTTCGATGGCCTTGATCAGCACGGTGCCGCCGCCGGCCACATAGCCCTCTTCAACAGCGGCGCGGGTGGAGTTCAGGGCGTCCTCAATGCGCAGCTTCTTTTCTTTCAGCTCGGTCTCGCTGGCAGCGCCCACGCGGATAACCGCTACGCCGCCGGCCAGCTTGGCCAGGCGTTCCTGCAATTTTTCGCGGTCAAAGTCCGAGTTGGTCTCGGCGATCTGAGCGCGGATCTGCGAGATACGGCTGTTGATCGCGTCGCCGTCGCCATAGCCGCCCACGATGGTGGTGTTGTCCTTGGTGATCTTGACCTGGCGGGCGCGACCCAGCATATTCAGCGTCATGTTCTCCAGCTTAATGCCCAATTCCTCGGCCACGATGTTGCCGCCGGTCAAGGTTGCGATATCTTCCAGCATGGCTTTCTTGCGGTCGCCGAAGCCGGGTGCTTTCACGGCCACGCAGGTGAAGGTGCCGCGCAGCTTGTTCACGATCAGGGTGGCGGCAGCCTCGCCCTCAACGTCGTCTGCGATGATCAGAAGCGGCCGGCCGGCCTGCATAACTTTCTCCAGCACGGGCAGCAGCTCCTGTACGGTGGCGATCTTCTTTTCGATCAGCAGAATGAAAGGATCGTCCAAAATCGCTTCCATCTTGTCGGTATCAGTCACCATGTAGGGGCTGATGTAGCCGCGGTCAAACTGCATACCCTCAACCACGTCGCAGGTGGTCTCAAAGGTCTGGCTGTCTTCCACGGTGATAACGCCGTCCTTGCCGACCTTTTCCATCGCGTCGGCGATCAGCTCGCCGATCTCCTTGTCGTTAGCGGAAACCGAAGCCACCTGAGCGATAGCCTCTTTGTTCTCTACCTGAAGTGCGTTCGCCTTGATGCTTTCCACGGTGGCGGCCACGGCCTTGTCAATGCCGCGCTTCAGCACGATGGGGTTAGCGCCGGCGGTCACATTTTTCACGCCCTCGTTGATGATGGCCTGAGCCAGCACGCAGGCGGAGGTGGTGCCGTCGCCGGCCACGTCGTTGGTCTTGGTGGCCACTTCTTTTACCAGCTGGGCGCCCATGTTCTCGGTGGCGTCCTCCAGCTCGATCTCCTTAGCGATGGTCACGCCGTCGTTGGTGATCAGCGGCGAGCCGAATTTGCGTTCCAAAATCACGTTTCTGCCCTTCGGCCCCAGCGTCACCTTAACGGCGTCGGCCAGAGCGTCCACGCCTCTTTGCAGGGCATAACGCGCATCTTCCTTAAAAACGATCTGTTTAGCCATTTGTATTGCCTCCTTAAAAAGTAAATTACTCGATCACGCAGAGAATGTCGCGTTCGCCGTTGACGATCAGATAATCAACGCCGCCCTGCTTCACGTTGGTGCCGATGAACTTGGCGAAGACGACCTCGTCGCCCACCTTAACTTCCAGCGGGATATGCTCGCCCTTGTCGTTCAGGCGGCCGGGGCCGACGGCCACGACCTTGCCCTCGATCGGCTTTTCCTGTGCGGTGTCCGGCAGCAGAATACCGCTTTCGGTTCTGTCCTCTTTCTGCATGGGCTGGATTACCACGCGCTCTCCAATCGGTCTGATGTTCATGATGGTTCCTCCTTTATAAAACTGTTTTAATATAGAAAAAACTTTTTTGCTTCGGCGGTTTTGTTAGCACTCTTTCGCTTCGAGTGCTAACATTAATATAATAGCTAATCAGCCCCATAAGCGCAACCCCGGAAACCAGAAAATTTTGGTAAAAATCCGCAAAACACGGGCTGTTACGGCTGATTTTACCAGCTTTGCTTTAATTTAGAGCGTTTTGCTCGCGTTTGCGCCAAATTTTAATTTTCGGCTGCCGAGCTTGCGTAACTCGCCATATTCTGGTATTATATAGTAATATTGAAGCGATAATAAGAGGGTGGTATTCATGGGCTTCTGGGAAGACGCCAAATACATAGCGGAGCAGGATCCGGCGGCCACCGGCCCCTGGCAGGTGTTCTTTCTGTATCCGGGTTATCACGCGGTGCGCTGGCACCGTATTGCCCACTTTCTGCATACACACGGGCTGAAAACGCCGGCGCGGGCAGTGTCGCAGTTTGCCCGCTTCCTCACGGGTATTGAGATACACCCCGGCGCGAAGATCGGCAAATGCCTGTTCATCGACCACGGCATGGGTATCGTGATCGGCGAGACGGCGGAGATCGGCGATTACTGCAATATTTATCACGGCGTGACGCTGGGCGGCACCGGCAAAGATAAAGGCAAGCGCCACCCCACGCTCGGCAACCATGTGCTGGTGGGGGCGGGCGCAAAAATTTTGGGCCCCTTTACGGTGGGCGATAACGCGCGTATCGGCGGCAACGCCGTGGTGCTGAAAGAGGTTCCTCCCAATGCCACGGTGGTGGGCGTGCCGGGCAATGTTATTCTTCCCGCCGACGCCAAGCCGGAATACCGCAGCTGGGAGTTGGATCAAGTCAGCCTGCCCGACCCGATCCAGCAGGAGATCGACGCCTTGCAGCAAAAGCTGGACGCGCTCTCCCGCGATTTGAAAGATGCATGCCGCTGTTCGGCGGATTGCCCCGTGAAAGGGAAGTCACAGGAAGATAAATAGGTAAAAAAAGCCGCAGCATTTATCTGCCGCGGCTTTTTTGCGCCCAAAACTTGCTTGTTGCAGGGAAATTTTAGGCGGACAGGTATAAATTTGCGGCTTTTGCTTGACAATTAGCCATGAGCGTGTTAGTATTACTTAAAGATATTTAATTAAAATATTTTAAGTAAAATTTTTTAATTAAATGCTCGCTTTAAAGCGAAAAATCAGGAAAAGAGAGGTATTTTAACATGACTTTTGATAAGGTAAAAGAAATTATTGTGGACACTTTGAGCGTGGACGAGGCCGATGTGACCGAGACCACCAACCTGTTTGAGGATCTGGAGGCCGACTCTCTGGACGCGGTGGAGATCAACATGGCGCTGGAGGACGCGTACGGTATCAAGATCCCGGACGAAGACATGGGCGGCATGAAGACGGTGGCCGATATCGTCGCGTATATCGACGCGAAGACGGCGGCTGCGGAGTAATATGGCGACGCTGGCACAAATCAAGGCCGAGGCGCAGTCCGTCGGTCTGCATTTGCTGGCGGTGGGGGCGGCGGTGCCGGGAGAGCCGGTCACTAACGACGCGATGGCGGAGATCGTTGATACCAACGATAAGTGGATAACCAGCCGCACGGGTATCAAAACGCGCTATTTCTGCCGGGGCGAAAAGAACGTCGATCTGGCTTACCGCGCCGCGCTGGACGCGCTGGTTCACGCCGGTATTCACGCGGAGCAGGTGGGCGTGCTGATCGTCGCCACCTTCACGCCGGACAGAATGTCTCCCTCGGTGGCCTGTGCGCTTCGGGCGCGGCTGGGGCTTCCGGAAGATACCGTGGTTTTTGACCTGAACGCGGCCTGCGCCGGGTTTTTATACGGCCTGCAAACGGCGCGGCAGCTTTTGCTGGCGGTAACCCGCCCTTATGCGCTGATCGTGGGCAGCGAAACGATCTCCCGCGTGCTGGATTTTACCGACCGCAGCACCTGCGTGCTGTTCGGCGACGGCGCGGGGGCGGCGGTGGCGGAGCTTTCAATGGCTTCCCCGTTTTATTGGCTGGGCGGCTCGCGTGAGGACGCGGGCGGCTTTTTAGGTTGCAGCGGTCTTTGGGACAAAGCGCAGGGGGATACGCCCGGCGTGGTGCATATGCAGGGGCAGGAGGTTTTCCGCTTTGCGGTGGATATCATTCCTTATTGTATTGACGCGCTGCTGCAAAAGGCGAACCTCTCGCTTAACGATATCGATTATGTCGTCTGCCATCAGGCCAACGTGCGCATTATCTCGCACGTGGTGAAGCGCCTGCACGCGCGGCCGGAGCAGTTTTTTGTCAATTTGCAGCGCTACGGCAACACGTCTTCGGCCAGTATTCCGCTGGCGCTGAACGATATGCGGCGGCAGCAAAAGCTCTCGCCGGGGGCGCGGGTGATCTGCGTCGGCTTCGGCGCTGGCTTCACGTGGGCGGCCTGCCTGCTCACGTGGTAAAATGGCTAAAACATGATTTAATGAGGTGAAAATATGACTCTGCGGGAAATTTTGGGTTTGGAATTTCCTTTCATTCAGGGCGGCATGGCCAACATCGCCACCGGCGAGTTTGCGGCGGCGGCCTCCAATGCCGGGGCGCTGGGCGTTATCGGCAGCGGCGGCATGGACGCGGAAACTTTGGAGCGGCACATCAAACGCGCCAAAGAGCTGACGGATAAGCCGTTCGGCGTCAATTTAATGCTGATGAACCCGGAATGTGATAAGATGGCGGAGCTGCTGGTCAGCGAGGGCGTAAAGGTCGTCACCACCGGCGCGGGCAGCCCGGCCAAATATATGGCGATGTGGAAAGCGGCAGGCGTCAAGGTGATCCCCGTGGTCTCCGGTGCAGCGCTGGCGCGCCGGCTGGAGCAGCAGGGCGCCGATCTGGTTATCGCCGAGGGCACCGAATCCGGTGGCCATGTGGGCGAGCTTACGACGATGGCGCTGGTGCCCCAGGTGGTGGACGCGGTGGATATCCCGGTGATCGCGGCGGGCGGCATTGCCGACAGCCGGCAGCTTACGGCGGCGTTTGCCCTCGGCGCCTGCGGGGCGCAGCTGGGGACGTGCCTGCTGGTGAGCGAGGAATGTCCCATTCACGCGAACTATAAGCAGGCCGTGCTGGACGCGAAAGATAACAGCACCGTGGTGACGGGGCGTATCGGCGGTTCGCCGACGCGGGTGCTGAAAAACGGCATGACGCGCGAATATCTGAAGCTGGAAAAAGCCGGCGCCGAAAAGCTGGAATTGGAGAAATACACCCTTGGCTCGCTGCGCCGCGCGGTGTTTGAGGGCGACGTGAAAATGGGCAGCCTGATGGCCGGGCAGGTGGCCGGCCAGCTGCATGAGATACGTCCCCTGCGGGAAATTTTCACGGAACTGGCGGCGGGCGTGGACGGCGTTTTGCAGCATTTGAACAGTTTGGCGGAGGAATTGTAATGCCCATTATCGGCGGAAGAAAATTAGAGCTGCCCATCATTCAGGGCGGCATGGGCGTCGGCGTCTCATTAGGGCGGCTGGCGGGCAGCGTGGCGGCCTGCGGCGCAATGGGCGTCATCAGCAGCGCCAACACGGGCTTTGCCGAGCCGGATTTCTGGCATGATTCGCTGGCCGCCAATATCCGCGCGCTTAAGGCGGAAATTGCCAAGGCCAAGCGCATAGCGGGCGGGCGCGGCATGGTGGGCGTTAATGTAATGGTGGCCACCAGCCAGTATCACGAGGCCGTGCGGGCAGCGGCGGAAGCCGGCGCTGACGCGGTCATCTGCGGGGCGGGGCTGCCGCTTGATCTGCCGGCGGCGGCAGGCGACGGCGATACCTTGCTTGCCCCCATCGTCTCCAGCGGCAAGGCGGCGCACGCCATCTGCCGCATGTGGGATCGGCGCTTCGGCCGCGTGCCCGATTTTGTGGTCATCGAGGGCGCAGAGGCGGGCGGTCATCTGGGATTTAAGCTGCCGGAGCTTATTTCCGGCAAAGCCTCGCCGCTGCTGCATATTCTGGCCGAGGTTAAGGCCATACTTAAACCGTTCGAGGAAAAATATTGCCGCAAGATACCCATCTTTACGGCGGGCGGCGTGTTCAGCGGCGATGACGTGGCGGCCTGTATTGAAGCGGGCGCGGCGGGGGCGCAGATAGCCACCCGGTTTATCGCCACACCGGAATGTGACGCCGACGAGCGTTACAAAGAAATCATGCTGGCGGCCAAACCGGAGGACGTGCAGATCGTGCAAAGCCCGGTGGGTATGCCGGGGCGGGCGCTGAACAGCCCGCTTTTTGCGCGGATCAAAGAACTTGGCCGTATCAAGCCGGAGCATTGTATCCACTGCATCACCACCTGCAACCCGGCGGAGACGCCCTATTGCATAACGCGGGCGCTGATCGAGGCGGTCAAAGGCAACTGGGAGCAGGGCTTGTTCTTCTGCGGCAGCAACGTGGGGCGCGTCAAAAAGATGCTGCACGTTGACGAACTTTTACATGAGCTTTGCGGCAAACTGCGCTGACACTATATTATGGAGGGAACACGATGAAATTAGCTTTTGTTTATGCTGGGCAAGGCAGCCAATACGCGGGCATGGGGCGCGATCTGTATCAGAATTACGCCGCTTACCGCCGCGTTTTGGACGGCCTGGACGTGGACTTTGATTTGAAGAAGCTCTCATTTTTCGGGCCGGACGAGGTTTTGACCCAAACGGAATATACCCAGCCCTGCATGGTGGCGTTTGCGGCGGGTGTAACTGCGCTGCTGGCGGAGGCGGGCGTTCGCCCCAGCATGGCGGCGGGGCTTAGCCTGGGTGAATATTCGGCGCTTCAGGCGGCGGGCGTGTTCGACGCAAATACGGCGGTGCGTCTTGCGGCCTTTCGCGGGCAGGCGATGGAAAACGCGGTGCAGGGCGTGGCCTGCGGCATGACGGCGGTGCTGGGGCTATCCCGGGAGAAATTGCAGCAGGCCTGCGACGAAGCGTCAAAATACGGCGTGGTGGAGATCACGAATTACAACTGCCCCATGCAGCTGGTGATCGCGGGCGAGCAGCAGGCGGTGACGGAGGCCGGGCGGCTGGCGCTGGTCTACGGCGCGAAGCGCTGTGTGCCGCTTAAGGTGAGCGGGCCGTTCCACACGTCGCTTTTGGAGCCGGCGGCGGCGGCGCTGCATGAGGAGTTCCGCCATATCCGCTTTGCCAAGCCCCGGTTCCCGGTCATCTTCAACGCCACGGCGCGCCCTCTTGCCCCGGGCGAGACGGTGCGGGGGCTTTTGGAATTGCAGGTACACCACAGCGTGCTTTTCGAGGACAGCGTGCGCTACATGGCGGCGCAGGGCGTGGACACGGTGGTGGAGATCGGCCCCGGCAAGGCGCTTTCCGGCTTCATCAAAAAGACGACGAAAGCCATCAAAACCTATAATATTGAGGACTGCGCCGGTTTGGAGAAAACGCTCTCTATGCTGCAAACGCAGGCCAAAGAGGAGGCCACGGCATGAGCGGTTTTGGCGAGCTTTCGGGCAAAAAGGCTCTGATCACCGGCGGCGGGCGCGGCATTGGCCGGGCGATCGCGCTGGAGTTTGCGGCGGCGGGCGCCGACGTGGCGATCAACTACGTGGGCAGCGCCGACGAAGCGCAGGAAACGGCGGCGGCGTGTGAAAAGCTGGGCGTTAAGGCCGTAATTATTCCCGCCGACGTCAGTAATGCCGACGAGGTGGCGGCGATGTTCGGGCAGGCATTGACCGAGCTGGGGCGGCTGGATATCCTCGTCAACAACGCGGGTATCACGCGGGACGCTTTGCTGCTGCGCCTCTCTGACGATGACTATGACAAGGTGCTGGCGGTGAACCTGCGCGGCGCGTTTCTCTGTATGCGCCAGGCGGCCAAGATCATGCTGAAGCAGCGCGCGGGGCGCATTATCAGCCTTTCCAGCGTGGTGGCCTTGCGCGGCAACGCCGGCCAGGTCAATTACGCGGCCAGCAAGGCCGGGCTGATCGGCATGACCAAATCGCTGGCGCGGGAGCTGGCCGGGCGCGGGGTGACGGTGAACGCGCTGGCGCCCGGCTTTATCCAAACGGCGATGACGGACGCGATCCCCGAGGCGGCGCGGCAGCAAATGCTGGCGGGTATCCCCATGGGGCGCATGGGGCAGCCCGAGGACGTGGCGGCGGCGGCGCATTTTCTGGCCTCCGACGCGGCGGCCTACATCACCGGGCAGGTGCTGCGGGTGGATGGCGGCATGGCCATGTAGCTGATGTAATGAAGCATATTTTGAGCATTAACAGGAGTACATTATGACGGCAAACAACAAAAGACGGGTCGTGATCACGGGGCTGGGCGCGGTAACGCCGATCGGTCTCGACGCGGCGGAGAGCTTCCAAGCGGCGGTGGACGGCGTCTGCGGTATCGCCCCCATCACGGCATTTGATACGAAGGACAGCAAGGTGACGCTGGCGGCGGAGGTGAAAGGCTTCGACGCGGACGCCCGGCTGGGTAAGCGCGAGGCCAGACGGCTGGATCGTTTTACGCAGTTCGCGCTGGCGGCAGCGGCCGAAGCGGTGCAGGACAGCGGTCTTAACCTGGCGCAAATTGACCGGACACGTGCCGGAGTCATCGTTTCCAGCGGTATCGGGGGTCTCAGCACGATCGAGACGGAGCACACCAAGGGCGAGCAGCGCGGCTTTGACCGCGTTTCGCCGCATTTCATACCAATGGCCATCTGCAACATGGCGGCGGGGCATATTGCCATTGCCTATGGGCTCTCCGGCGTTTGCAGCTGCCCGGTGACGGCCTGCGCGGGCGGCACCATGGCGGTGGGCGACGCGTTCCGCCAGATCCGCGACGGCTATGCGGAGGTCATGCTCTGCGGCGGCGCGGAAGCCAGCATTACGCCGCTGGGTATCGGCGGCTTTACATCGATGAAAGCGCTCTCCGAAAGCGCCGACCTCAACCGCGCCTCCATTCCGTTTGACGCGGAGCGCGGCGGCTTTGTGATGGGCGAGGGCGCGGGTATCCTGGTGCTGGAGGAGCTTTCCCATGCCCGGGCGCGCGGGGCGCATATCTATGCCGAGCTGGCGGGTTACGCGGCCAACTGCGACGCTTATCACATCACCGCCCCTGCCCCGGACGGCGCGGGAGCCATCGCCTGTATGCGGCAGGCTCTGGCGGACGCAGGGGTTGCCCCCGAGGCGGTTTCGTATATCAACGCGCACGGCACCGGCACGCCCTTGAACGATAAATCCGAGACGGCGGCGATCAAGGCGGTGTTCGGCGCCCATGCCGAGGCGCTTCCCGTCAGCTCCACCAAGTCGATGACCGGCCATTTGCTGGGCGCGGCGGGCGCGGTGGAGGCGGTTTTCTCGGCGCTGACGGTTGAGCAGGATATTTTGCCCCCCACGTTGAATTATTTGGTGGAAGATGTCGAATGTCAGCTGGACGTGGTGCCGAACAAGGCGCGCCGGGCGGCGGCGGACGTCGTCCTCTCCAATTCGCTGGGCTTCGGCGGGCATAATGCGGTGCTGGTGCTCCGCAAATTTTCGGCGTAAGGGAGGGGCAAAAATGCAGCTTAATTCCAATCAGATCGAGCAGATCTTGCCGCACCGCTATCCCTTTTTGCTGGTGGATAGAATTGAGGACTTTGAGCCGGGCAAATGGGCGCGGGGCGTCAAGTGCGTCTCGGCCAACGAAATGCAGTTTATGGGGCATTTCCCCGGCCATCATGTGATGCCGGGCGTGCTGATATTGGAGGCGCTGGCGCAGGTTGGCGCGGTGGCGATTTTGACCGAGGCGGAAAATGCGGGCAAGCTGGTCTTCTTCGGCGGCATTAAAAAGGCGCGTTTCAGAAAGCAGGTGGAGCCGGGCGATAAGCTGGAGCTTTACTGTGAGCTGACCTGCCGCCGCGGGCCGCTCGGTGTGGGCAAGGCCATCGCCACGGTGGACGGCAAAACGGCGGCCGAGGCGGAGCTTTCTTTCGCCATCGGGGATAAGTAGGCAAAGGGTTTGGTAAAGGTTTGGGGCTGTGCCGGGGGGTGCAAAAAATGCAGCGGGATATAATAAAGGAGCAGGAAAGCGCGGACGCGGTCTGCCGGGAGTTGAACGATAACTTCGCTGCGGTTTACGAGAAGTTCAAAATTCATTTTTACCAGGAAGCGTTCACCATCATGCAGGAGCGCGAGGCGTCGCTTTCCACGGTGGAGGTGTTCTGCGTGGAGCTGATCCACGCGCTGCATTCGCCGACGGTGAACGAGTTTGCCAATTTCATCAACATCTCTGCCCCCAACGCGGCGTATAAGGTGAACAGCCTGCTGAAAAAAGGCTACATCAAAAAGGTGCAGTCCGCTGACGACAAGCGCGAATATCATCTGGTGGTGACGGAAAAATACTATAAGTATTATAACCTCAGCACATCATACCTTTCGCGCGTGGTGCGCCGCATTTACCAGCGCTTTTCCGGCGAGCAGCTGAAATTCATCTCCGAGGTTTTGCAGGTGATGAACGAGGAATTGATGCCGGAAGCCCCCAGCCCTAATATTAACGGCAGCGAGGCGTAAAAAAATCCGCGCGCTCTCTTGACAAAGCACGATCGTCCGGTTATAATAAACACATAACTGAATATTGAAAGTTTGCGGTGCAGTATTGCTTAAAAAGGAAGCCGGTGCGAATCCGGCGCAGTCCAAACTCTACTGTATTTGACGACGAACAGAAGTTATACCATTGGGCTTCGGCCTGAGAAGGTTTCTGTGAGGTTGAGTCATAAGTCAGGATATTTGCCGCAGGCGTTGCTTTTGCCTTGAGGGTGGGAGGCACTGGCAGGGAGCGGAGACTTCCGTTTCTTTCAGCATTACATACGGCTCACCTGTTATCGAGCCGTTTTTTTGACCCCACCCAGCCTTTTCTGGGCGGGGTTTTCACTTATCCTCTGCTTTCAAAATTCGGTTAGCAGGCAACCTTTTTCTCTAATTCTTTTTTCCAACTTCTTTTCTTTTTCAACCTCCTGTTCAGGCAGCAGGGCAAATAGCCTCGCGGTTCCCCGCCGCGGGGTTTTTTGCGGGAAATTTGCGGCAAAAATCTCGCCAAACTTTATTGACAAACCGCGCGCTTCGTGCTATACTTTGCAGGTATTCAAGCTACTGATTTGCCGCCCGCCATAGCCTGGTAAGGCCGGGTGGGTTTTATTATTTAGCTGGTCGGTCTTGCTCTTGGGTACAAAAATTTTATGGGAGGTACCCCAAATGGCTAATGGTACTGTAAAATGGTTCAACGCAGAAAAAGGTTTTGGTTTTATTGCCAATGACGAGGGCGGCGACGACGTATTCGTGCATTTCTCCGCCATTCAGGCAGACGGCTATCGCACTCTGGACGAGGGTCAGAAAGTAACTTTCGATATCGAAGCTGACCCCAAAAATCCCAACAAGCTGCGCGCTGCCAACGTCAAAAAGGTTGACTAATAAATCCGTCGGCTTGACCAAAAAACGGCTCCTTACTAACTAAGGAGCCGTTTTTTTTATGCGCCTGCGCGGGGCAGGAAGCCATGCTTGCCAGTGAGCCTGCATAATGCTATAATATAGCCCAAATAAGGCGGCGGAGGGGGTCGTTCGGGTGCTGGCTTTATATCTGACCATGCTGGATTTGCCTGACGACAAGCAGCAGTTCCGTCAGCTGTATCAGCGATATTTTGCCAGAATGCACCGCATTGCCTACGGCATATTGCGCTCGCCCGCGCTGGCCGACGAGGCGGTGCACGAGGCATTTATCAAAATAATTAAAAATTTTGCCAAAATTTCGGAATTGTCATGTCAGGAATTGACGGGCTGGATCGTTATTATTATTAGGAACACCGCGATCGACATTCTGCGCAAGGAAAAACGCTCTCTGGCGATACGCGACGATGACTTGTTTCGGCGGGTGGATCAGCAGAACACCGACCCAATCAGCGGGCGGGAGGAGATGCTGGCGGAGATCAGGGCGCTTTCGCCGCGGAACCGGGCGATTTTAGAGCTGCATTATTTCGGCGGCTATACGGCGCGGGAGATCGCCGAGGCGTTGGGCGTCTCGACCAACAGCGTGGAGCAGCGTTTAAGCCGAACGGTCAAGCTGCTGCGCCAGCGGTTAACGGAACAGGAGGGAGACGAGGAGAAGCGATGAACAGGAATTTTGACGAAGCCGCTTTAATGCGCGAATTGCTGCTTACGGCGGCGGCCGAGGAGTATCAGGCGTTACCGGAGACGGCGCCGCAGATCACCCCGGCATACCGCAAAAAATTTGCCCGTATGCAGGCCGACCCGTTTGGGTATGCGGCCGGTTTGGCTGAACCCCGGCGGCGCTGGCAGTGGGCGGCGGTGGCGGCGGTGCTGCTGCTGGCCGTTATCGGCGGCGCTATATTCGCCATACCGCAGACGCGCACCATTGCCATCAATATGCTGACCAAATTCTATCAGGATAATATTACGATCCGTTTTAATAACGAGGCGGCAATAACACTGCCGGAGATTGCCCTAAACTATATCCCCGCAGGCTATGAGCTTACGTATGAAAGCGCGGCAGACGATACAATATCCCGGGAATGGGAATATCGCGACGAGGACGGGCATATACTGGATATAAGTATATTTGTGACCTGCCATAATTTCACATATAGTATTGACAACGAGCATAGCAAGCAGGAATATATCACGATGAGCAGCGGTGTGGAGGGGCTGCTGTTGAGGTCTGATACGCCGGGTTGGCCAAGCTATTTGTTATGGAACAGCCCTGACGGACAGCTGTTTTTCAGCATAATCGGCCATTTATCGGAAGAGGAATTGCTGAATATCGCCGACGGTATCGTGCTGGATTAAAGCATAAATAAACGAAAAGCGTTCTGCGTTTGGCAGAGCGCTTTTTTTTGCGCAAAAAAATAAAAAAAATTTTTTGAAAAAAATTTGAAAATGAATGTCAGGATTTGGCAGGCTGATACGTCCTTGTATATAGAGGGGCAAAAAACGCCCTTCAATTCAACCGGGAAAGGAGGTGGAGAAGATGAAAAAGAGATGTATGGCCGCTGCTTTAAGCCTTTGCCTGCTGCTGAGTTTTGCCACTTCGGCATTTGCGGCGGGGATAATGCCGCTTTGGAACACAACAGATAAATGTGACCCCAATTTGGTTGTATCTTCGACGACGGCGTATTGCAGTTTGACAGTAATCGCGAACAGCGGTGACGCTATTGACGCGACGCTTACCCTGCAACAGGAAAATGCCCGCGGCAGTTACATTAACGTAAAGCGGTGGGCAGGCCTCAGCGGCACCGGCAGCTTGAGTTTTTCGGATGATCATCCGATAACTGCGGGCGGCACTTATCGGCTGAAGGCAGAGGTCAAGGTGGTTGGCAGCTTCGGCGACACCAAGGTATTTCGGCGGCGGCTGGCGGCGGAAGAAGTATCCTATGAAGAAAAGATTGTTGAAGTGAACGGTTATTCTTTTGATATTATTGAAAAAGTAAATAACGATGATTGCACTGTTGTTCGTACTTACGAAAATCCGAACTTTTCTTCAAAAGAAGCGAATGTTAACGATGTCGATAAGGCTAAGGCATTGTTAATTGCTTTGGGTATGGACGAGGAAAACTTAGACCTTTGGAGTGATCAAAGTATACTTGATGTTGCAAACGGTGAAAGTATTACTGTTAATGACGCTTATTATAAAGTTAATAATTATGACAATAGTTCAACAAAAGTCCCAGAAGATGTTGCAATTACAGAATCTACACTTTTGAACGAAAAGCAATTAAAAGATTTTATTACAAAATCTACAGCAAATGGCATTGAACCCTATGGTTCGGATATATATGAAGATTCATATATTCGTGTTTACCATGTTGCATCTTATCAAGGAAATGCGCAATATTTTTTTGGTACAGATTCTTTATGGTTAACGATGCCTAAAGACAGATATTCCGACTCCTTGGGTTCTTGTGCCCAACGAACAACATTTACTCCTAAAACTAATTCGGGCAGTCATAGTTATGATATGACAACTGTTTTTGATGGGGAGGTAGAAACTCGGAAGGTCAGTAGTACTAATTTTATCACGTCTGGGTTTGCTAATAGTTCTGGTTGGGCTGGCGCTGCCGGTGTTTTTAAGTTGCCGACGGATGCGAAGGATACGGAAGGTAACAGTATAAAGTATACTAACTTTAGAGCACATTACGAATACAAAGGTAAAATGCAGGAAGAAGATACTCCTAATCAAAATTTCAATAGCAATGGAACCTATCTGCATGCAGTAAAGGATATTACAGTTTCACCGAATATTACTATTTCGAACTATTGGTCTGGTTGTATTGGGCTTAGTATATCGTCGGTTAATGATGTTAAGCCATATTCTGTTTTGTTAGATGAACATTATACGGGTAAATAAGCAGTATTATATACTTGCTTACGCCTGTAACGGCAACTGACGAAGTTGAGTGATGTGCAAAATGTTGTGTGAGCTTTTACCATTATTTTTTAGAGGTTTCTGCCGTAAAACGCCGAATTTTAGCGGCAGAAGCCGTTTGGCATAGTTGTGTGGGAGAGGTGTGCAGAAATGAACAACGATAGATTGAAAGTCGCTCTGGCTTGGCTGGGTGTGGGCGTGTGTTTTCTGGCGTCGGCGGCGTTCGGTTTAACATATGAGCCGCCGTTTGAGTTGGAGGATAGCTTTACCGGAACTTTTCTTTCGGGTGATATCCCATACGTCCTGACTTTTTCGGTTGAACTGGAGGGCAATGATTTTTACTATGCCGACCAGTTTAACGGCAAGTATATCCATGGTCGTATTGAACAGCAGGAGGACGGCACGTATGCCGTTGCCTGCACCAGCGACGCCGGGCGGGCGGTTATCCCGGATCAAGTCGTGCAGTATGCCGACCGTGCCTTTACGATAGAGATCGACGGCACGGCGGCGGAGTTTACCAAGACTGACGATATTCCTTGCTTTTTTCGTGACCGGGAGAGTTATACCTGATAAAACGCTAATATATGATGTGTAAAATGTTGTGTGGGCTTTTACCTTAAATTTTTTAAGGAGGTTTCTGTTATGAAACACAGAGCTTTGTCAGCAATGGTTCTTGCATTGATTATGTGCCTGGGGCTGGCTTTGCCGGCTTTGGCTGCGGAAGAAAACGATTACGCGAGCCAAAATGAAACTGTTTCTCTTTTCCCGGATACCGACGAAATGGACGGTATCGTTGAAGCTGTTCGTATGTTGATGGCCGGTGACAGAAAGGTCGGTTATAACAAAACGGCTGTGGAGATTGGCGAAAGAATAAGTGTATATGCATACCAAAATGGCGAATTTGTGGAAGACGCAGCAGCTGTTTATCCGGTTTTTAGTCAGGATAGTTTGTATACATTGCTTGTTGGCGGCACAGGTGCTGACAAAAACTCTTTTGGCTATATGGGCGAGTTGGTTGAGCCGATGCAGGAAGTTATCGGGCGAAATGATGAATTTGCGCTTATATTCGATAAAAACCATTGTTACTTATATGATGGCTTGCAGTGGCATTTATTGAGAAACTATATATCTGGTTTTGCCGATAATGACGTTTTGGACTTGCAGTCTGACATAGATACATCTAATATAGTAACGAGGTCTATGCAGAAAAGCTATTCTATTGGTGAACTAAACGCGATTTCTTCCGGAACTGCGTATATTTCCTTGCCTATGGTGTCTGTTGGGCAGGACGCCTCTGATATATGTTGGCTGCTTGTGTTGCTGCTATTGTAAATTATTTGGCAGGAGGTTTCTGCCGTTAAACGCCGAACTTTATCAGCAGAGGACGTTTTGGATAGTTGTGTGGGGGAGAAGTGCAGCATGAAACGGATCAGCAAAAAAAACAAACGTATTTTGGGCTGCATTTGCGGTATGATGATTTTGTTTGGTCTGATGTTCATGATTTTGATGTTTATTACGCCGTGGGGGGTCTGGCTTGATATTCATAGCAGTATCGGAGACTGGTTTGATTTGCCAGTATGGTTTTCACGGGCGGCATTAAAGGCATACTGGCTTATTGTTGTCGTTTTGCTTTTGGCATTTTTGTATTATCCAGAGGAATGATTATGTGAAAGCCTAATCAATGTTGCGCCGGGAGGTGGCATAGCATGAAGACTTTTGTTTGGGCCGAGTTTTTCTTTTCGATCGTTAATGTGGCGCTGCTGGTGCTGGGTATAGTTTTGGCGGTGTTGCTGGTTAAAGCGCTGATAGTGTATGTCCGCAAAAACGCCAAATAAGCGGGCGGAGCAGGAGGGGTTATAATGAAGAAATATCGGCGGATAATCTTGGCGTTGCTGGTGCTGCACGTGCTTTGTTTAGAGGGCAGCATATTGTTGCTTCTCGCCAACATCGCCGGGTGTTTAGAGCGTATTGATTTTCATCAGTTTGAGGGCAATGCCTTACCCGGCAATACGTGGAGCTTTCTTGCTGATAATGCCTTGATTGGCGTATTCGTATGCGGCACGGTTGTTTTGGGCGTTTTGCTGGCGTGCTTTTTATTGGAAAAGGATAAAGACGCAGCACGGCAGTGAACCTGCCGCTTTGTGATGTGTAAAAATGTTGTGTGGGCGTTTGCGGGGAGGCGTAAAAATGTCCAAAAGAATATTGGCCGCCGTTCTGCTGCTGGCGCTGTGCCTTAGTGCTTCCTGCACGGCGGAACCGGCGGACGAGCCGGCGCCGGCCAACGCGTATGAGATCGTCATCACGCAGCAGGATATTGATGTGTTAAGGCTTAAAAAAGACCTGCTTGGCCTGCCCGACGATGAGCAGCAGATGATCGATGAGCTGGTGCGCCAGCGGGTCATTTTCTGTGAGGCGGCAAGCCTTGATTTGGTGATGAGCCATGACGAGGCGAAGCAGATCAACCTTGATGTGATGGCGCAGGCGGAGCAGGCGCTGCAAAGTGATGACGAAGCGGCGCGGGCGTCCGCCCGGCAGATGGTCGATTACATCAACTCATATATTGAAGCGCTGGGCGTGACGGAAGCGGAGTACTGGGATCTGGCGGCTGATGATTACCGTGAAGCAGCTGCCGCCGCGGCGCTTCAGGAGCATTTCAATGCCGCGCAGAGCGAGGAGGTTGCCGCCGACCCGGAGCAGCTGGCGGCGGCCTGGGAGGAATATGTTGACGCCTTGGTGGCCGCGGCCAAGGTGGAAATGGCGGAATAAGCGCAAAAAAAGGCTGCCCCTAAAACAGGGCAGCCGGTTTTTTAGGCGCGGAATTTATTTGTCCAGCAGGCTCTCCAGCTCATCGCACATCTCGCGGAAGCTCTGCATTGCTTTTTCCAAAGTTTGGGGGCTTTCCATATCCACCCCGGCGCCTTTTAAGAGGTCGATCGGGCTCTTGCTTGCCCCGCCGCCGAGGAAGCCCAGGTATGCGTCCAGCTTGGCCGGGTCACCGGAGAGAATGTTCTGCGCCAGCGCTGTGGCCGCGCTCATGCCGGTGGCGTATTTGTAGACGTAGAAAGAGCGGTAGAAATGCGGTATCCGCGCCCATTCCATGTCGATGGCCTCGTCCACCGTCACCGCGTCGCCGAAGTAATCGAGGTTCAGCTGATAGTACGTCTTTTGGAAATACTGGCAGGAAAGCGCTTCGCCTGCCTCCGCCGCCGCGTGGATCAGCTTCTCAAACTCGGCGAACATCGTCTGGCGGAACACCGTGCCGCGGAAGTCGTCCAGATAATGGTTGGCCAGCAGCAGGCGCTGCGCCGGGTCTTCCTCCTTGTTCAGCAGATAGCGCAGCAGCAGGTTCTCGTTCACGGTGCTGGCCACCTCGGCCACAAAAATTTCGTAGTCGGCGTAGATATACGGCTGCATTTTATGCGAAAAATACGAGTGCATGGAATGCCCCAGCTCATGCGCCAGCGTGAACACGCTGTTCAGATTGTGCTGGTAATTCAGCAGGATAAACGGCTTGGTGCCGTAAACGCCGGTGGAATACGCGCCGCTGGTTTTGCCGCGGTTTTCCGCCACGTCCACCCAGCCGTCGGTGAACGCCGTCTTTGCCACGCTGATATATTCCTCGCCCAGGGGGGCAAGCGCCGCCAAAACCGTCTCCACCGCTTCTTCATAGGGGATATCCCGGGGCGTTTCCTTGGCCAGCGGTACATAGATGTCGTAAAGGTGCAGCTTATCCAGCTTTAATGCCCGGCGGCGCAGCTCCAGATAGCGGTGGAACAGCGGCAGGTGGGCGCGGACGCCCGCGATCAGGCTGTCATACACGGCGGCGGGTATCGCCTCGCCGAACAGGGCGGCGGCAAGCGCGCTGTCATAGCGGCGCACCTTGGCGGCAAACACATTCTTCTTCACGTTGGCGGCAAGCATCGCGGCCAGCGTGTTTTTGGCTGCGCCGTAGGTCGCGTAGATACCGTCGAAAGCGGCGCGGCGCACCGCGCGGTCGCTGCTTTCCATCAGGCGCAGATAATTGCCGTGGGTGATCTCCACCTCGTCGCCCTGCTCGTTTTTAACGGTGGGGAATTTGATATCCGCGTTGTTGAACATGCCGAAGATGTTTCTGGGCGCGGCACAGACCTCGCCGGCCAGCGCCAATATCTCTTCCTCCGCCGCGTTGCGGATATGCGGCTGCTGGCGCAGCAGCTCGTCAAAAAACCGCCGGTAAACGGCCAAATCAGGTTTTTGCAGCCATTCGTGCAGCCGCTCCGCACCGATCGACAAAAACTCCGGGTCTTCAAACGCCAGCGCCGCCGATGTCTTCACCGCCAGGCTCTGCGCGCGGTCGGCCAGCCCCTGATACGTCGGGTTGGTGTTGTCCTCGTCGCGCTTCATCTGGGCGTATAAAAACAGCTTATCCAGCGCCAGCAGCAGCTCCTCCCGCTTGGCCAGGTAGGCGGCCAGCTGCTCGGCGCTTTCGCCGAGCCGGCCCGCATAGGCCGCAGCCTCGGGCAAAAGCTGCTCCGCCGCGGCGTATGCCTTATCCCAGGCCGCGTCGTCAGCAAACACGGATTCCACGTCCCATTTCAGTTCCTGCGGCACGTCCGCCCGGTTGGGCAGGCGCTGCGGCTTTTTTTCGTTTTCAGTCATCTTATCCTCCACTATTTTTGCAATATATTCGTCTTTGGTTAATATTCACCCCAAAATACCGTAAATATTCAGCCGTTTTTGGGTTTGGCTTTTCCACCGAACAAACGCTCGTCCCAGCTAAACGGCCTCACCGTCCGGGCGGTTTTTCCACCAAAAGCCGGGGCAAAATGCGGCCAAGCCGCTTGGCGAGCGGTTTGCAGTTATGCACAGAGTTTTCCACATTATCCACAGGAGGGCGCTTGCATATACAGCCAATTTTGCGTATTTTTTTACAATATGCGGCATAAATTTACGCCGGCGGACAAAACCGGACATGACCGGACATTACCGGACAATTTTCCCGTGGGCTATGCCTGCTGCAATTCCCGCCACAAAGCCGCGTCGGCAATCTCGGCCAGCCGGGCTTCACGCCAGCGTTCGCCGGGAAGACGAGAGAAGCCGTTTGCCGCGTAATCCGCCGCGTCCGCGCCCGAAAGGCGCGCTTTTCCGGGCAGGAAATCCATCGCCCCGGTCTCCGAGAGCTCCGCCAGCAGGCGGCGCAGCAGCTCGTCCTCGCCCGCGTTGATGATGGCGGCGCGCAATGCCTCCGCCCGCTCGCTTTTGGGCAGGCAGCAATGGCTGCGGCAGGTGAAAGTGCGGTATTGGTGCCTGGCGCAGCATTTTGCTGCCGCGTCCAGCAGATGGCAGGCGCCGTCCGCCGTGCGCCGAATGGTCAGGTCGGCCGCCTGGCCGAAAAATTGCAGGTCGGCCACCTCGGCCAGCCAGGCGGCAATTTTGCGCCCGCCCTGCTGATAGTATTCCGAATAGTAGAAATCGGCCAGAGTGAGCGGCGCGCGCTCATGGCAGCAGCCGTCGCAGCCCTTGCAGTCAGCCAGCGTTTTGGTCTGAAAATCCTCCAGCGCCGCCAGATAATCGCCGACCGTTGCGTTCTCGTTCATGACCTGCACGTCATAGCCGAAAATGCCGCCGTCAAATTCCGTCAGAAAAACTTTAACGCTGTTACTTGGCATTTTGCTCACTCGCTTCAATAATATGTTGGCACAAAATCGCCGTCGTCACCAGCCCCACGCCGCCGGGGGCGGGGGTGGCCGCCGCGCAGATTTTCTGCGCCGCCGCATAGTTCACGTCGCCGCACATTTTGCCGGGGTTTGCCGGGTCGTCGTTCACGCCCACGTCGATCACTACCTGACCGGGGGCGAGGAAATCGCCCTGCACCAGCCGGGGGCGGCCCACCGCCGCCAGCAGGATATCCGCCTCGCGGCAGACGGCGGGGAGGTCATGCGTTTTGGAATGGCAGATGGTCACCGTCGCGTCGGCGGCCAGCAGCAGCATGGCCAGGGGCTTCCCCACCACCAGCGAGCGCCCCAGCACCACGGCGCGGCGGCCGGCAAGCGGCACCTCATAATGCGCCAGCATGGCCATGACGGCGGCGGGGGTGCAGGGGGCGAAGCCGCTGCCCTCGCCGCAGAACAGGGCGGCGGCGGAAGCGCGGGTCAGGCAATCCACGTCTTTGGCGGCGGGGATCAGCTCGCGCAGCGCCGGCTCGTTGTACGCTTTGGGCAGCGGGCTGAAGAAGAAGATCGCGTCCACCGTCTTATCGTCCGCGGCGGCGGTAAGCAGCCCGGCCAGCTTCTGCTCCGGGGCTTCGGCGGGGAGCAGCGTCTGCCGCACATTGACCCCCGCGCGCTCGCAATGCCGCAGGATCGAGCGCTCATAGAAAATGTCGTCGGGGCGCTCGCCGACGCGGAACAGCGCCAAGGTCGGCGTATGCCCCGCCGCCTTTAATTTTTCTGCTCGCGTCAGGTTTTCGGCCATGATTTTTTCGGCCACAGGCTTGCCGGATAATTCTTTGAAGTCAACCATTGTCATAAATCGCTCCTTTTGGTATAAGTTAAAGTTAGAAATTTTTTTGGGGGGCATTGATAAAACTTTTCACCTCATGACCTCCGCTTCGCTGCGCTAAAATCGGTGAAAAGTATTATCAATACCCCTTATGCGTTAAAAACGATGTCGATATTCAGCAACCAGTAGTGCTTCCACCTCGTCAAACCACCGCCAATATTCGTCATGCAGGTCGCTGCGTATCTGCTCCAAAAGCGCGGCCAGCGCGGCGGGGCTGCCGCCGGTTATCTGGTGGCGGCGCTCCAGCTGGCGCAGGTACTTGCAGGCTGAGTCTTCCGGTGAGACGTTCAGTATCGAAAAGCGTTCGTCCATCGTCTGCAAAACGCGGCGGATATTCGCCGCCTTGACGTCGTCCGACGTATCAAACGCGGTAAACGCGGTGATGATGGTCTGCATGACCGTCTCGTCGTGAATGGCGGCCATCAGGTCGGGGCCAAGCCGGGGGCGGGCGGCGGCCACCTCAAGCTCTGCCGCCATCTCCACCAGATTGTGCGATTTCCACAGGGCATAAGGCCGCGGCAGATTGCAGGCCAGCACCGCGTCGGGGATATACGGCAGGCACTTCAGAAAACACCAGCCCATTTTGCCCTGCCACACCTCGTCGGCGTAGGTGTCGAAGCCGCAGCCGTCAATGCCGTGCAGCCAGACGCCCAGCGCGAGCGGCGCCGCTTCCGGTATTTGCCGCACGGCGAAATGGTAAAAATCCGCGCCGCAGCCATGCCAGAAATCGCGGTTAAGCCCCATGCCGGCCACAAAATCCGGCAGAATGGAGCCGACCAGCATCAGCCGCTTATCCGCCGCCGAAAACTCGACCGCAAACGGCCCGGGCGCCGCCGCCAAAATGCGCTCCGTCATGTAATTATGTGCGAGGGGAAACATAAATCCTCCTTTTCAAACCGGTTCAACTGTGCTATATTATGTATATATTATATAAGAATAAGGGGCAAAAAGAAATACAAGTTATGCAAAAAAACTTAAAACTGATGAAATTGCCGCAGCTGCTGCTGTTTCTGCTGGGCAACGCGTTCGAGGCGTACAGCTATCAGGGCTTCGTTTCCGCCAACGATTTTCTCTCCGGCGGCACCTATGGCCTGGCCGGCATATTGGTGCGGTTTCTGGATTTTATCCCGTTTCCGCTGGCGGTGCTGCTGTTCAACCTGCCCTGCATTTGGCTGGGCTGGCGCTTTCTGGAGAAGCGTTTTGTGGTGCTGACGGGCGTCGCGCTGATATTGCAGGTGTTCTTTTTGCAGATGTTCAACGGCGTGGTCATCTACAACAACGATCTGCTGCTGGCCGCCATCTTTGCGGGCGTCTTTGTGGGGCTGGGCGACGCGCTGGTACTCAGGAGCGGCAGCGGCAGCTCCGGTACGCATTTGGTGGCGATGGTATTGCGCCAGAAATACGGCATATCCATCAGCACCGTCACCATGAGCATCAACGCGGTGGTGATACTGCTTTCCACCGGCCTGTTCGGCATTGAAAAGGGTCTTTACACGCTGATACTGATTTTCGCCTCCGGCCAGACGCTTTCCGCCGTGCTGGAGGGCATAACCCGCAAGCGCACCGCCTTTATCGTGACGGCCAAGGGGCGCGAAGTCGGCGGGCTTTTGATGGAAAAGCTCTCACGCGGGGTGACGATGCTGGACGCGGAGGGGCTGTACAGCGGGACGGATTACAAGCTGCTGCTCTGCGTTACCAATATTTTGGAGGTGGGGCGGCTGAAAGAGCTGGTGCTGGCCGTTGACCCGCAGGCGTTCATTACATTCTATGAGACCAACGACATCAGCGGGCATTTTAACCGGCATAACGTGATCGTGGATACCGACGACGAAGAGAATTGATGGGGAGTGAGCAGCATGACGCAGGAAATTGAGACTTTGGCGCGCTGGCTGGCCGAAAGCGAGCGGGCGGTGTTTTTTGGGGGCGCGGGCGTTTCCACCGAAAGCGGCATACCCGATTTTCGCTCCACTGACGGGCTGTATAACCAGGAGTATGCCTATCCGCCCGAGGTGATATTGAGCCATACGTTTTTTGAGCGGAACACGGCGGAGTTCTACCGTTTTTATCAGAAGAAAATGCTGTATCTGGATGCCAAGCCCAACGCCTGCCACAGCAAGCTGGCGGAGCTGGAACGGCAGGGGCATTTGCGCTCCGTCGTCACCCAGAATATCGACGGACTGCACCAGGCGGCGGGGAGCCGCCGCGTTTTGGAGCTGCACGGCTCCGTCCACCGCAATTACTGCCAAAAGTGCGGTAAATTCTATGACGCGGCGTATATGCAGCAGGCGGCGGGGGTGCCGCGCTGCTCCTGCGGCGGCGTGATCAAACCGGACGTGGTGCTGTATGAGGAGGGCTTGGACAATCAGACGCTCTATGACAGTATCCGCGACATCTCCGAGGCCGATCTGCTGATCGTCGGCGGCACGTCGCTGGTGGTATACCCGGCGGCGGGGCTGATCGACTATTATCAGGGGCGGCGGCTGGTGCTGGTGAATATGAGCGTGACCTCGGCGGATAAGCGGGCGGACTTGGTGATCCGCGAACCGATCGGGCAGGTGTTCAGCCAGCTTTAGACATAAAAAAATAAGAGCTTCCCGCGGGAAGCTCTTTTCGTTTCAGAACAGCATTTTCAGCCCGATGATGATCAGGATTATGCCGCCGAACAGCCCGGCCTTTTCGGCCAGCAGCGAGCCGATGCGGCGGCCGATGTTCACGGCCAGTATCGTAAGCAAGAACGTGGTGCAGGCGATGATACTGATAGCCTGCCAGATGTTGACGCTGCCCGCCGCCGCAAAGCTGACGCCCACGGCCAGCGCGTCAATGCTGGTGGCGACGGCCTGCACCAGTACCAGCTGCGGCGTGATGGCGGCAAGCGGCTCGGCCTCCTCGGAGAGGGCGTCGTAGATCATCTTGCCGCCGACAAGCGAGAGCAGCAGGCAGGCGATGTACGGCGCAAACGTGCTCATAAAGCCGGTGAAAAGATTGCCGGTGTAATAGCCGAGCAGCGGCATTAAGCCCTGAAAGCCGCCGAAAGCGCAGGCCAGCAGCATAATATCGCCCCGGCGGATATTCTTGATACTCATACCGCTGACGGCGGAGACGGCAAACGCGTCCATGGAAAGCGCCAAGCCGATCAGAAAAATCTCCCAGAAGCCCAAGCGGACGGCCACCTCCCTTTGGCGCGCTCTGCCTTATCATATGGCGGCGCGGGCGCAAATATTAGTATTGCTATTATAAGGTATCGCCGGGCAAAATGCAACGGGGCGGCGGGCACAATTTGGCCAAATGTGTCGGCAAAGTTTTGGCGGGGCGGGCTTGCAATACAGCCGCAAAACGCCTATAATAAGCATTGTAAATTTATTCCTGGTTTGATTTAAGGAGGTTTATGAATGAAAGGCAAGGTTAAATGGTTCAACGCGGAAAAGGGTTTCGGCTTCATTGAGCGAGCCGAGGGCAGCGACGTATTCGTGCATTTCTCCGCCATTCAGTCCGACGGCTTCAAGACGCTGGACGAGGGGCAGGAGGTTGAATTTGACGAGGTTGAGGGCGCGCGCGGCCCGCAGGCGGCCAACGTGGTCAAGCTGTAAACTTTTGGGGAATTATTTGGGAGAAGGATTATGAAAATTGCTGTGGTTTCTGACACGCACTGGCAGCCGGGAAGAGAGCTGCCGCGCGTGTTGCAGCTTATTGAGGCGGAAAAGCCGGATCTGATTTTGCACGCCGGCGACTGGACGAATTTGCAGCTTTGGGGGTATCTTTCCCGCATTGCCCGCACGGAGGGCGTGGCCGGCAACTGCGACGGTGCGCCGATCGTGGCGGAAATGGGTCTTTTGCGTCTGCTGGACGTGGAGGATATCAGAATTGGTCTGATGCATGGCCAGCTTTTCGGCGCAACGGCGGAGCAGGCGGCGCATCGGGCGTTCACGCAAAGCCCCGTGCGGGCGGTGGTGTTCGGCCATTCGCATATCCCCTGCAACCGCGAGGAGAACGGCGTGCTGTATTTCAACCCCGGCTCGGCGGTGCGGCCGATGGGCGAGGTGAAACGTCCGTCCTACGGTATACTGACCGTCTCCGGCACGGACGTCAAGGGCGAAATCATCTATTTTGACAAGTAAAATAAAACGGCAGACAGGCGCATGGCTTGTCTGCCGTTTATTTTAATCTTCCAGTAGTTTGGCTGGGGAAATATTCAGCACCTCAGCCATTCGGAACAATGTTTCCATCGAAACACCGAAAGGTTTGGACTGACTTTCGATTTTCGCCACAAAAGACCATGACTTGCCGATCGCTTCGGCAAACGCCTCCTGCGTCAGGCCGCGCAGCTTGCGGTAATATTGCACCTTTAAGCCGAATTTGATGAATTGTTCCTGATATTTTGTCTGCATAATGCCAACCTCTCTTTATAGATAAGATTAGCATTTTCCCGGCAAAATTATTATGGAGCCGTATTGCATTTTATATCAGTTGTATGGTATGACTATATATTGTTGTGGTTTATCCCGGGCTGCCTGGCGGTCTGGGATTTTTTGTTATCTGCGGCAAAGCGGCGGGGCGGGGTAGAAATTATCTATATAATATGTTATAATATTCTGCTGCCTATTGTGATAAGTTAAAGCGGTTTTTAGGGGATATATATGGATTTTAAGCTGCACAGCAATTTTAAGCTGACGGGCGACCAGCCGCAGGCGGTGGACGCGCTCTGCGACGGGCTGGCGGCGGGCGAGCCGCACCAGACGCTGCTTGGCGTGACGGGGAGCGGCAAGACGTTCACCATGGCCAACGTAATTGAACGGGCGCAGCGCCCGGCGCTGGTCATCGCCCACAACAAAACGCTGGCCGCCCAGCTATACGGCGAGTTCAAGGAGTTCTTTCCGGAAAACGCGGTGGAATATTTCGTCAGCTATTACGATTATTACCAGCCGGAGGCGTACATCGCGCGCTCCGACACGTACATTGCCAAGGATGCGTCCATCAACGACGAAATTGAGAAGCTGCGCCATTCGGCCACGGCGTCGCTGCTGGAGCGGCGGGACGTGATCGTGGTGGCGTCGGTCTCGGCGATATACGGCCTGGGCTCGCCCAAGTTTTATCAGGAGATGATGATCTCGCTGCGCGTCGGACAGCAGATGGAGCGCGACGAGCTGCTGCGCCGCCTGATCGACGACCAGTATACGCGGAACGACCTCGATCTGCACCGCGGCACGTTCCGCGCCAAGGGCGATGTGGTGGAGATATTCCCGGCGGGTTACAGCGACGTGGCGGTGCGGGTGGAGTTTTTCGGCGACGAAATTGAGGCCATCTCCGAGGTGAACACCGTGACCGGCGAGATCGTGCACCGGCTGCCATACGATACCATTTTCCCCAACAGTCATTATGTGATGGGCGACACCACGATGGACGCCGCGATCGCGGGTATCAAAAAGGAGCTGGCGGAGCGGTTGCAGGAATTGAACGCGGCGGGGAAGCTGCTGGAAGCGCAGCGGCTGGAACAGCGCACCCGCTTCGATCTGGAAATGCTGGCGGAGATCGGCCACTGCCAGGGGGTGGAGAATTATTCCCGCCACATGGACGGCAGGCGCCCCGGCGAGCCGCCCTACACGCTGCTGGATTATTTCCCGAAAGATTTTATCCTGTTTGTGGACGAAAGCCATGTGACGCTGCCGCAGGTGCGTGGTATGTATGAGGGCGACCGTTCGCGCAAGCAGTCGCTGGTGGAATACGGCTTCCGGCTGCCCTCGGCGCTGGATAACCGGCCGCTGAAATTCCCGGAATTTGAGGAGCGTATCCATCAGGCGGTTTACGTATCGGCCACGCCCGGCGATTATGAGCTGGAACATTCGCCCCGCGTGGTGGAGCAGGTGCTGCGCCCCACCGGGCTTTTAGACCCGCCGATTGAGCTGCACCCGATCACGCACCAAATCGACCACCTGCTGGGTGAGATCCGCAAGGTGACGGCGGCGGGCGGGCGCGTGCTGGTGACGACGCTGACCAAGCGCATGGCCGAGGACTTGACGGATTATCTGGCCGAGGCGGGCGTCAAGGTGCGGTATCTGCACAGCGACGTGAAAACGCTGGAGCGCATGGCGATCGTGCGCGACCTGCGGCTGGGCGAGTTTGACGTGCTGGTGGGCATCAATCTGCTGCGCGAGGGGCTGGATATCCCCGAGGTGGCGCTGGTGGCGATTTTGGACGGTGATAAAGAGGGCTTTCTGCGCTCGCACCGTTCGCTGATCCAGACGATTGGCCGTGCCGCCAGAAACGTTGACGGGCGGGTCATCATCTACGCCGACAACATGACGGATTCCATGCAGGCCGCTATCAGCGAGACGGAACGCCGCCGCGCTATCCAGATGGCGTATAACCAGGCGCATAACATCACGCCGCAGACGGTGCAAAAGGACGTGCGCGATCTGATCTCCGCCATTCTGCCGGAGACGGAGGAAAAGGCCGAGAAGAAAGCGTTCAGCCAGCTGGGGCGCAAAGAGCGCGAGAAGATGATCCGCACATTGGAGAAAGAAATGCGCGAAGCGGCCAGACGGCTGGAGTTTGAAAAAGCCGCCGAAGCGAGAGACCTCATACTCGAACTGAAAGCTATGGGGCGGTATGGCGAAAAGGCGCTGCAATAGCCCCTGCCGGCGGGCTCAGATAATACTTTTCCACGAAATTTGCGCAGGTCATGTAGTGGAAAAGTTTTATCGGAGACCGCCCAAAACCAATGGGTATTGATAATACTTTTCGCTGATTTTAGCGCAGCGAAGCGGAGGTCATGAGGTGAAAAGTTTTATCAATACCCCATAAAGAGCAACAGACGGGCAGTCTCCCCGTCTGTTTTGCTGTGTGCGTATCAGAAAATTTCGCCGTCCTCAAATTCGGCGGTGATTATATTCGGCGAAATATGCCAGTCCAGAGGATAAATATCCAGCACATACCGCTGGTTGGTAATATCCTGCGTAACCGTTGTTTGACGCTGCTCGATCCGCCATGCCAGAGTATAAGACGTATGCTTTAAGTCGATATTCTCGCCGCCGATGATGATGATATTGCTGCCGGTGGGGAAGCCGCCGCGTTCATAAATGCCGAAATCATCAATAGTGCGCTCAACGGTGCCCAGCGCCCCCAAAGGCTCGCCGTCATAAAAGGAAATTATTATCATGCCGCCGTCCTTTTTGATAAGATAAGACTGCAAATCGCTTATTTCGGCAGTTTTTACAATTTCGAAGCCGGGATATTCCCTGGCAATATATTTCTCCGGCGCGGGCGTCTGCTCCCGCAGGGAAAAAAGCGCCAGCACCGCCGCCAGCAGGGCGAAAATTATCAGGTTTCTTTTGGACATGGCAAAATCCCCTCTCATAATGACACTATCTGATTTATTCTAACATTAACGCGGGCGCTTTGGCAATGCCCGCCGCCAAAAATTGCTGCTTGGGCAGGGTGGAAATTGTTTGGATAATATGTTAAAATAATATGATACATATTAGAATATAAAACGGAGCAACAAATATGGAGAAAGATTACATTTACGTTAAAGGCGCGCGCCAGCATAATTTGCAGAATATCGACGTGAAGCTGCCCAGAAATTCGCTGGTGGTGATCACCGGCTTATCCGGCAGCGGCAAAAGCTCGCTGGCGTTCGATACCATTTACGCCGAGGGGCAGCGCCGCTATATGGAGAGCTTATCCTCTTACGCGCGGCTGTTTCTGGGGCAGATGGAAAAGCCAGCGGTGGATAGTATCGAGGGGCTTTCCCCCGCCATTGCCATCGACCAGAAGACTACCAACCGCAACCCGCGTTCCACCGTCGGCACGGTGACGGAGATCCACGATTACCTGCGCCTGCTGTTCGCCCGCGTCGGCAAGCCCCATTGCCCGCATTGCGGCAAGCCCATTGCCCAGCAGACCGTCGACCAGATCGTGGACAAGCTGATGGCTCTCCCCGAGGGGACGAAATTGCAGCTGCTGGCGCCGATGGTCAGCGGCCGAAAAGGCGAGTTTCAGCGGCTGTTTGCGGATATCAAGAGCGACGGCTATCTGCGTATCCGCCTGGACGGCGAGATCCGCACGCTGGACGAGGAGATCAGCGTCAACAAAAAGCAGAAGCACAGTGTGGAGGTTGTCGTTGACCGGCTGGCGGTGCGCCCCGGCATTGCCAAACGTCTGGCGGAGTCTATCGAGGTGACGATGGAGATGTCGGGCGGGCAGCTGCTGGTGCTGGCCGAGAGCAAAACCGTCGGCGAGGACGGCGCGGCGGCGACGAAGCAGGAGGAGCTGCGCTTCAACAAAAACCTTTCCTGCCCGGACTGCGGTATCAGTATCGACGAAATTACGCCGCGTATGTTCTCGTTCAACAACCCCTACGGCGCCTGCCCCAGCTGCTCGGGCTTGGGCTTCCGCATGAAGGTGGACGAAAATCTGCTCATAGTGAACGACGCGCTCTCGCTCCGCGAGGGGGCGCTGGCGCATTGGAATGAGAACTATGGCGGCTGGTATTTCCGCTTCATTGAGGCGCTGGCCAAAAAGTACGGCTTTTCGCTGGACGAGCCGGTCGGTAATCTGGCGCCGGAATATTTGGACTTGATATTCCACGGCACCGGCAGCGAGAAGCTGGCGTTTGAATATATCGACTACAACCACCACAAAAAGACGATGTTAAGCCCGTGGGAGGGTATGATCAACAATCTGGAGCGGCGTTACCACGAAACGACTTCCGATTTTATCCGCGAGGACATCGAGCGGTATATGGTGGAAAGCCCCTGCCCGGACTGCCACGGCGCGCGCCTGAAGCCCGAGGTGCTGGCGGTGACGCTCAGCTACCGGCAGGCGGACGGCACGGCGGCCGAGCTGAACATCGACCAGCTCAGCAATCTGACGATATTTGAGGCACAGGACTTCTTCCGCCGCATCATATTGACCGAGCGGGAGGAGAGTATCGTCCACATGGTGCTGAAAGAGATCCGCGCCCGGCTGGAATTTCTCGTGAACGTGGGGCTGGATTACCTGACGCTTTCGCGCTCGGCGGGGACGCTCTCCGGCGGCGAGGCGCAGCGCATCCGGCTGGCGACGCAGATCGGCTCCTCGCTGGTGGGGGTGCTGTATATTTTGGACGAGCCGTCCATCGGCCTGCACCAGCGCGATAACGACCAGCTGATCGCCACGCTGAAACGTCTGCGCGACCTCGGCAACACGGTCATCGTGGTGGAGCATGACGACGAAACCATGCTGGCGGCGGACTATATCGTGGATATCGGCCCCGGCGCGGGGGCGCACGGCGGGCAGGTGGTGGCCGCCGGCACGCCGCAGGAGATCATGCAATGCGAAAACTCCATCACCGGGCGGTATTTAAGTGGGCGGGAGGAGATACCCGTTCCCATTATGCGCCGCCCCGGCAGCGGCAAGGTGCTGAAAGTTACCGGCTGCGCCGAGAATAATTTGCAGAATATCAGCGTGACGATACCGCTCGGCAAATTTGTCTGCGTCACCGGCGTTTCCGGCAGCGGCAAGAGCACGCTGGTGAACGAGAGTTTGTATAAAACGCTGGCGCACCGCGTAAACCGCGCCCACACCAAGCCCGGCAAATTCAAGAAAATTGAGGGGCTGGAAGCGCTGGACAAGGTCATCGACATCGACCAAAGCCCGATCGGCCGCACCCCGCGCTCTAACCCGGCCACGTATACCGGGCTGTTCAGCCTGATCCGCGACCTGTTCGCCCAGCTGCCGGAGGCCAAAATGCGCGGCTATAAGCCGGGGCGTTTCAGCTTCAACGTCAGCGGCGGGCGCTGCGAGGCCTGCAAGGGCGACGGCATTATCAAGATCGAAATGCACTTTCTGCCCGACGTTTACGTGCCCTGCGACGTCTGCAAGGGGCAGCGCTATAACCGCGAAACGCTGGACGTGAAGTATAAGGGCAAAAGCATTGCCGACGTTTTGGCGATGACGGTGGACGAGGCGGTGGATTTCTTCGCCAACGTGCCGCGCATTGCGCACAAATTGCAGGTTTTGCAGGACGTGGGGCTGGGCTATATCCAGCTGGGGCAAAGCGGCACGACGCTTTCCGGCGGCGAGGCGCAGCGCGTCAAACTCGCGGCGGAGCTTTCGCGCCGCAGCCAAGGCCAGAGCTTTTATATTCTGGACGAGCCGACCACGGGTCTCCACGTGGCGGACATCAAGAAGCTGCTGGAGGTTTTGAACCGTCTGGTGGACGCGGGCAATACCGTGCTGGTCATTGAGCATAATCTGGACGTTATCAAGTGCGCCGACCATATTATCGACCTGGGGCCGGAGGGCGGCGGCCGCGGCGGGCGCGTTGTCGCCGTCGGCACACCTGAAGAGGTGGCAAAACACCCCGAAAGTTATACGGGTAAGTATCTGGCACCCAAACTGCGGTAGAAGCAAGGCGGGCTCGGATAATACTTTTCCACGAAATTTGACCGAAAGGAGGCTTTCCGCGTGGCAAATCCCAAGTTAAAAGAAAAGCTGGCATTGCTGCCGGAAAGCCCCGGCGTCTATATCATGCGCGACAAGGACGGCCAGGTGGTCTACGTCGGCAAGGCCAAGTCGCTGCGGCAGCGGGTGCGCTCGTATTTCCAGCCGGAAAGCCGCCTGGCGCCCAAAACGGCGGCGCAGATGCGTGTGGTGGAGGAGCTGGAGTGGATCGTCGTTTCCTCGGCGGCGGAAGCGCTGGTGCTGGAATGTAACCTCATCAAGGAATATAACCCCAAGTATAATATCCTGCTGCGCGACGATAAGCATTACCCTTATCTGTGCCTGACCATGCGCGAGGAATACCCGCGTCTGATCATGGTGCGCTCGGTGAAAAACGACGGCAACCGCTATTTCGGCCCCTATGTCAGCAGCGGCGCAATGAAGCTGACCCAGAAGCTGTTAAGCGACATTTTCCCGCTCAGGAGCTGCTCTAACCAGAGCTTCAGCCGCAAGCACCGCCCATGTTTGAATTATCATATCGGGCGGTGCCTGGCGCCCTGCACGGGCAAGGTGGATAAGGCGGCTTACCGCGAGATGTGCGAGCAGGTGGCGCTGTTTCTGGAGGGGAAAAGCGGCGCGATCACGGCGCGGCTGCAAGCGCAAATGCAGCAGGCGGCGGCGGAGCTGCGCTTTGAGGACGCGGCCACCCTGCGCGACCGTATCGAGGCCGTAAAATTCGTGCAGAGCCGCCAGAATATGGACAGCGGCAGCGATAACCGCGATATGCTGGCGGCGGCCACCGCGCCCGGTGTACCGGAGCTGGCGGCGGTGCAGATATTCTTTGTGCGCGAGGGCAAGGTCGTGGGGCGGGAGCATTTCTTCCTGCAAAACCCCGCAGCAGACGAGCCGGGGGCAATTTTGGCCGCGTTCATCGGGCAGTATTACAGCGGGGTGGATTTTATCCCACCGGAGATATGCTTATCGCACCAGCCGCCGGAGCCGGCGACGCTGGCGGAATGGCTGAGCGGCAAGCGGGGCGGCAAGGTGACGCTCAATGTGCCGAAGATCGGCGAGAAGAAGCGCCTGCTTGCTCTGGTGGCGCAGAACGCGGAGCTGGTTATCGCCCGCGAGCTGGAGGAGAAGAACTACGCGGCTTCGGCCAGCGGCGAGGCGCTGGAGGAGCTGCGGCAGGTGCTTAGTCTCCCGAAAGCGCCGTGGCGTATCGAGTGCTTTGATAACAGCCATTGGCAGGGGACTTACACCGTGTCGGCGATGGTGACGTTTTTGGGCGGCAAACCGGCCAAAGCGCTGTATCGCCATATGCGGATCAAGGGCGAAACCAACGGCGACGACTATATGGCCATGCGCGAGGCGGTGGCGCGGCGGCTGGGCTGGGGGCTGAACCAGCGCGAGCAGCTGAAGCGCGGCGAGATCAAGCCGGAGGAAGCGCCGATGGCGGAATGGCCGGATCTGCTGCTGATCGACGGCGGCAAGGGGCAGCTGGCGGTGGCGGTGGATATTTTGGAGGCATTGCAGCTGGATATCCCGGTGTTCGGCCTGGCCGAAAGCGAGGAATGGCTGTACCGCCCGCATGACAGCGAGCCGATAATCCTCCCCAAAAGCAGCCACGGCTTGCAGCTTTTGCAGCGCGTGCGCGACGAGGCGCACCGCTTTGGTATCACTTACCAGCGGCGGCTGCGGGAAAAAGGCCAAAAGGCCAGCGCGCTGGATAATATCCCCGGTATCGGCCCCACAAGACGCGCGGCGCTGCTGCGGGCGTTCGGGTCATTGGAGCAGATCATGCAGGCCGGCGTCGAGGAGCTGGCGCTGGCGGAGAGCATGAACCGCCGGGCAGCGGAGCAGCTTTACACATATTTGCATAACGAGCAGCGGTAAACTAAGGAGGCGGGCGCGTTGGAACTGAAGATCGTGACGGGCATGAGCGGCGCGGGCAAGACCAATCTGGTGCAGGTTTTGGAGGATATGGGCTATTACTGCGTGGATAACCTGCCGCCCAACCTGTTTTTGAAATTTGTCGAGCTGATATTGCAGGCGCAGGCGGATCTTTCGCGCGTGGCGCTGGTGGCGGACGTGCGGGGCGGCAAATTCTTCCAGGACGTTTACGGCGTTTTGCAGGAATTGAAGAATAAGGGGATCGATTACGAAATAATCTTTCTTGAGGCGTCCGATGAGGCGCTGGTGCGCCGCTTTAAGGAAACGCGCCGCCGCCACCCGCTGGCTAAAAGCGGCAGCGTGCTGGAGGGTATCCGCGAGGAGAGGAAGCGCCTGCAGCGTATCCGCGGGGCGGCCGATATCATTATCGATACCTCCGATATGCGCGTGCAGGATTTTAAGCAGCAGGCCGCCGATCTGCTGGGCGAGGGCGACGACGAGCGCCTGCTGGTGAACGTGACCTCTTTCGGCTTCAAATACGGCCTGCCCATCGACGTCGATCTGGTGATGGACGTGCGCTTTCTGCCCAACCCGTTCTACGTGGCGGAGCTGAAGCCGCAGACCGGGCTGGACGCGCCGGTTAGGGATTATGTTATTGACCGTCCGGCGACGCAGAGTTTCCTCGATAAATACTGCAATCTTTTGGCGGAGATCATGCCGCAGTATCTGGCCGAGGGCAAGCACCATTTATCCCTGGCGGTGGGCTGCACCGGCGGTCAGCACCGCTCCGTTGCCGTGGCCGAGGAGATCGGCCGCCGTTTAAGCGAGGCCGCGCCCTGCGCCAAGGTGCGCGTGGGTCATCGCGACCTGCGGCGGAACTGAATTGAAGTAAGAAGTTGGGGAATGAATTTGGGGGAGAAAACTATGCCCGATAAACATAAGCGCGTGGTGGCGATCGGCGGCGGCACGGGGCTGGCCAATCTGCTGCGGGTGCTGAAAGAACTGACGCCGCATTTGACGGCGGTGGTGGCGGTGACGGACGACGGGGGCAGCTCCGGGAAGCTGCGGGAGGAATTCGGTATCCTGCCGCCGGGCGACGTCAGGAACTGCCTGGTGGCGCTTTCCGACGCGGAGCCCGCGATGGACGCGCTGCTTTCCTATCGCTTCCCGGAGGAGGGGACGCTCTCCGGCCACACGGTGGGCAATATTCTGCTGGCGGCATTGCAGCAGGCCGAGGGGCTGGATTTTGCCGGGGCGGTGGCCAGGCTTTCCAATCTGCTGGCAATCACGGGGCGGGTGCTGCCCGCCACCTGCGACGACGTGCGTCTGGCCGCCGTGCTGGAGGACGGGGCGGTGCTTTCCGGTGAGACGGCCATCTGCGCCGACAGCCGCCGCGTGAAGAAGCTGTTTTTGCAGCCGGAAAACTGCCGCCCCCAACCGGAGGTGCTGGACGCCGTGGCGGCGGCGGATTACATATTTATCGGCCCCGGCAGCGTCTATTCCAGCCTGATCACCAATCTGCTGGTGCCGGGTTTGGCGCCGGCGCTGATCAAAAGCCCCGCGCGGGTGTGTTATCTGGCCAACATGGCGACGGAGCCGGCGGAGCTGGACGCGGCGGAGCTTTCCCGCGCCTATGCGCTGCTGGAAAGCTATGCCGGCGGGGCGCGGCTGATCGACGTGATCATCGCCAACAACGGAGCATACCCCGAAACGGCGCTGGCGGCGCTGGCAGAGCGCAAAAGCCGCCCCATCGTCTGCGACGCCGAGCGGCTTTCCGGGGTGGACATATTGCAGGCCGATTTTGTAGACGAAATAAATTTCTGGCAGCACAACCGTGCCAAGCTGAAGCGGGCTTTGGCCGGGCTTTTGGACGCATAAGGAGGGGCAACATGACGTTTACGCTGGACGTAAAAGAGCAGCTTTTGCGCATAAGCACCAGCCGCCGCTGCTGCCGCGAGACGGAATTCCTGGCCTTTCTGCGTATGTGCGGCAACGTGAGCATTGCGGCGGGCGGCAAGCCCGGTCTGCTGGCCACCACCGGCAGCGCGGGCATTGCGCGGCGCTATTTTAAGCTGGTGAAAGAGGTTTGGGGGCTGCACGCCGAGATTTTGATGCGCGACAGCCGCCATTTCAAGAAAAACCGCCTGTACACGCTGCGTATCCCCCCGCAGGAGGGGGTGCGGCAGGTGCTGGCGCTTCTGGCCAAAATCCCCGACGGCAACCCGTGGAACGCCGGGCAGGACGTGGGGCGGGTGACGAGCTTATCCGACGTTTTCGCCGGGGAATGCTGCCGCCGCGCGTATCTCAGGGGGGCGTTTCTGGGCGGCGGCTTTGTCAGCGACCCCAACCGCGCTTATCATCTGGAGCTGGTGTGCCAGGATATTTACCAGGCGCATTTCCTCGCCGCTTTGGGGGCGGAATACGGGCTGAATTTGAAGATCAGCGAGCGCAAAGGCCGCTTCCTCGTCTATTGCAAGGGGGCGGAGCAGATCTGCGATTTTCTGAACGTCATCGGGGCGCACGGGGCGCTGCTGGATATGGAGAACGTGCGCGTTATCAAGGACACCGCCAACAACATCAACCGCGTCATCAACTGCGATACCGCCAACACCGATAAGGCGGTGGACGCGGCGCAGCGGCAGGTTATGGCGATAAAGCGGCTGGCGGCGGCGGGCGTGCTTAAGGATTTGAGCCGCCCCCTGCGTGAGACGGCGGCGCTGCGTCTGGAAAATCCGGAGCTGCCCCTGGCCGAGCTGAAAGACCTTTTTGATCAGCCGATCTCCAAGACGGGGCTTTATCACCGCCTGCAAAAGCTGGAAAAGCTGGCGGCGGAGCTGGCGAAATGAGGGATAAGGCCGCGGTAAATTCCTTGGCAAAAATCGGGAAATATATTGCTATTTGATTTGGATTTATGTTACAATGAGCTTAAAGGGTGAGGCGTTCCGCTTGGCCGCTTTAGGCTCGTTTTTTTCGCGTGAATTAGCAAGATGCTTGCTGTAAATAATATTAAAAAAACGGAAAGGGGAGTTCTAAAACATGGTAAAAATTGCAATCAACGGCTTCGGACGCATCGGGAGGTTGGTGTTCCGCGCCGCTTTCGGTCAGCCGGGAGTAGAGATCGTCGCGGTCAATGACATGGCCGACGCCGAGATCAACGCCCATCTGCTGAAATTCGACTCAGTCCACGGCACCTGGGATAAGGAGATCGGCTCTAAGGAGGGCGCGATGCTGGTGGACGGCCGGGAGATTCAGGTCTTTAATGAAAAGGATCCTGCCGCGCTTCCGTGGGGCAAGCTGGGCGTTGACGTGGTGGTGGAGGCCACCGGCGTGTTTAACGACGCCAAAAAGGCCTGCGCGCACATCACCGCGGGGGCGAAAAAAGTCGTTTTGACCGCCCCCGGCAAAAATGAGGATATCACCATTGTGATGGGCGTCAACGAGGACGCTTACGACCCCGCCAAGCACCATATCATCTCCAACGCCAGCTGCACCACCAACTGCCTGGCTCCCGTCGCCAAGGTGCTGGACGCGAAATTCGGCATTGAACGCGGTCTGATGACCACGATCCATTCCTATACCAACGATCAGCGGATCCTTGACCGCGACCATAAAGACTTCCGCCGGGCGCGGGCGGCTGCCTGCTCGATGATCCCCACCACCACGGGCGCTGCCAAGGCCGTGGCGCTGGTTCTGCCCCAGCTTAAGGGCAAGCTGAACGGTTTTGCCGTACGTGTTCCCACTGCCAACGTGTCGCTGGTCGATCTGGTGGCCGAGCTGAAAACCCCCGCCACGGTGGAGGAGATCAACGCCGCGCTGAAATCCGCCGCCGAAAACGAGCTGAAAGGGATCCTCGGTTATTGCGAGCTGCCGCTGGTATCGGTGGACTTCAACGGCTGCCAAAACTCCTCGACGGTGGACGCGCTTTCCACGATGGTGATCGAGGGCAATCTGGTGAAAGTTATCGCCTGGTATGACAACGAATGGGGTTACAGCAACCGCGTGGTCGATCTGGTGAAATACATTGCAGGCAAGGGCATTGCCGGATAAACAGATTTAAGTTTAGCAAAAGTATCGGCTGCCGGCCGGTACTTTTGTTGCATAAGCGCCTTTTTAATATGAGAGGATAAGGAGAGATCATATGTCTATCGTTTTCTATCACAAAAAGACTATTCGCGACATCGACGTGGCGGGCAAGCGCGTTTTGGTGCGGGTGGATTATAACGTGCCGCGTGACGACGCGGGCAACGTGACCGACCTGACGCGTATCAACGGGACGCTGCCCACGCTGCAATATCTGCTGAAGCGGGGGGCAAAGGTGATCTTGATGAGCCACCTGGGTCGCCCCAAGGGTGAAAAGAACCTGAAATATTCTTTGGCAAACCTGGCGCCGATCTTGCAGCGCCTGCTGGACGCGAAGGTATCGTTCTGCCCCGACTGTATCGGGGCGGAGGCCGAAAAGATGGCCAAAGCGCTTCAGCCCGGCGAGGTGCTGCTGCTGGAAAATCTGCGCTTTTATAAGGAAGAAGAAAAGAACGACGACGCTTTCGCCAAGAAGCTGGCTAAGCTGGGCGAGGTGTTCGTCTGCGACGCGTTCGGCGCGGTACACCGGGCGCATGCCTCTCTGGTGGGGGTGACGAAATATCTCCCCGCGGTGGCGGGCTTCCTGCTGGAAAAAGACCTGGTGATGATGAGCAAATTGCTTGCCAATCCCGCGCGCCCGGTGGTGGCGGTGATGGGCGGCGCCAAGGTGGACGACAAGATCGGGGTGATCAAAAATCTGCTCCCCGCCGTCGACCGCCTGCTGATCGGCGGCGCGATGGCCAACACGTTCCTTTACGCGCTGGGCTATGATATGGGCGCTTCCAAGATTTCGCCGGATTACGTGGATCTGGTGCGCGATCTGCTGAAAAAGGACGTGGCGAAGAAGATCGTACTGCCGCAGGATCTGGTGGCGGCGGAAGCGTTTGACGCGGACGCCCGGCACCGCAACGTCGGCATTGACCGCGTGCCCAAGGGCTGGATGGCGCTGGATATGGGCAGAAAGACGGTGCAGACCTATGCGGCGATCATTGAGAGCGCGCAGACGGTCATCTGGAACGGCCCGATGGGCGTGTTTGAAATGCCCGCCTTTGCCAAGGGGACGGAAGCCATTGCCGTGGCCTGCGCCAAATGCCAGGGCGCGACGATCGTGGGCGGCGGCGATTCGCTGGCGGCCATCGACCAGGCGGGCGTGGGCTATATGATCACGCATATTTCCACCGGCGGCGGCTCCACGCTGGAATATCTTGAGGGCAAACATCTGCCGGGCGTGGAAGCGCTGCAGAACGCCCGATAGCTCAGGAGGTTTGATTATGAGAAGACCTTTGCTGGCCGCCAACTGGAAGATGAACCAGACGGTGGCCGAATCGCTCGGCTGGCTGGCTGATTTTGACCGCGAGGCCGCCGACGTGCTGGACAATAAAGAGGTGGACGCGGTGTTCTGCCCGCCGTTTACGGCGCTTTATCCGCTGCACCAGGCCATTGCCGGCCAGAAGATGGACATCTGCCTTGGCGCGCAGGATATCTTCTGGCAGGAGGCGGGCGCGTTTACCGGCGAAATTTCGCCGGGCATGCTGGCCGAATGCGGCGTGTCATACGTTATCTGCGGCCATTCCGAACGGCGCACGCTGCTGCAGGAGAGCAGCGAGATGATCTCGAAAAAATGCGGCGCGGCGGTGGCGGCGGGTCTGGTGCCGATCCTCTGCGTTGGCGAGACTCTGAGTATCCGCGAGGGCGGCCTGACGCAGGAATGGCTGGAAGCGCAGCTTTATGAAAGCCTGGAATTTTGGGACGGCAAAAGTGAAATTGTTGTGGCCTATGAGCCGATCTGGGCGATCGGCACCGGCCAGGCGGCCACTGCGGCGGACGCTGAGGCGGCCTGCGCCATTATCCGCGACAACCTGCGCGAAAAGGGCGGGAGCTTTGCCGATAAAATTCGTATCTTATACGGCGGCAGCGTGACCCCCGAAAACGCGGCGGAGCTGATGTCCGGCGCGGACGTGGACGGCGCGCTGGTGGGCGGCGCCAGCCTTAAGGCGGCGGCGTTTGCCGATATCTGCCGTACGGCGTTTGCGGAAAACAGTCAGGAGTAATGATATGAAGAAAAAACCGGTCATGCTGTGCATTATGGACGGCTGGGGGCTGAAAACCGGCAAACCGGGCGACGCGCTATCTCTGGCGAACCTGCCGAATTTTGACCGCATGTGCCGCGAATATCCCACCGCCACTTTGGCGGCGAGCGGCCTTGCCGTGGGCTTGCCGGACGGTATGATGGGCAACTCCGAGGTCGGCCATTTGAATATCGGCGCGGGTCGGGTGGTCTATCAGGACTTGACGGCCATCGACAAGGCCATCGCGGACGGCGATTTTTACCAAAACGATGCGCTGCTGGCCGCTATGCGGCAGGCCAAGGCGAACGGCGGGCGGCTGCACCTGATGGGGCTGCTCTCCGACGGCGGCGTCCACAGCCATTTCAGCCACCTGCTGGCGCTGCTCGCGATGGCGCGGCGCGAGGGCGTGGCGGATACATACGTGCACTGCTTTTTGGACGGGCGGGACGTGCCGCCCGCGAGCGGTATCGACTATCTGGAGCGCCTGCTGGCGCATTTTAAGCAGACGGGTTACGGCAAGCCCGGCGTGGTCTGCGGGCGCTTCTACGCGATGGATCGCGATCAGCGCTGGGAGCGGGTGGAAAAGGCCTGGCGGGCGCTGGTGCTGGGCGAGGGCAAACCGGCGGCGGATCTGCCGCAGGCTCTGCGGGAGAGCTATGCCGCCGGCGTGACGGACGAATTCGTCGAGCCGATAATACCTACGGACGCGGGCGCCCAACTTACCGACGGCGACGCGGTGATCTTCTATAACTTCCGGGCGGATCGGGCGCGGGAAATTACGCGGGCGCTGATGCAGGCGGATTTTGCGGCCTTTGCGCGGCCGAAGTTTCCCCGCCTTGCCTATTGCTGCATGACGGAATATGACGCGAGCTTTGGTCTCCCGGTGGCGTTTCTGCGCCGCCCGCCGCAGCAGACGCTGGGGCAGGTCATCGCGGCGCGGGGGCTTAAGCAGCTGCGTATTGCCGAGACGGAAAAATACGCCCACGTGACGTTCTTCTTTAACGGCGGCGTGGAGGAGCCGAACCCCGGCGAGGAGCGCGTTCTGGTGCCCTCGCCCAAGGTGGCGACGTACGATCTTCAGCCGGAAATGAGCGCGGCGGAGGTCTGCCAAAAAACGCTCGCGGCCATTCAAAGCGGTGCCTATGACGCGATAATTCTGAACCTGGCCAACCCCGACATGGTGGGGCATACGGGGGTTATCCCCGCCGCCGTCAAGGCGGTGGAGACGGTGGACGGCTGTATCGGCCAAATCGAGCAGGCGATACTCGCGGCGGGCGGCGCGCTGCTGATCACCGCCGACCACGGCAATGTGGAGTGCCTGCTGGACGATGACGGGCAGCCGGTCACGTCGCATACCACGTCGCGAGTGCCGCTTATCATGGTGGGCTATCCCGGCAGGCTTAAAGACGGGGCGCTCTGCGACCTGGCGCCAACGCTGCTGGAGATGATGGGCATCGAACAGCCTAAGGAGATGACGGGCGCAAGCCTGATAATAAAATAAAAATTAAGCCGCGCGGCGGCAGCAGGAGGAGAGGACATGAGTTTTATCGTTGACGTGAACGCGAGAGAGATTTTGGACAGCCGGGGCAACCCCACCGTGGAGGTGGAGGTTTTCCTCGACGACGGCGCTTTCGGGCGGGCGGCGGTGCCCTCCGGCGCTTCCACCGGCGTGCATGAGGCCGTGGAGCTGCGGGACGGCGACAAGGGGCGGTATCTTGGCAAGGGCACCACGCAGGCCGTGAACAACGTGCTGGAAATTATCGCGCCCGCTATCGTGGGGCTTTCCGCCTTTGAGCAGGCCGCGCTGGATCAGCTTTTAATCGAGCTGGACGGCACCGAGAACAAGGGGAAGCTGGGCGCCAACGCCATTTTGGGCGTCTCGCTGGCGGTGGCCAAGGCCGCGGCGGACAGCCTGGGCGTGCCGCTGTACCGCTATATCGGCGGGGCGAACGCCAAAACGCTGCCCGTGCCGATGATGAACATATTGAACGGCGGCCAGCACGCCGACAACAACGTGGACATTCAGGAGTTCATGGTGATGCCGGTGGGCGCGGTGAGCTTTGCCGAGGGTCTGCGCATGGGGGCGGAGGTTTTTCATAACCTGAAAGCCGTGCTGAAGGAAAAGGGCTGCGTCACCGCCGTGGGCGACGAGGGCGGCTTCGCACCGAACCTGGGCAGCAACGAGGAGGCTTTGCAGGTCATCGTGGCGGCCATTGAGCGGGCAGGCTATAAGCCCGGCGTTGATGTGAAGCTGGCGCTGGACGTGGCGGCCAGCGAGATGTATGCGGACGGCAAGTATGACCTCGCGGGCGAGGGCAGAATTATGACCGCCGCCGAAATGATCGACTATTACGCCGCGCTGCTGGAAAAGTACCCGATCATCTCGATCGAAGACGGTCTGGCCGAGGACGACTGGCAGGGCTGGCAGCAGCTGACCGAGCGCCTGGGCGGCCGGGTGCAGCTGGTGGGCGACGACCTGTTCGTCACCAACACCAAGCGGCTGGCGCAGGGTATCAGCCAGGGCGCGGGCAATGCTATCCTGATCAAGGTCAACCAGATCGGCACGCTGACCGAGACGCTGGACGCGATCGAGATGGCGAAGCGCGCGGGCTATACGGCGGTGGTCTCGCACCGTTCCGGTGAGACGGAGGACACCACCATCGCCGATATCGCCGTGGCCACCAACGCCGGGCAGATCAAAACCGGCGCGCCCTCCCGCACCGACCGCGTGGCCAAGTATAACCAGCTGATGCGGATCGAGGAAGAGCTGGCGGAAGCCGCGGTTTACCCCGGCGGGAAAGCGTTTTATAACCTGAAATGAGCGGGGCGGCGGGGCTTAACATCGTTGCCCACATTCACAACGACTACCGGGAAAAGTTCGGCATACCCCGGCAGAGCGGCCTGGTGGCGGAGGTGACTTCCGCCGTGGTGCTTTGCCCGGCATACCGGCAGGAGGGCGTGTTCCGCGGCATTGAGGGCTTTTCGCACCTTTGGCTGCTGTGGCAGTTTTCCGAGAATTTGGCCGGGGGCTGGTCGCCCACCGTGCGGCCGCCGCGTTTGGGCGGCAACCGGCGGGTGGGTGTGTTTGCCAGCCGTTCGCCGTTTCGCCCCAGCCCCATCGGGCTTTCCGCCGTGCGGCTGCTTGGTCTTAGGCATAGCCCGGAGTGGGGCGAATATCTGCTGGTAGCGGGCGCCGATCTCTTAGACGGCACGCCGATCTACGACATCAAGCCGTATGTGCCGTATGCCGACGCGATAGTGGACGCCACCGGCGGCTTTGCCGTGCCGGGCGGCGTGGGCAGGCTGAATGTTGAGTTTGCGCCCGGCTTGCTCTCGCAAATCCCGGCGGAGAAGCGGGCGGCGCTGCTGGCCGTGCTGGCGGAGGATCCCCGCCCGGCTTATCAGGAGGACGCGGAGCGGGTATACGGCCTGAAGTTCGCGGGTTATAACGTGCGCTTCCGCGTGGCGGGGGATCAGCTCACCGTCTGCGCGGTGGAACCGGAAAAGGCTTGACAAAAACGCGGTTATCCTGTATAATAACCCCGTTATAACTGAATTGCCTATTAAGGGGAGTAACTTGTAAATTACAGCGTCGTCATTCCCGGCGCAAGCCCGGCGCTGTATCCCGAAGCGGAAGTAAGACCTTAATGCCTGTCATGGACAAGCATTAAGGTCTTTTTGGTTGTTTGGTAAAAATTTTGGTTGGAGGGAAGAACAATGTGGTTGAATTTGCTGTTGGTGGCCGCGGGCTTCATATTGCTGCTGAAAGGCGCGGATTTTTTCGTGGACGGCGCGTCGGCGCTGGCCGACCGGCTGGGCATACCCCCGCTGATCGTTGGCTTAACCATCGTGGCGATGGGCACCAGCCTGCCGGAGGCTTCCGTCAGTATCAACGCCGCGTTTAAGGAGAGCGGCGGTATCGCGATCGGCAATATTCTCGGCAGCAATATCTTGAATATCCTGCTGATTTTGGGCGTGACGGCGGTGCTTTCGCCGCTTAAGGTGGGCAAAACCACGGTGCGCTATGAGATACCCTATATGATCCTGGTAACGGCGGTGCTGGCGGCGGCGGGGCTTTGGCTGGGCGAGCTGAACCGCTTCACGGGCATGCTGTTCTGGGTGCTGTTCCTGCTTTATTTCGTCTATCTGTTCTATCAGGCGCGGCATATGCAGGCGGACGAGACGGGCAGCAAAAAGCTGGCGCTGCCGCTGATACTGGTCTATATTCTGGGCGGCCTGCTGGCGGTAGTCTGGGGCAGCGACCTGACGGTGACCCACGCCGAGCTGATTGCCGAAGCCTTGGGCGTCAGTGACCGCATCATCGGGCTGACGGTGGTCGCTTTCGGCACCAGCCTGCCGGAGCTGATCACCTCGGTGACCGCCGCGCGCAAGCAGGAGGCCGATATCGCCATCGGCAATATCGTCGGCAGCAACATTTTTAATATTCTGTTCGTGCTGGGCACGGCGAGCTTGATCAGCCCCATCGCCTATTCCCCCGCGTTCTGGCTGGATTCGCTGGCGGCGGTTTTGGCGGCGGCGCTGCTGCTTTTGTGCGTCTGCCGCCGCGGTGAACTTTCCCGCCGCAGCGGTATCCTGCTGCTTGCCTGCTATGCCGTTTACTTTGTCTATATGCTTTTGGGTTAGTCTCCTGCCCCGGCGGTAATTTTCCGCCGCGCTGGGGCATATTATGCGGGTGGGAGGCTGATTAAACGCTTATGAGTATGAGTAGATCGGTCAAACACTCGTTCAAGTGGGTGTTCATCTGGATGGCCTGCGCCGCGCTTACGGCGGCGGGCATATACCTGTGCATCGACCAGACTTACGCGCTGGAATTTGTCGGCTGTTACCTGCTGGAGTTCAGCCTGAGCATGGATAACGTGTTCGTGTTCCTCTCGATATTCGCCAGCTTCGGCGTGCCGGAGCCATACCAGCACCGCTGCCTGGCTTACGGCGTTATCGGCGCGATGGTGCTTAGGTTTCTGTTCATCATGCTGGGGTCGGCCATCGTCCACAGCTTCGCCTGGGTGCTGTATATCTTCGGTTTTCTGCTGATATACAGCGGGCTGAAAATGTTCCGCGAGCATGGCGCGGGCAAGCAGCGGTCACCGCACGATAATCCCGTGCTGAAAGTGCTGAACTGCTTTTTGCCGGTGACGCGGGATTTTGTCGGCAATCATTTCTTTGCCCGCGAGCATGGCCGCCTGATGATGACGCCGCTTTTGGCGGTGTTGATCGTTATTGAATCGTCCGACATCATGTTCGCGATCGATTCCGTGCCGGCGGCGTTTTCCGTTTCCGGCCATATGTATGTGATATACGCGGCCAACATCTTTGCCATTTTGGGGCTTCGGCAGCTGTTTTTCGTCATCGAGCATATGCAGAACCGCTTCTGCTTTATGAAATACGGCGTGGCGGCGATATTGACGTTCACCGGCGTCAAACTGGCGCTGCTTATATTTGACGTTCACATTTCAATCCCCGTTTCTATCGGGTTTATTCTGGCTATGCTGCTTCTTAGTATATTAAGCTCGCTTATTTACACTCGTAGTCGTTGAACAAGGGCTCGGATAATACTTTTCCACTGATTTAGCGAAGCGAAGCGGAGGTCATGAAGTGGAAAAGTTTTATCCGAGCCCTGCGAACAATCAGCATAAAAGGGTCTTCGATAAATTTTTTCGCTACATGACCTGCGCAAATTTCGCGAAAAAAATTATCGAAGCCCCTCCCTCTTCCAAAAATGCCCACCTCACCGGCGGGTATTTTTCTTTTTAACCAAGCCGCCCGCCGCCGCATAACTTGAAGCATAGGGGAAATCCGGCGCTTTGGGGGGCAAACTATGCGGATATACTTGGATAACAGCGCCACCACCCGGCCTTATCCCGAGGCGGTGGCGGCGATGACGGCGGTTTTAACGGATAATTGGGGCAATCCCAGCGGTATTCACAGCTTTGGGCGGGACGCGTTTGACGCGATGAGCGCGGCGCGCGGGCAGGTGGCGCAGCTGATCGGGGCGGAGAGGGAGGAGATATATTTCACTTCCGGCGGCACGGAGGCCGATAATCTGGCGGTGCTGGGGGTGGCGGGGCGCTTTGCCCGCGGCCATATCATCACCAGCGCCATGGAACATTCGGCTATTTTGAACTCCTGCCGCCACTTGGAGCAGCAGGGCTTTGACGTGACGTATCTCCAACCGGACGAGGCGGGTTTTATATCTGCCCGGCAGGTGGCGGCAGCCCTCCGCCCGGATACGCTGCTGGTCAGCATTATGCACGCCAATAACGAGATCGGCACGATCCAGCCGGTCGCGGAGATCGGGCGGCTGCTGCAAGACCGCGGCGTGCTGCTGCACACCGACGCGGTGCAGTCCGTCGGCAAAATTCCGGTGAACGTCGGCGAACTCGGCGTGGATATGCTGACGCTTTCCTCCCACAAGCTGAACGGCCCCAAGGGCGTGGGGGCGCTGTATGTGCGGCACGGCGTGGATATCGCGCCCAGGCTTTTCGGCGGCGGGCAGGAGAATAAGCTTCGCAGCGGCACGGAAAATATGCCCGGCATTGTGGGCTTTGGCCGCGCGGCAGAGCTGACGCGCGAGCGTTGGCCGGAGCAGGCGCAGCAGGCAAGGCTGGCGCGTGATGAGCTGCTGCGCGAATTAAAGCGGCTGAAACTCGCGGATTTTGCGGTGAACGGCGAGGCGGCAGATTGGTCCAGACGGCTCCCCGGCAATCTGAACCTGAGCTTCCGTGGGGTCTCGGCGGGGGCGCTGCTGCTGCTGCTGGATATGGCGGGGGTGGCGGCCAGCGCGGCCTCCTCGTGCAGCGCGGGGAGCTCCGAGCCGTCGCATGTGCTGACGTCGCTGGGGCTGGAGGACTGGCGGCTCGCCGGCGCGATACGCCTGACGTTTGGCTGGGAGAACACGCCGGAGGAAGCGAAACTCGCGGCGCAGACCATCTATGAGCAGGTGAACTGGCTGCGGGGTGAAGCGGAAGGGGGGCGGGGCTGATGTTGGCGCTGTTGGTGATATCCGTGCTGCTGCTGGTGCTGCCCGCCCTGCTTTGTTGTGCGGCAGGCGGCTGGCTGCTTTTGTTTGGTGTGCTGGCGCTGGTGGGCTGGCTGCAATTAGGCTGGTGGGTGCTGGAAAGCTGGCGAAGCTGGCGGCGCGGCGAGGACGATTACGCATGATTTTTACGTGGGGCAGGTATAAAACCGCCCGCTTGGTGGCATAAGGAAAACATCAACACCAAGGGGGGGAGCATTATGCCGGACTATCACGATAATAAATACCCGCCGCAGACGTTTGCGGCTGACGAGCTGGGCGGCGCCCCGGGCGAGCAGCGTTTCCGCCGGGCGGGCGATTACAAGCTGGATCTGACGGCCAGCCTGCATTTGCCCAAAAAGCAGCGTGCGTTTAATTGGGATTGGCGGTTCTTGCTGCTGGCGCTGGCGATCGGGGCGGCGCTGGGCGTGTTCAGCTTCTGGCCGCACCAGGCCGGCGCCGCGGCGCTGCCGTTCCGCCTGCATATCATCGCCAACAGCGAGAGCGCCTCTGACCAGGCCGTAAAATTGCAGGTGCGTGACGCGGTGGTGGAGTATCTGACGCCGCTTTTGGCCGATGTTAAAACCCAGGCCGAGGCGGAGGAGATTGTGACGCGTGAGCTGCCGCAGCTGGAGCGGCTGGCTGCGGGCATCACCGCGGATTTCGGCTACGGTGCGGCGGGCGAGATCGGCACGTTCGGCTTTCCGGCCAAGCGCTACGGGCATATTGTTATGCCGGCGGGTGATTACCGGGCGCTGCGGCTGGTTTTGGGCGAGGGCGCGGGGCATAACTGGTGGTGCGTGCTGTTCCCGCCGCTTTGCTTTGTGGACGAGTGCGGCACGGTCTCGGCGCGGGACGCGGCGGCGGCGGACGACCTGCTGGCGGGCGACCGCGTGGTGCGGCTGAAAATATGCGAGGTGTTCAACCAGGCGCAGTAAAGGCGCGGTATAACCTGATATGCGGACGGTCATTTTTTGTGGGCTGTCCGCATATTTTTGCTGTGTGAGGGGGGCGGGCATATGTTCAAAATTTCCGATTTGCGCAGCAAGGATATCGTGAGTATCTTAGACGGCAGCCGCTTGGGGCCGGTGCGTGACGTGGAGGTGGATCTGGCGGCGGGGCGGGTGCTGGCGCTGATTTTGCCGGGGGCGGGGCGCTTTCTCGGCGTGTTCACCCGCGGCGAGGACGTGATCATACCCTGGGAGCAGATCAAAAAGATCGGCCGCGACGTGGTGCTGGTGGAATACAGCGGCCAGATCCCCGAGCGCGGCAGCCGTTTTGGCTTCGGTTTGCCGCCCTCGGAGGAGGAAACGGAGGATTAGGCAGGAATTTGCCGTTTAACGTCGAAAGATAATTCAAAACGGTATTTCCTGTTTAGGGAGGGTTTGATCATGCGTTGTTCATTTTGCGGCTATGAGGATTCCAAGGTGCTGGATTCCCGCCCGGTGGAAGAAGGGCGCAGTATTCGGCGGCGGCGTGAGTGTCAGCGCTGCGGCAAGCGGTTTACGACCTATGAGCGGGTGGAGGAAATGAGCCTCTTGGTCGTCAAACGCGACGGCAGCCGGGAGATTTTTGACAAAAACAAGATACTGGCCGGGCTGGTGCGCGCCTGCGATAAGCGCCCCGTGCCGATGAGCACGCTGGAGGATATGGTGTCCGACATCGAGAAAGAGCTCCGCAACTCGATGGAAAAAGAGGTCACCGCCAAGCAGATCGGCGACATGGTGATGGTACGCCTGCGCCAGGTGGACGACGTGGCCTATGTTAGGTTTGCGTCGGTTTACCGCAAATTTGAAGATATTGAGACCTTTATGAAAGAAATTCACAACATGATGTCTCAGAAATAACAGGCGCACATCATCTTTGGGCTTGTTGTCATTTTGTTTCGCCACGCGCACTATAAGTGCAGCTTGCTCAACAAAATGCCGTACGCGCCCAAATCTGACGCACTCCTGCGCTTCTGGTGTTCGTGCGAAAAGAACGCTTATGCGCTTCTGAGTGTTCGTGCGAAAAAAGTGCCGATACATAACAAAAAGACCTCGCATTGCGAGGTCTTTTTTAATTCCATCTTTCTGATGTGTCGATTATCGCTTTGCCTGCCGCCAAAGACTGGGGCAGGTCGATAATGCGTTGGTTGCTTGAGCCGCGGAAGTTCAGCTCCAGGTTGCGCTCCGCCATGATGAACGGCCCGTCAACGAGCGTATCGGCCAGCGCCAACAGCTGCATGATCGCCTTATCCTGCATTTCCAGCAGCCGTTCAAACGTATAGCCGGTGTAGATCGCCAAGCCCAGGCCTTTCTGCCGAACGGCTTCGGCCAGCGGCAGCAGCGCTTCCGCCTGCGCCAGCGGCTCGCCGCCGCTGAACGTTACGCCGCCAAGCAGGGGGTTTTGCTCGATATCGGCCAAAAGCTCTGCCGCCGATACCAGCTCGCCGCCGTCAAAATCCCATGTCTGCGGGTTTTGGCAATGCGGGCAATGGTGCGGGCAGCCCTGCACAAAAACGGTGAAACGAATACCCGGCCCGTCGGTTATCGAGTCGTTGACGACGCCGGCCAACCGGATATTCTTTTTGTTCAAATCAGCGGGATCAAAGGCCATGCTTTACGCGATCCTTTTCCTCGCAGCGCTTAGCGTCGTTGAAGCGGTCGAGCGTGCCAACCAGATAGCCGGTGATGCGGCGGATACGTTCAAAGCCGACGCCCTCGCCGATCAGTTCAGTGTTTTGAATTTTCTTTGCCGGTGTCATATTTATCGTCTCCTTTATGTATGAGTATTGTTTGGCGTGTTGTAGGTATATTTTAACTTACCTTGGCGCTTTTGTCAATATGTAGTTGTAAAATTATTTTTTAGCCCAACTTGTTGGGGTGTTGTTCGCGCTCGCTCTCCTCGCCGATATCGCCGCAATAGCCGCAGGTGTCGGCGTTGCCGCGGTTGGTGGCCTTGATTTGGCGCAGCTTTTCGACGGGTACGCCCTCGCCCTCATGCCGGCCGCAGCGCGGGCAGACCTCGTTGATAATACCGCTGTAACCGCAGACGGGGTCGCGGTCGACGGGGTGGTTGATGGAGCCGTAGCCGATACCGACTTCTTTCATGAAGCGGACGACGCTTTCAAACGCTTCCAGATTTTTGGCGGTATCGCCGTCCAGCTCCACATAGGAGATATGGCCGGCGTTGGTCAGCGCGTGATAGGGCGCTTCAATGCGCAGCTTGTCATAGGCGCTGATGTTGTAATATACCGGCACGTGGAAGCTGTTGGTGTAATACTCGCGGTCGGTCACGCCGGGGATAATGCCGAACTTTTTCTTGTCGATACGCACGAAGCGGCCGGAAAGCCCCTCGGCCGGGGTGGCCAGCAGCGTGAAGTTAAGGCCGGTCTCCTTGCTTTTTCTGTCGCAGTATTCCCGCATGAAGCCGACAATTTCCAGCCCCAGGTTGCGTGCTTCCATGCTTTCGCCGTGATGGTGCCCCGTGAGCGCCACCAGCGTTTCCGCCAGGCCGATAAAGCCGATGGAGAGGGTGCCGTGCTTCAGCACCTCGCCCACCTCGTCGTCGATATCCAGATCCTTCGAGCCGATCCACACGCCCTGCCCCATCAGGAACGGGAAGTTGCGGACGTGCTTATGCGACTGAATTTTGAAGCGGTCCAGCAGCTGGTTGGCCACCAGATCCATTTTGCGCTCCAGGTCGTCGAAGAAGAGCTCCAGGCTGTGGTTGGCCTTGATACCGATACGCGGCAGGTTGATGGAGGTGAAGCTCAGATTGCCGCGGCCATAGGTGATCTCATGCGTGGGGTCGTAATTATTGCCCAAAACGCGGGTGCGGCAGCCCATGTAGGATACCTCGGTCTCGGGGTGGCCGGGCTTGTAGTATTGCAGGTTGAACGGCGCGTCGATGAACGAGAAGTTCGGGAACAGACGCTTGGCCGAAACGCGGCAGGCCAGCTTAAAGAGGTCATAATTCGGGTCGCCGGGGTTGAAGCTGACGCCCTCTTTCACCTTGAAGATGTGGATCGGGAAGATAGGGGTCTCGCCCTGGCCGAGGCCGGCTTCCGTCGCCAGCAGAATGTTCTTGATGGCCATGCGCCCCTCCGGCGAGGTGTCGGTGCCGTAGTTAATGGAAGAAAACGGCGTCTGCGCACCGGCGCGGCTGTGCATGGTGTTCAGGTTGTGCACCAGCGCCTCCATCGCCTGATAGGTGTGCTTGTCCGTTTCGGCGAGGGCGTTTTTGTAGGCAAATTCCGCCGCTTTGTCGTAAACGTCCTGCGGCAGCTTGTCCGCAAACGCCTTGGCGAGAGCCGCCAGGAATTTCTTGTCCATTTCCAGGGTGGGGCGGCCTTTGCCGGCTTCCTCCAGCCCGGCAAAAACGGCTTTGGTCTCCGCCTGTGTCAGCGTATATTCGGGGCAAAGCAGCTGCGCCGCCTTATGGAAGTTGCTGATATAAAGCTTCTTGAACGTCTTGGCGACGCCGGGAGCCATGCAGTAATCGAAGTTCGGCACGCTCTGGCCGCCGTGCTGGTCGTTCTGGTTGGACTGGATGGCGATGCAGGCCAGCGCCGTGTAGCTGGAAATATCGTTCGGCTCGCGCAGGAAGCCGTGCCCGGTGGAGAAGCCGTCCTTAAACAGCTCCAGCAGGTTGATCTGGCAGCAGGTGGTGGTCAGGGTATAGAAATCGAAATCGTGGATATGGATATCGCCCTCGCTGTGCGCCTTGCTCTGCGCCGGGGTCAGAACGTATTTTTCGTAGTAATCCTTGGCGCCCTCGCTGCCGTATTTCAGCATGGTGCCCATCGCGGTGTCGCCGTCGATGTTGGCGTTGTCGCGCTTCATATCCGAAAGCAGCGAGTCCGTGTTGGTCAGCTCGTCATAGATACGCATCAGGCGCGTGTTCATTTCGCGGCTGCGGGTGCGCTCGGTGCGGTAGATGATATACTTCCGCGCCACGATGGCGTAGCCGTTTTCCATCAAAACGGTCTCCACCATGTCCTGAATGTCCTCGATACCGGGAGCCTCGCTCTGGAATGCTTCCTCCAGCTTGGCCTCCACCAGCCCGGCCAGACGGTCACATTCCGCTTCCTCTGAGTTTCGGCCGCAGGCCTCCATCGCCTTATTGATCGCCGTTGAGATCTTGCTGATGTCATAGGGCGCCAGCCGCCCGTCGCGTTTGATGATGTTGGTAAACATTTGAACCATTCCTCTCCTGCAAAAAACCATACTATATTATATTAATCATGCTGAATGCTGCACAAATCCAGTGAGCAAAAATATTATCTCATACAAAATGTTGGGTGTCAATAGCAAAAATACCAATAAATATGGTGGTAAAACGCCAAACCCGCTTCCGGTGCGGATTTTGCCGAAAAAAAATTTTTAAGGCGGCGGGCGGGCGCAATTTTTTACGGGAAAACTCTTTGCAAACCGCTGCATAATATGGTACAATATAATATCAGTTTATTGGCGGAAGTCTGGGGGTGGGGCGTCCAATGGAGTATCCGGAGCTGGCGGCTGATCTGGCCGAGGTCAAGGCGGCGATCGCCAAGGCACAGGCGGAGGGCGAACACGCCGCGCGGACGGTGCGTTTGCTGGCCGTCTCCAAAACGGTGGAAGCGCCGAAAGTGGCGGCCTGCTGGCAGCTCGGTGTGGACGGCCTCGGCGAAAACCGCGTGCAGGAGCTTTTGAGTAAAAAAGCGCAGCTGCCGCCGGCGGCAAAATGGCATTTGATCGGTCATTTGCAGACCAACAAGGCGCGCCAAATCATCGGAGAGGTGGAGCTGATCCATTCGCTGGAGAGCCTGCGGCTGGCGGAGGAGCTGGAAAAGCGCGCGGCAGCGGCCGGTTTAACGGTGCATTGCCTGCTGGAAGTGAACGTGGCGGGCGAGGAAAGCAAATTCGGCCTGGCTCCGGCCGAGGTTTGGGATCTGGCGGCGGAGATCGCGCAGGATATGCCGCATATCGCGCTGGACGGGCTGATGACGGTGGCGCCCAACGCGCCGGCGGCGGAGGTGCGCCCGGTGTTTGCCGAGCTTCGGGAACTTCGGGACGAAATTCGCCGCAAAGCAGAAAAATTTGCGCTAAATCGCCTGAATATGCAGGAACTTTCGATGGGAATGTCTAATGATTATAAGATTGCCGTTGAGGAAGGCGCCACCATCGTTCGGGTGGGCAGCCGTATCTTCGGCGGAAGGGTCTACCGTTAGCTTAGGTTTACCTATTATATAAGTGATATGGCAGGTTGGATTATTTAAGGAGGTTTTTCACATGGCGGGAGTTTGGAACAAGGTTACCAGCGTATTCTTTCAGGAGGAGGAAGACGACACCTTAAAGCCGGAGGAGATGGATCAGATCGCTGCTGCCGCAGAAAAGGACGTCTGGCAGGAGCAGGATCCCAAAAAGGCGCGCCGCAACCAGGTTATGGCGATACCCGGCAACGCCACCCCGAAAAAGGCCTGCGAGATGGTGCTGGTGAAAGCCAAGGCATACGAGGATTTGCAGAATATCGCCCAGAACATTAAAGACCAAAAGGTGGTCATCGTCAACTTCGAGGATCTGGATAAGGAGACGGCGCAGCGTATGGTGGATTTTCTCTCCGGCGCGGTGTTTGCCTTGAACGGCGAGCCGAAGAAAGTCAGCGGCTCCACTTTCCTGTTCAGCTCCAGCCAGGTCGATCTGGCCGGGCAGATCATGGATCCCGAGGTGCAGGCGTTCAGCGGCGCGGCGGCGGAAACGCCTGTTTCGTGGCGGCGTTAAGGGGCGAGAGGCCGAAATATGCACGCATTTACCTATAATTTTATCCATTTCGCCTTTGAGGTTTATTATATTCTGATCTTGGCGAACATTCTGCTTTCATGGTTTCCGCTGGTGCGGGGCAATGCCATAACGACGTTTATCTATGAGATGACCGAGCCGTTTCTGCGCATCTTTCGGCGGATATTGCCGGTGAGCCCGCGCTTTCCGGTGGATTTTTCGCCGGTGCTGGCTATTTTTGCCCTGTATATATTGGAAACGCTGGTGTTTCGTTTGTTAGCGCTGCTGCTTTAGGCCGGTATTTGATGCCGGCCTTTGGCACGCCTGATTATATAGTTTGTTTTGGAAGTGAGGAGAAGTTTTAGTTATGGATTACGGAAAGACGCTGAACCTGCCCGAAACTGATTTTCCCATGCGCGGCAACCTGCCGGAGCGTGAACCGGAAACGCTGAAGCATTGGCAGGAGATGGACATTTATAACCGCGTGCAGGAGCATACCAAGGGCTTGCCCAAATTCGTCCTGCATGACGGCCCGCCTTATGCCAACGGCAACATTCACACCGGTCACGTGCTGAACAAGGTGTTAAAGGACATCATTGTGAAATATAAGAGCATGGCCGGCTTTGACGCGCCCTATGTGCCGGGCTGGGATACCCACGGCCTGCCGATCGAGCAGCGCGCCATCAAGGAGCTGGGCATTAACCAGCACAGCGAGGATAAGGCGGCTTTCCGCCAGAAATGCGAGGAGTTTGCCCGCTCGTTTGTGAACACCCAGCGCGAACAGTTTAAGCGGCTGGGCGTGCGCGCCGATTGGGATCACCCCTATATCACGCTGCAAAAGGAATTTGAGGCGGCGCAGATCGGCGCTTTCGGCGAGATGGTGAAAAAGGGCTACATCTATAAGGGCAAGAAGCCCGTTTACTGGTGCGCCGACTGTGAAACGGCGCTGGCCGAGGCCGAGGTGGAATACGCCGACGTGAAAAGCCCGGCCATTTACGTTAAATTCCCGCTGCTGGACGGCAAGGGAATACTCGCGGACGACGTTTCGTTCGTGATCTGGACGACCACCCCGTGGACGATACCCGCCAACCTGGCCATTTGTATCCACGCCGAGTATATCTATGCCGTGGCGCTGGTGGACGGCCGGAAGCTGGTGATGGCGAAAGAGCTGCTGGACAGCGTGGCCAAGGATATCGGCGCCAAAGATGTACAGATTTTGCAGGAGTTCAAGGGCAAGGAGCTGGAGGGCATCACCTGCCGCCACCCGCTGATCGACCGTCCCTCCGTCGTCATCTTGGGCGACCATGTGACGCTGGACGCCGGCTGCGGCTGCGTCCATACCGCGCCGGGGCATGGCGTTGACGACTTTGAGGTGGGGCAGCGTTACGGGCTGGATATCCTCTCGCCGGTGGACAACACCGGCCACTTCACCGCGGAAGCGGGCAAATACGCCGGCATGGACTTGGACGCGGGCGGCAAGCAGGTCGTGAAAGACCTCGAAGCGGCGGGGGCGCTGCTGAAGCTGCAATGGATCACCCACGCTTATCCGCATTGCTGGCGCTGCAAAAAGCCCATCATCTTCCGCGCGACGGAGCAGTGGTTCTGCTCGATCGAGGGCTTCCGCGAGCAGGCATTGGCCGAGATCGACAAAACGCAGTTTATCCCCGCCTGGGGGCATGACCGCATTTATAATATGGTGAAAGACCGCAGCGACTGGTGCATTTCGCGTCAGCGCACCTGGGGCGTGCCCATTCCGATCTTCTACTGCGAGGACTGCGGCAAGGAGATTGTGAACGACGCGACCATCAAGCACATTCAGGCGCTGTTTGCCGAGTATGGCTCCAACGTCTGGTTTGAGCGCGAGGCCAAGGATCTAATTCCCGAGGGACTGACCTGCGAGTGCGGCTGCCATAACTTCCGCAAGGAAACCGACATTATGGACGTCTGGTTTGACAGCGGCAGCAGCCACTTGGCAGTGCTGGAAAAGCGGCCGGAGCTGACTTGGCCGGCCGACCTCTATCTGGAGGGTTCGGATCAGCACCGCGGCTGGTTCAATTCCTCGCTGAACATCGGCGTGGCCTGCAAGGGGCACGCGCCGTATAAGGCCGTTTTGACCCACGGCTTTTTGGTGGACGAGAAAGGCCGCAAAATGAGCAAATCGCTCGGCAACACGCTCGACCCGCTGGAAATTATCAACAAAATGGGCGCGGACGTGCTGCGCCTGTGGGTCAGCTCGGCGGATTACCGCTCTGATCTGGCCATCAGCAACGGCATTTTGAAGCAGGTCAGCGAGACATACCGCAAGATCCGCAACACGGCGCGCTTCCTGCTCTCCAACCTGAACGATTTTGACCCGGCCAAAGACGCGCTGCCGTATGCCAAGCTGCGCGAGGTTGACCGCTGGCAGCTGCACCGCCTGCAAAAGCTGATCGAGCAGGTGCGCGCGGCCTATGACGCTTACGAGTTCCACGGGGTGTATCACGCCATTCACCACTTCTGCGTGGTGGAGATGAGCAACCTCTATCTGGATATCACCAAGGACACGCTGTATTCTGAGCTGCCGGGCGACCCCCAGCGCCGCTCGGTGCAGACGGTGATGTATCAAATCCTGGACGCGCTGGTGCGGCTGATCACGCCGATCTTGGCGTTTACCTCGGAGGAGATTTTCCGCTATATGCCGAAGCAGGGCGAAGCGCCGGCGAGCGTGCAGCTTTTGTCGATGCCGGAAGTCAACCCGGCGTATCTGGACGATAAGCTGGACGAAAAATGGCAGAAGCTGGCCGCCGTGAAAGAGCAGGTGGCGGGCGAGCTGGAGCTGGCGCGCCAGGCCAAGACGATTGGCCACTCGCTGGACGCGGCGGTGACGCTCGTGGCCGGCGGCGAAGCGTATCAGCTGCTGGCGGCGGCCAAGGACGAGCTGGCGCACCTGTTCATCGTCTCGCAGTGCCGGTTGATCGAGGACGCGGCGGCGGCGGATATTAAAGTGACGGTGGAGCCGGCCAAGGGTATCAAGTGCGCCCGCTGCTGGATCTACAGCGAGCATATCGGCCACGACGGCGAACACGCCGAGGTCTGCCCGCGCTGCGCCGAGGTGCTGGCCCAGCTGCCGGGGCAGCCGGAAGCCTAAATTTTGTGTATAAGCATTGGGTTTATATAAGATAGAGTTAGTGTGTTTTCGAGGAGGCTGTGTTTAATGTTGACGGATTTTGCGTTTCCTGACGCGGCTATGCTGCAAAGCTTTGTGGGCAAGGATATCCTGGGCGCGCCGCAGTTCAGCAAGGCGGAGATGGAAGCGGTGCTGGGCGTGGCCGCGTTCTATGAAAAGGCGCTCGCCGAGGGCAAACGGCTTTGGGATATGGACGGCAGAGTGATGGCGGCGCTGTTTTTCGAGCCCTCCACCCGTACGCGTCTTTCCTTTGAGACGGCTATGCACCGGCTGGGCGGCCGGGTCATCACGCTGGCGGAGTCACCGGATAACCAGATCAGCTCCACCTCCAAGGGCGAGACGGTGCATGATACCATCAAAATGGTGAATAATTATGCGGACGTTATCGTGATCAGAAGCCCCCGCACGGGCGACGCGCAGATCGCGGCGGCGGCGGCCACCCACCCCGTCATCAACGCGGGCGACGGCTTCGGCCAGCACCCCAGTCAGGCTCTGCTGGACATGTACACTATCGTGAAAGAAAAGGGCAGCCCGGAGGGGCTGACGGTGGCGCTGATCGGCGACCTGAAATACGGCCGCACGGTACATTCGCTGGTGGAGTTTTTGAAGTATTACAAGTGCAAACTGATACTGGCCAGCCCCGAGCAGCTGACCATGCCGCTGGACATTGTGCAGAAAATGCAGACGGCGGGTATCGAGGTGGAGTTCCGCGAGGGCATTAACGCGGCGGTTAAAGACGCCGACATTATCTACATGACGCGGGTGCAGAAAGAACGCTTCATGGACTTGGGCGAGTATGAGGCCGTGAAAGATATGTACCTGATGACGGGTGAGACGGTGCAGCACTTCAAGCCGGGCGCCATCATCATGCACGCCCTGCCGCGTGTCAACGAAATTGCGCTGGAGGTGGACGATTACCCCGGCGCGGCCTACTTCCGTCAGGCCGGGAACGGCCTGTTTGTGCGCATGGCTCTCTTGGCGATGACCTGCGGCCAGGTGAAAGGCAGCTTCAAGCCCGCCTGGGCGGAATAAAAAAATTAAAAAATAACCGCACACCTTGGTTGGTGAGCGGTTATTCTTTTTGCCAATTTATGCCTCAGCCGCGCTTGAATTTGACGATGGCGGTCAGCAGCTGCAACAGTTCACGCTGCTCGGCTTCGGTGCAGCCCTGAATGAGCTGGTATATCTCCTCCGCCGGCGTTGGCTGGGTGGCCGCCGCCCCCGGCAGGTGAGCCAAAAGCGCCGAGGGATCAGCGCCCAATGCCCGCGTCAGCTTGCAGACGCTCTCGATCGTGGCATTCTTTTCGCCGCGCTCCAGCTGGCCGACATAGGTGGCGTGAACGTCCGCTCGCTCCGCCAGCTTTTCCTGCGTCAGCCCCGCCGCCAGCCGCAGCGCCCGCAGCCGCTCGCCCAGCTCCTTGGTGATTTGTGACATTACGCCACCTCCTTGCTTCTATACTACAAATATTATACCCGACAATAAATATACTATTGATTTTTATTGTTGGTTGATATATACTAAAGATATTATTTGCCGTAATTTTATGGTTTATAGTATCCTTAAAGCTTTAAAGTATAGTTGCGTGGGCGCGGCAAATAAACGGAAGCGGGGTGATTGCCCCGCTTCTTTCGCTTTGCTTGGCGCTTCAGACGGCGCGGATAACGCCGCAGGCGATTTTGGCGCCGGAGTTGCCGGCGGGCTGGCTGGTGAAATCGTCCACCCCGGCGTGGACGATAACGGTGCGCCCCAGCACCTCCTCCGGTGTAAAGCGGTCGGTGAGCACGGCCAGCAGCGCGTGGCCGCGGGCGGCAAACAGGGGCGGCAGATCGCCCGCATGATAGGGGTGCGGCATATTGGTGGGGTTAAAATGCCCGTCGCTTGCCGCAAAATCTTCACCCTCGCAGCTTTCCCCCGCGTGGACGTGCAGGGCAAACACGCCGCCCTCCGCCGGCAGGTTATAGACGTCTGCCACCACCAGTGTGCCGCCCGCGGTTTGGTAGAACTTGACGTCGCCGCAAAGCTCCGGGTTGGCCGGGCCGCCGGCAAGGCAGGCCACGGCAATTAAGCGTTCAGTTGGAATATACATAATATCACCTCGGCCTAATATATGCGGCGGGACGGCTGGGGTGTTGCAAAAGCGGCGGAAAAAGTGTAAAATTAACTAAACCGGCAAACGCGATGGAACGGAGGGCGAAAAATGATTGCAGTTTTGGCCGCGATGGCGGAGGAGCTGGCGCCCCTTTTGGGGGAGCTGGCCTGTACGGAGGTTTATGCGAACAAGGTGGTGAAGGTGCGGCAGACGGCGGGGGATAAACCGCTGCTGCTGGTGCAGACGGGTATCGGCAAGGCCAACGCGGCGGCGGCGGCGGCCATTGTGATCGAGCGCTTTCACCCGAGCGCATTGATCAATATCGGCTCGGCGGGCGGCTTTGCGCCCCACGTTAGGGTGGGGGACGTGGTGGTCGGCACCGAGACGCTTTACAGCGATGTGGACGCGACTTGTTTTAATTACCGGCTGGGGCAGGTGCCGCAGATGCCGCCCAGCTATCCGGGCGACGAAAAACTTTTGGCGGCGGCGCGAAGCCTGGCCGCGGCGGCGGAATTTGCCGGGCGGGTGGCGTTTGGGCCGATTTTGACCTCCGATTCCTTTATGAGCGACCCGGCGCGGGTGGCGGGGATCATGGCGGCGTTTCCCGAGGCTTATGCTTCGGACATGGAGGGCGCGGCGATCGCCGAGGCGTCCTATCAGTGCGGCGTGCCGTTTCTGAATGTGCGCTCAATGTCGGACATTGCAGGGCAGAAGGCGGCAGAGAGCTTCGACGAAAACCTCGACTTGGCGGCGGCGCGGGCGTCCGGCTTCTTACGGCGGCTGGCAGCGGCGATTGACGCTTGACAGCCGAGCCGATTCGGTTTATACTATATGTACAGTTACATAACGTATTCGGGGCAGGGTGCAATTCCCGACCGGTGGTATAGCCCACGAGCCGCAAGGCATGATTCGGTGCAATTCCGAAGCCGACAGTACAGTCTGGATGGAAGAATACGGCGAGACACAGGTGGTTTGGCATTTTGCCGCCGCTTTGTTTGCGTATCCTTTGCCCCGGGGCGTTTGGCCTTGGGGCTTTTTGATTGGAGGTGTGGCGTGTGACAAGCCAGGACGAATTCTATATGCGCCGGGCGCTGGAGCTAGCCAAGCGGGGCGAGGGAGCCACTTCTCCCAACCCGATGGTCGGCGCGGTCATCGTGCGCGGCGATCAAATCATCGGCGAGGGGTATCACCAACGCTTCGGCGAGCCGCATGCAGAGCGCAACGCTCTCCTCGCCTGCACCGAAGACCCCGCCGGGGCGACGATGTACGTGACGCTGGAGCCTTGCTGCCACCACGGCCATCAGCCGCCTTGTGTGGAGGCGGTGATCGCGGCGCAAATCGGCCGCGTGGTGGTGGGCTGCGGCGACCCCAACCCCAAGGTGGCGGGGCGGGGTATCAGGATACTGCGCGACGCGGGCATAGAAGTTACCGAAAACGTGCTGGCGGCAGAGTGCCGGGCGCTGAACCGCGTGTTCATGCACTACATCAGCCGCGGCATGCCATACGTTACGCTGAAATACGCGATGACGCTGGACGGCAAGATCGCGGCCTATACCGGCAAATCCAAGTGGATAACCGGCGAGGCGGCGCGCGCCCACGTGCAGCAGGAGCGCGCACGTCATAAGGCCATCATGGTGGGGCGCGGCACGGTGCAGGCGGACGATCCGCGGCTTACCTGCCGTATTCCCGGCGAGCCCTCGCCGCTCCGGGTCATCTGCGACACCAACCTGAGCACCTCTATTTCCGCCAACGTGGTGCGCACGGCCAGGGAAACGCCGACGCTGTTTGCCACCTGCTGCCAAGATGACGCCAAAATCGCGGCCTATGAGAGCGCCGGCTGCCGGGTGTGGCAGCTGCCGCCCGGCGCGGACGGCCACCCCGATTTGACGCTTTTAATGCAGAAGCTCGCGGCGGCGGAAATTGATACGCTGCTGCTGGAGGGCGGCGCGGAGCTGGCGTGGTCAATGCTTAAGGCCGGGCTGGTGCAGCGGGTTCAGGCGTATATCGCGCCGCTGCTGCTGGCGGGGGCAAACGCCAAAAGCCCGCTGGGCGGCGCGGGGTTTCCCAATCCTGCGGCGGGGATGCGCTTGCGTGACCCCGTGATCAGCCAAATCGGCGATGACTTTCTAATCGAAGCGGAGGTGGCGGGCGATGTTCACCGGGATAATTGAGGAGGTTGGCCGTGTGCAGGCGGTGCGCCGCGGGGCGCGTTCCGCCGTTCTGCAAATTGCCGCGAACACGGTGACGGCGGACTTGAATATCGGCGACAGTGTGGCCGTAAACGGCGTCTGCCTGACGGTGACGGAGCTTACTTCCGGCGGCTTTGCCGCCGACGTCATGCCGGAAACGCTCTCGCGCAGCAATCTGGGCGCGCTTGCCCCGGGTGGCCGGGTCAATCTGGAGCGGGCGCTTGCCGCGAACGGGCGTTTTGGCGGGCACATCGTCTCCGGGCATATTGACGGCGTGGGGCGGGTGCAGGCGACGCGGCGGGACGATAACGCCATCTGGTATGAAATAGCCGCCGCGCCGCAGCTGCTGCGCTACGTGGTGGAGAAAGGCTCGATCGCCGTGGACGGTATCAGCCTGACGGTGGCGCGGGTCAATGCGGCGGGCTTTGCGGTCTCGGTTATCCCGCACACGGCGGCGGCCACGACGCTTACTGAACGCCGGGCGGGCGACAGCGTGAACCTGGAATGTGATATACTGGCCAAATATGTGGAAAAACTGCTGGCGCCGCAGGCAATGCCGCAGTCGGGTCTGACGCGGGAGTTTCTGCGCGAACACGGTTTTTGATACAGCAAAAGGAGGGCAATATGGGGCATATTGCTTATAACACGGTGGAAGAAGCGCTGGCCGCGCTGCAAAGGGGCGAGCTGATTTTGGTGACGGACGACCCGGCGCGCGAAAACGAGGGCGATCTCATCTGCGCGGCGCAGTTTGCCACCACCGAAAACGTCAATTTTATGGCGGCGGAGGGGCGCGGCCTGATCTGTATGCCGATCGCCGCGGCGGAGGCCGAACGCCTGGGCCTGCCGCAGATGGTGAGCCACAACACCGACAACCACGAAACGGCGTTCACCGTTTCCATCGACCATATCGAGACGACTACCGGCATTTCGGCGGTGGAGCGCGGGCTGACGGCACGCCAATGTGCCGACCCCGCGAGCCGGCCGGAGGATTTTCGCCGGCCGGGGCATATGTTCCCGCTGGTGGCTAGGTCTGGCGGCGTGTTGGAGCGCGCCGGGCATACCGAGGCCACGGTGGATCTGCTGCGGCTGGCGGGGCTCGTGCAATGCGGCCTCTGCTGTGAGGTCATGCGGGCAGACGGCGAGATGATGCGCGCCCCGGAGCTGGCTGAAATGGCCAAGCGGCACGGTCTGAAGTTCATCACGATACACGATCTGCAAAATTACCGCAAACGCCATGAGGTGCTGGTGGAGCGGGTGGCGCGGGCGCAGATGCCGACCAGATACGGCGATTTTGTCGCCTATGGCTATGTGAACCGCCTGAACGGCGAACATCATGTGGCGCTGGTAAAGGGCGATATCGGCGACGGGCAGAATTTGCTCTGCCGCGTACATTCCGAGTGCCTGACGGGCGATACGTTTGGGTCGCTGCGCTGCGACTGCGGCCAGCAGTTTGCCGCCGCGATGACGCAGATTGAGCGCGAGGGGCGCGGCGTGCTGCTGTATATGCGGCAGGAGGGGCGCGGTATCGGCTTGATCAACAAGCTTAAGGCGTATGAGCTGCAAGAGCAGGGTCTGGACACCGTGGCCGCCAATCTGGCGCTGGGCTTTCAGCCGGATCAGCGGGAGTATTACATCGGGGCACAGATTTTGCGCGATCTGGGCGTCAAAACCATGCGCCTGCTTACCAACAACCCCGACAAGGTGTATCAGCTGGCCGATTTCGGGCTGGAAATACTCTCGCGGGTGCCGCTGCAAATGCAGGCCACCGATTACGACAAGAAGTATCTGGAAACCAAACGCGATAAAATGGGCCATATTTTGGACTATTAATATAAGGAGGACTTAACATGAAAACATTTTCCGCCAATCTGCTGCCGCAGCGCCCGGTGAAAATCGGCATTGTGGCGGCGCGCTTCAACGAGTTTATCACATCGAAGCTCATCTCCGGAGCGGTGGACGGCTTGACCCGCCACGGTATCTCGGAGGACGACGTCGAGCTGGCCTGGGTGCCGGGCGCGTTTGAGATACCGCTGGCCGCCCAAAAAATGGCGCAGACCGGGCGCTATGCCGCCATCATCTGCCTGGGCGCGGTGATCCGCGGCAACACCGGGCATTATGAGTACGTCTGCGCCGAGGTCTCGAAAGGTATCGCCCAGGTGGGGCTGGCAAGCGGCCTCCCCGTGCTGTTCGGCGTTTTGACCTGCGAGAATATCGAGCAGGCGATCGAGCGCGCGGGCACCAAGGTGGGCAACAAGGGCTATGATTGCGCCCTTTCGGCGCTGGAAATGGTCAACCTGCTGCACGATATCGAGGCCGCCCGATGAACCTGCTGTTTGATTACGACGGCACGCTGCATAACTGCCTGCTGATCTACGCCCCGGCGTTCCGCGCCGCCTGTGCGGAGCTTGAGCGCGAGGGGCTGCTGCCGCCGCTTACGGCAACGGACGCCGAGATCGGCAGCTGGCTGGGCTTGCCCGCACCGGAAATGTGGCATACCTTTGCGCCCGATCTGGCGGAGGAGCAGCAGCAGAGCGCCAGCCAAACGGTGGGCGAGGGCATGGTGGCGGCCATCAAGGCCGGGCAGGCGCGGCTTTATCCCGGCGCGGCGGAAGTGCTGCGTGACCTTAAGGCGGCGGGGCACCGGCTGTTCCTGCTCAGCAACTGCAAGCGGGCATATCTGGCGGCACACCGGGCGGCGTTTCATTTGGACGATTATTTCACCGCCTGTTACTGCGCGGAGGCCTGCGGCTGGCTGACCAAGGCCGAAATTTTCCCGCAAATTGCGGCGGCTTACCCCGGCGATTATGTGATGATCGGCGACCGGCGGCATGATATGGCGGTGGCGGCGGCGCATAATTTGCCCGCTATCGGCTGCGCTTATGGCTACGGCACGGCGGACGAATTGAGCGAAGCCTCATATATCGCCCATGACGTGCAGGAGATACCGGCGCTGGTGGCCGAAATTGCCCGCGCCTAAACTGCAAACGAACCAAAAAGAGACATACCAGGCGGTATGTCTCTTTTATATTGTGCAGTCAAATTATTTGTCTTTATCTTTCTGGTCGGCCTCGGCGCGTTCCAGCAGCAGCGAGATCTGGCGCGCTTCCTCCGCCGTATCGTCGATCTCCTGCTTTAAGCCAAGCTGCGCGGGAGCCACGGAGTCGTCCGGTACCTGCTGGGCGGCGTTTTTCGCGCTGTCCGGCTCCTCCTCCTTGGTCATCACGCGCGCCACGTCCATCACCTGGTCGTCCTCGCCCAGATTGATCAGCGTCACGCCCTGCGTCATGCGACCCTGTTCGGAAACGTCGCTGGTGTTGATGCGGATAATGATGCCGCCCTTGGTGATCAGCATCAGCTCGTCGCCGTCTTTCACATTCATCGCGGCCACCAAGCGGCCGGTCTTCTCATTGCAGCGCAGCGTATGGACGCCCTTGCCGCCGCGGGTGATCCGCCGGTAATTCTCCAGGGAGAGCGGGGTGCGCTTGCCGAAGCCCTTTTCGGAGACGACCATCAGATAGCTCATCTCCTCGGCCTTGGTCATCGCCACCAGCTCGTCGCCCGCATTAAGCGTAATGCCTTTCATGCCACGCGCCACGCGCCCCATCGGCCGCACGTCCGTTTCGCTGAAGCGGATAACCAGACCGGCGGCGGTGGAAAGCATCAGGTCGGAATTGCCGTCGGTCAGCATAACGGCGATCAAATCGTCGTCATCGTCCAGCGAAAGAGCGATAATGCCATTGTTACGGCTGTGGTACTGATCCAGCGCCGTTTTCTTCACGATACCGGCGCGGGTGGCCATCACCAGATAGCCGCCCTGGTCGAAGCTCTTGATCGGGATAACGGTGCGCAGCTTCTCGCCGCCCTCCAGCGCCAGCAGGTTGACAAGCGCCGAGCCGCGCGCCGTGCGGCTCACCTCGGGTATCTCATGCACTTTCAGGCGGAAGCAGCGCCCGCGGCTGGTGAAGATCAGCAGATAATCGTGGGTGGAGGCGATAAACATCTGCTCCACAAAGTCCTCGTCGCGCGTCGTCATGCCGGTGACGCCGCGCCCGCCCCGCCGCTGCTGGCGATAGGTGTTCAGGTTCAGCCGCTTGATGTAGCCCGCGTGGGAGATGGTAATAACCATGTCTTCCTCGGCGATCAAGTCCTCGTCGCTCATCTCGCCCTCGTCGCCGACAATGGTGGTGCGGCGGTCATCGCCGAATTTATTCTTCAGCTGGATAAGCTGCTCTTTGATAATGCCCAGCACCATGCGCTCGCTGGAAAGCACCTGCTCCAGATAGGCGATGGTTTTGATCAGCTCGGCGTATTCCGCGTCGATCTTGCCGTGCTCCAGGCCGGTCAAAGCCCGCAGCCGCATTTCCAAAATCGCGCTGGCCTGCTTGAACGAAAGGCCGAAGCGCTCCATCAGCTTGGTGCGCGCCTCCTCGGGATTGGCGGCGTTGCGGATCGTGGCCACCACCTCGTCGATGTAGTCGATGGCGATTTTCAAGCCCTCCAGAATGTGGGCGCGTTCCTGGGCGCGCGCCAGCTCAAAGCGGCTGCGCCGGGTGACGACCTGCTTCTGGTGGTTGACGTAACATTCCAAAATCTGCTTCAGGTTTAAAAGCTTCGGCTCGCCGTCCACCAGCGCGATCATGATGGCGCCGAACGTGTCCTGCATCTGCGTGTGCTTGTAAAGCCGGTTCAAGATGACCTGCGCCACGGCGTCGGATTTCAGTTCGATGACCACGCGCACGCCGTCGCGGCTGGTCTCGTCGCGCAGCTCGGTGATCCCCTCGATCTGCTTGTCGCGCACCAGCTGGGCAATTTTCTCGATCAGCCGCGCCTTGTTCACCTGATAGGGCAGCTCGGTCACCACAATGCGCTGCTTGCCGCGCGCCGTCACCTCGATATGCGTCTTGGCGCGCATTTTGATGGCGCCGCGCCCGGTGCGGTAGGCGTCCTTAATGCCGTCGGTGCCGAGGATCAGCCCGGCGGTGGGGAAGTCCGGCCCTTTGATGTAGTGCATCAGCTCGTCAATTTCAATTTCCGGGTTGTCGAGCAGGGCGCAGATACCGTCGCAGACCTCCGTCAGGTTGTGCGTGGGTATATTGGTGGCCATGCCGACGGCGATACCGGAGGAACCGTTCACCAACAGGTTCGGCACCACCGCGGGCAGCACCGTCGGCTCCTGCTCCTCGCCGTCATAGTTGGGCATAAAATCGACGGTGTCCTTGTCGATGTCGCGCATCATCTCCAGCGCGAATTTTTGCAGACGCGCCTCGGTGTAACGCATAGCGGCGGCGCTGTCGCCGTCGATCGAGCCGAAGTTGCCGTGGCCGTCGATAAAGGGATAGCGCATGGAGAAATCCTGCGCCATACGCACCAGCGAGTCGTAAATGGCCGAGTCGCCGTGCGGGTGATATTTACCCATGATATCGCCGACGGAACGGGCGGATTTTTTATACGGCTTGTCGGGCGTCACGCCCTGCTCGTACATCGCATAAAGAATACGGCGGTGCACCGGCTTTAAGCCGTCGCGCACATCGGGGAGCGCGCGCCCCACGATCACGCTCATCGAATACCGCAGATAGGCGGAGCGCATTTCGTGGCTGATCTCGCTGCGCTTGATGTTGCCGCTGTTGTAAATCTCACTCATGGTTGATCGCTCCTCCTCTCTTAGATATCCAAGTCGTCAACGTATTTGGCGTTGTTCTCGATAAACTCGCGGCGCGGCGCCACCTGGTCGCCCATCAGCATGGAGAACGTCTCGTCGGCGTATACCGCGTCGTCGATCGTCACCTGCACCAGCGTGCGGTTTTCCGGGTTCATCGTGGTCTCCCAAAGCTCGTCCTCGTTCATCTCGCCCAAGCCTTTATAGCGCTGTATGCCGTAGTTTTCGCGCTTTTTATCGGCGAAGAATTTTTCCAGCGCCACCTCGTCGTAGATGTAGACGTGTTCCTTGCTGCGCTTGGATTTAACGCCGAAAAGCGGCGGCTGCGCCACGTAGACATAGCCCTCTTCGATCAGCTGCGGCATATAACGGAAGAAGAACGTTAAAAGCAGCGTCATAATGTGGGCGCCGTCAACGTCGGCATCGGTCATGATGATGACCTTGTGATACCGCGCCTTGGTGATATCAAAGTCGTCGCTGATACCCGTGCCCATCGCGGTGATCATGTTTTTAATTTCCTCGCTGCTCAGCATGCGGTCAAGCCGCGCCTTTTCCACGTTCAGAATTTTGCCGCGTAAGGGGAGCACGGCCTGCGTGCGGCGGTCGCGTCCCTGTTTGGCGGAGCCGCCGGCGGAATCGCCCTCCACCAGGAACAGCTCGGAGAACGCCGGGTCTTTCACCGAGCAGTCGGCGAGTTTACCGGGCAGCGACGTTTTTTCCAGCACGTTCTGCTTGCGGGTCAGCTCGCGGGCTTTCCGCGCCGCCTCGCGCGCCCGTGCCGCGCGCACCGTTTTGTCGATGATCAGCTTGGCTTTCTGCGGGTTTTCCTCCAGATAATTGGCCAGCGCTTCGGCCAAAATCTTGTCGGTGATACCTTTCACCTCGGAATTGCCCAGCTTGGTCTTGGTCTGGCCCTCAAACTGCGGCTCGCGCACCTTCACGCTGATGACCGCCGTCAAGCCCTCGCGCACGTCGTCGCCGGAGAGCTTGGCGTCCTTGTCCTTCAGGAAGTTCAGCTTCTTGGCAAAGTCGTTAATGACGCGGGTCAGCGCCGTCTTGAAGCCCATCTCATGCGTGCCGCCCTCAATGGTGCGGATATTGTTGGCGTAGGAGGCGATATTTTCGGCATAGCCGTCGTTGTATTGCAGGGCAATTTCCACCTGCACCTGCTCCTGCTCGCCCTGGAAGTACAGCACCGGGTGGATCGGCTCTTTGGTGCGGTTCAGATAGGCGATGAAGTCGGTGATGCCGCCCTCGTGGTGCCAGACGGAACGTTTGCCGCCCTCGCGCTCGTCCTCCATAATAATGGTGACGCTGCTGTTCAGGAACGAAAGCTCCCTCAGGCGGTTGGCCAAAACCTCGTCGCTGAATTCCAGCGTTTCAAAGATCAGCCCGTCCGGCATGAAGGTGACGGTGGTGCCGGTCTCGTTCGTGTCGCCGATGACCGTC